>JBBPYK010000036.1:0-12001 GCA_038199985.1 Actinomycetales bacterium | reverse complement strand
TGGGCGAATCCCCAGACCATGCCGTTCATCGAGGCAATCTGGCGTGCGGCCACTCACTTCCCAGCGCCTGCCTGGACTCCGGCCGTTGTCCTCACAGCTCTGGTGCTCGGCGGGCTCGTCCTGCTCGCCCGGCGCGACGGTAGGGGCTGGCTCACCGTCACATGGGGCATGGTGGTCATCGTTTACGGGCTGGCGACCGGATCCGAAAATCCAGTGGGCAACGCGCTGATCTCTCCCTGGTACGGCAATCCGGACAGGCTGGCGTCGATCATGCCAGTCATTGGCGTTCCCCTCGCCGCTGTCGGCGTTGAATGGCTCGTCAACGCAGCACACCGCAAATCCGATTGGGCCCCGTTGAAGACGAGCGCGCCGCTCGTGGCCATAGCCGCCGTCGTCGTCATCGCTGCTGGCAGTCCACCGCTGTGGCAACTCAACGCTCGCACCGCCAAAGCCTTCCATGTTCCCTCCACGCCTGATGAGTCCAAGCAACTAGACACGGACGAGCTTGCGCTATTGGCGAGGCTGGACACTTTGGTTCCCGAAGACGCCGTGCTCGCAAACAACCCGTGGAACGGCTCTGCACTGGCCGTTGCGCTCGCAGACCGACAGGTCCTTTACCCGTATATGACCATGTCGGCAATGGGTGAGGACCGCGTGTTGCTGAGTAAAAGACTTGACGACGTCGGGACCTCCTCACGCGTTTGCGATGCTGCTCAGCGAGCTGGCGTGACCCACCTGCTGGACTTTGGCGATGATCTGATCTCGGCCTCCGAAAATGAAGGGGCCCGCGCATATCCCGGAATTGACGCTGCGGCCGAATCGGTGGCGTTTGAGCTCATCGCCGTTGAAGGACACGCGGAACTGTACCGGCTGAAGGCCTGCGACTAGACGGTGGAGCGTCACCAGATTGCCCTGTATTTCGCGGCCATAGCTGTCGGGGGAGCCGCAGGGTTGCTAGTGCCGTCGGCACAGGGTGCACTGGCCAACCTGATCACCCCCGCTCTGGGAATGCTGCTCTACGCAACGTTCCTCGGCGTTCCTTTTGCGCAGCTAGGCGTCCCTTTTCGCGATGGACGCTTCATGGTCACCACACTGGTCCTGAACTTCCTTGTCGTGCCTGCTGTCGTGTTCGGCGTATCGCGCTTTGTCGCGGACGACGTTGTGCTCTTGACGGGCGTGCTCCTGGTTTTGCTGACGCCGTGCATAGATTACGTGATCGTATTCGCGGGGCTGGCCGGTGGTGCTACTGACCGGCTATTGGCGGCGGCGCCTATCCTCATGCTGGCGCAGATGGTCCTACTACCGGTGTATCTGCTGATCTTCACGGGAGCGGACCTTGTGGCGTCGATTGAGCCCGCCCCCTTCATCGAAGCATTCGTTTTCTTGATCATCGTCCCGCTGACACTGGCTGTAGTAACGCAGTGGAGTGCTCGCCGGGCCGGTGCGGCGCAGAGCATCATGTCCTTCATGCAGGGACTCATGGTCCCGCTCATGATGCTCACACTGGCCGTCGTCGTCGGTTCCCAGATCGCGGGCCTTGGAGCGCAGGCCGGATCGCTGATGCGGGTTGTCCCGGTCTACGTCGCATTTCTGGTCCTGATGGTTCCGTTGGGGTTGTGGGGAGCGAGGATAGCGCGCCTGAGCGCGGCCAGCACGACGTCGGTTGTCTTCAGCGGAGCCACGCGCAACTCCCTCGTGGTGTTGCCGTTGGCTCTTGCGCTTCCGGAACCGCTGAGCCTGGTGCCGCTGGTGGTTCTCACACAAACCATTGTGGAACTGATAGCCATGGTCATCTTCGTGAGGCTGATTCCACGGCTGGTACTCAGGGGCAAGGCGCTTTAGTCGCGACGACGGCCGATGGTCTCAAAATCGCTGCCCGAACGTCCCTGCACCCGGCGATGGATGGACTGGGCAATGCGCTGAGCCTGAATCTTGGCCAACTCCGCCTTGGGTCCGGCCCAGTGCTCATCAACGTTTGCCGTCCAGAGACTGAGCCAACGGTCAAAGTGTTCGGACCCCAGTGGCGTTTTCTCGTTCAGGTCCAAATGCTGCTGCAGAGCATTTCGTCTATACAAGCCCGCACGGAAGAGAACGGTTTCCCAGAAATCACACATGATGGGCATGTGCTTGTCCAAATCCATCTGAGCCACATCGAAGACAGGGCCCAGAAGTGGGTCCGCAAAAGCCTTCCGATAGAACTTGCTGACGAGATCATAGACGTCGTCGCGGTCCTTGAGATCGTGTAGGGCGGTATCCATGCCATCCATTCTACAGTTCGTAGAAAAGGTGTACGTTGGAGGTCATGAGCACAGTGCAGCCTTCAGCAGAGGTACCGTCACGACCTCCCTCGCGAGTATGGCGGACTAACCCCTTCCGCATCCTTGGAACAGCATGGATCATCGCTGGAGGCCTCGTTGCTGCTGTCACCAGTCCGCTGCAGTTGGCCCACGGATCATGGGCGGCGGCCTATCAAGTGCTCGTTGCCGGTGTAGCGCAGAACGCGTTCGGTACCGCACAGCGCGCTCTCTCGACCAAACCGCCATCGTCGCGCATCGTTACAGCCGAACTGCTCACCTGGAATGTTGGGAGCGCTGCGGTCATCGGCGGAACGCTCATCCGCAACCCCTACGTGGTCGATGGCGGAGGGCTGTTACTCGTCGTCGCGCTGGCCATCATGATCCGTACTGTCCGCGGCAAGGGGTCGGGCCCGTTGTGGGCACTATGGCTGTACAGGGTCCTGCTGGTGGTGATTCTGGTCAGCATTCCGATCGGACTGACTCTGGCTCATGTGCGCGCAGGCTAGAGCGGAGCTACTTCGCTTCCATAGCGGTCTTCAGCTTTTTTAAAGTACGCCGAATGTTGCCCTTCTGAAACTCCGGGAACGTGTTGCCTCCGGTCGCCGCCCAGTCGAAAGCCCGAATGAGTAGCCGGGGCCAGCGCCGGTTGTCAGTCCACGTTTCCGTGACCCGTGTGCCGCCGTCGTCGGCTGCCTCAAATCGGTAGTCCCACGACGCAACCCGCCCGCGAATCCGCGGAGTCCGTACGCCAATTGCCTCAACGCGAAAGGCGAAGCGCTCACCCGGATCGGCAACGGTGACTGTGCAACGGGTCACCCAAGCGGCTTTTCCACGCTTGTTGGTGCCCTTGAACTCGAGTCCCACCTGCGCTTGGGTGTGCCCGCCAGTGATGGTTGCACCCGTGTTTTCCGGACTCCATTCGCCCATGCGCGTCACATCACTGACGGCCGCGTAGACGGATGCGGGGTCCGCCGCGATAACAACGCTGTCTGAGACAGTCAGAATTCGGTCCATGTGCGCCAACATTACCGCCCGGGAGGCGGGCTTCGATGCACACAGCAAGTCCGACTAACGGTCGGTGTCCTCCGGGTCAAAGCCGCTGAGCGGAGACCCACCGAGGTTTGCCGGGTCATCGCTAGCGTCGGCGGCTTCTGGGTCGCCCGACTGCGGAAAATCGACGTCGTGCGCAGCCTCCCCCATCGTCGGCTCCTCCGGTGGCACCTGCTCGTCGCCGTCGCGATAGCGTTCCTCTTCGGTTTCGTCCCGCAGTTCCTGGTCAGACTCAGGCAGGACGCCAGCTGACGTTTGCTCGCCTCGGATCAGGGGATCTTCATCCCAGTGATCCGGATTATTCTCCGCAGCTTCCGGGTACTGGTCAGGCGTCGCCTCGAGATTGCTGTCCAGCGTTCCCGGGTCCACGGCGTCCACACCTTCGTCGGGAATTGTGGGATCTTCGCCCACTACTGTCAGCTCTTCATCGGGGAGGTTCTGTTCAGTCATCGCTGCACCCTTTCGTGGAAGGAATCGGCAAGGGTTGATTATGCAACCAACCCTTGCCAGTCAGCCTACTGACGATTAAATGAACACGCCATCTCGGAGGTGAGCAGTCGACGGCTCGTACCAGCGACTTCACAGAGCCCGCTGGTATGCTCAAATGCGATGAAACTCCGTTCAGCAACACTCCAGGAAGCCCAGCAGTGGGACCGCCATATCCTCACCAACCCCGACGGCGGAGACCTGCTCCAGAGCATCTTCTTTGCCGAGCAGAAACGGGCCAACGGATGGGTTCCGCGGTACATGGTCTACGAGGCCGAGCGCAACATCTACGCCCTATTCCTCGTCAAGAAGGTTTATGGCCTGGGCCAGCTCTGGTATTCACCGAAGGGGCCAGGAACGCCCGACGGCGGTCTCCTGAAGGACATCGAGGAAGCCAATGCCGACTACGCGCGGCGGCACAAGGACATCTTCCTGTTCACCATGGAACCGGAAGTGCCAGCAGACACCACTCTTCCGACATCGTTCGTAGCGGTGAAGCCCATCCAACCAAACGCGCACACCATCGTCGTGGATCTCACGCCGAGCGAAGACGATATTTTCGCAAGCTTTCGCCAACGCGGAAGACGGTCCGTCCGCAAAGCCGAGAAACAGGGCATCACCGCGGAGACACGCCCCGCCACAGCCGACACCATGCAGCTGATGTATGCGCTCTACCGAGAGACAGCTGAACGCGGCGGTTTTTACCTGCGTGACTACGCTTACTATGAGAATTTCTGGAGCACGGCAGCGCAACAAGGTCTCGGCTCCTTTCACTTCGCCATCAAAGACGGCGAACCAGTTGCCGGAATCTTCGTCACGCACTTTGGCACCAAAGGCCTCTACAAAGATGGCGCCAGCTCGAAGGCTGTCGGCAACTCAGGGGCCCCGTACCTGCTGCAGTGGGAAGTCATGAAGCACCTGAAGTCACAGGGCGTCACCAGCTACGACCTCCACACCACCCCGCCTCCAGAAGCGATGGAAGACAAGGAGCACCCCAGCTACGGGCTTGGACAGTTCAAATCGGGCTTTTCCAACGACATCGTGTCCTACATCGGAACCGTAGATCAGCCCGTCCGTAAAATCCCCTATTTGCTCTGGCAGCGAATCGGCCAACGAGCTGCATTGTCGCTCTCTCACCGGCTCCGCAACCGCATCTACTTCTAGACCACCGTTCACCACCACTGACTGATGGGGGCCCGCTTTGGCTCGTTTCGAAGCACGTCACGCCTCGGCGCAGGAGATCGCCGCCTGGGACGAGCACGTCATTGCCAACCCCAATGGCGGCAACATGATGCAGTCGCAGCCGTTCCTTGAGGTCAAGCAGGAGCAGGGCTGGACGCCCGTTTACCTGGTGATCGAGGGCGAAGGGGTAACTTCTTACAACCCCGTACTTGAGAAGAGTTTTCCAGGCCTCGGCAAGTTCTGGTACATGATCAAGGGGCCAGACACGGCCTCCGGCGAGGACATCCCGGACATGGTCGAAGCGGTGGCTGGACTGGTTCGTCGTGACCGGCTCGGAGTGTTCGCCATCAAAATAGAACCCGACGTCTTCGACTCCGTCGGTGTCCGCGAACAGTGGACAGCGCGCGGGCTGGTTAAGTCCTACAACATTCAGGTCAACGACAGCACCGCCATTCTCGATGTGAGTCTGGACGAGAACCCGTTGCTGCGCACCCTGCATTCACGTGGCCGCAATGCCATCCGCCGGGCACTCAGGGAAGGTGTTGAGGTACGGAACGTGGATGGCAGTGAGGAAACCTTCCAGGCGATGTACTCCATGATTTGCTCCGCACAGCAAGGCAAACTCGCCGCCACACCCAGACCCTATGAGTACTACAAGAGTTTCTGGGAGAAGTTCCTTCTAGCCGGTCTTGGCCGATTCCTATTCGTCTACGAGGACGGAAAACCCTCGGTGGGGGCGTTCGTCGTCAAGTACGGAAACAAGGGAACCTACAAGGATGGCGGGTCCGTACCCAACCGAAACCAGTACGGTGATTCGCACCTGCTCCAGTGGACAGCGATCAACCAGCTCAAGGCCGAAGGCATCACAGAATACGATTTCTGTGGCACGCCCCCGGCCGACGATTTGAAAGACAAGTCACATCCCCATCACGGCATGGGCCTGTTCAAGACGAGCTTCACCAAAAGTGTGACTGACTTCGCAGGCTGCTATGACCTGGTGCTCAGTCCGGTGAAGTACCGTTTGTGGAATAGCGTGGGCGAGCGAATTGCCAGACAACTTTACTGGCGTAAATACCAGCAACCATTTTACTGACAGACACGGGCCGTCGAAAGGCTGGCCGACCGGAAGAGGTGATCCTGTGAACAACGAAACAGAAAATAATCAGGAACGCCCTGCGACGGACAGCCAGCCCAATGCAGGCCTCATCCCGCGGGTGCCGGCGCCCCCCAGAGCTGGGGAAGCTGAGCAGCCGAAACCCAAGCGTGAGCCGGCCAGTGCTCAGAAACCCGATCAGCAACACTCTGAGCAGCGGAAGCCATCTCGCAAGCAGTCCAAGCCGCTGAAGTCGGCAAAGTCGGGCAAAGCTGCGCGGACGTTGCCAACGGACGCACTGCCTATCACCCCACACGCGGTCAAGTCAGACAAATCGCAAATGGCGTCACGACGAATGCTGCGCAAACTAGTTCAGGGTGAGTCTCCGCCAACGCAGGCGATGAGCATCGTAGAGCGGCTCGCGGGAAGCCCGTACTCCAACCCCTTGATGGCACGCACTGGACCCGATGCCAGCGCGCGCAAGACCCTAGACTTCGCGCTCGGCCTGGCCGAAACCATGTTCCGATATGGCGCCGGCGCCCTGGAGGTGGAGACCAGTATCATCGCCGTGACGGCGGCGTTTGGTCTCGACAGTATAGAAGTCGACATCACCAACCAGTCCGTGGTGCTGAATTACTCGCCCAAAGACCACACGCCGACGTCTGTCCTGCGCGTTGTCAGATCATGGACCAACAATTACGCAGGCCTGACACAGATCCATCAGTTGGTAACGGACATCGTCGATGGCGGCCTCACGCGTGTCGAGGCCGCTGAAAAACTCGAAGAGATTACCACCCGCACCAAACCATTTGCACGATGGATGGTGACAGCCGCGTTCGGCATCTTTGCCGCGGCCATCGTGGCGTTTATCGGCGGGGGGCCGCTGGGTTCACTGATCGGCTTCGGTATCTGCATGGCTGTGGACCTCGTGTCCCGGACGCTTGGCAAATGGCGTGTTCCCGAGTTCTTTGCGGTAGCCACGTCTGCGGCGCTCGTGACGTTCACCGCCATGGGTTTCTGGTGGCTACAAGTGGACATTGCGCCCGCACTCGTGGTTTCCGCTGGAATACTCCTGCTCTTGCCAACTGGGCGTCTTGTATCGGCCACTCAGGACGCGATCAATGGTTTCCCTGTCACAGCCGGGGGGAGATACCTGTCCGCGTTCTTTGTCTTCGCGGGCATTGTTGCCGGTATCGCCGTCGCCCTAGTGGTTGGCCTCATGCTGGGCGTCGAGCAGCTGGACGTCATTGTCTCGCAGGGGTCTATCTATCCGCTGCCCGTAGTGGTGGTTCTGGTGTTCATAGCGGTGGCAATGATTTGTATAGCGGAACAAACGGACGTGAAACTGGTTCTGCCGACGTCGTTGGTTGGTGTGGCTGGCTATCTGCTGTACTACTGGGTACTCACCCTAGGCTTTGGCTACCGTTTGGCTCCGGCTGTGGCCGCCATCTTCATTGGAATGCTCGCCAGGGTCGTGTCTCTCAAACTTGGTGCACCCCAGCTGGTTGTTGCGGTCCCAGCCGTCATGTTCCTTTACCCCGGTCTGACCATTTTCCGCTCCATGTATGACCTGAGCGTGGAATCAGAGATCATGACCAGCGGTGCTGTTGGGCTGTTCAATGCTTTGACGATCATTTTGGCGATTGCTGGCGGGGTGGTTCTTGGCGATAACTTGGCCAGACCCTTCACCCGCGGTCTGAGCAGTAACGAACGCCGGAGCAACAGACGCCGCTAGTGGGAACGGAGATCCGTTATGGATCCAATCGCCAGTCCACGGGGTCCCCGCCTTGCGCGGTCAGCATTTCGTTGACTCGGCTGAACGGCCGCGACCCAAAGAATCCGCGTGCAGCAGACAACGGACTCGGATGGGCAGACTCTACGCGAGGAATATCTTCAAGGAGGGGTGCCAGCTTCTGTGCGTCGCGGCCCCAGAGAATCGCGGCCATCGGCTGACCAGTCCGACGTCGGCTTGTTGTCAGCGCACGTACGGCCAGATCTGTCACGTTTTCCCAGCCTCGGTTTCTGTGTGAACCGGCGTCGCCCACACTAACGGTGAGGCAGCGATTGAGTAGAAGTACCCCCTGCCGCGTCCACGCCGAAAGATCACCGTGCGGCGCCGTCGTGATACCGACATCCGCTGCCAACTCGCGGTAAATATTGTTCAGGCTTCGCGGCAAGGGGCGCACCCCCTTGTTGACAGCAAAAGCGAGTCCCACCGAATGCCCCGGTGTGGGGTAAGGGTCCTGGCCCACAATGAGAACACGGACCTGATTCAGCGGCTGCTGAAAGGCGCGGAGAATATTTTCCGACGACGGCAGGAACGACCGGTCGGCGTCTCGCTCGCTCAGAAGAAACGCGGCGAGTTCATGCAGCTGAGGTTCCGCGGCCGCCATGGGCTTTGCCCACCCGGGTCCAACGACGTCGTCGACCGACGCTGGGGACGCGAAGCGCAGGGGCGCAGCTTCCTTATGAGGAAGGGTGAAAAGTGCTTCATCGGAGTTCACCTCTCCATCTTGGCTGACTCCTGTCGGATACCGCGAAACGCGCCCACGTTGAGGTAATCGTAAATGACACGTCTGTCATTCACGATTACCATGGAAGCGGAACAGATTGTTCACAAAAGGTTTATTTACTACAGGGAAGCGCGGTGCACCATGGCCCAGCCCGAGGCAATCGTCCATGAAGATGCCGTTGACCCACAGAGCCCGTTGAGCGCCCGTGACCAGCAGATGCTAGCCCTGGAGCGGCAGTGGTGGAAATACGCTGGGGCCAAAGAACAAGCCATTCGTGAACTGTTTGATCTCTCCGCTACGCGCTACTACCAAATCCTCAACGCCCTCATCGATACAGAGGACGCGCTGGCCCATGACCCCATGTTGGTCAAGAGATTGCGTAGACTACGAACAACCCGGCAGCGCGCCAGAACGGCCCGGCGGTTGGGTAACGAAGCTTAATCTTCAGTCAACGCCGTAAGGACCCTGCAGGACATGACCCAATACCCACGCGACGAGTTCGATAAGGTTCCGGAGTCAACGTCCCGGCAGGGCGTTCACCGCGAGCGGCTTGTCACTCCTGGTGCCGGTGGTCTCGGCCTGATTGTCACGGTAGGCCTATTGGCGCTTCTTGTAGGCCTCGCGGCCTACTTTGTGCTCCCAAGACTGGGTTTCAACGCCGGTGATGACAGCACGGCGCCAACCTCTCCGTCACAGGCCAGCTCACCTGCCGCGACAGATTCACCCAGTTCATCGGCTAGCGCACCCGCGAGCGCGGAACCAACGGCGGACCCCTCAGCGAATCCGGAGACGAGCGAACCAGCCGTTGAAGAGAGTGCTGAACCCACTGAGCCTGACGCCGCAGTAGACAGGAGCCAGTCTGTCGCGGTCATGAATGCGACCGTGGTCCCTGGGCTGGCCAACAGCGCAGCCCAACGCATCAGCGCGAATGGCTGGACCCCTGGAGCCATCACCAACTGGGCCGGACAACCACTACAGGCGTCGATCATTTACTACAACGGACCGGAGCAGCTGCCCAACGCTCAAGCGCTGAGCGCACTGCTTGGCATCCCGACACTGGTGGACTCCGCGGCCGTTGGGCCTCTCGCCGTGGTCCTGGGCCCCGGGTTCCAATAAGTAACAGCCTCACCGGCGCCGGCATCACTCGGGATGAGTGGCGCCGAGCGCGCACGACTCCGGTGGTACCAGAACGTTGACAGCCCTCGGTGCTATCTCCAGTGACACGGGGAGGGCGCACACCATCTCGCCGTCGGCGTAGACGTTCAACGCTTTATTGGCGGCTATGGTCACCTTTGATCCTCGGTCGAGATTGATGTGGCGTTGGCTCAGATGGGTGCCGCGGTAGGAGCGCAGGAACGTGAAGATCATGGAAAGAACTCCTGCCCGGCCCAGCGAGACCACGTCGAGCAGGCCGTCGTCGGCCTTGGCCTCCGGACATATCCGTAGCCCGCCACCGTACTGCCCTACATTCCCGACGGCGACAAACCAGCCGGAGAACGTCGTCGTCCGGTCATCAGTGGTGACTGTGAATGTCACGTTGCGCCAGTCCAGAATGGCCTTGAGTCCGCCGTAGAGGTAGACGAAAGGCCCGAGGTGCAGCCGGGCATTGTTGCCGTACTCGTTGGCCAGCCCGTCGAATCCAACATTGGCGACGCCGAAGTATGCTCGCCCGTTGACCAGACCGAGATCGAGTGCTTTAACGTCGAGTTTCGTGAGCGCACGCACTGTTTTTACCGGGTTCAGCGGAAGCCCGAGCCGGCGGACCGTATCGTTTCCTCGCCCACCAGCGAGGGGGAGGATAATGGCACCGGAGTCGCGCGCTCCAGCTGCGGCTGCTCCGAGGAAACCGTCTCCACCGAGAACTGCGACGAGAGAGCCCTGTTCAGCTTGGCGGGCCTGAGCGGTAGCGTCGTCGAGACTCTCGGTGATGGTGACCGTGAGGGTGAAGCCCGCTGCACGAAGGGCCTTGGCGGTCTCTGGCCACAGCTTGAGGCCTCGACCGCTCCCCGATACCGGGTTCACCAGAAGTAACGCATCTCGGCCCCTCATCGCGGTCATTCCGGTACTCCGCCGCCAAGGGGCCGAACAGGGGAAATGCCCCCTGCAAGGGTGATGATTTCAGCTGCCATACGCCGCGCCTTGGCCGCATCGGCGGGTACCAGGGCCAGCCGTGTCCGGCGTTCCAGAAGGTCCTCGACGGTACTGGCACCTTCGGCGAGCACGCCGAACAGCAGCTCCGCGCCGGTGATGTCCGTGCCTTCAAAGAGCGGCTGTCCTAGTGCTGGATACTGTCGCTGAAGCGCACAGACGTTGACGGCGTCTGTGCCGTATTTCTGAATCAGACGGGCGGGAGCCTGGATGGCGTTGAGCTCGTGCAGGTTTCCGGCTCCCACCAGCGGTAGGGTACGCGTGCTGCAATTGCGTCCGTAACCCAACCGACGGATCACGACGTCGACAGCGTCCTGTGCCATTCGCCTATACGTGGTCAGCTTCCCGCCAACAACAGTGATGGGCCGACCAGCTACATCTTGGATCAGGTGACGGCGTGAAATATCGGCTGTGCCGAGAAGTTTGTCCTCTTTCGTGGATTGCACCAGTGGTCGGAGCCCAGCGAAGGAGCCGACGACGTCGTCGCGCGTCAGCGGCACTGAAAGGGTGGTGTTCACAACGCTGAGGAGGAAGTCGACGTCGTGCTCGGGAACTTCAGGCTGATGCCCTTCCGCATGGTGATCCTCTTCGTCGGTCAGTCCGATGTAGACGACGCCGGTGGGTTGAGGGAGTACGAACACGTACCGACCAAAGTGACCGGGGACGGCGACGGTGTGCGCGGTGTGCGGGTTGCCTAGCCGCTCCGAGCGGACGACGAGGTGCGTTCCGCGGCTGGGTGTGATGGTCAGATCGGGTTCGAACTTGGCAGCCCAGACGCCGGTGGCATTCACCACCGTACGGCCGTGGATCGTGAGCGCTTGAGCTGTTCGGGTATCGACCGCGCTCACTGCGGTAGCCGTTAGGCCGGTCACTTTGAGGTCGCGGATCACGTGAGTACCCAGGCCAGCTGCGGTGCGCACTATGCCGAGGACAAGGCGGGCGTCGTCGATTACCTGCCCGTCCCAGTAGAGGATTCCGCGACGTATCCGGTCTGCATCCAGCGCCGGAGCCATGGCCGCAACGGTGTGACGGGACAGAAGCTGAGGGTGAGGGAGTATTGCTCCACTCAGGCCGGAGAGTCTGCGCAGGAAGTCGTAAATGAGCACTCCGAGCCCGGCAGCGGCCGCCTCAAGCCGGGGAGCACTGCAGCTATCCGGAATGATGAATCCCAGCGGACGGACCAAATGCGGTGCAATACGACTCATCAACCAACGTCGTTCCACCGCAGATTC
>JBBPYK010000035.1:0-2970 GCA_038199985.1 Actinomycetales bacterium | reverse complement strand
CGGTAGGAACGCTTCCACGCCGGCTGCTTGTTCCGGAGCATCAGGGCCGATAGGCACACCATAAAATACACCGCCCCAGCGGCCACCACGGACAGTGAATAAATGTACTGCACCCAGTTTGTGTTGGTGAAGATGGCAAAGAAGATCCCGAAGACCAAGACAACAACGTTCGCGATGTATGGCTGACCGTGCCGATTCGTTTTACTGAACCACGGTGGAAGCTGGCGTAACTGGGACGCGCCGTAAAGCACCCGGGCGGACGAGGTCCAAAATCCCATCAAGGTCGTCAAGGCATAAAGGAGCCCGGAGGCGATCGCGAGCAAACCAACGATGCCAGCCATATCCAATTGATCCACGAGCTGCGGCTCTGGGATAGTCAGGTTGGCGATCACGCCTGCCGGGGCGAGGCCACCAATTGCGAAGGTAGCGAACATGTAGACGATAGCGGGGATAAACAACGCCGATAAAATGACGATGACCATCTTTTTCGCGGGGAACCTTGTTTCTTGGATCAGCGTCGGCGTCATACCGAAGCCAATGAACTTCAACACCAAAGCCGACGCGCCAGCGATCGCACCTATCATGCCGTGGGGGAAGAAGCCGCCGTGCTGAGAAATGTTCGTCCATTCCCAGTGCCCGCTGGCGAAGTAGTAGATCGAGTTCCCAATCGTGATGCAAACCATGACGATAAAAAAGATGGTCGCTAGGTTTCCGGTCAACTCGATATTGAAATTCGAAAAGATGTACCAGACCACCATGATGCTGATGGCAATGAGCGGCTTAGCGCCGTCGGGCACATCAACAAAGTAATCTGCCGCGGTCACGAAGATAAAGGCGACGAGCGGGGGCTCGACGACCTGGACCAGGAAGAACAGCCACTGCGTCGCCCATCCTGCCTTCGAATTTATGGCGTTGCTAGACCAGACATCGACGGCGGATGAGTAGGGAAGCATAGCGGCCAGCTCAGCGAAGGCCAGACCTATCGGTACCAAGAGCACGGCCAGGATCGGAAAGATGATGGCCGCCCCGGCACCAGTGAGTTCAAACCAGTACGGTGCTTCAGCCAGCCAACCGCCCAACACAGCGCCGGACGCAAGAGCGATCATGCTGAAGAGCGAAAGCCGCCGTCTAAGGCCAGTTCCTGGCTCAGTCATCCCGTCCTCCTCAAATGTTGGACTAATCTTCCTGCCAGTACCTGCGCAGCGTCAAGGGTCCGTCGAGACTCATCTAAAGTGCTCACGAAATGGGGTGCGTGCCTCATTTGAAAAGTGCTCGCGAAATTCTCTGGTCACGGCCGGGCACTGTTGCTGTGCTGGAGGGATGGGCTTTGGGAAGACGAAAGTCTGCGCTCAGGGAAATCACGAAGAAGGGCCGGGGCGTGGTTCTGGACCGGTTGGTGGCCGAAGTTGGCTGGTCTCGGGCCAATGCCCGCCGCCAACTGCACAACGCCCTGATTGGCCGAGGACCGGTCGCGTCGGTGAAGCGAAAGCCCCGTCCGCGCAGCTACAGCTATGACGCCGTGCTGGCGTTGCAGCGGGTCCGGACAGCCCTGCGGAAAATACCTTGCCCCGGCCATGGCAGCCACACTGGCGAACATGGAGAACCATGCCTACACCGGGTCCTTCGGGCGGGTTCCGTTTTCCGGCCCGGCACGTTTCTGGCGTCGCGGGCGTTGACGAGGATGACGTTCAGCTCTTCTTCCAGGACGTAATAGTAGGGGCGCCAGTAATCACCGGTCGCTTCCATCACCACCACAGTGACGTTCTCCGCCAGCAGATGCTCCTTCAGCTCCAGTATCTGACCTGTCATCGCGCCCCAGGTCGTGACTGTTGAGACCGTGGCCCGGGTGCCGCGACCCTGAACGCGGACACTGACCTTCGCGTCCTACTTCGATCTATCGACCCCCGCGCACCGCGAGTGAATGACTTCCATGACGACTCACTGCTCTCCATTCGTTCTGAATCCACATGAGGCGCATGCGTGTCGGGGAGGGCGGATAAACAACAACTCTGACATCCGTGCTCAAAAGGCAACAGTCCACGGTCCCGCGGACAAAAAGCTTGTGCCCTCCATCACCAAACTAGCCTGCAGGCTCACCGGCTCCATAGAACGACCGGGGTTGACCGAAACACACTCCTTAAGTGTCCTCCCGCCGCTGCAATCTGCGCCAGAGGCCAGCACGATCAAGCGAGGACCAGCAGCAAATTTTCCCACCCCACGGCGGAGCGAAGCGCACCTGACCAACTAGCCTCGCGACTTTGGCAGCTGTTATGGACCGTCGTTTGGTTGCACTCGTTCCACTCCAACTGCGCGTGCGCATATCAGTGGCACCTGGGGAGAGTCAACCGTGGCTCGAAGAGTGTTCGGTGGAAGATCCTCCTGCAGTACGGAGTCTGCAGGAGCCATGCGCCCTGTGCCTCAGGGGATCGCTTCTATTGCGTCGCGGGCCTGTCACGCCCAACACCGGAAAAGTGTCCCGGCAGCGGATGGTTACGGACGCCTATCCCGTTATTAGGTAAGCGCTTCTTCGTCGGTTAGCTGATCGTTTTCTACGTTTGCGGTTCGGAACTTTGAGAATAGCAGCGCCAGGGCTGCAAGCAGCATGACTCCGGCGGCGGCCCAGAGGGCGATGGATGAACTTGTGACGGTGGCAAGCGCACCGCCCAGGGGCGCGCCAAGAACGATCATTCCCCGGTTCATCGAGCGCTTGGTGGCGCTCATCCGTGCGATGAGTCTGTCCGGCGTCACAGCCTGCTGGTACCCCATTTCCAACGGGCCCTCGACACCCATGGACAGCCAGAAAAGGAATTGTCCTCCCGCTGCGACAGCAAACGCCGCCCAGAGTGCCGCCGGCCAATCAGCAGGGGAGCCATACGCCCGATCATTCAATGGACCGTTAGCCACAGCAGCAGCAACCAGCGGGGAAAAGGCAATCAGTGCAAGCGCCACCGGCTGGATTAGTCGTGCGAT
>JBBPYK010000034.1:0-11871 GCA_038199985.1 Actinomycetales bacterium | reverse complement strand
TTCGTATGGGCCGATCAACCGATTCACCGAACGCCGCACCGGCAGATTTACTGACGCGGGCGAGGACATCATGGCCCGCATGACGCCTAAAGCCGTGCGCCTGCTACGTAAGGATCCATTCGGTGCACTGGTGACCGCACTGGAGAACTTTGATGAGGCGACCCAGAAAGCCTCCCCAGCTGCGTTGCAGAGGGAACGGCAGGTCCAACCACGCAAGCCCATCCGTGGCGTCGACACCCCTGCTGAGGCCCTCGCCGTCACCCTTGATACGAGCGGAGAAGTTGACCTCAACGAGATAGCCCAGCTCCTTGGCATCGAACCAACTGCGGCGAGGGACGCACTCGGGAACCTTGTCTACGACGTTCCAGGTGAGCCGGGGATGATGGAAACCCGCGCCGAGTATCTCAGCGGCAATATCCGCGAAAAGCTCGACGCCGCTCACATTGCTGCCGGTGATGATCCTCGGTTCGAACGCAATGTGACTGATCTTCAGGAAGTGCTACCGACACCGTTGGGTGCGCACGAGATTGAGGCGCGGATCGGGTCGATCTGGATTGCCCCTGAGGTGCATCAGGAATTCCTTCAGCAGATTCTGCGCGACCGGCAGGCACGTGTGGACCGGGTGACCGGCGCGAACTGGGAGGTTCAAGCGAGTAAACACGTCTTCGCGGCCCGCAACGACTGGGGCACAGAACGGATGCCAGCCGGCGACATTTTCAAGAACCTATTGGAGCAACGCCGTGTCCAGGTTACTGATCCTGATCCGGAGAATCCTGAGAGCAGCCGGCGCATTATCAATCCGACCGAGACCACGGCCGCGCAGGAGAAGGCCCAGCTGATGCAGGACCGGTTCGGGGAGTGGGTGTGGGAGGACCCTGAACGAGCCGTGGCCCTGACAGATGAGTACAACCGCCGGTTCAACTCGCTCGTGCTGCGCGACTACAGTACGGAAGGGGAGCGCCTGACCCTGCCCGGTCTGGTGAAGAACTTCTCGCCGCGCCCGCACCAACGGGCGGCGGTGGCGCGGATGATTTCCGAGCCGTCCGTGGGCCTCTTCCACGAAGTCGGTGCGGGTAAGACCGCTGAGATGGTGATGGGCGCGATGGAACTCCGTCGCCTGGGGATGGCACGCAAGCCCGCTGTCGTTGTGCCGAACCACATGCTGGATCAGTTCGCCCGCGAGTGGCTGCAAATTTATCCGCAAGCCCAGATCCTCGCCGCGTCCTCATCGGATCTGCAGGGAGATGATCGCCGCCAGTTCATTGCCCGTGCGGCAGCGAACGACTGGGACGCGGTCATCATGACCCGCACTGCGTTCGAGCGCATTGAACTGTCCGCTGAATCTCAAGCCGCCTACCTCACCCGTGAGGTAGATCGAAAACGCCAGGAGATTGCGGCAGCGAAAGAGCGTATGGCCGAGAACGGCGGACGGCCGATGACGATCAAAAAGCAGGAGGCACGCCTGCAAGCCGATGAAGAAAAAATCAAGCGGCTGCAGGAGCGTGCCGTCGATCCTGGCATCACGTTCGAACAGACCGGCATCGATTACCTCATCGTGGATGAACTGCATGACTTCAAAAACCTCGATACGCAGTCGAATATCAGAGACGCTGCCATTGATGGATCCAAGCGTGCCTCTGACCTTCACGCGAAGGTCGAGTATCTGAGGAGCGTCCACGGTGACCGGGTGATCACGGGTGCGACGGCGACGCCGATCGCCAACAGCGTCACCGAGATGTACGTGATGCAACGCTACCTGCGCCCGGACTTACTCGAACAGGCTGGCATCAACGACTTCGACACGTGGGCTGCAACGTTCGGCCAGGTGGTGACCGAAATGGAAATGACCGTGGCCGGCGGTGACAGTTTCAAGATGAAGGAACGCTTCGCGAAGTTCCAGAACGTGCCCGAGTTGTTGAAGATGTTCCATACGTTCGCGGACGTGAAGACCGCGGAGGACCTCCAGCTGCCGGTCCCTGACATTGAAGAACGCAGAGACGGAAGACGTCTACCGCGCATGGTTGCTGTGGAGCCGTCGATCGAGCTCGAGGAGTACATCGCGGATATCGCGGTGAGGGCGGAGAAGATCCAGGCTCGCCTGGTTGATCCGACTGAGGACAACATGCTGAAAATTTCCAGTGACGGCCGGAAGGCTGCCCTGGACATGCGGCTGGTCGACCCGGAGCTTGACGCCCTAATGGGCGCGACGAAGATCAGTGCCACCGCGGACCTCCTCGCCACGGTGTATGAGGAGAATAAAGACCGGATCTACAACGACCCTGAGACGGGGGACCCGCACCCGACACCGGGTGCCCTGCAGATTGTGTTCTGCGATCTCGGTACGCCCTCGGATAAGTGGAACGTGTACGGGCAGCTGCGTGATGACCTCGTGCAACGAGGTATACCCGAACACAAGGTGCGGTTCATGCATGAGGCGAAGAACGACGCCGAGAAAGGCCGGCTGTTCGCGGCCTGCCGTACCGGCGACGTGGCCGTGCTCATCGGGTCAACCCAGAAGATGGGAGTCGGCACGAACATCCAGGCGCGCGCTGTGCACCTGGTGGACCTCGACGCACCGTGGCGGCCAGCTGATGTGTCCCAGCGTCACGGCCGGATCGTCCGGCAAGGTAACCAGAATCCCGAAGTCGCGATCTCACAGGTGGTTACCAAGGGCTCTTTCGATACGTTCATGTGGCAGACGTTGGAGCGCAAGAGTAAGTTCATTGACCAGATCATGCGTGGCCGGCTCGACGTCCGGGAGATAGAAGACGTGGGGGATAACACGCTGTCCTTCGCGGAAGTCAAAGCCATCTCCAGCGGGAACCCGCTGGTCCTGGAGAAGTCCAAAGCCGATCAGGAACTGTCCCGTCTGAGCCGGCTGGACACGGCATGGCACCGCAATCAGGCGGCACTGGTACACCGTAAGGACGGTGCGCAGTCCCGGGGAGAAACACTGGTGGCCATGCTGCCCGGGTTGCGTGAGGCAGCCGCCCGGACAACACCCGACCTCGGCGGGGAGGCGTTCCGAATGACGATCAATAACCGCATCTACGACAAGCGCACAGATGCCGTGGAAGCGCTGCGCGCATGGTCGAGCACGCACGCCGACGGGCGGCCACCGGTCGCCGGGGCTAAGGACCTCGGCGTGATGGCTTCCCTTGGTGGCCACGACGTCCGGTTCGTCCAGGGACAAGCGAACATGGTCGACATGGGAGCTTCCCGGGTGGAGCTGCAGATCGACCGCGCCCCCGGTATCGCCGTGGAACTCAAACGCACCGACTCACTGTTCCCCACCGTCGGCGTGATCCAGCGTATGGAGAACCAGGTGAAGCGTCTGCCCGAGGAAGTCGTGAAACTCGAACAGAAGATCAACGAGGCTCGTCAGGAATACCGCGACGCGGCAACCGCTCTGCGTCAGCCGTTCAAATACAGTGAGGCATTAGAGGTTGCGAAGTGGGAGGTGGAACGAATCACCAGAACGATGAACGGAGAGGAAAACCCACAGCCCACCCTCGACCCGGAGCTACAAGCTCACCGCCGGCGGATGCGTGCTGAATTCCCTCACCCCGCGCGCAATGTCCTACCGCCACGAGGACCACAATCTGGCTCACCACAGTCTCCTAACCACCGGCCCCCGCAGGAGCGAAAGAACCGGGGCGAGGATATAGAGCGATGAGCCGCCTTTCTGACCTGCTCAACGATTCCAACACCGAGCAGTTGTCCGCGCGTCGCATCCAGGCGATGGCTGAGGCCAAGGGCGTGAAGGTTTCCAACACGTCCATCTCGAAGTACCTGCGCGGTGAACCGGAGGCGATCCTTCAGGCATTCTCCGTGGTGCTTGAACTACCGATGGAGACGTTACGAGAGGCCGCGGGCGTTCCCACGGGAGAGCCCAACCCCTTTGTGCTGCCGGGCGTCAGCTAATCGGTTGAACAGCCGCCAGCATGAGCTGATCCTGCACACCATCCGCGTGCTACTTAACGAGTAGTTGGAGCGGGTGGCTGCCATAAGCATTGGTTCCACCTGTGGATGCTCTTCATCGGCAGATATTCGTAGCTGGGACGCCAGCTTTGGACCTCAGGGAGACGAGCTGAGATTGAGCGGAGGTGGATACTCACTACTTCAAACTTGGTAGATGAGATGGCGTTCTGAACGGTCGCTTCTATAGCAGGATTAACTGCGGGTTCTTCGACTTCGCAGGCAAGATCAACCTCCTCATCGACGAGGTACCATCGCCGAGCGCCGTTTGGATAGGCCACCAGGATTGTGATCGCCCGCTTCGGATCTGCAACCGGTGGTTCGTTTCGTATGCGGTCCACCTCTCGCTTCCAAAGGGTGAACAGCAAGCTCGCATGGGCAGGGAAGATCTCAGCAGCGGCGAACTTATTCCAAGTACTCGCGCGGTTACGTCGTGCGAAGCCCTCACCGTTTAGGTAGTTGCGTGCCGTCTGTGAGTAGCGCGTGAAGTTCCGTCGCTCAACGAGACGATCACCGACAAAGCGTTCGAGAAGCTGTACGGCGTCGAAGGCCGCTTGTATCTCAGCTTCCGAGGGGACGGTGCCTAGGTGGGCGACCCTATTGCGAAGGTCAGCAACTTCCTTCTGCCACTGCCCAATCGGCCCTGTGCCGTTCCTATCCCAATTGCCATGCAGTCGTTGCGCCACTGCGTTCAGCAGATCATTGGAAATGTTGTCTCGCGTCCCGAACAAACCAGCTACTTTATCCAGCGGTTCGTCCTCTTCCCACAGCAACATAAGTATCAACTCGGTCAGAAGTGCCTCAGCTGATATGCCACAGAACAGACTCGCCGCTGTGTAGTCGCCGCCCAGAAACGCGAGACGAGCTTCCTGCCTCATAACTATGAAGGTCTTGAAGATGTCGGCAGGCCGATGTCGCGTCTGTTGAAGCAGGTTGTTGAGCCGTTCGGTAGACACCTCAGGCACTGCGGCCGCAAGGCTCGATGCGCCACCTTCGTTCACCAACATTATTGTCGGTTCTGCCACTGACGGATCGCCAAAGGGTCGTCGCAAAACCGGAATGATTTGGGGCAGGGCTTTCCGAGTGAGTCGACGAATCAGGACCTTCGTCTCCAGATGGTAGTAGAGCTGAAAGTCCCTGATACTCTCAATCGCTTCATCGAGAGCGTCGCTCAGTGGGTCTTCCGAATGAGGGTCAAGGGCAACGATGACTTCCACGATCGTCAGTGGGACCTTCCAGGTAGTAGGGGTTGCATCACCCTTCGACTTCGTTCCTCTCATACGAGCCTCTTCTTCTGCCATCACGTCGAAAGCGGCAACGACTGGAGCTAGGTCAGGCGTCGACTCAGACTGGTGAAAGAGCAGGAAGTGCCGTGATGCATACTCGACTCCTCCGTCCGGTGGTAGGAGGAAGCAAGGACGATCATCCTCAAACGGGTTGCGAATGTAAGCAATCGGGTACTGAAAGAGGTGAGGCGTCTTGAGAGGATCGAGTAAAGGCAGATAAAAGTGGGCTATCTCTGGCTCCCCAAACATGAGGAGGCTGAACGCCGTGGATTCCGTGTCTGACGCAGAGACGCGCTGTTTAGATGCCCCCTTCTGCGCTCTGCGTGCTCGTGCTTTCCGTCCACTGATCACCTGTCGGAAACATGATCAGTGGAAGAAGATGATGCAGGAGAAATCGGTTTTCGTCGCCTACGTGCTGCAGCACTGTTGTCGAGTGTCAGCGATGGTCGAATAGTGAGCCTCTTCACCTCGTCTTCGCTCCACCCATCTTTCGTTGCTCGGATGTATGCCTTTTTGTCCTCGCGCTCTGCCTCAGTTAGCTGTGTCTGAAGCTCGGGTACGCGCTGTCGCTCCTTGACCAATGCGCGCACTGATGCATCGCGCGAGTCAAGGAGCTGACGTGCATGAGATTCGATGTTCTCGATATTGATAGTCATGCCTTGAACTTTAATCTCTCCTTTCCTCAGCTGAAAGTGCTCTTCTCTTCATCCCCGTTTCTTTCGGCAATGCCGTCTTCACTTCGCCGTGAAGTGAATTGGCCAGTTGGAGCCGGGGGTCGGTGGAATACCGGAGGGAGCGTAAGCGAGTGAGGATATGCCGCGAAAGCCGCCGGTGGAGACTTGCCAAGAGAAGGGCGGGCAGTACTCTCTCCAGCCGAAACGGAACGGCGTAGCCGGTCCAAGAGTCCAGGCGCGCAGCGCTCCACCAGGTACTTGAAACCCGGGCCGGTACTCAACGCAGGTTTTCTGACTTTCGGTGTTCCAGACGGAGCAAGCTATACACTTATGCGGGCATAAGTGGCTTTCGCTCTCGACTCTGGGGGTCTCGTACGGCACACTGGTTAGTGTGGTCCCCGAGGTTTCGGGGTCGCTGCGCTGGGCTTTTGGAAGGGCGGTGGTTTGAGTGTCTGATCCGGTTCCGGATGATACGGGCGCTGCCGCGCCGAGGAAGGCCCGCCTGGTGAGGCGTCGACGGGAGAACGCGCCGAAGGGAACGAAGAAGCGCCGCGAGGTGTGGGTGACCGCTGAGGAGGAAGCACAGCTTGTCATCAGGGCTGGGCGTGAGGGTGTGACGGTGCCGAACCTGTTGGTGAACGCGGCTCTGTCGGAGCGTGTGGAAACGCCGACGGAGCGGCGGGCGATCATCGTTGAGCTAATGGCTCTTCACACGCTGTTGGCGCGGGTGTCGAACAACGTGAACCAGATCGCTCGACACGCCAATGCGGGGGATGAGTTCCCGCAGGACGCGAAGGCTGCGCTGGCGTATGTGCGGCAGGTCGCGCAGCGGATTTACTCGACCGTTGATGGGATCGTTCCGTGATCCCGAACATCACTCGTGGATCGCGTATGAGTGGGCTGATGGTGTACCTCGCATCGACGGATGCGGACAAGACAAAAAACGTCCACACTGATCCACACCTGGTGGCCGGTGACTCGGCCATCATGGCGTGGTACGACGACGGCGTGATCGACAGGGACGACGCGCTTGCGATTGCCCAGTACCTTGATCAGCCACACAAGATGCTCGGCGTCGAGGTCCTGCAGAAGGACCTCCGCTGGGACGCGGCAGCGAAAGAGCGTGTGGACCACGGTCATAAGCAGGCCGACGTCTGGCACTGCTCGCTGAGTCTGCGCGCCGGAGAGCGTGAACTGACGGATCAGGAGTGGGGCGATATCGCCAACGAGTTCGTGGACGAGATGGGCTTCACGGAGGCTAGCGGCAAGGCGCAGTGCCGGTGGGCGGCGGTTAACCACGGCGTCAGCACAGGCGGGAACCACCACATCCACATCGCGGTGTCGCTGGTGCGCGAGGACGGCACGAAGGCATCCACCCACGGCGACTACCGCCGCGCACAGCAGACGTGCCGGGGGCTTGAGAAGGCGCACGGCCTGGAGGAGCTGTCATCCGTTCATGCCAGCCGCAGTTATGACCGGGCCGAGCCGGAAACGGCTGTGCGGAACGAACGGGAAATGTATAGGGCGTCGCTCTCACGCAAGGTCCGTGCAGCAGCAACAGGTGCGACCACTGAGGCTGAGTTCGTATGCGCCGGGCGGAAGTCCGGACTGCTCATGCGCCCCCGCTACGAAAAGGGCACTACTGATGTTGTGGTGGGTTACTCCGTGGCTGAACGCCCCGCCCGGGGAGAGCGGCCGATCTGGTACGGCGGCGGGAAACTCGCGTCCGACCTCGGCCTGGGACAGTTGCGTGAGCAATGGGCTGACACCCCGCAGGGTGCAATCCGGGCAGCCGCGGAGTGGAATGCGGCTGCACGGAACCGGAGGACCACGACGGCGTACACGACACCGGTACCAACCCCTGAGTTGTGGGAGAAGTACACCGCCCAGGCCAAGGAGTACGCGGACCGATTGCGGTCCATTCCGGTTACCGATCATGGAACATGGGCTAAGGCAGCCCGCGATACCTCCGGAGTGTTCGCGGCATGGTCACAGCGTACGGAAGTGACGCCCGGGCCCCTAGCGGCCACCGCGGATGAGCTGTGTAAGACAGCGCAGCTCAAGGACTACCGACAGCATCCGAAGCCGGTTTCACTACCCTCGCTGGCGGGCGCGACGATGCTCGTCCTCGCCGCGGGCAGTGAAAGCAAGACAGCGGCTTACGCCGCACTGCTGGTGCAGTTGAGCCGCACCAGCAAAGCACTCCTGGACATGCACAAAGAGTCCCTGCGCCTTCGAGAAACGCAGAACCTCAACGCAGTCTTGGTAAATCAGCTGCGGCCCTTCTACGCGGACCTAGCAGTCGGCCTACCCAAGGCAGCACCACGCACACCTCCGCCGGGCGGGCCAGCTGTCCAGAAGGTTCAAGGGCCTCTCACGCCTGCACAGCTCGCCGCACGCGGCACTGTCCCTTGGCGAAAGGGAAGCGTCCTGCCGGCGAAGCTCCTAACAGATGCGCCGAAGAGAACGCCCGTTGTACCGGAGGCGGACCGCGGATATGGGCGCTAAACGTTGATCGAAGTTCCTACAGCAGCATGACCAGTTCGATGATGGGGAGTACACGATGAGTGAAGAAGGCATTGACGATGTTGTTGACCGGGGACTGCGCCAACTATTGGCAGCGGGCGGGCAGATAGCCGAGAGTGTGGCCCGGCTCCGTCAGGAGCTACTACGCCGGCAGCAGCAGACCACCGAGCGTATGGGGCAGGAATACGTGCGAGAGGTGGCTACCGACAGGGCGAACATGCGTGCCGTGCTCGCCCCCGTGAACGAAACAGAGTGGTGGAACAGGGCATCGGCGGAGCAGGTAGCCGGTGCTTACCAGGCGGCCGAAGCGTGGAAGGACTACGACCCCGCGGCACTGGCGGCCGCCACGAAGATCCGCGACGAGGTGAAGACCAGGTACGGCATTGACACAGAGGATCTGCAGGGCGACCGCGAGTTCCTGCGCGACGTCGTTGATGTCCAGCAACAGGCCGCAGTGTCCGTCGAGGAGTTGCGGAAGCATACGGAGGCGATGGAGCTCCTCGCAGCGGCACAGGCAGCAGCGCTGCGTGAGGATGCCAAGGCCCTACGCAATGACATGGATCGCCTGCAGGTACCAGAGGAGTACCGGGTGGACCCGGTACTCCTGGAGGCTCTCAAGGGCGCCCGTGACGCGCGGACGGATGCAGAACGTCTCGTGGCCGAACGCATACACCTCATCAAGGAGGACGGGCCGCAGGGCCCCACCATCGAGCAGCTACGTGAAGAAATCACCAGCAACTACTCCGGCGCCGATGAGAGCCTGTTCCAGGACGCGGCGTTCGTCATGGCCGCCAAGGACTGGCACGAGGCCCGCGTGCTGGCAGAAGGCGGTTTCGTGGACCAGGACACAGGACTCGAAGCACGGTACGAGACCAGCGAGAAGGAGCTATTCGACCGCATCGCCTCCCTTGGCCGCGACATTGAGAACGATGTCTTCAAAGACCAGCCCACAACCACGCTGCCGCCCGAGCAGCAGAGCACCCGCGAGCAGAGCCCTGCATATGGATCAAGTGAACACCGGACGGCGTTCGCGCAGAAGATCCAGGGAACCGGTACCGATGAGGAAATCCACGGCAGGCTCGTTGCGGCGGCGGACCAAGGTGCGCACCCACGCGAAGCCACCCGACAGGAGGTGAAGGCGTCAGCCGGCCCCCGTCGAAGCCCGGCGGTAGCCCCTGCCCGCCAGCGGACCAAGGGCGGTCTCAGCCGCTAGCGATCCCGAGCGCGAGATGCAGTAGCTTCGGAAGGAGTGACCGAAAAGTTGAACTCGGCCACTCCTTCCGTCTTTTCCACCAGCTTCCAGCGGGCTGGATTCGAACCTGTAGGGGTAATGATGCTCGGTTTTCTGTCCAACCTGAGGGACGTCAAGAGCGCCCTGAGTGCTGGCATGCTGTTGCTCTTCGCCATCTGGTTGCTAGTAGGTGATGAGATAGCGAGGGTCGAAGCGGGCGACACGCTGACTGGAAGGGTAGCTATCCTCATCGGCTATCTCGGTCCGGTAGCCACCCTCGCTCTCATCACCTTCGCGGCCTATGTAATCGGACTAGTACTCTCACTCCACTCAAAGGTGCTGGCGGTTATCAACCGTCACAACGGGGTGGAAGCAGTACTCGAAGAAGACTCACTGGGAGCAGACGCACTGCAGGAATCTCGACTGCTCAACTTCCTCAAAGATCAAGTCACTAAGGCAGTCAAAAAACGCGAGGTGGATCAGCTGGCCTGGGATTTAATGGGAGAATTCCCAGGTTTGTGGAGGTTGCACTTCCGCCCCAAGTGGTGGACTCGTTGTCTACCTCGATGGGTTCGTCGACGATTCACGCGTACTAAGTTCAAACCGGATGACCTCTTGAAAGACGAAAAGAGCGACACCGAGGACAACCAACTCGGACCTCGGGAGGCTAAGCAGAAGATGAAAAAACAACTGGCGTATGTGTTGTTTAGGCGTATTTACGTGGAAAGCGCTCTTCTGGCGGTAGACCTAGGGCAGAAGGATGACCAAGCGTACGAACGGTTCGATAAGGCAAGGGGTGAGTCCGAATTTCGTGCAGGGCTGTGCATACCCATGCTGGTCGTCACCGGCGTCAGCGTATGGCAGCTGGCGTGTGAGAACTACCCTTTCTGGATGGTTTGGGGAATGGGTGTCCTTGGATTATTCGCAGTGGTGGTACTCGCACGTCGGGCTATCCATAAGGCCCAGGAGGCTCAGGAGGAAGTGAATAGCGCGATCATTCTCGGCCATGTTGAGCTCCCCGAATTGCAAGTTCTCGACGCCGCCATCAACTCTTGTACACCGGATCAGTGCGACACGAGCCCTTCTGCGTCAGCCCCTCGGCGGCGCGGCAGGATCTTGAAGGCTCTGCTGTCTGGAGAATAAACCTGCCGCCGTCGATCAGAAAAGTAGGACCGCCTCAGCCAAGCTGAGACAGTCCTACGGTCACTATACGGAAGGGTCCAAACGTTCGTCGGGGAACCAGCCAAACGGCGCGTACTCCGCTATGAACGGTTTCGGGGCGGCGTGTTCCCCATCGCAGTTGAAGAACGGGCCGCTTTCCGGATCGAGCAGGACGCGCAGGTGCGGGTCTGCGTGGTGCAACCACCAGTCGCTTGCTCCGGTGCCTGCCTCAAGGCGCAGCTTCTCCCATGAGCGCCACATTGCTGTGACTCGGCTGATGGCTTCGGGGTGCAGGTACCACCGTTTGCACCACCGAGTCTGTTTGCCCTGTTTCCGCTTGTATGAGGGGAGGAGTTGCTCGTGTAGGAACTCTTCGGCCGACCCGTATACCAACGCAGGAGCATCGCCGTCTTGGCTCGTACCCCCTGCAGATGAATCGTCTACGTCATTCACCGCGTCAATGTCGAAAGACTCAAACTCCTGCGTCGTCACGCTGTCCTCCCACCATCACTGTCTCTTCGCGGCTCGTACTTGGCTTGTGATGCCAGCACCTTGTCCTTGTGCGGGCCGGTGTACCAGGGCCGGGTTTTTAGCAGTGTTGCCGGTGCGCCGGAGGCGAGGACGACCGCGCGGCCGCGGTCGAGCTCGGCGAGGTTGGACACGTCGAAGATCCGTTCCTTGCTTTCCTGGCGTGAGCGGCTGTTCCCGTTCTTGCCGCTGGATTGGGAAACGCTCGTGTATGAGTAGTCTCCGATCAGGTCCGAGAGGGCACGGAGGAACCCTTCCTCGGCTACGCCGCCACCGTAGACCTTGATGTTCGCGGCCGACCAGATTTTGCGCATATTCGCCTCACCCCATAGCTCGACGCCCTGCGACCAGGACTGCAGGATCGCCATGCCGATGATCCCGCGTGAGCCGTAGTGGCTGAACTGATCTGGTAGCCCGGCCCACGTCACCCCGTTCGCCAGCTCATCGAGGGCGAAAAGTGCCGGCACTTTCAGCCGACCTCCCATTC
>JBBPYK010000033.1:0-2064 GCA_038199985.1 Actinomycetales bacterium | reverse complement strand
GTGCCACAGGTACCGGATCTGACACTACGGCACCGGAACGCAGTTTCTCCGCAGACAAGGACGTCTCGGGGGACCTCACCGTTATGGGCTTTGGCGCCTCGGACGAAATCGCGACCACCAGGCTGGACCGGTTCAAGGAATCCGCGCCGGACGTCACGGTGTCCCTGGTGGAAGGTGACCTGGACATTCAGCAGTTTCTCTCCGCCGTCGCGTCGGGAGAGCCGCCGGAGTTGATCTATGCCAGCCGGGACCAGTTGGGAACCTTCGCCTCCCGCGGTGCGATTATGCCGCTCAATGAGTGCATCGAGGGTGAGGACATCAACACCGATGACTTCCGTGAGGCCGCGCAGAATCAGGTCACTTTCGAGGACACGATTTACGGCGTCCCGGAATTCAACCAGGTCCAGATCACCATGGCGAATTCGGACCTGCTGGACACCGCAGGCATGAACGTGGAGGACGTCGACGGCTCCGACTGGGACTCCCTCACCAGAGCGGCGGAGGAACTCTCAGCCAAGAGCGGCGGATCGCTCGCTACTCTCGGCTATGACAGCAAGCTTCCCGAATTCCTTCCCCTCTGGGCCAAAGCCAACGGAGCGGACCTGCTCTCCGAGGATGGCCGTACTGCCAACCTTGATGACCCCAAGGTCATCGAGGCACTCGAATTTGGCGCAACGGTTTACGAGAAGCAGGGTGGATTCAGCGCGGTCAAGGCGCTGCGCGACTCTGCGGACTTCTTCGGTAAGGGCAACCAGTTCGCCACGGACACCCTCGGCGCCATGCCCATGGAGCAGTGGTACGTCAACATCCTCAACGACGTCTCGCCCGAGGCTCCCATGGCCTTCACCACCTTCAAAAACAAGGACGATGAACCGCTGAGCTTCTCCTCCGGTTCTGCCTGGGCCATTCCCGCCCAGAGCAAGAACGCCGAGGCTGCCTGCCGCATGATCAAGTCCATGACGTCGGTAGATTCCTGGACTGCGGCGGCCCAGGCCCGCGCGGATGAGCGCGCATCGCAGAACAAGCCGTTCACCGGCCTGTTCACCGGCAACAAGACGGCCGATGAACAGATCAAGGAGAAGTTCGTCAAATCGGGAGACACCGTATGGGACAAGGCTATCCAGGCGTCCTATGAAGCCAATGAGCACGGCTTCTCGTTGCCGTCCAACCCCGCCGATGCCCAGTTCAAGCAGGCGTGGCTCGACGCGGCAAACCGGGTGCTCAACAAACAGCAGGAACCGGAGGAGTCCCTGAAGCAGGCACAGAAGGAAGCCCAGAGCGCGCTCGACTCCGCGTGGAGCGAGTGGGAAAACAAGCAGGGCTAGCCCAATGAGCGCATTACGGGAAACCCACCAGCCAAAGCCCGTGCTGCGGCCAGCGCAGATCAAGAACCGGCGGCGGAACGTCCGTGCGGCCATTGTATTCATCAGCCCATGGATCGTGGGGATGCTGATCTTCACGATCTGGCCCGTCCTCTACAGCGGCTACCTCTCCCTGACGGACTATGACGTCATCAACAATCCGTCATTCGTAGGCTTCGACAACTACCGTCAGCTCCTGGAAGATCCCAAAATCTCTCTGTCGCTGTGGAACACGTTCATCTACACGGTGTTCTCCGTTCCGATCCACATCATTGTTGCGCTGCTACTGGCGCTGCTGCTGAACCGAGTGGGCCGGGCCTCCGGCTTTTTCCGCACGGTGTTCTACCTGCCTAACATGACGCCACCGGTCGCCGTCGGCATCCTTGTCCTGCTGCTCTTCAACGGCCAGAGCGGCCTGATCAACATGGTGTTGGGCTGGGTGGGAATTGACGGCCCAGCGTGGACCACGGACCCCAACTGGATCAAGCCGGGGCTGATCATGATGAATCTCTGGAGTCTGGGGGCGTCCATCATCATCCTGCTCGCTGCCCTGCGCAACGTGCCGCAAGAACTCTATGACTCAGCCAAAGTGGACGGCGCAAACTCCTGGCATGTGACCACCCGGATTACACTGCCCATGATCAGCGGAACCGTGTTCTTCCTGGTCATTGTGAACACCATTGCCGCGTTCCAGACCTTCACG
>JBBPYK010000032.1:0-2630 GCA_038199985.1 Actinomycetales bacterium | reverse complement strand
TTCCACCCAAGAGTGTCTCGCAACCAATGCTGCCGTCACGAATCAGTGCTCCTGCTTAGAAGACAGGGTAGCAAGACAGCGAAGCATCAGTAGTGGCGGGGGAGCGGTAGTGTCTCGACCAACTGTGTTGCAACCCTAGGGTTGCGAGACTGAATCCTTGTCGCAGATAGGGCACGCACCTTTGCGGGTATTTTCGTCGGGCGGGGTAAGCGGGCATCTCAGGAATGACGGGGCTGCGGCATCCTGGTCGCTAGGGGCCTGCCCTCTGGCCGACCCGCTTGCGGGCACCAATGAACGGGCAAAGCGAGGCTGAAGCTTGCCAGATTCTCCGCTGCTCGCACGCTAGCCTCAGAATGGTCACCCCGAACGGTTTGAGGCAGACCACTAGGCCGTGTTGCTAAAGGAAGCTGGTGAGCCGGGTGCACCCCAGACCTCGGCGTCGAGCAGCGTCATTCCCAGCACGGGCCACGCCTCCCGCCTGCGACGGTGCAGCCGCGTGGTGTCTCTCGCTGTGTACACTGTTGGCTCGTATGCCCGTCTGTGATGTCTACGCGCACACTGACGGTTTCCCGTTCGACCCGAAGGACCGCGCCGTGCCCGACCGACCTGAGATTGTCTGCATCTGCGGCTCTACCCGGTTCGTGGACGAGATGAGCGCGGCGAACCGTGATCTGACCTTCGCAGGTGTCATCGTCGTCGCACCAGGCGTCTTCCTGCGCGCCGAGGATCACCAAGCAGACGAGTTGATCACCAACGAGCAGAAGACCGCGCTGGACGCCCTCCACCTGCGCAAGATCGACCTGGCTGACCGGGTTCTGGTCGTCAACCCAGGTGGGTATATCGGCGAGTCAACGAGCAGGGAGATCGCATACGCCAACGCCACCGGCAAGGCGATCTCGTTCACCGATCCCTTCTGACCAGTAGACGCTTCGTGGTGCGCGCGGGCAACGAGTCTCGGTCAGCCCTGGAGCGTGTTGCTAGAGGGTCTTCGAAGTCATCGGGCGCGGCCTTGTGCTTGTGTCGTGTGACGTGATCTCAGATGAGACGTGGGCCGTGCTCGGGCCGTTGTTCCCGGGCGTGAAGGCCACGGGCCGCCCGCCTGTCGATCCTCTTAGGCTTAAGGGACAGTTCCTCCGCAAGCAGTACTGACCGGGCAGAACAGGCCTGGCAGGTCAGTGGCTCGGCGTTATATTGCTCTTTTTTATGGCCGGGTATGGCTGCTTCAATAAACCTATGAGTCCACATTTTCTGCAGTCTGCGTTCCAGGTTCGTACTTACGTCAAAGGTGATTTTGATGCCTGCATGGTTTTGGCTTGGCGGCTGGCCGAAGGTATCGCGCCGTGGAGGGATACTGGCCGCCTCGCTGACGTTGTCAGCGGATGGGTTTCGGAATCGTTGAGCTCGCTCCCGTCATCGGATGCCGCGGCGTTCGTGGCCGAAGCCGAGGACGTGGTGGGATTTGTGACGGTAGCCAGGGCCGGACATTTCAGCGGCCAAACAGATGCCTACGTTGGAGAACTGGCAGTGGCTGAGTCCCGTTCCGGTCAAGGGATCGGTAGCGCTTTGATGCTGGCCGCGGAACAGTGGGGCCGTGGGCAAGGACTGGAGCGGATCATTTTGGAAACGGGCGCAAGAAATACAGCTGCCAGAGACTTCTACACCGCCATCGGCTACCAGTACGAGGAGGTGAAACTAAGCCGATCACTGAGTAACGACAGCACCGAAGTTCCATGCCGCGCTCACTGATCCGCTTACGGGCCGCAAGGTGCTTATACAAAAAATGGATAAGCGGTATTGCTGTACCGAGGACCGATCGATGAGAAGTGGGGAGTTCGGCGGCGTCAGCTCCCACTGATAGCCTCCAACTATGGGTGGAGAATTCGTGAGATTTCACGTGAGCTACTACGGACGTCTCGGGGTGCAGGTAGGGATCTTCGTGGCCGTTGATCATCTCCGCCGAGCCGAATCGCTCACTGCAAAGGAAGTGCGTCTCTACCTCGACATTGACGATTGGTTCCGTTCTGAACTACCGGCGCCCGAGTTCTACGAGGACGGCAACAGTCTCGGCGCGGTGACCTGGTTCAAAGAACCATTACCCCCGGCCATGGCGACGAGGATTGACCTCCTGTGCCAGATACTTGATGAGCACAGAGTCAGTCATGTACAGTCTCGGTCTCTCGACCCTGGCAAGATCATCTACGAGGACGGATTTCAGGTCGGTATCGTGCCTTATAAGAGAAAACTGCCTACACCACTTCCAAAGGGCGTGACGCTCGGTCCGACCACGGCCGGATCGAAGCGCGGATTCCACTAAGGCGGCTGGCAACTTCCTCATGTCCAGCTGGTGGCCGTTCCAACGCGTCGGAACTGACTGGAACAGCGAGTTCCACGCTGGAGCACCGAGAAGGTGTCCCGCGTGGGGATCCGCTTGCGGGCAGCCGGCACCTTCTCCTAGTCCGACTCGGTGTCTCGAAACCTAAGTGCCTCGTAACCCATGGGATGCAAGACAGCCCCGACAACAACGGAGGCCAGTTACCTCATGAGCACGACGCCAGCTAGTCGTTCGAGTCGAGCGCGACCGGATAGGTGTGGTGGCTGAACAACCAGAGCTCGACTACCGCATTATAATC
>JBBPYK010000031.1:0-10482 GCA_038199985.1 Actinomycetales bacterium | reverse complement strand
CGTCGTCATGCGCTGACACAGTTACACCGCTCGCGTTTGCTGGATCTAAGCTGGCTTTAGGCCGCTCCGTGCCCTTCGGTATGCGGTGTCCGTGAAGATAACGGTAGGTGTAAACGCATGAGTTTGATTGTCCAGAAGTTCGGTGGTTCGTCCGTGTCCGACGCTGAGGGCATCAAACGCGTCGCGACCCGCATTGTGGACACTCAGGCTGCGGGCAACCAGGTCGTTGTGGTGGTCTCCGCCATGGGTGACAGCACAGACGAGCTCTTGGATCTGGCCGACCAAGTCACCCTCTATACGGACGAGCTGTCACCAGAAGTCGATGCCTTGGCGTCCAGCGCCCGTGAGATGGATATGCTCCTCAGCGCCGGTGAGCGAATCTCGATGGCGTTGCTGGCAATGGCCATTCACCGTCGAGGCGCGTCTGCACAGTCGTTTACAGGTAGCCAGGCCGGTATGTTCACCGACTCCATTCATGGTCGAGCACGAATTATGGACGTCTCACCGCACCGTATCCGTACGGCCATAGAGAAGGGCGACGTCGCAATTGTTGCTGGCTTCCAGGGCATGAGCCGGGACAGCAAGGACATCACCACGCTCGGACGAGGTGGCTCGGACACGACGGCGGTTGCTCTAGCGGCGGCATTGGGCGCAGATGTGTGTGAGATCTATACCGACGTCGACGGCGTCTACACGGCAGACCCGCGGGTGGTCCCGACGGCCAGAAAGATCGATCTGATCTCGAGTGAAGAAATGCTGGAACTCGCCGCATCTGGGGCCAAAATCCTGCACCTGCGATGTGTGGAGTACGCACGCCGGTTTGGCGTGCCGCTGCATGTTCGTTCATCATTCAGTCACAACGAAGGCACCTGGGTCATACCCGATCCGGATACGACCATCACCATTCAAGAGGGAGAACCATTGGAACAGCCCATCATTTCCGGTGTAGCCCACGATCGATCCGAGGCGAAGGTCACCGTGATTGGTGTTCCCGATATTCCCGGCAAGGCTGCAGAGATCTTCAACATCATGGCGGGCGCTCACGCCAATATCGACATGATCGTCCAGAACATCTCCACGCATGGTTCCGGTCGAACAGACATCTCCTTCACCCTGCCCATAGTGGACGGCAAGGAGGCACTGGCCGCGTTGAAAGCGGCTCAGTCCGCCGTCGGCTTTGAGTCCATTGAATACAACGAGCACATCGGCAAACTGTCCCTCATCGGTGCAGGCATGCGCTCAAATCCGGGAGTATCCGCGCGCTTCTTCAAAGCGCTCAGCGACACAGGGGTCAATATTGACCTCATCTCGACGTCAGAGATTCGCATCTCCGTTGTCACGGCCGAAGATAAGCTCGACGCCGCAGTACGCGCCGTCCACCACGCTTTTGACCTCGATGCGGGGTCGGAAGCAACTGTCTATGGCGGGACCGGCAGGTAGAGGCCGGGTGCAACAACGCACCCGGCACTCTGTCCCTAGGCTGCGGTACCAACGAGTGCCGCAGCGGCCCGTTCCCCAATCATCACCGAGGGTGCATTGGTATTTCCAGTGGTCACCAATGGCATGATCGACGCATCCGCAATGCGCACGCCCGACAGTCCGTGGACCTTGAATGTGCTCGGGTCAACGACAGCCATTTCGTCAACGCCCATTTTGCAGGTTCCAACCTGATGGTGATAGGTCACCACAGATTCGCGCACGTACTGTTCCAGATCGTCGTCGGAAATGTCTGGGCCGGGATATAGTTCCTCGGGTTCCCAACCCGCCAGAGCTTCGGTTCGGCCAATCTCGCGGCACTGGCGCACTGAAGCCACCAGAGCATCGACATCAGCTTGTTCCGAGAGTGCGCCCAGATCAATCCGAAGTGGATCTTCCTCGTTCGGGCCGCTGAGCGTGATCTCCCCGCGGCTCTTTGGTCTGACCAAACCGCCAAGCATGGAGAACGCATTGTCCGGTCCGGTCATCTCCCCCGGGCCATAGCCCTGCGAATACATGGGAACCGAGAAGAAGATCGGTTGGGTGTCCACCACAGGAAGTTCCGGACGGCTCTTGGCAAAGAAGTGCACCTCTGCCGGGGCAACATCGCCCATCGGGACCGGCTCCGCCTTAGTGGAGAAGATAACAGGAGACAGCAGGTGGTCCTGGAGATTCTTGCCGACACCAGGCAAGTCATGCACAGGCTCGATGCCGGCCTCGCGCAGTTCCTCACTGGGGCCGATGCCTGAACGCAGCAGAAGTTCGGGCGAGTTGATCGCCCCAGCCGCAAGGATGGTCTCCCCCGCGTGCAGCGTCTGCCTCCGTCCTTCGTGGTCAAACTCGACTCCCGCTACGTGTCCGTCCTCAATGAGCAGACGACGCACGTGGGCGCCGGTGAGCAAGGTCAGGTTTGGGTGATCCACCACCGGCTTGAGGTAAGCCTGCCAGGTGTTGAAGCGGTCGCCGTCGCGGACATTGAGTTGCATACGAGAGACGCCCGCCACGTCACCGGAGTTGTAGTCCTCATTCAGAGGAATCCCGGTTTCTACCGCGCCGGCCAGCATGTCTTCCTGAATCGGATTGCGCGCAAAGTCCTGAACAACATCCAGCAGTCCTGTGTCGCCACGCGTTTCTGAGGATCCGCCGTCGAAATTCTCGATGGCTTTATAAACGGGGAGGACATCGTCCCAACCCCAACCGGCACAGCCTTCCTTTTCCCAGGTTTCGTAATCCCACCGGTCCCCGCGCACCCAAATAGTGGCGTTGAGCGCGTGTGAGCCGCCCATGACCTTCCCACGCGGCAAATGAATTCGCCGCCCGGCACACCCGGCCTGCTCAGTGGTGTAGTAGTCCCAGTCCTGCTCACTGTGCCAGATCAGGCCCAGGGTGTAGAGCTTGGCGATGTGGGGATTGGTATCTTGGTCGCCAGCTTCGAGGACAGCAACGCGCTTCCCTGCGTCCAGCAGCCGACGGGCAATGACGTTGCCAGCTGAGCCAGCCCCGATCACGATGTAATCAAGTTCCATGTCTGTTTTCCTACCGTTTTAGTAGCTGATGACCTGTGGCTGGCCTAGGTGCTTCAGGCCTTCGACGCCGAACTCGAGGCCATACCCGGACTGCTTGGTGCCGCCGAACGGGACGCGGGGGTCCACTGCGCCATGCTTGTTGATCCACACGGTGCCGGCTTCGATGCGGGCGGCAACCTCGCGGGCTTTGGCCTTGTCGCTGGACCAGACCGAAGCACCGAGGCCCACGTCCAGCCCATTGGCCATCTCGATGGCTTCGTCGATAGTCGAGTATTTGATGATCGGCAGAGCAGGCCCGAACTGTTCCTGAGCCACCAGCGGGTTCGCATTGTCGATATCCGCAACCAGAGTGGTCGGGTAGAAGAACCCTGGCTGTTCGGCATCCGGATTTCCGCCCACCAAGACGCGGGCACCGGAATCCTTTGCTTGTTGTACCAGCGAGGACACAATGTCGAACTGCGCTTCGTTCTGCAGTGGGCCCAGAACGTTGTTCTCATCGAGCCCCACGCCCATGGGCATCTGGTTCGCAACCTCAACCAGCGCCTCGCAGACGGAATCGTAGATATCTTCATGCACGTAGAGACGTTTCAGCGCGGCGCAGGTCTGTCCTGTATTGATAAAGGCGCCCCAGAAAAGGTCCTGGGCCATGGCCTGAGGATCGGCATCGGGCAGGACGATACCGGCATCGTTGCCGCCAAGTTCCAGGGTGAGGCGTTTGACTGTGTCCGCACTGGAACGGATGATCGCTTTGCCGGTGCTGGTGGACCCCGTGAACATGATCTTGTCGATCTGTTCGTGGCTAGTCATGGCTTCTCCCACGTCGCGACCGCCTGAAACCACGTGCAGTACATTCTCCGGCAGGGCTGTGTTGATGACATGGGCGAGGGCCAGAACGGAGAGCGGTGTGTATTCAGAGGGCTTGAGGACCACGGTATTGCCCATGCGCAGGGCCGGTGCCAGCTGCCACACAGCGATTATCATGGGCCAGTTCCACGGCCCGATGGCACCGACTACGCCGAGCGGACGGTAGTGCAGCTCGGCTTGGCCGCCTTCATCGTCCACCAGCATCTCAGGTTCCAGTTCGAAACTAGCGTTCGCGCGCAGCCAAGCCGCGCACGCACCAACTTCGAAACGAGCATTGGGCCCGTTGAGCGGCTTGCCTTGTTCCTTGGATAGGAGCACTGCCAAAGCTTCGGCGCTCGCCTCAACTGCGTCGGCTGCCTTGTTCAACGCAACAACACGGGCTTCATGACCAAGCGCAGCCCAGCCCTCTTGGGCCTTACGGGCCGCCTCAATGGCGGAGTTGAGCTCGGAGACACTGTGCTCCGGCGCGCGGCCCACCTGTTCGCCCGTGGCGGGGTCATTGATGACGCGTCCGCCGGAAGACGGCTGAATGACGGCCAAGAGATCGTCTGCAGTAGCGAAGGTCTTGATGGTATCGGTGGACATATGCACTCCTCGAGGTAGGGGTCGGCCGCTGGTGTCGGCCTGAAACTTCTTACCTCCAGTGTGTCCTACACCACAAAGAGAAAGCTTGGCTTTCCCCGTACGCTTCTTGCCCGTTAGCGCCCCGATGCCTGCACAAATGTGGTCAAGTGCTGCCCAGCCTTGGGTGCCTGCTTTTTGGCCAACGGTACGGCACATCATTGCCGGCCGAGGGACGGCGGCCTATCGCAAAAAATATACTCGACGCCGGTTTGCTCGTTTGTGTGGTCGACTATCGTGCGGTGCTGGGTTTCAGAGTCCATACCTGTTGGATTGATGTGGACTATAAGTTCAATTTACGAAGCGTCGGTCACGTCCACGACGGCGGTAGCGGCATTCCTTCCCAAGCCAGCCCGTCATGAGAGAGGACTGCGGTGTTTAGGAAACAACATAAAGGTTGGAGTCCAGCAACCGCTGACACATCCCCAAACGCGCTAAGACTCCACTACGCTCGTTCTGGTCCAGGAGAGCACGAACCGCTGATCGCCGCTGTCTCGGTGTGAGCGTGCATGCCGATCGCTCCGGTGCCGTGCGTGAGCTTGCGACGCTCCGGAAGAACTGCGATGACGCTTATTATATTGTGCGGTCACTGCCATTGGGTGGGCGCCGCGCTGGCTGGTCTTTCATGGAATGCGCCGCGCTATAGAAGATCGCCCGAGGTAGATTTGAAGAAGCTGCACAAACAACTCGATGAAGCAGTCGCTGCCTGTTACGGCTGGCCCAGGTCCGTGGCTCAGGACGCACCGGAGATTGTCCGACGGTTTACCGCCCTGAACTAGGAGATCTCGGAAGGAACCACGCAAGACTCACCATTTGAGTAGCCTCGGTCGTGCGATAGTGATCTATAAATCGTTTTTCACCGATGGCGGGCTGTTACGTTAGCTACGCACTGGACGTCTCCGGAGGGAGCTCGGGAGGAGTAGCGAGCATTACGGGCGCTGTGACACCGGCCGATGTGGCTCTTCCGATGAAAGGCGCCTGATGACCCAACTTTTCCAGCAGATGACCTCAACAATAGGTCAATTGGCTCGGCTTAAAATTCGCCTGGCGGGTTCGGGTTGAGTGGACATAGCCTTCCTGAGGAATGCGGCACTGGCCCGGCCTTCGAGAGGGTGGCGGATTTCGTGAACCGCATGTCCGCTGCATTTTCATCAGTTTGGCGATGGTGTGAAATCCAGCCGTCTTTCCAGAACCTCGAGGGAAGTTTCCCGTACTGTCTGTCCGTTCGCGAATGCGTGCCCCCGCAGCAGCAACAACCCATCCGCGGCAGTACCTCCAGTCTGAGCGAGCACCATTCCCGTGGCCTGATGAATTTCCCGGCGGAAAGGAGACACATCAGCTTTCTCATAGTTGTCCTCTGAAGGCGGGATCATGATGCGGCGCAGCAAACTCCACGCCGCCCCATCCGCTAGACCACGAGCCGTCACCAGCTCAGATTCCTTCAACTCCCCGGGCGTGGTTCGGTAGAGTTCCACCACCCCAATGTCCATGGCGCCAACGACCAGAGGGAAGACGAAGAGGGCCTGCACCTCCGTGTCGAGCAGCGCCTTTGCGAAGACCGGCCATTTCTCATGCGAGATCGAGCGCACGTGCGGAAGTAGGACAGGCATTCGGGAGCGAGCGGCCTCCCACCGCGGGCCTTCGCCCAAATCGAACTGCAACTCCTCCAATCTGGCCGCGAGCACGTCACTTGAACACAAAGCGGTCTCCGGCACGGAACCACTAAATGCTGACAGTGCACCCCCCAACACCGGGAGAGCTTCGATGAACGATGCGCACAGGGTTGAACCCAACTCCTCTAGCCCGGAAAGCATCTCCTCGCTCACCGGCATACCATCTGGGTTCTGATGACCGGACAGTGGGACCAGCACAACATCTTCTTCGCCCTTCCTCGGATAACGTGATTGATCGTGGAAGCCCAAAATTGGGTTCGATTACTACTCCATTCTCAGTTTAGTCGCAGTCCAAATCAGTCGGGGGGCACGCAATCAACTTGTGCCTTCCAGTACTTCTCTTCTCTCGAAGCCGCGGCGTTGAACCGGTGCATTAGGGTGCCTGTTACCCGAGGCGTGAATTCAATTGTCTTGACACACCGCTGGTGAACCAGCATGCTGGGAACGTTGCCCCAGCCCCTGGCACAGACCCGATACCGCCGTGTGCCATCCAGGGAGCCTCATGAAGCAGACAGACGACAACCCGTCCCATTCCAGACTTCGGCGTGCCTCGTCAGCGTCGACGGCAACGCACCACCATTCCGAGACTTCCCAGACAAGGGATCTAAGCGATCGCGAGGCGGTGATCGCCGTGTGGGTAGCGAATGGCCTCACCTGCGAAAACATCGCCTCACGCCTATCTATCCCACTCGATACAGTCGAACGGCACCTAGATCAGGCGCTCGAGATCCTCGGCCTCCCAGACACCGAAGACCTCACCTATACGGTCGTAGCATCGCATTACCATCGCAACGCACCGACCGCTCCGAGCGGTCCTGAACAGCGAGCAGTGGATCCTTCAGATCATGTGGAGAGCACTCCGGAGAGTTATCTCACAACGCTCTTTGAATCCATCCCCGTGTCTCCATTGAAAGTACCTAGTACCTCAAGGCACGCCATCACCGAAAACCATCTGAATTCGCTGGTGGCCCTCGATGCAGCCGAAGAGTTGCAAGCCCCGGATCAGGAACCCGCCCGGGACGCCACTCCTTCCTTCATCACGAGCACTTCTCCTGCTGATTTGTTGAGAACTGTCGGAAAAGGAGACAGGGTGGCTTTCTCCCGTTTTTACCAGCTGACAGCCACCCGCGCTTTCCGCTTGATCTCAAATATGGTCGACCATTCAGATCTGAACCTACAGATCATGCAGGACACCTATGTTGAGGTCTGGAAGAGAGCTAAATCCTTTGACGCGGCGAAAGGTTCGGCAATGTCGTGGGTGGTTGCTATAGCCCATCAATTGGCGGTCGAGGCGTTGCATGAACGCTTAAACTCACCTGACGCACACTCAGGGCCTGCAGGATCCAACGCAGCAGACCTCTGGTCTGACCCGTCCGGCGGCCACCGCAGCCCTATCGTCGCACAAGCACAAATAGCACAAGAATCCGCTCACGGGGCTGTTGACGATCTGAGCGTTCTAGAGCGCGAATGCCTCGATGCGGTGTTCCTGAGGGCGTTGACATATCAGGAAGCAGCAGCTGCGCTGAGGTTACCTTCGTCGACAGTCAAGAAGAGCATCCGCCAGGGCATCGCGCATCTGGAGAGGATAAGGGAAGCCTCGGAAAGCAGCACTCCGGGCGCGCAGCCCCGGGTCGCCTAAATTTTCTGGGAGGTACGGGGGCTAGAGAGTGAGGCGACGATCGACGACGTCTGTGGCTGCCTCCTGCAGGGACTGCTGATGTGCTCGGGCGTACGTGCGTAACCGGTTGAACGCTTCACTCATATCCACCGACGACGTGTGCGAAATGACGCCTTTCGCCTGCTCAATAATGATTCGGCTGTTCAGGGCGCGCTGCAACTGATCGTTAACAACGTGGCTTTCTCTAACGCTGCGCTCCTGAAGGAGGCTGATGGTTGCGACATCCGCTAGTGCTTGTCCCACCACGGCATCTTCATTTTTAAGTGCACCCGTCATGGTGCCGAAAAGCCCCATGGCACCGATCGCCCTGCCGTGGATACGAAGTGGGATGGCGTGGACCGACAAGAACCCCTGCGAAAGAGCAGCTTGCTGGAACCCTGGCCAACGCCCGGCCAGGTTACGAATGTCATCAATAGTGACCACAGTCATTGAGTCAAAACACTCAACGCAGGGACCTTCGCCGGCCTGCAGTTGGAGGATCTCCACGAGTTGCGACTCCTCGCTGGTAGAAGCCAGTACCTGAAGCTCGCCATTGCGGTCCGCCAGCAGCAACCCGGCATGGGATACATCGAGCAGACCAACACATTCTTCAACCAAAGTGTGCAGCAAATCCAGAACATCATAATCTGCCACCAACGTGTCGGCGAGCTTCACGAAGGCAGAACTCACCCGTTCCGGACGTGAAATCGTGACCATAAGCCAAGTCTACGTTACCTTCTTCCGTCGCTTGGGACTGCTGAAGATCCGGGTGGGATTGTGACACGTCGACTCAGCGTGCTGGCAAGAGTGGTGTTTCCTCCAAGGCAACATCGTGCTAGTGTTGCCTGTATGGAAACAGACGGTTCGTGGGCCAAACCCACCCCCGAGGAAGCCCGTAATCTGCTCGATAGCGCCAATGCCGAAGAGCAGGCCACGGTCAATCGCCCCGTGCCTGTATGGTATTTCCCCGTTATCGCGTTGGTTCTCTTCGCTATGTTTGCCCTCAACTCCATCGAGGAACCCACAGGTATCATCCGAATCGTCACCGTCGCACTGGTGCTGGGCTTAGCCATTGGCGTGTCTGCTTTGGCTGGGAAGATCAGCCTCAACCGTCCGGGGTATAAGAACGTTCACGTCCGTTGGGGTCCGACGGTTGCGATGACGCTCGTTGCCGCATGCTTCCCGATCGCGGCGATCGCCCTGGATGACGTTTTGGGATCGTGGGTCTGGATCGCATCGGGTGCAGCTCTTGCGGTCTTGGTGCTGGTGACCGGAGTCCCCTATCAGCGCAAGCACCGCAATGGGTGAAGCAGAATTTGATCCCCTCATCCATTTTCCGCAACGGTTGCGGATCTGCGCGATGCTCTACCGGGCCGATGGGATGGAGTTCAGCGAGATCCAGAAGCGAACTGGCTTGTCGAAGTCTGCGTTGAGTAAACACCTGACTCAACTGATCGACGTCGGCTACCTCAAGGACGAGCAGTTCGTCAGATCAGGCAGTTCACGCCTCATGCTTTCCCTTACCGATGAGGGCCGGGCAGCCTACGTCGGGCATCGACAAGCTCTCCAAGAAATCCTTCTTGGCGAACACACCTCTCCGTCTGCCACGGCACCCTGACTCACCCGACGCAACTGAATCTGACCCCGGGCTCGCCATACTTACTGGAGACGACGTCTCTGAGTCGCCAGGGGTACCAAGTTGTCGCGGACCCTGGCTGGTCGGCCTGGCACCCTCGACCTCTAGGCGCGGTATGTGAAACGATCGGATGGGGTCGAGCAAGTGCATTTTGTGGATCTCCGTAGTGGACCAGGCAGACCTAACCGATAAAGACTTCGGTTAACACAGCATTACAGGATTGGCGCATGTGAAGAATATTATTAGAGCTCTTTCCGGATCCATACTTGGAGTATTGCTCAGCCTGTTCACCGTATGCCTCATAGGGTTTCTGACCATTCAGAAGCGCGGAATCCAGGGTGGCGCTGTATTTGGGATCGACAATCAGCTCGTCGCAGTGACGGAGCCGCGGCCCGCTATCATGCAGGTGATTAGCATTGCCATTGTGGCTGGCGCATGTATGGCAATGTTGAGCATTGCCCTTCGTAAGCGCTCAAAAAGTCTTCGTATCTCAGTGAGAATAGCGTTCGTCGCGACGTCTATTGCTGCAGCCACTTTCAGCCTCATTCTCACAGCGCAACAGATTAGAGTTTTGTCCTTGAACGAACCGCAGCCCGCGTGGGCGACCGGATGGATACTCGAGGGAGGGCTAAATCCTGCAATTCATCTCAGCGTCCTCATCGCCCTCTACCTATTGTTTGTGGGGGAACACAAGGCGCCGAGAAAGGCTACCTCACCATCAAAAACCGATGCCGTGACCGCAGCGACGGAGTCTTCCTAATACACACAACCCGAACCACCAACGGCGTACGCTAACCCGCCAGAGCTGCCGGGCTTCGCCGGTACTGACTGGGAGAAAGTCCGTAGGTGGTTCGGAAGACTCGGCTGAAGTGGGCGCCGTCGGGCAGGCCCCAGCGCGCTCCGATCTCGCCGACTAAAACGTTGTCGTAAAGTGGGTCGACCAGATCCCTGCGACAGTGCTCCATGCGACGCTCGCGGATCCACCCGGCCACCGTCAGCGCCGACTCCGAAAAAATCTTGTGCAAGGTG
>JBBPYK010000030.1:0-14381 GCA_038199985.1 Actinomycetales bacterium | reverse complement strand
GCCTAAAAAGCGATGAATCGTGCTATCGACTTCTGAAATTTCCGTGCTAAGCACTTCTGAGCAAAAGACCAAGTGCTAACGACTTTGGACATCTGTGCAATCGCCTTCTGAAAATGACATATGACTCGAAAAAACTATTGTTATAGGTGGTCACAAACCAAGTACGAAACATGTATCCTGAATCCAAGACCTTGCCATGGTTTTTGACCCACCAAGGGGGAGCAATATGGAACGGCCAGAAAGCTTGGACGGTGTGGAGGAACCACGCATGGTCCCGGAGGGTGTTTCTCTCGGATACGCCCGAGTGTCCACTCGTGAGCAGTCCTTGGAGAGCCAGCGCCAGCAACTCGTTGCCGCAGGTTGTTATGACGTGTATGCGGACCACGGCAAGTCAGGGGCGACGATGACGCGCCCCGAATTGGATGCCTGCCTGCGTGCCCTGCAACCGGGTAACACGCTGGTGGTCACCAAGCTGGACCGCCTGGGCCGGACCGTGCGTGGCCTGGTCGAATTGTTGGACACGCTCAAGGAGCGCAAGATCGCCTTCCGTTCGTTGACCGAAGGTATCGACACCACCACCATGCAGGGCCGGATGATGTTTGGCATCATCGCCTCAGTGGCCGAGATGGAGCGCGAGCTCATCCGTGAACGCACCATGGCCGGGTTGGCCGTGGCGGCCGGCAAGGGTGGCAGGCCCCCGAGATTGCAACCCCACGATGTACGCGAGGCACGCAGACTTAGAGAACGCGAAGAATGGCCCCTTGACCGGATTGCGGCCAAACTCAAGGTCAGCCGATCCACTATTATTCGTGCGCTGCGCCAAGATGGCTTAGCCGGGGCTGGATACGCTGGTACCAAACCCGCTAACTCAACTCGGGAGCCCGCCGATGGCCAGAGCACGCAAAACCCAGATCCAAGGACAAGTGTCCTTTGATGATTTTCTCTTTCCAGAACCAGAGGAGGTTCGTCATGAACACATACGGCAAGTTCGCGCAGGACTCGTGGAAGATGCTGGCACCGAGCCAGTACGAGCTGATAGTGAACCCGGAGGAATGGTTCACGAATCTGGGGAAAGAAGCAGAGAACGCGGTGGGGGACCTGTCGGTGAAGATCGCGGGACAGGACCTGCCTGGGGAGGGCTATCTGGGGAAGCTAGGCCGGCTGAACGCGGCGAAGATGCAGGCCGAGGAAATCGTGAGAGTAGAGATGCTAACCCCACAGACCGAGGATCTGACGGAGGACGAGGACGAGGAACCGAGCGAGATGAGCCTTCACCTCCAGTTCGTGAAGGAAATGAGAGAACTGCAACAGCAAGCGACGGAAGAACTGGATCAGTTGGAGAGGGACAGCAACCTGAACCAGTAGCTGCATCGGAACGGTTCATTCCCACCAGCCAGGATGCCCTGGCACCTTCAGGAGCGAGGGCACGTTTCCGCGCGAATCTGGAGGCCCTACGCACCTTACGCGCACTCCAAGCAGCCGGGCGGGGAGCCGCCAAACAGGAGAAGGAAGCTCTTGCCCGGTGGGGTAGCTGGGGAGCATCGGGTGTCGCTGAGGTCTTTGATGAATCCCGGGCCGAGTTCGCTGCTGACCGGGCCGAGTTGCGAGAACTGCTGACCGAGGACGAATACCGCGCCGCCAACCGTACAGTCCTCAATGCTCACTACACTGACCCGGCACTGGCGACTGCAATTTGGAAAACACTGCAGAGTCTGGGCTACGAGGGCGGGGACGTTCTAGAGCCAGGCTGCGGGGCGGGCACCTTCATTGGTCTGGCGCCAGAGGGCACCACCATGACCGGGGTGGAGCTGGACCCCGTCACCGCGGGCATATCCCAAGCGCTCTACCCGGAAGCCACCATCCGCACCGAGTCCTTTGCAGATTCACAATTCGGCAGCGGACGCTTCGACGCAGCCGTGGGAAACGTGCCCTTTGGCAGGAACGTCTTGCACGATACGACCCACAACCAGGGCCGACACTCGATGCACAACCACTTCATCATCAAATCCTTGGACCTCACCCGGCCAGGCGGGGTGGTCGCAGTCATTTCCTCGGCCTTTACCCTCGACGCACAGAACCCCGCAGCACGACGAGAAATCTACGCAAATGCGGACCTTTTGGGTGCGGTACGCCTGCCCAACGGTGCCCACCGGAGGTCGGCCGGGACTGATGCCTTGACCGATGTTTTGGTTTTTCGCCGCCGCCTGCCTGGGGAAGAACCAGGAAACCCAGCATGGCTCACGTCCCACCCGGTATCCGCCGCATCCGGCGCCGACGCACGCGTCAATGATTACTTCACGCAGAACCCGGAGAGGGTGCTGGGAGAAACTGAAGTAGGCAACGGCATGTACGGCAAGACCACGGTGAACGTACGCACCGATGACCTGCAGACTGTCCCCGCACGATTGCACGAGCAGTTGCAGTCGATTGCGACTAGTGCTGTGGCCGCTGGCCGTGGAATCAGCCAAGACCCGCGCCCTCCCGAGGTGCGGGCCGCAGCGATCTTGCCACAGATGCCGGCCAGCGAACAGGTAGGACATATCGCAGCCCTTGAGGACGGCACCTTCACCCAAGTCAGCACCGCCAGGGTCATCGAGGAACTGAGTGTTCCCGCCAGCCAACAAGCAGAGCTTCGAGCCCTCTTGGGCCTGCGCGATGGGGCACGCGCCGTGTTGACCTTGGAAGCGTCCAATGTCGAGGATACCGACGAGCTGACAACAGCCCGGGCGGAGCTTGCAGAGAATTATCAGCAATACGCAGTCAAGTACGGTCCCATCAACCGGTTTGGGGAGCGGCGCACCGGACGCACCGACGAAAACGGGCAGGAGATCATGGCCCGCACTCAACCCCGCGTCATGGCGACCCTGCGCAAAGACCCCTACGGGCCGTTGGTGCCAGCGCTCGAATACTTCGACGAGGGAACGCAGCAGGCTACACCCGCAGCACTGCTTAAGGAACGCCAAGTACAGCCACGCAAACCCGTACTTGGGGTAGACAGCCCCGCCGAGGCCTTGGCAGTGACCCTGGAGGCCACGGGGGAAGTGGACTTGGAGAGTGTCGCCTCCTTGCTGGGTATCGAACACGGAGAAGCGCGTGCGGCCCTCGGCGACTTGGTTTATGACATCCCGGGGGAGCAGGGTGCCATGGAAACACGGGCTGAATATCTCAGTGGCAATATCCGCGAAAAGCTCGACGTAGCCACCGAAGCGGCTGTGGACGATCCGACCTATCAACGCAACGTCACGGACCTCCAAAAGGTGATGCCACGCCCCTTGGGTGCAGACGAAATTGAAGCCAAGATTGGTTCGGTATGGATCTCCCCGGACATCCACGCACAGTTCCTACAAGAACTGATCAGAGACCCTCGCGCTCATGTGGACCGGGCCAGTGGCGCGAACTGGGATGTAAAAGCCAGTAGACACACCTTTCAAGCCCGTAACGACTGGGGTACCGAACGGATGCCAGCCGGAGAAATTTTCAAAAACCTTCTTGAACAGCGTCGCGTCCAGGTCACCGACCCCGACCCGGACAACCCCGAGGGCAACCGGCGCATCGTGAACCCCACAGAGACCACGGCCGCGCAGGAAAAGGCACAGATGATCAAGGGCCGGTTCAGTGAATGGGTCTGGGAGGACCCGGCACGCACCGTCGCTTTGACGGATGAATACAACCGCCGCTTCAATTCCCTGGTCCTCCGTGATTACAGCGTTGAAGGTGACAGGTTAACCCTGCCAGGGCTGGTGAAGGGTTGGAGTCCGCGCCCTCACCAGCGCGCAGCGGTTGCCCGCATGATTTCAGAACCCTCCGTAGGACTGTTCCACGAGGTTGGGGCTGGCAAGACTGCCGAGATGGCCATGGGAGCAATGGAACTACGCCGTTTGGGAATGACGAACAAACCAGCGGTCGTGGTTCCCAACCACATGCTGGATCAGTTCGCCCGTGAGTGGCTGCAAATCTACCCCCAGGCACGAATTCTGGCGGCGTCGTCAACAGACTTAAAGGGGGACAAACGCCGGGAGTTCGTTGCCCGAGTCGCGGCCAACGACTGGGACGCGGTCATTATGACCCGTACGGCCTTTGAACGCATCGAGCTTTCGCCGGCGTCAGAACTGGCCTACACGAACCGCGAAACCGACCGCATGCGACAGGAACTGGCCGCCACCAGTGCCAGGGCGGCGGAACGCGGCGAAAAGTCGATGACCGTCAAAAAGATGGAGGCACGTCTCCAAGCTCGGGAAGAAAAGATGAAGACCCGACTCGAAAGGCCAGTAGACCCGGGTATCACCTTCGAGCAGACCGGCATCGATTACTTGATCGTTGATGAACTGCACGACTTCAAGAACCTCGATACACCTTCCAATATCAGTGATGCCGCCATTGACGGCTCCAAGCGCGCCTCCGACCTGCATGCCAAGATCGAATACTTGCGCGAAACGCACGGGGACCGGGTTATCACCGGAGCCACGGCCACGCCGATTGCCAACAGCGTTACCGAAATGTACGTGATGCAAAGGTACCTGCGTCCAGACCTCCTGGAAAAGGCCGGCATCCACGACTTCGACACCTGGGCGGCAACCTTCGGTGAAGTCGTCTCCGAGATGGAAATGTCCGTAGCTGGTGGAGAAAACTTCAAGATCAAGGAACGGTTCTCTAAATTCCAGAACGTCCCCGAGCTGTTGAAGATGTTCCACACCTTCGCGGACGTCAAGACGGCCGAAGACCTCCAGCTACCTGTGCCCAAGATGGCCGCACGGGACGACGGGAAACGATTGCCGCGAATGATCACTGTGGAACCCAGCGCAGAGCTGTCGGACTACATTGCGGATATCGGGGAACGAGCTGAAGCCGTCCAGCAACGTCTAGTTGATCCCCACGATGACAACATGCTTAAGATCTCCAGCGATGGCCGCAAAGCCGCACTGGACATGCGCCTGGTCGACCCCGCACTGGAGATGCTGGAAGCAGCGACCAAAACCAGCGCAGCGGCGGACCTCATTACCGAGGTCTATGAAAAGAACAAGGACCGAATCTTCGAAAACCCGGGTACCGGCGAAGATCACCCGACCCCCGGTGCCCTGCAGATCGTGTTCTGCGATTTGGGTACACCGTCAAAGGACTGGAACGTATACGACCAGCTCAAAGACGACCTTGTAAGCCGTGGTGTGCCGGGGGAGAAGGTGCGCTTCATGCATGACGCGAAAAACGACGCGGAAAAGGGTCGGCTCTTTGCAGCCTGCCGTAACGGCGACATCGCCGTCCTTGTCGGCTCCACACAGAAAATGGGTGTGGGAACGAACATTCAAGACCGCGCCGTGCACCTGGTAGACATGGATGCGCCCTGGCGACCGGCAGACGTTTCCCAGCGCCACGGCCGCATCATCCGGCAGGGAAACCAAAATCCCGAGGTCGACATCTCCCAAGTGGTCACGAAGGGATCGTTCGACACCTTCATGTGGCAGACCCTGGAACGGAAGTCTCGGTTCATTGACCAGATCATGCGCGGCAAGCTGGACATGCGTGAGATCGAGGATGTGGGTGAAAACACCCTCTCCTATGCGGAGGTCAAGGCTATCTCCAGCGGCAATCCTTTGATTCTTGAGAAGTCCAAGGCTGACCAAGAACTCTCTCGCCTGGAGCGACTCAGCCGTGCTTGGAGCCGCAACCAGTCCTCACTGGTTCACCGCAAGGACGGCGCCGAGTCAAGGGGCAGAAAACTTGTTGAGAACCTGCCGAAATTAAAGGAAGCAGCTGTACGAACCACGGATGAAATTGGCGGCGAATCGTTCGCGATGACGATCAACTCCACACGTCACAACAAGCGAACCGAAGCCGCCGAAGCCCTGGGTGCCTGGGTGAAGGAGAACACATCGTTCAGACCCCCGATGCACGCGGAGCGTGATGCGGGGATTGCCGCCACCATTGCCGGCCACAACGTTCGCGTCATGGAAGGGATGGGCATACTCGGGGACATCAACTCTTCTCCGGTTCGATTCCATATCGACCAGGCTCCCGGGGTGTACGTGGAAGTCCGGCGGGACGCAGCTTTGAATCCGAACGTTGGCCTGATTACGAGACTAGAAAACCAGATCGTGCGCTTGCCTCAAGCAGTCGCCAAACAAGAACAGAAGATAGAGGAAGCACGACAGGACTACAGGGACGCGGCCACTGTACTGAGGGAACCTTTCAAGCATGAGGAAGCTTTGAAATCAGCACGATGGGAAGTGGAGCGCATAGGTCGCGAGATGCGCGGTGAAAACAATCCCCAACCTACTTTCGACGCGGATTTAGAAGCGCTTCGCAAGAGCCACCGATCGGATTTCCCCGCACCTGCAGGTCAGCGGCTGAAGGCGTCGAGTTCTGATTCATCGGTCCATAAGCCCAGTCCCTCAACTGGTCCAAAACAAGGCGAGAGAATGGAGAGATAGTGCCATGGATTATTCATTCGCTGAAAGGATAGAGGCGGAGATAATGAGGGGAAAGATGGACTCCCCGACTGCTTGGAGAGCTGGCTGGTCTCCGGTGCTCCTGACCCCGACGCACCGGCACGTCGGATCTGCGACGAGCAAGTCTAACCAATCCGCTTCATTCACTCCTACTCGGGGACGATAGTGATAGGGAAGGGCCGTCAGATACCGGCTCTTCCCTAGTTTTCCCGGCTTGCCACCCGGAGAGGCTGTGCACATCCGCTGCTCGCCCTGGGTGACCTCTGACCGTGTCGGTGCCGTGGCGGTTGTGTGCAGGCGGTCAGCTGGTCCCTGTCGTCCACCTGTGTGCAGGAAAAGACCGAAGGATTAATCTTTTGCTGTGCACCTGTGGACGAGAGGCAACTTATCGTTTCGAGCTGCCTTGTCGTTATTCAGCCGGCTGCGTCAAGTTCCTCTTTTGCCTTCCTTGTAGCTTCATTTGCCAAGTGAACAGCACGGTTAGCGCGGTCAACATCTTGTTGGGCACATTCGGTTGCTGGGTCGACCTCTTGAGTCTTTTTCGTGCGGGTTGCGCGCTTGCGAACACGCAGCTTCTTTTCCGGTTCGGGCAGTCCCGAGGAGCGCAGCTCATCGACCGTCCAACCTGCGTCCAGCGCAACCTGGAAGTGCCGTGCGTCGTTGTCTTCGGCGGAGCTGAGGGCGTCGCGCGCGTCCGCCACGGCTTGGCGAGACTTTACCAGGGCACGCACCGAATCCATGCGATGGTTCAGGCGCCGCTGCAGCTCGTCTTCGATCTTCTGTGCATCAATTTGAGTAGCCATGGCACTCAGTCTAGTGCAGCGTGTTTTCAGCCCGCCAGGGCGTCGGAATGAAAGAGCACGGCGAAGCCGTCCACTCACCATCTGCGAGGGTGAGTTTTCTCGCATGGAGCCACCGGACGGAGCAAGCTATACACTTATGTGTCATAAGTGGGCCTGATCCTCGACTTCGTGACGAGGATGCGTCACACTGGATGTGTGATCCCGGAGAATCCGGGGCGCTGCGCTGGGCATGGAAGGGCGGTACCGCAATGGCTGAGGAACAGAGTTCCAGCCGTCGTTTTGGCCGTCGCCGCCGTGCGAATATTCACGGGCAGACGCAGTACGTGCGGGTGTCCATGTCAGAACAGGAACGCACCCGCCTCTACGTTCTGGAAGAACGGACGGCCCGCAGTCCCTCAGAAATCCTGGTCAGTGCGGCCCTGTACTCCCAGTCTTCCGATTCACTGGCCGAGCGCCGCGCCCTGGCTTCAGAGTTCATGGCAGCTCGCCGTTACCTGGCGGCCCTGTCCAACAACGTGAACCAGCTGGCCAAGCACGCCAACGCCACCGACGAGTTTCCCGAGGAAGCGCGCGTAGCCCTCGGACGGGTGCGGGCCATTGCCGAGCGCATCAACGGCATCGTTGACGGGCTGGCCGGCTGATGATTCCGAACATCACCAAGGGCGACCGCATGGCCGGTCTGCTGGTCTACCTGGCGGGACCGGGCCGCGCCAACGAACACACCGACCCGCACCTGGTGGCAGGATCAGCGCCGATCATGGCCTGGCACAACGACGACGAGCTGGGACGCGACGTGGCCCTGTCCATTGCCCACGACCTTGACCAGGCCAAGAACGTGCTTGGCGTCGATGTCAAGGGTGGCCATGTCTGGCATTGCTCCCTGAGCCTGCGCGCGGAGGAAGGCGAGCTTACCGACCAGAAGTGGGCGGAGATTGCCAACGACTTCATGGACGACATGGGATTCACCGAGGCAAGCGGCAAAGCGCCCGTTTCATGGGTCGCCATTCGCCACGGACACAGCAAGGCCGGCAACGACCACGTTCACATTGCCGCGTCCATGGTGCGTGAAGACGGCACCAAGTGGAGCAGTCACCTCGACTTCAAGAGGGCGCAAGACACGGCCCGAACGCTGGAAAAGAAGTATGGCCTGGAAGAGCTGTCCCCCGTCTACGCCATGCGCGGACTGCGCCCCGGTGAACGTGAAGCGGCCGAGCGCCGAGGTGCACCGGAACCTGAACGTCGGTCCCTAGCGCGCAAGGTCCGAGCCTGCGCCACAGCGGCAGAAGATGAAGCCGAGTTTGTGCGCCGGTTCCGCCGCACGGGTGCCATGATCAAACCGCGCTACGCGGCAGGCCGTGACGATGTTGTGGTGGGCTACTCGGTAGCAGAACGTCCCCACAAGGGGGTGCGCCCGGTCTGGTACGGTGGCGGGCACCTGGCCAAGGACTTGACCCTGCCGAGACTGCGCAGCGCTTGGAACGACAGCCCACAGCTGGCCACGGAGGCCGTGGCCGAATGGGGAGCCGCCGCACGCGGCCGTCGTCCGATCAACGTCGGTAGGGAAGCCAACGAACCAGACCCCCAGCTATGGGAGCAGTACAGCGACGAGATTGCACAACTGCGCGAGAGCCTGCGCAACGTTCCGCTGGACGATCACGCGACCTGGGCACACGTCGCCCGGGAAACCTCGGGCGCGTTTGCGGCCTGGTCAACGGCCACCGAAGTCACGCCCGGGCCATTGGCAGCTGCCGCGGATGAACTTTCCAAGACCGCCCAGCTTCGCCGCTACCCTGTCTGTCCGATCAAGAGCGTCGGGCCATCAGCACGCGGCGCCTCCATGGTCCTCATGACAGCGACCATGGGTGGGAAGGGAACCGCTGCCCAGGCAATCTTGCTGCGGCAAGTGCTGAACGTCTCCAAGGCCGTCCATGACATGCACAAGGCATCCAACGACCTGCGCCGTGCCCGCCAGATCAGCGAGCTGGTGCGGACGCAACTTAGCCGGGTGGCTGCCGCACTCCCGAACGTCACAGTGCCCACCCAGACCGTTGATAGAGAGGCTGCGGAGGCCGTTCGGATGAGTGCCGCCGGACAGGCCCCGGCACGTGCTGCCGGATCTGTGGTGCCGTCTAAGTACGAGCAGGCACGCGCCGTAGTTACCACCCGCGGCGGGACCACCCGCCCGGACGTTGAGAGATAGCAGCAGGAGGGAAGTCCATGAGCGAATCAGACGGTATTGAGGAAGCTATCGAAGGAATGTCGCGCGTCGGGATGACCGTTGCCGGCCGACTGGGTGAGCAGTTGGCGAGGGCGCGCGAAACGGCCCTGCGTCGCGCTCAGGCGGCCGAGGAACAGCAAGGGCGGGAACTGCAAGCCCGGTACGATGCCGAGCGTGCGGGAGCGCGTGCACAGCTCGCCCCAGTCATGGACAACCGATGGTGGGACACCGCCAGCGGACGCGACATTGAACGCGCCCATGAGACGGCCACCGCGTGGAAGGATCACGACCCGGCAGCCCGCAACGCGGCCGACACGATCAAGGACCAGGTGCAGCGCCGGTACGGGCTGGATGTGGACAACCTGGGCGCTGACGAAACGTCCGTGGCCACCGCCCTGGCGAAAGCCGAACGGGACCGGGAGGAGGCCGACAAGGAACGCGGCACGAGCAGGGAAGACACGACCCAGGCGGCCCAGTTGCTGGCAGAAGCCGCCCGTGAAGACAAGGACCGACAGAGGGCTACGGCCGAAGATAACGAACACCCCGAGGCATTGCGGGATGAGGTCGGCGTCAAATACGACTCGGCCGAGCGGCGCGAAGGACTGGCCTCCAGTCTTGAAGGTGTCGCTGACAAGGAAGCCGTGCAAGCACGGTTGAGCGCCGACCAGGACCAAGGCACGCCGCCAAGCGCGGCAGTGGCCAAGGCGCCAGAGCGAAGCCCGAAGGCCCGCAAGACGCGCGGAACCAATGGCCAAACCAAACTCATGCAAAAGGGCATGAGCCGCTAGTGGGAGGACTGGTCCTACTAGCCATGGCTCTTATAGATCGTCGTCCTCCACATGAGTCCGCCCGGCCGGAAGTTCCCGGACCTTGGTGACAAGACTGGTCGTTTCACCTGCAGCTGCGTTGATGGTCAGTGTTGCGCCGAGCATCTGGATATCTCGATTCTTGGCCGGATCAAGGAGCGAAGCTAGTTCGCGAACGAACTGCCAGGCCTGTTCGCGCCTGGCCGGGTCTGTTACGGACATGTCCGGAAGGGCGATAGTGGTGACCTCGTAATTCGGGGTGTCTGCGCTGGATGCAGATTCGCCAACCCCCGCTTTTGGTGTATTTTTGTCAGCGTCCATTGCCGTAGGGTTGCCGTTCGTGTCACTTTGAGTGGACTCCTCTTCGTCGCTGCCCTCCTGCGTATCTCGCCCCTCATTGCCTTGGGAGACTAGTGCAGGCCTCCGCTTGAGGGTCTGCTGAAGGGTGGCGGGTTGGATCTGTTCGGGTGTCGAGGGGAGAATCTCTGTTCCATCCGAGTCGACTAACATCCAGTCGGCGGACGTAGCCAGTGAAAACAAGGCGTGGCGCATCTCGCTGTCCGAAGTAATCAGGGGCCAGGTGGGGTTGCTATACGGTTGGGCAAACAGTTCCTTTGGAGTAAGGTCTCGCCCGAAATTTCCTGCTGTAATGAGTTGGGCCACGTAGGCTGAGGACAGCTGGCCGCCCGCGACCGCACGGCTCTTATCAATGAGGTTTGCCCAGGTGTTAGCTCCGTTCAGCGTTGTCTGGCTGTCCGGCACGGTGTTGTATTGAACGGTCAAGCCGTTGCCTGTTCGCAGAAGGTATCCGTAATGCTGGTAGGCGCCCTGAATGGTGGCGTCGAGACGCCTGCTTGCTTCCTCGCGAAATTTGACCGCATCGCCGTGCTCTTCATCGTCACGATTGAGTTGAGCGACTACCCGTTCCCATGCGAGTACGTCTCGGGCAAAAAGCTTCGTTCGGTCTCTGCGCTGTGTAGTGGCGACCGCGACAACCATTGACGAGGCAAACGTATTGGTCAGTCCTGGAGCAACGCCGTACGCAATGTCCAGGTCAGCGCGCGTTTGTGCGTCCCGTCCATTAAGGAGCGTCCAGTGGCGTGGATCGAGCACGACCAACTTATTCTCCTGGGTGTCCAGATCCGAGAAGACGGAGGAGAGCGGCGCCGTAGAATCCTCCTGCTTGTTCAGGAGGACTAGACGAGAGAATGATCCCTTTGACGCCAAGGCCTTTGTGCGATCCCAAACTTTGTCCAACGAGGCTTCACTATTGAACATCGTCATCGCCTGGGCGTGGTACATCGTTAGGGTCTGCTTGATTGAGAGGTAGTACCGGATGGGTGCACGTCCGGTCGTAGGCTTTGCGCGCTCAAGTGCTCCCAGTCCGCCCTCAGTAGAGCCGGCCACTATGGCATTGAACACCTCTTCGGCAGCCGTATACGGAACGCCGGGTTCGTGAATCGCGGCGAGCAATTCGTGGCTAGTGGCGCCACGAGCACCTCCCGGACGGGACACGAGCGAATAGGTAAGGCAGGCGGTGGCCATTCGTACCGCCGGTGTGGGTTGGGCCGCCGCAACTCCGTTAGCTGCCAATACCTGATCGAGAGCGAAAGCTGTTCCGCCTCCCCCACCTGTGTTGATCACGTCAGTCGTTGCGACTGCCCTGTAGCCCTGGATGGCTCGATCGTTTGCCGCAAGGATTCCCGACGACAGCAACGCTTCAAGGGCATCTGTGTGGAGCGGGATATCGCCAACGCCGATGAGGGCAGGCGCCCATCTTCCTGCCCTCTTCTCGTTTACCCAGTAAAGGGCTGTCCGCGCGAATATGGCGACGGTCGAACGAACCCGCTGGAACGCTTGGACAACCGTCCATTCTTTGCTGACTAAGGCAAACAGGTCCGGATGGAACGGGTAAGTCTCAGCAATTCGGGCGGCCAAGTTTACTGAGCCACGCCCGGAGCCTAGGTTGGCGTAGACCTGCTTTTCCCAAGCAGCGTCCGTCGCAGCGGCGTAGTCGAGTCCGAGTTGGTTAGCTGTCTCTGTGATGTCGGCACGAGCGAACAGCCGACGTCGGATGATGTTGGCAAAGTCTGCAGGCTCGGTGACGGTGACGGTCTCGCCGTTACGCTGAAGCCTGGGTGTCAGATAATCCCGAAGTGCATCTGCCTGAGGGTGGTAGCCGGCCTCGTCTTCTTCACTCTTGATCATTACTAGGACCAGAGCAACGTTGGGTTGGTCGTCAACGGCATCGGTCAGCGAGTTCAAGAATGCCTGTTCCCCTGGCATAGTCCCAATGGCAGACTCGTCGCTCAATGCCATGGCATAGTCCATCAACTCGTCGATGAGAATGAGGACAGGGCGGTCAACCTCGGCAAACGCGGATTGGAGGGAAACCTTGTTCGCACCCATGTCCATGTAATGCCGCCAACGGCCCATGCGATCAGGATGGTTGGCAAAGAGAAGCCATAGGAACCGGCCGAACAAGTCTGTGGCGGGGCCAAACCGTGGGTCGGTCTTGCCCGGCGAAAAGCCGTCGCACGTGAGCACGACAGGTATTACCTGCGACAAATCAATAGGATGGCCTCCGACGCCCGCGGCAGTCAGAACCTGCGTACCGAGATCGGTGGCGAAGAACTGGGCCGGCGACTGAATCATGTGCCAAATTCCCACCAGCGCGTGGCTCTTCCCTCCACCCATGCCCTGGTCGAGATGGAAGCAGGCTTGTGTGTCCATGTCTGCAACGCCAAGTCGGCGTGCCACACGCCCGAGAAACCCGATGAGCTTGGGCGTGGGCTCGGTGATGTCCGTGTAGTAACCACAGCGGGCGTACGGGACTGGAACAGTCTGGTAGACCGCCTTCGCCAAGCTCATCTGCAGCTCACCGACAGAACCGTCAGTTGCCCGAACCTCCTCGCGGAGATCGAGAAGATTAGCCCAGTGTGTTGCTGTTTGGCTGTTAAGATTCGGGCTCATTCTGTCTCCATATCAAGGGTCAATTGCTCTCCCGACGACGGGGGGAGCACCCCACTTACCGACGCCTGTATAGCTGAGGTATTACGTTTGATAGCGGCCAGACTGATAGCCACGGGATCAGGCGTTGGGAGCTTCGCCGCCACCCAGTCCACAACTGCCCATAAGTGCGAGTCGGCGGCCGGGACGTCGGCGGCCGCGAGAACTGCGCCGACCGCCGCAGATCCTGACGGCCAGGCGCCGGCCATTGCTCTGACGAGTTCGTAAGTATTGGTAGACGGTGTCACTGAGACCGGCGGATCGTGCCGCAATCTGAACCCGGCCTTGGTCTCAACCAGAATCGGTCCCCGCATATCCTCCAGGCGGAGGCCATCTGATTGCGCGAAGAAGCGCGCTTCCCCCTTAGGCACATCAGAACGACCGTACAACTCGTGCCAGAACACAGCCATTCGTGTGGCGGGGTCAAAAGTTTCGAGAGGCAGTTCATTGAGTCGCAACGCCACGGCATCACGAACCGCCCGGCGGGCGAGCGTCATGTAGTGCTCGAGATGAACCGTATCCCCGTTCGGAGTCAGGACCTTTTCATAGCGCCCTACGATCTGTAGTGCGGCACCGTAGGAAGCCATCAGCTGGTCTTGGAGGGCTAGTCCGTCGGTATCCCAGCCACGGCAGCGTGACTTCACATCCGTAACAACCTCAGCGTCTACTTGGGCGGCGATGCCCACTGGGCGGCTCGGCGGGGCAACCTGACAGCCGATAGTTACGGTGACGTTGATGGTCGCGGCCCCGGTTACAGCTGTCTCAGTACGAGACGGCCATGAAGAGGTCACTACAAACCCGGCGCCTGTTAGAGCAGCGAGAAGTCGCTTCCAAGCGTCCGGATCGGAGTGGCCGAAGATGACTGTTAAGTGGCCGTCGAACTTCAGTACGCGACGCGCCTCCGAGAATGAACGCGCGAGCATGGACTCATAGAAGTCATGGGTGCGGTGCTCCCCCTCGATCCGTCGCCCCTTACTTTTGACGATGATCTCATCCGTCTTGTCCTGCAGCCCGTCACTTCCATCGCAGGCTCCACCGAAAAGATCGGGAACTGCCGACCCAAGCGCGCGTTTGAACCATGCATGGAAGAGATCTGAAGAGT
>JBBPYK010000029.1:0-7468 GCA_038199985.1 Actinomycetales bacterium | reverse complement strand
CAAGGACGGAGCTGATGAGGACCGCAGAAGCAGCCAGGACCATGACGAGGATCGACACAGGCCCCCACCATTCCGGCAACTGCTCGGCGAGCAGCATTGCGCCCACCCCGAAAACGATCGAGGCTCCAAACAGGTATCGGCTCCATGCAGTCATACTTACAGCCTAATCGCGGCAGAAATCCCGAGACGATGCGTTCGATAGCCGATCCCCAAGTGGAGACGGAATGGTTGTGCAGACGACTTCGGATATTCCGTGCAGTCGTCTTCGGAAATCGACAATTTTCGGTGGCGGGCGGACCCAAGAATTGTGTTGCGGTGGGGGATCCCCAAGTGGAGACGGAATGGTTGTGCAGACGACTTCGGATATTCCGTGCAGTCGTCTTCGGAAATCGACAATTTTCGGTGGCGGGCGGACCCAAGAATTGTGTTGCGGTGGGGGATCCCCATACGGGCATGGGTTCGCAGTGCAGACGACTTTGGACAGCCAGTGCAGTCGCCTTCGGAAAACGGCAATGTCGTCTGCAAGTCTGGGCCGGGCCATGGATCTGTGTTGAGATGGATAGCACGGATCGGAAGTGGAGTCAGTCATGTCCCAAGGCAACGTCCGAACAGAGTGGCCCTGGCAAGGGCCAGAAGCCGCCAAGACCCTCATGACGATGGGCACTATCGTTGTAATCCTGTGTTGGGCCATGATGGCTGGCCTGCTTTACCTTGGTGGTGGGCCAGGCAACATCTTCATAGTTGTACCCATCTTGGCGACCGTGGCGCTGATTCACATCGTTCGAAAGCAACGTAAAGCCCCGGCAAACAAGACACGATGAATCGTTGTGCCATAATGCATTCGCGATCATAGGGAACGGATTATTGGCGCAGGACAAGTAGTACGCGCGATGCCGCGCAGCTAGTCCGCGTCTGCCCCGCTGTCACCTTTTAGTGTCTGTGCCTTCTCTGACACGGAATGCCCCGTTAGGAGTAGATAGCCTGCGACGATCAAGATCAGGTGGACCGCCGGGTTAGTTCCACCTTTTATTACCCACCCCTCGGCCCAGCTTGGCGCGGGTACGTTGAGATCGGGGACCGTCGATCCTTGTGCTAGCAAGACTGCGCCCACCACGACTTGAACCAGGGTTGCTGCAACGAAGCCTGCTCGAAACGCGAAGCGAGTGCTCTTGGACCGATTTCGTACAGCCGGGGCCAGCAGGGCGATGGACGCGCTACCAACCGCCGCTGTGGCCAACATTTGGAGGAATCCCGGATTTGGCTCAGTGACGCCGACCAATTGATTATCGATGCCGAAAACTGCGCCTCCGCGGCTTCCCACAATTTGCATAGCGAGGTAACCGATGAGGAGCACGGTGAATACGCTGACGAGCAGCCCACCTGCGAACCAGATTACTTTCGTGATGTCATGCTCCTTCTTCGTCCTTGTGCCTTCGCCATACGCTAGCTCAGTACGGTGCAGGCCAGCACTTTTGTAGTCGACCGTTGACCGCCATGGCCATTCACGTCGTGGCTTTGAACTCCAGGCGGCTTTCAACGCCTCCAACAAGAGGTCCTTCAACACCATCCGCAATAAGGCCGCGCTTCATTGAGGTCCTCAAGAAGATCGCGCCTGCGCCCAAGGCGATAGAGGCGAGGAGCCCGAAGAAAACAGGAGGGCCTCCGACGTAGGCCACGAAAGAGGCATGCGCGAAGACGCTTGCCATAATTGCTGCTGTGAAAAGAAGGCAGCCTGTAATGAAATTGACCCAGCCCAGTGAGGGGCCAGTGGAGACCTCCCCTCGTTTCACGATGGAGAGTAGTTTCCAGATTGCGAGCAAGGCTGCCTCAATGCCGCAGATAGCAGCGATTATCGCGATCATGTAGGGGAGCGCAAGGTATGCGGCCTCTGGGTAGGCCTCGGCGAAGCTATTTGCGAAGAGCGGTGTTATAAAAACTTGAGTGAGTAGCGCTCCGATTGCAAGTGCTCCGACTGCGATGCGCAGGTCTGGAATCAGCTGGACGTTCATGGATCAACCATCGCCATACCTGTTTCAAGAGTCAACACTTCGCATTAAATCGTCAAAGATGCCCACGTAGCAGCTATCCAGAAACAGACGATCATGCCCTGTGCACATGACGGGCGCCGGCTGAGCCGGAAAACGATTCCGCACACCGTGCCCTTCAGAACTCTTGCCTCACCTACATTTTCCCGGTGAAGGTTCCCTTGGGGAAGCTTGCGTTCTCCGTAAACTCTCGATGACGAGAAGGCTGGGCGCTACTGTGGAGGCATGAGCGACTACCAGCGCCCCTCGCTCCCAATACAGGTCTATCGCGATGAACACGGCCAAGCTTTGGACTACGGCAATCGGTGGAATGAGGAGTCACCGCCTGACGACGCATATTCCCGTGTCAGCAACCTGCAGCGTTTTAAGCCTCTGCACGCGGTTGCCGATGCCCTCATCGAATGGCTGCACAGCAACTTCGAGGTGAGCGTTGAGCAGGACTTTGTGGTCGCTGATGATCTCCTCCACGTGCCGAATGATGTCGTTCGAGCGGTACGGGTCGTTCCTCGTAACCCAGCAGCGGCAATGTTGACGTTTGTTCTCACGAAGTTTCCTGGCGTGTACCTTCACGCAGGCTCACTCCACGACTTCCATTTCCCCGCGTGCGGCTGCGATGCCTGCGACGATGACGCCACGAACTTGGCCGACGAACTTGAATGGACCGTGCGCACCGTTGTATCAGGAGGCTATTCCGAGCGATTCGATCCCTGGCCGGGGCATTGGATCGAGTACCAGCTCGATGAACCGGGAGTCGGAATGCAATCTGGTCGCGGCCGGACCAAGGAACTGCCCGATGAACGCGTGAAGCTGGCACGAACCGTGCTACCCACTGATGGTCAATGGCTACCGTGGCAAGCACTTGTCCCGGAGAGCGCCGACGCTGTCGACTGATCTGTGGTGCTCAGTGTCCCGATGAGGGTTCCGCTTTAGACACTTGATCCACCGGCAACAGTGCCGTTTCGTGCGGATGACTTCTGATCAACCAATATCAAGAGCCCACAAGGATTCGCCATGAGCTAGCACTAACGTGCCGATAACGACGTAGCTCAATTCGATCTGCACTTGAATAAGCTGGATAGGGTGAGTTGATGGCACAGACGCTCTCCCGCATCCTCACGGCAATAACGGTTCTGATATTCGCGGCGCTGTTGCTCATCACGATTCTGGGCCCTCTAACCGAGGCAAACCTGAGTCCGCTAGTTAGTCCACTCGCGTGGACGCTCGGAGCGCTTATCGTGATGCGCCTACTGCTCAGCATCCGACACTTGCGATCAGGAGTCGCCGCTTCGGTGATGGACTCAGCCTCAGTGCAGTCACGACTTTTCGGATTCACACCGGGGACCTCGAGGATCGAAGATCCAAGTGCACCTACATACACAACGTCCAAGATCGAAGAGGACCCTCGACACAAGTCAGGCGGAGCGCCCCTCTAGGTTCGACATCCCGTCCGGTGAAGGATCCTCCTACGGGCACGCGATCGCCGTGCAGTCATCTTCGAACTTTCCGTGCAGCCGTCTTCGGAAAACGACAATAAGTATGCGTCGATAAACGGTCGATTGAGGACGTCGCTATTCGTCGTCGGGAAACTTAGCGCCAACCGCCGTTCCACTACAGGTCAGACCCAATTCATTACCCACTCACATACTGTATTACATTATTGTCGATACTGTACTACAATATAAAAGTGGCGGTTCAGTGGACAGACAGCGCAGCAAAGCACGGCATCGACCAAGGTGATGCGTTGTTTGCGATGCAGAACTTTGTTTACCGTATCCAGAAGTTTGACGAGCCGCGCATTGAGGGCGGTCAACGCCCTGACCTGTTCATCGGCCCGTCCCGAAACCGCCAGTCAATGCTTGAAGTCATGGCGATCATCACCCCGCCGGCGGACATTCTGATCTTTCATGTGATGGAAGCCCGGAGGAAAATAATCGATATTGCGGAAGGGAGGCAGAGATGACCAGGAGCAACGAACCGGTGCTGACCAGCCAGGAGCAGGAGTACTACCACCGGTTGGCGGAGTCGGCCGAGAACATGGACAACCTGCCAGACGGTGCCACGGTCATTAAGAGCGACGGCGCGGGTGCCGGTCAGGCACTGCTGGAGGCCGCACTGGGATCCCCGGAAGCCGTGCAGCGCTCCGTTGGCCGCCCCTCGCTTAGCGGTAGGGCAGCACCGGCGCCAGTGCGCTCCTACCGGCTGACGGAGGAACTGCTGCGCGAATTGGCGGAGCGGGCCAAAGCTGAACACCGTAAACCCAGCGAGATTGTGCGCGAGGCGCTGCACCAATACCTGCACCGGGCATCCTAGGTGACCAGCTTGCATTGCATCTGGCGGTAGCCGTCCAGCCATTGAAATGCCTCTGCTTCGGATCTGAAGCGTCCCCCATATCACCGAATGTCATGAGCGCGCCGCGACGTTGCCCAACTACTCGGGATCACCGCTAAAGAAGCACGCACCAGGTACGCGTAGGACTGAAAGCCTTACTTCTCATCCGGAGCGGCGGGAGTCATCGAATCGACCCACACCCAGCCCTCACGCTGGATCTTGATGCCCCGCTCAAAATGAAACCTTTACCGACACTTTCGTCCACGCCAGAGCGTGTCCTTTAACCCGGGATGCCTGGGAAGGATAGCGAATCCACACGTACACCCGCGGTGGTGCAGGGAAGTCGTGTGGCGACCGGGATGGTTACCGATGAAGAGAAAATCTAGTCCCACACGGACCTCTGGGACTTCCAGGCCAACATGGACGGCGCCAGGATTGCCTTCGAGGACCTGCGTCCCGCCCTCGAAGGCAGCGATCCCGAGCTCGCGGAAGAACTCCAGACCCGGTTCAGTGAACTCAGGAAGAACTGGACAAGCACCGCGAGGGCGACGGTTTTGTGCTCTACACAGGCTCTGGACTCTTCGCCGTTCCACCCGGTGCCCGCAGCGGTGAATACCTGGGGCAGCAGCTGTTCGAATCCTGACTCCGGGCAGATGAAGGACAACCACAGAGCGCGCCTGCGCCGTCATGCCCTCGCAGATGTGGGTCACGTTTCCACCGAGGTTCGCTTCATGGTCTCCTTTGTCCTGGCCCGCTCTATACCGAGGAGGAGCGGCCCAGGACAAAGGGAGGGGCCAGGGTTAGCTGCTGCGGGTGTTGCGGGTCCGCATCAGCGCTGTGATACCGGCGATTAGACCGAGCACGCCAGCACCAAACCCAATCCAGCCCACCGTCCGGCCCATGGTGTCCGCTGCCGGGGCGGCAGCCTCGTCCGCATCCTTCGTTGTGGCCGCTGGGTCGGTCGTCTCCTGCTCTGCGGAGGCTTGCTTCTGCGTTGTGACGAAGGACGGCGCCGGGCTCTCGGGCTCTTCTCCTCCCTTGACGGCTGGCTCCTCCCAGTTCCGTACCTCTCCGTCGGTGTAGTGTTGCGCGGTTGGCAGCATCACTGTGGTTCCTGCCTCCGGCAGCGTTCCCACCGAGATGGAGAACGTCTGGTACTGCTCCGCCGAGATCGCCTTACCGTCTTCGGCGGTCCAGATCACGGAGGTCGGCGCCTTGGTTAGAGTGGCGCCCTGGACCTCGACGGGTTCGGGGAGGTCGCTGGTGATCACCTCAGCGGTCCAGCCCGCTACCGGCTTGGCCCGGACCGAGGTGAATGGGGTGTCGGTGGGAAGTTCCACCTCAACCTTGTTCGTGCCCGCCGTTTCGGATTCGTTCGGGACACTGAAAGTCAGCTGCGTATAGCCACCTTCCGTTGTCGACTCGGGGGTGACCCCGACGTGGGCCGAGGCCGCACCCAGCCCGACAGCCATCAGCGCTGCCGTGGCCGCGATAACGGCCGTAGCCCTCTTGGTGCGGGAAGTTCTATTTTGTTCCATGGTGAATACCTTTCGTGGTGCCTTACGGCACAAAATCCGGTGCGCATTGCGCTCTTCAGGCTTTGACGGTCCGCAACAGCGGCGGGCCCCGAAGTGGGTGGATTTTCAGGTATCGCCATGGAGCTGGCATGGATGGGCTAACCGGTGTGAGCCGTACCAGTTCAGTTAACGGAAGGGCAAGCGCTGTCGGTAGCCGAACGAGAGGGCGCAGCCAGCCGATCAGGGCAAACAGCGCCGCCTCATTTTTTGCTAGCACGACGGCGGTGGCCACAGTGGCCAGCAGATGAACGGCGAGCATAAGCTTAGAATCCACGCCGACCATGCCGTGGCTGTGCGCAGCCATGTCCACGGTAGGCGTGGAAGCCAACTGGATAAAGGCTTCATGCAGAACCAGCTGGCCCGAACCCAGCGTTGCCACCATGGCCTTGATAGAGAATCTGCGGGCCGTCAGAAGGGCAACCGGAACAATGATCAACGCAGCAAGCCCCATCAGGACCCCGACGTTCGGCAAGCTGCCTCCGCCCAAAAGATGCGCCCCAGCGGCTAGAGTCACAATGGCGGCAGCAACAATCAGGGTGCGCGTCCGGCGAAACGGCATGGCGGCTGAACTCACCGTTCCCTCCTCTGCCTAGACTCGGGGACAACTTCTACGAGCGGTAGTAAAACTGTTTTTAGCCTACCTGCTCTTCGTCGCCGAAATCAGTCCGGCTTGGTGCCGGCTTAACCTCTGGGAAATTCGTCGGTGGCGATGTCGTGACCATTCAACGCGCGGAAGACTATGTCTGTACCAGCCAGATTCTGGACTGCCAACAGGGACTCAACCACCCCGACGAGCCGCTCTCGCATGTGCGGATCGTACTCACCACAGCTGGCAGTACAACTCACTTAGTTTTGGCGCACGATGGACTCGGGATCGAGGCTGTCAATTACCTGCCCGGTTGGCATAAGCAACTTCTGTACCTTGAAGACTTACTCTTGGGTCAACCGCGATCCATGGCCGACTTCTGGTCAACGTATGAAAGGCTCACCGACTCTTAAGTCAACCAACCTTGGTTTCATCCACAATAGGAAGACTTCGATGGTGGTGGACACAGTGTCGGTGTGCCCTGAGCAGCTGGTGTTCCTAACCCGGGAGGTACAGCGGTTGCCGTACCGCTGGCCCGCGCCTCCAGCAGTTGCGCGGGCAAACACGCGCTGCTCGCACAAAGACTTCAAGCGCTCGGCCTCAGCTGCGCCCGCTGATGGTTGTGGGAGCGCTTGCACCCGCAATCTGGCCTGACTTGGTCGATGAAGCCGCCGGGCTGCTTGAGGTTCATGAGTGCCTGACAGTTGTGACGCCATGGGCGGGACCGCTCACCGTGGACATCACGTGGCATCCCGCCGCCGTCCGAGCGGGCCTGCCCGGTCTCGGCAGAGACTGGGATGGGTGCAGCGACGTCGAATTCGCCGTCGCGGTGACAGGGTGCGGGTACGCGGTTGGCGAAAGCGGGTTCCGTGAGGCTAAGGAAGCGTTGCGGGCCAGGCTCTACAGCAGGGAAGAGCGCCAGCGCCGTGACT
>JBBPYK010000028.1:0-25077 GCA_038199985.1 Actinomycetales bacterium | reverse complement strand
GTCGTAAATGAGCACTCCGAGCCCGGCAGCGGCCGCCTCAAGCCGGGGAGCACTGCAGCTATCCGGAATGATGAATCCCAGCGGACGGACCAAATGCGGTGCAATACGACTCATCAACCAACGTCGTTCCACCGCAGATTCCCACGCCACCGCAAAGTCCAGCTTGGCCAGATATCTCAGCCCGCCGTGGACGAGTTTTGAGCTGTAACCGCTGGTTCCTGAGGCGAAGTCGTTGCTCTCCACCAGAGCCACACTGAGTCCCCGATTGGCAGCGTCGAGAGCGACTCCCGCCCCAGTCACACCGCCGCCCACCACCACGACGTCCACCGTATGGCTGGCTACGTGATCCAGTGCCCGTTGGCGTGAAGAGTCGTTGATCCACGTCGCGTCCTCCGCGGGGCTGGTGGTCATGAGAGTGCCTGAGCTGTCTGAGCGCTGGACGGCGTCAGGTAGCGATCCAGCATCTTCCACAGTTCCGCCACCGAATCTTCAAAAGCATCGGTCCTGAGTAGCATCCTCGATGAGAGCGCCACGCCTTGAAGGGCCAAAAGCAGCGTTGTAGCAGTGCCTGGCCCAGCTTCGACGGTCCCGTCCGCGACGCCGTCGTCCAGCAGGGCGCCCAGTCGATCGAGAATGAGCTGCTGGCTTTTTCCGAACCGGTCCGTCACATAGGGGATGAGGAACTCCGGATCGCGCTCGCCGATGGACGTGAGGAGGTCCGATGTCGCAAAAACGCGGACGCTTTCCACGGCAAAGTAGACGAGTGCCCCGCGCCCCGATCCAACAGGGGATCCCACCTGAACGGTGCGCGTGTAGGCACGGAATTCGTGGGTAAGTGCCTGGAGGACGGCGTTCTCCACAGAGCCCATACGCCGGTAGAAGGTCATGCGGGAAATGCCTGCGCGGTCCGCGATGTCGTTGGCCGTTGTGCGTCTGATTCCATGGAGAATCACTGCATCTCTGGTAGCCACGAGAAGTTCTTCGCCGGCATCCCGACTGGTACGTTGCGACTTCATGTGTAACACTGTATCTCATGGTGACAAACATCACAGAAGAGGTCATCCGCTCAGTCTGGTACGGCTGGGGCAACCCAGATCTGGCCAGACCTCTCAGCCCCAGCGCCCGAGAGTTTTTGCGGCGAACACTGAAACTCACGAGCGTCGACGCTGTCCATCCGCCCGTAGACCTGTCCGCCGTCCGAGTTGGGCCGATTGCCATCAGCCACGAAGTTCTGACAGAACTTCGTGCAGCGCTCGGCGAAGACCACGTCTCCACGGAATCCTTGGACCGCATTCTCCATTGCGGCGGGAAGAGCACACCGGACCTCCTGCGCCGCCGCAGCGGCGATGCGCTCAACGCGCCCGACGTCGTCGTCTTCCCCGGCAGTACCCAAGACGTGCGCGAGATTTTGGAGCTCAGTGCCCGACGGCGGCTGGCCGTGGTGCCTTTTGGCGGCGGAACCTCAGTGGTGGGCGGGGTCGAACCCGTGCGTGGCCCGTTCGCTGGCGTTCTTGCACTCGACCTGCGGCGGTTGAACAGCCTCCTGCACGTGGACCCGCTGAATCGAACCGCAACTTTTGAGGCTGGCATCAGAGGCCCGGCCATTGAGGCGGCGCTCGAACCGCACGGTTTCACGCTCGGACACTTCCCGCAGAGCCATCAGCAGGCCACCCTGGGCGGCTACGTCGCCACACGCTCTGCTGGACAGGCTTCCACGGGTTACGGCCGGTCTGATGATCTGGTGAAGTCCGTTCACGTCGAAACTCCCGCCGGGCCACTCGACGTCGGATCCTCCGCCCCGGGCACGGCCGCTGGTCCCCAACTGCTCGACGTCGTTGTTGGAAGCGAAGGCACCCTTGGCGTGATCACCACGGCCACAGTCAAAATCACTCCGACACCGGATCACAAGAGGTACGGGGCGTGGTCCTTTCCGTCCTTCGCTGCTGGCGCTGAGGCAATGCGACGCCTACAACACGATGGCGTCCGCGGCGACATGCCTCACGTCTGCCGACTCAGCGATACGGATGAAACAGCGTCAACCTTCAAGTTGGGAGGACGGAAGGCCGGTGCGCTATCGCGGTACCTGAGGTTCCGCGGCCAGAAGACTCCAGCCCTTGCCCTCTTTGTGTGGGAGGGAAACGCCGGAGAGACTGCCGTGCGTAAGCACAGGAGTGCGCGCATCTTGCGAGACGCAGGCGGCATAGCATTGGGTCCAATGCCCGCGCGGTCCTGGGAACATGGCCGTTTCAGCGGTCCCTACCTGCGTGATGAGCTACTGACCCGGGGTGTTTACGTTGAAACCCTCGAAACCGCGGCAACGTGGAGCAAAGCTGAAACAACGTACCGGAGCGTCCGCGCCGCAATCCTCGAAGCACTTCAGCCGAACGACGCAGGTGCCTACGTGCAGACGCACATCTCACACGTGTATTCCGACGGCGTCTCCCTCTACTTCACGTTCCTGGCCGGGCTCGAGGACGATGGCCTGGCCCAGAACGCGCGGGTCAAGAAAGCGGCGTCGGACGCGATCGTGGCGGCAGGCGCGACGATCACGCATCATCACGCCGTCGGAATAGACCACTCGCCCTACCTGGAAGCAGAAATCGGCGGGTTAGGCCTGAGCATCCTGCGCGGCATCAAAAAGGCATTGGACCCTGAGGGCATCATGAACCCGGGCAAACTCATCCCGGCACACAAGGAGGAACAGCAATGAGCAGTACTTTGGGATCCATTGCAGGATCATCGGTTCTCATCACCGGCGCCGCCATGGGCATGGGAAAAATGTACGCCGAGCTTGCAGTGAAGGACCATGCCGCGCACGTGATCCTGTGGGATATCAATGCCGGAATGCTCGAAAAGACTGCGGCTGAACTCTCTGGCCAAGGATCACAGATCCACTCTTACATAGTGGACGTGAGCCAGCTTGAAGCCATCGAGACGGCGGCCCAGAAGGTACGGAACGACGTCGGCAATCCCGACATTCTCATCAACAATGCTGGCATTATCCGCGGCAAGTACTTCTGGGAACATGATCAGCGTTCGGATATCGCTGCCACCATGGCCATCAATACGCTGGCCCTCATGCACGTCACCCGCGAATTTCTCCCGGGGATGATCGACGGCGGGCGAGCGTCCAGGATCGTGAATGTGGCCTCCGCAGCTGGCTTGCTCGCGAACCCGCGCATGAGCGTCTACTCGTCATCTAAATGGGCGGTGGTGGGATGGAGCGATTCGCTGCGACTGGAGCTGAAGCAAGCAGGGCATCACCATGTAGCGGTGACCACGTTCTGCCCATCCTTTATCAAGACAGGCATGTTCGAAGGCGCCCGAGGGCCGCTGATGACACCGCTGATGGAACCCCAAGCAGTGACAGAGCGTGTGTGGCAGGCCATGAGAGAGGGAGCGCCGATCCTGATGATGCCATGGACTGTAAAGCTCAGCACCGCTCTGCGCGGAGTCCTCCCGCTTCCTGTCTGGGATATCGTGGCCGGCAGGGTGTTCGGCGTCTACAAGTCCATGGAGCATTTCACCGGGCGCAACTAGCGCCGCGATGCTCGAGGAGCCTACCGGAGTGCTGCCCGCGGGTCTCCAGCTGAATTGCTGGGGAGCGGACAGCACTCGTGCAACGCTACTCCTTGAGCGGAATGCCGCGCGCGTCTTTACGGAATGTTTCTGCGCCAACCAAGATCATGATGCCTTCAATAAAGCCCCAGAGTGCGCCAGCACCCAAAGTGACAAATGTGACGACGATCTGGAGAACGCCAATGCCAATGTGACCCAGATAGAAGCGGTGAACGCCGAACCCGCCGAGCAGAATGCCGAGCAACCCGCCAATCAGTTTCGACTTCTGTTCCACATAGGGCTGGCCCTGCATCCCGTAAGGCTGCTGGCCGTAAGCGGGCGGCTGCTGAGCATAGGGGGCCTGCTGGGCATAGGCTGGCGGCTGTTGCCCGTACGGTGGCTGACCGGAGGGCTGAGGCTGTTGCCCGTACTGTGGCTGACCGGGGCTGGCCTGCGGGTTACCGTACTGGGGTTGTCCGCCGGGCGCCTGCTGATTCGGACCGTCGGGGGTCTGTGGCTGGTGGTCGTCCGGAGAATCCGGGGTGCGTTCTGACATGTAGGTCTCCTAGCTAGTGTTCTTCCGCAAATAACGTATGCCACTTGACGTGCTTTCGCCATGGGGACCTTCCCCCATCTGCGGTCAGGGTTGGCCAAGACGAAGTGGGTTGTGGCCTGCCGAAGCGCAGAAGGGTATGTTCCATGGCTTGCACTCGGCAGGGTAGAGTGCTAATTATTGAGTTAGCACTCTCGCGTGTGGACTGCTAAAACCTCACGCGTAAAGTGAACCTGACAGTTCCTGTGGTGAGGGATGGTTTCAGAACGTACAGAGATCGTTCTGGGGCATTCCGTCCGTCGCGGGCACCTCCGGAACTGTTAAGACCTTGCTTTGAGGCAGACCTGTCCCTGAAAGGACCCAAGCCGTTATGGCCAAGATCATTGCATTTGATGAAGAGGCGCGTCGCGGCCTCGAGCGTGGGTTGAATATCCTCGCCGATGCCGTCAAGGTAACGCTCGGCCCACGTGGTCGCAACGTTGTCCTTGAGAAGAAGTGGGGCGCCCCCACAATCACCAACGATGGTGTATCCATCGCCAAGGAAATCGAGCTCGACGATCCCTACGAGAAGATCGGTGCAGAGCTCGTCAAGGAAGTTGCCAAGAAGACGGACGACGTCGCTGGCGACGGCACCACGACCGCCACGGTGCTTGCTCAGGCGCTGGTCAAAGAAGGTCTGCGCAACGTCGCAGCCGGCGCTGACCCGCTGTCCCTGAAGCGCGGCATCGAAAAGGCCGTTGACGCAGTGACCCGGGAACTCCTGGCCTCCGCTGTGGAAATCGAGACCAAAGAGCAGATCGCAGCCACCGCTTCGATCTCCGCCGGTGACCCCCAGATCGGCGAGCTAATCGCCGAAGCACTGGACAAGGTTGGCAAGGAAGGCGTCATCACGGTCGAGGAGTCCAATACCTTCGGCCTTGAGCTGGAACTCACCGAGGGTATGCGCTTCGACAAGGGCTACATCTCCGGTTACTTCGTGACGGACACAGACCGTCAGGAAACGGTTCTCGAAGATCCGTACATCCTGATCGTCAACTCCAAGATCTCCAACGTGAAGGATCTCGTTGCTGTTCTGGAGAAGGTTATGCAGTCCGGCAAGCCGCTGCTGATCATCGCTGAAGATATCGAAGGCGAAGCACTCGCAACGCTGGTGATCAACAAGATCAAGGGAACGTTCAAGTCGGTTGCCGTCAAGGCTCCCGGCTTCGGTGACCGCCGCAAGGCGCAGCTTGCTGACATCGCCATCCTCACCGGCGGCCAGGTCATCGCTGAAGAAGTTGGTCTCAAGCTCGAGAACGCGACGCTGGACCTGCTGGGCAAAGCCCGCAAGGTTGTTGTCACCAAGGATGAGACCACCATCGTTGAAGGTGCCGGAGACGCTGAAGAGATCGCTGGCCGGGTCAACCAGATCCGCGCTGAGATCGAGAACTCGGATTCGGACTACGACCGCGAGAAGCTGCAGGAACGTCTGGCCAAGCTGGCCGGCGGCGTTGCAGTTATCAAGGCTGGTGCCGCAACGGAAGTTGAGCTCAAGGAGCGCAAGCACCGTATTGAAGACGCAGTGCGCAACGCCAAGGCAGCCGTGGAAGAGGGAATCGTCGCCGGTGGTGGCGTTGCTCTGATCCAGGCCGGTAAGAAGGCGTTCGAGGGGCTGCAGTTGACCGGTGACGAAGCCACAGGCGCTAACATCGTCAAGGTCGCCATCGATGCACCCCTGAAGCAGATTGCCTTCAACGCAGGCCTCGAGCCAGGCGTTGTTGCAGACAAGGTCCGCGGACTGCCCGCTGGCCACGGTCTGAACGCTGCAACCGGTGTCTACGAGGACCTGCTCGCAGCAGGCGTCAACGACCCCGTAAAGGTAACGCGCTCCGCTCTGCAGAACGCTGCTTCCATCGCGGGCCTGTTCCTCACCACCGAAGCCGTAGTGGCCGACAAGCCGGAGAAGAACGCTCCTGCTGGCGGCGGCGGCGACGACATGGGTGGAATGGGCGGAATGGGCGGCTTCTAGCCACTCTGCACGGTTGGCTAGGCACGCCTGGCTAAACCTACTGCACCACACAAAGGAGCGTCCCGCATCACGCGGGGCGCTCCTTTGGTTTGCCCTCTCAACATCCCGAATTCCGGCGAGTCCATACGCAGAAACGTGGCGGAGCTGCAGATGCGTGGTTGCCCCACCACGTGTCTGCAGTTCCGCCACGCGTTTGTAGTGCGGAGTCTAGTGTTCTTAGTGCATAAACAACTGGGTGTTGGCCTGTTCCGCCTGGGCGTATTGCTGCGATGCCATGGACAGCGCGGAGTTAATGTTGGCCAGGGACTCCTCAACTTTGGCCTGTGTGCCGCGCCAATCCGCGATGAGCATCTGAAAGTTGGTGGCAGCCGTACCCTGCCATAGACCTTCCAACTCCTGAAGGCCAGCCTGCATGGTGTTGACTTCTCCCTGAAGGCGTCCAATTGTGCCCTGGACTGCGCTGCTCTTTGTGGCCAATGCTTCGCTGTCTACATGAAAAGTTGCCAAGGTGTGTTCCTCCAGAAGTAGTTCGGTCCCGTAACTCTCTAGACATTATGGGAGTCGAGGCATACTCGGAGACGATTGCAAATATCTGTGGATAAAGGTCGTTGTGGAGGACAAGTCAGAGGTGATCGGGCTCGTCATCGTGAGCTGTGTAAGGAAGCCGAATCGACATGGTGGCCCCTCCTCCGTGAGTTTCCGTGAGCCGTACACTGCCATCGTGCTGCGCAACAATGGCAGCAACGATGGCCAGTCCAAGACCCGTGCCGCCCGTTCCACGCTGACGTGAGGAATCCGCGCGGTAGAACCGTTCGAAAACCCGTGAGGCGTCTTCCTCCGAAATGCCCGGGCCATGATCGCGCACCTCGATCACTGAGTCCATTCGGTCATCAATGACCGGGGCAACACCGACAGCGATCTCCAAGGGAGTGCCAGCAGGTGTATACCGGAGGGCGTTCGTGATCAGGTTTCCAATGACCTGACGGAGTTGTGCTTCATCACCGGTCGTGGGGGCTGGAGCTGGGGGGCCGTCATCCAACCCGATGACCTTGATCTTGCGGTCTTGGGCGCTGACCCGTGCATCCAGAGCTGCATCGTTGCCCAATAGCATCAGGTCCATTGGGCGCGCTTCGTGTTTACGCTGTTCATCCATTCGCGCCAGCATCAGCAGGTCCTCAACCAGCTGGCCCATGCGTTTGGCCTCGCTCTCGATGCGTCCCATGGCCGCATCGACATCTTCCTTCTCCGGAATACCCCCATGGCGGTACAGCTCCGAGAAACCGCGAATCGTCACGAGTGGGGTGCGTAGCTCGTGCGAGGCATCCGCAACGAAGCGTCGCATCTTCTTCTCAGACTGCGTGCGCGAGGCAAATGCCGACTCAATGTGGGAGAGCATTGCGTTGAGAGAACGAGAAAGCCTGCCCACCTCCGTGCTGGGATTCTCTACCTTCACGCGACGGGATAGATCTCCGGCGGCGATCGCGGCAGCCGTCTGCTCAACCCGGCGCAACGGCCGAAATTGGCGCGTCACCGCAAGATACGCAACACCCGAGGAAATAAATGTGCTCAGCAACCCGATGCTGAAGAGGAGATTCGCCGTCTTCTCCACGGCAACATCCACCTGATACATGGGAAGAGCAACGACCACGTAGCCACCGTTGTCCACGGTGAACACCCTGGCCCGCCAGCCGCTGCTGTTGGGGGCTGTCCCAGGGACGAAGACGCCGGATCGCTCATTCTGCGCGAGCTCGGAAACAGAGAATTCAGCCATCTTCGGTGTGTCGCCTTCGCTCGCTGGATAGGTGGTTTTTCGAATCACCCCATCCGGGTCCGCCAGCATCCCGTAGTAGCGTTGCAGGGATTCGTCACCGCGAGTCTCGTTGTAGAACAGCGAGTTGGCTACCTGCTGCTTGTTGGTCCCTATATCTGTGTCCAAACCATCAATCAGGTTGTCACGCAGAAGATTGATGGTGGCCAAGCCTGTGATGCTGACGGTAATGACCATGAGCACCGTCATGATGGCTACGAGTTGGGACCGCAAGGATGCGGACTTCCATCGGTGCATCACGGCGCGAAGGTTCCTAGCGTTTTTCGGCTGTGCGCAACAAGTACCCGACACCGCGCTTGGTCTGGATCAGAGCCGATGAGTCCGTGCTGCTGTCGATCTTGCGCCGCAGGTAAGAGATGTAGGACTCCACAATCGAGGCGTCGCCGTTGAAATCGTACTCCCAGACATGATCCAGAATCTGGGCTTTGGACAGCACCCGGTTGGGGTTCATCATGAGATAGCGCAGAAGCTTGAACTCTGTGGGGGAGAGGTCAATGTTCTTGCCGCCCCGGCGAACTTCGTGAGCGTCGTCGTCGAGTTCGAGGTCATCAACGCGGATCACTGCGTCGTCATTGTCTTGAGGCTGCGTTCGGCGCAGGACGGCGCGGATGCGGGCCACCACCTCATCCAGGCTGAACGGCTTGGTGACGTAATCATCGCCGCCAACGGTGAGGCCGGTAACCTTGTCCTCAGTGTCATCCTTAGCGGTTAAAAACAGGACGGGGAAGAGACGGCCTGCCGCACGGAGCCTGCGAGTGACGGTAAAACCATCCATGTCTGGCAGCATCACATCGAGCACCGCGAGATCGGGGTTGTGTTCCTCGGCAGCGATCAGCGCCTCACGCCCGTTGGCGGCGGCGACTACGTCGAATCCTGCGAATCGTAGGGAAGTGGACAACAACTCCCGGATGTTGGGCTCATCGTCCACCACGAGCAGCTTGGCTTCTGTTCCGGTCTTTTTCACGTGTCCAGTCTCTCTCCCAATTCTGGGAGTTCCCTGAGTGGTTGCTGTGAACGCAGGCTATTCGGGTCCAACATCGGCAGCGTCCAAAATGCGGTACGCATAGCCCTGCTCTGCCAGGAAGCGCTGGCGTTTGGCAGCAAACTCCTGGTCCAGAGTGTCCCGGGCCACCACGGTGTAGAAGCGGGCGGCTCTGCCATCTGCCTTCGGCCGCAGCAACCTACCCAGTCGCTGGGCCTCCTCCTGACGGGAACCGAAGGAGCCTGAGATCTGGATGGCGACGGACGCTTCTGGAAGGTCGATCGAGAAGTTAGCCACCTTGGATACCACCAGAGTGTGGAGCGTTCCTTCGCGGAACTCCTGAAAGAGCCGTTGGCGTTCCTTGACCGACGTTTCGCCTTTGATGACAGGAACATTCAAACGATTTCCGATGTCATCCAGCTGATCAATGTATTGTCCGATCACCAGAAGCTGCTCGCCAGCGTGCGATGCAACTAGCTGTTCGACCACACGGCTCTTGGTTTCCGAGGTGGAGCAGAGCCGGTACTTGTCGCCGTCGTCGGCCATGGCGTATGCCACGCGTTCATCACGAGGCAGGTCCACACGGACCTCCACGCAGTCGGCTGGCGCAATATAACCCTGCGCTTCGATGTCTTTCCACGGCGCGTCATAGCGTTTGGGCCCGATGAGGGAGAAAACTTCTCCCTCGCGGCCGTCCTCACGGACCAGCGTTGCGGTCAGCCCGAGGCGACGGCGCGCCTGGAGGTCAGCGGTCATACGGAAGATTGGTGCGGGCAACAAATGAACCTCGTCGTAGACGATGAGTCCCCAGTTATTGGCATCCAGCAGTTCAAGGTGCGGGTAGAGCCCGCCGCGACGAAGAGTGAGCACCTGATACGTGGCAATGGTCACGGGGCGGACCTCCTTGACGGCACCGGAGTACTCTCCGATCTCGTCCTCCGTCAACGATGTGCGCTTGAGCAGCTCTTCTTTCCACTGCCGAGCTGAGACCGTGTTCGTGACCAGAATCAGTGTGGTGGTCTGGCTGATGGCCATCGCAGCAGCACCCACGATTGTTTTTCCCGCACCGCAGGGCAGGACAACGACGCCTGACCCACCAGCCCAGAAATTCTCCGTGGCCAGTTTCTGGTATGGACGCAGCTCCCAACCGTCTTCTTTCAGCGCGATCGGATGCGGAGTCCCATCCACGTATCCAGCGAGGTCTTCCGCGGGCCAACCCAGCTTAAGGAGCAACTGCTTCAGCTGACCTCGCTGTGAGGACTGCACCACCACCGTCTCACTGTCGATCCTTGGCCCGAGGAGCGGTTGGATCTTCTTGGCATGCAAGACTTCTTCCAGCACAGGATAATCGGTGGTCCGCAGGACCAGTCCGTGCTGCTCATCCTTTTCCAACCGCAGTCGGCCGTACCGGGACATCGTCTCCTCAACATCCATGAGCAGTGAGTGCGGCACCGGGAATCTTGAGTACCGTAGCAACGTGTGCAGCACCTGTTCGGCATCCAGCCCCGCTGCCCGCGCGTTCCACAGCCCCAACGGAGTCAGCCGGTAGCTGTGGACATGCTCGGGTGCCCGTTCAAGTTCGGCAAAGGGCGCAATAGCGTGACGCGCCTCAACTGCTTCCTCGTGGTCTACTTCGAGAAGAATGGTTTTGTCACTCTGGACAATCAGCGGGCCGTTAGCCATGGGCAGGCGTTCCTCCAGGTGGATCAAGAAGTTCCACGTCCATGACGCGGTGAATAGATACGACGTGCTCGGTCTCGCGCGCCGGGTCGAAGACCCGGACTCGACCACCGGACACAGATAAGGGAACAAGTTCGTCCTGCCGCTGATTCCCGGCACGGTCGACGACGCCGATGCGGACTTTGCGTTTCAGCCGGATGGCTTTGCGCAGGGTCTCCAGTCCGAGCAGTTGCTCACTCTCTGCGGCGCCAGCAGAAGGCCCGGACGCGGAACCTCGCAGGGTGCGTACCTGCGCGGCGGCGTCGTCGTCCGTCAACTCCCACGGGTTGGTTCGGACGTCCGACGCCGGCGCGCTCGTTGGTGCGTTTGGGCGTCGCCGCGCACCGCCCGACGCGGAGCCCCGTGCCAGCGACGCAGCCGCGCCACCTACCTTCGACGTCGTGTACCCCAGACTGCGCAGGGTTGCGATGAGCTCATTGGCACTGGCTGCAGAAACGACGACGGTTGGGGCAATTTGTTCCAAGGCGAGGGTGGTGGTCCGTGCGTCTGCGAGCAGCTCTGTCAGTAGATCCGCGTGGTCGCTGCGCAGATAACTTCCAGCCTGCCCGACCTTCAGCTGTCCATGTCTGAGCGCTGTGTCCTCCACCAGATACATCAGCGGCTGGGGGACGGGCGTGGCGGAGCGTTGGGAGAGAAACGCGAGAATTGACTCAGCTGTCAGGCCCTCGTCCAGCCCGTGCCGTATCGACGCCTCCGAGAAGCGATAAACCGCGGCTGGGCCTTGACCTTCCGGTGTGGAAATGAGGGCAAGGTACTGCGCGACCTCTGGGTCTAAATAACCAGGGGCGACGGCGGTGAGGTCAGCCTGGACCATGAAATGGCTCAGTGCATCGGGGAGCTCGCTGGCCAGTGTGGCAGCGGCGTCGTCGAACTGTTCCGCTTGAACCTTCCGTCCCAACTCGGTCAGTGCAGAGGATCCGAGCAAGCCCAGATAGGACGCCTCCAGCAGCATCCCGGGTACCAGCCGCGCAAACCTGCGGTTCAGCCTCGGTTGGTACCAACTCAGTCGGTCTACGACGGCCGCGCTGTGAAGGATCGCTGGCCCGTCATCCGATGTGCACAGCGAGTCCAACTCGGAGAGGGTCGCGAGGAGGCTACGACGCACGTGCGGTGCATCCGGTCGCGACGCTTCGGCAGCCAGAGCATTGACTGTTCCGCCGGAGGAAACGGCTGTGCCGAATAGCGACGGCGCTCGGGGACTCGCGAGCCATCCGCGGACAAGCCGCTCCCACTGCCGGCTGCGATCGAGTTCCTGCCAGTTATCGTCAGGAGTGAGAATCCATCGAGAGGTGTCCACATTGAGCTCGATGAGTGATGCCATGGCGGCCAGTTCCAATAGCCACGCGGCTTCGGTCTGTGGAGTCTGGAGTTTCTCCGATAACCGCCGTACTTCGCGGACGCCAACCCCGCCGGAGCGCAGAGTGGTGACGGCACCACCATGCACGAGGTGCAGCAGGTCTGTTACGAGCCGGAGTGTCTCTGCCACTGCGCTGTGAGCAGCATTGTCCCGGCGCGCTGCAGTTGTCCCGGGAAGGTCAGGGATGGGCGGGTCCAACCGAAGCCGAGAAATGATGAGATGTCCGCGGGCTGCCTGGCCCACGGCCCTTGGCAACTCGACATGATCGGCGTCGACCGGGGCCAGCAGCCCGGTTTCGAGCAGCCATTGGATGGTCGCCATGGACTCACCGCGGGGTAGCGTCCCGACCGGGGAGGACGTAAATCGATGCAACAGTTCCATGGTGCCGGCGGGTGCAGACTGGTTCACTGCCGCCCAGCTATCCGGCTGACAAACCCAATGTTGCATAGCGAAGGCAGCAGTTTCAGGTGAATCTGCTTCCTCCAGGGTGAAGCCGTGAGAGCGCAACTTTGCGACAACGCGGACAAGCTTCTGACCAAATTCTGGGTTGGCCACGACCAGAGATGCGTAGGGTCGACCGAGCCCGGCGGGGTACGGGCCGAGCGCTTCCTGCAAAGAGGGCACCGGAAGGTAAAATCGACGTCGATTGTCGCTTTTGGGGGTTCCTGGGTGTGCCGGCGCACGGCGGATGAGAGCCAGAGAGTGCAGCCGGTCGAGGATAGGGTCGAGGCTTTTCGCTGTGGAGCCCCCGATGTAGGGCTTGAGCCAGGAAGCGGTGGTGCTGAGCTGGGATTCTTCGCTCGTGGTGAGCTCGATGGTTTGCAGGGTATCCATCTCCGGCTCGGTCAACCGCTCTAAAGCGCGTTGGACGCTAACTCGGGTGGAAGCTCGCGCCGCCAACGCAGAAAAATCCGGAACGGGAGGAAGCGCCAGATCGGGCCGTGCCAGCAGGAAAGAGCGCAGCTCATTGTCACTACGCGAAATCAAGTCTTCAGCCAAAGCACGAATAGCAGACATTGTCTTAACCGTACCCCTACCGCTATCGATCATGGTGCGCCCTAGCTATTGCGATTGGCTGATCAGCGGTCAATGTTGGCGGCGGCGCACCAGACCGACGACCACCATCGCGATCAAAACGATAAAGGCAACGGGTAGACAGGTATAGGCCAAGAGCAACAGCCCGGACCATACCTGTACCCCTACAGCGGTGCTGATGAGCACTGCAGCTAGAGCCATCAGACCGATGGCAGCAAGAATGACGGCGGCAACCGTGCCCGCGCGCAGAATCCGGTCCTGCGGAGCAAGTTCGGCCGCATTGTCCGGTGAGCTGTTGGTCATGGCGATAACGCTAACAGCGGACATTCCACCATCAAAGTCACCGTCGGGGGCGATGACGGGTTAACCTTGTAGGACAGACTTCTCCCGTTCGCGGCTCCTGCCAAAGAGTCGGCAACGATTGCCAGCAGGACCGGGAATGTAGAAAACGCGGCAGCGGGCGTCAACAGCTGCAACCGCATCAGTTAAGAAGAGGTAAGTACAGTGCCAGTTGGCAAGGTCAAATGGTTTGATACCGAAAAAGGTTTCGGGTTCTTGGCGGCCGACGACGGTCAGGAAGTATTCCTGCATGCGTCGGCGCTTCCAGACGGCGTTAAAGAAGTAAAGCCGGGTACGCGGTTGGAATTTGGTGTTGCCGATGGCCGGCGTGGTCTGCAGGCGCTGTCGGTCCGCATCCTGGAAGCTCAGCCATCCGTCGCGAAAGCCTCGCGTAAGAATGCAGACGACATGGCGATCATCGTCGAAGATCTCATCAAGTTGCTGGACTCCGCCTCCAACGGACTGCGCAAAGGCCGCTACCCGGAGCGTGAGCACGCTCGCAAGGTGGCATCGGTTTTACGCTATGTCGCCGATGAACTTGACGCTTAGGTCGCAATGACAGATTCAAAAGATGCACCCGTGTTGGAGGTTGACTCAGTGTTGAAGGCTGATCCAATCGTGGAGGCTGATCCCGTGTCCTTATCGGAGGCGGCCGTTGTCCCGGTCAAGCGGAAGGCTCCGCGCAAGCCCAGCAAGCCCGACGCGGTACTAGCAGCGGCCGTCGAAAAAGCGCGTGAGGGTTTGCTAGAGGTGGTTCCGAGAGCGCAACTCGGTGAACATATCTCGGTCGCCCCAGATGCTGACCGGTTGGTCACGCATCGATTCGCTGCCAGACTTCCCGGCTACGAGGGTTGGCATTGGTACGCCACTCTTTCCAGGGTTCCACGGGGGAAGGACGCGAGCGTGTGCGAGGTCGGCCTGCTGCCGTCTGCCGATTCGCTCTTGTCGCCCGAGTGGGTTCCCTGGGCCAATAGGGTTCTGCCCGAAGATGCCGACGATACGCTGGATGCCACCCCGGAAACCAACGGGGGCAAGTAACTTCCTCGTATCGGATTGCAGTTGAGGGCGGAAGGAGCACCGACATCTAATGTCCATGTTCCGCTCACTTCAATTCTTCAACTACCGCATCTGGTTCGTTGGTGCGATGGTCTCCAACGTCGGCACGTGGATGCAACGAACAGCCCAGGACTGGCTCGTTTACGACATCCTCACAGAGCAGGATGCAACGGCCATGGGAATAGTCCTTGCCCTACAACTTGGACCGCAGTTGCTGCTCGCCCCATGGGCCGGGCTCGTCGCTGACAGCTTCGATCGTCGTCGGATCCTCATGGTCACACAGATGGCTATGGCATTGCTCGGCGTAGCCCTAGGGCTGATGGTGTTGGCCGATACCGCGGTTCTGTGGCACGTCTACGCCTTTGCCCTAGCGCTCGGCGTCGTCTCCGCAGTGGATGCTCCAGCACGCCAGACGTTTGTGTCCGACGTCGTCCGCGACGATTTCCTGCCTAACGCGGTGGCCCTGAACAGTGCTTCCTTCAACGTCGCCCGAATGATCGGTCCCGCTATAGCGGGCCTTCTGATCGTGGCGGTTGGGCCGGGCTGGGTATTTCTGATTAATGCACTCACGTTCGGCGCGATGTTGGTCGCGCTGGTAAAAATCAAACAGGATCAGCTGCGGGACGTTCCCAAGGCGCCACCTGGCAAGGGCCGGATACGGGCCGGGCTGCGCTACGTTCGTTACCGACCGGACCTGATTATGGTGCTTGTAGCGATATTCATCATCGGCACATTCGGACTGAACTTTGCAGTTTTCATCGCTGTTATGGCCAGAACCGAGTTCGGGCAGGACGCCGGAATCTTCGGCGTGCTCTCCTCCGTGCTGGCCATCGGCTCAGTGGGCGGTTCACTTCTCTCAGCCCGACGAGACCGACCACGGCTGCGTTTCATCTTCGGCGCCGCTGGGGCGTTTGGGGTCACCTGCGCCCTCGCGGCATTGGCGCCGACCCTCTGGACTTTTGGGTTAGCACTGATCCCTGTCGGCTTCTGCGCGTTGACCATCATCACCAGTGCCAACGCCTACGTACAGACGACTACCGATCCCGTCATGCGGGGCAGAGTCATGGCCCTATACTTCGCTATCTTCCTTGGCGGGACTCCGATCGGTGCACCGGTGGTGGGCTTGGTCGCGGATGTCGCCGGCCCGCGATGGAGCCTAGGAGTAGCAGCTGCGGCAGGCCTCTTGACTGCCCTTATCGGCTTCGTGTGGAAAATACGTTCCGCACCTCGAATAGGCGGCGAACCCGTTCGGCCCTAGCTGTTCTCCACCACATAATCGATGCAGTTCAGGAGCGCCGTCACATCCGACGGCTCGATCGCGGCAAACGTGGCTATCCGGAGCTGATTACGTCCCAGCTTCCGATACGGTTCCACATCGACAATGCCGTTGGCACGCAGAGCGCTCGCCACCGCTGCCGCATCGACGACGTCGTTAAAGTCCACCGTCGCAATGACATTCGACCGCTGGGACGCGTCGACGACAAAGGGGCTGGCAATGTCGGACGCCTCTGCCCAGCTATAGACTCGTCCGGCCGAATCCGCTGTCCTCGCCGTCGCGAAGGGCAACCCGCCATTTCCGTTCAACCATTCGAGCTGGGCGTTGAGCATCACCAGAGTGGACAGCGCCGGTGTGTTGTAGGTCTGGTTCAAGCGTGAGTTGTCGATGGCGGTCTGCAGGTTGAGGAAATCAGGGATCCAGCGGCCGGACGCGTTGAGTGACGCGGCGCGCTCCAGAGCCGCTGGCGAGAATAATCCGAACCACAACCCGCCGTCGGACGCGAAGTTCTTCTGCGGCGCAAAGTAGTAGACGTCTGTTTCGCTGACATCAACATTCAGCCCACCTGCAGCTGACGTGGCGTCAATGACGACGAGGGCGTCCTCGTCAGCGCCCCGGACACGCTTTACCGGAGCGGCAACCCCCGTAGAAGTCTCGTTCTGGGGCCAGGCATAGACATCGACGCCGGATTCTGGGGTCGGAAGCGGGTGGGACCCCGGCTCGGATGTGATGATGGAAGAACCCTCAAGAAACGGCGCCCTATCCGTGGCGGCGGCAAACTTTGAGCCAAACTCGCCGAAGGCCAGATGTTGGGCCTTGTCTCGAACGAGCCCAAAAGTGGCCACGTCCCAGAATGCGGTTGATCCACCCACCCCGAGGACAACCTCGTAACCGTCAGGAAGCGGGAACAGCTCACTCAGCCCGTCACGGACCTGACCGACTAGGTGCTTGACCGGCGCCTGTCGATGGGAGGTGCCCAGCAGAGTCCGCGACGCCGCTACCAGGGCATCAATCTGAGCTGCACGGACCTTCGATGGGCCAGCGCCAAACCTGCCGTCCGCAGGCAGCAGAGCCGCGGGAATGATGGTCGCTTGGGATTCACTCAATGCTCGCTCCAAAAGGTGTGATGTCGGTGCTGGCGTGGTGAAGTCTATTGTGCACCCGGGAACGCACCGAGCCTTCTTTGTTAAGCGGATCCCCTCACTTGACCCCTGGGCCTATGAAGTAACGTAGGGGGCGTGACAGACCTGATTGATACCACAGAGATGTACCTGCGAACCATCCTGGAGTTGGAGGAGGAGGGAATTGTTGCCCTCCGCGCACGCATAGCCGAGAGGCTGCGCCACTCCGGTCCCACCGTGTCCCAGACCATTGGGAGAATGGAACGCGACGGACTCGTCATAGTCTCCGGCGACAGGCACCTTGAGTTCACCGAGGTTGGTCGCCGTCGGGCGGTGGAAGTGATGCGCAAACATCGTCTGGCCGAGCGGCTTCTCGCGGACGTGATCGGGTTGGACTGGGCTTACGTCCATGAAGAGGCATGCCGCTGGGAACACGTCATCAGCGAGCGGGTGGAGCGGCGGCTCTTCGATTTATTGGACCGCCCGAGCGAATCACCGTATGGCAACCCCATCCCGGGGCTCGAAGCTCTCGGAGGTGCCCCTGCACCGAATTTCACCACAGGAGTAGCCAACTTGTCGTCGATCATGGCCAACGGCAATCCGAAGGATACCTACCTGGTGAAGCGGCTATCAGAGCCCATCCAGGTGGAACCGGAGCTGCTGGGGCAGCTGGAGGAGGGTGGCATCAGGCCCGGGGCTACCGTGAGCCTTGAGGCCGTTGGCGATTATATCTCGGTGCGGGTGCCTGGCGTTGCTGGCGCACTGGAGCTTCCGCCTGAGGTAGCATCGCACATTTTCGTGGCTACTTCCTGACCCCTGCGAGGGCCCCGTGACACTTGTAATAACGAGTGCTATGCTCGCTCTCGACAGTACAGAAAGCCCGACGTTGAATAACAGAATTGTTACGACGGCGTCAGGCAACCTATAGTTGTTCGCGGACGTCGAGACATCGGCGTTACCTTTCCGTCAGCCGAGCCCTGCCAGCGGAAAGTGTTCAGTCAAAAGTTTGGCAGGGGTGGAGGATCCAATTTTGGCGGCCCAGTAACTGTGCCGCCTTGGGGTGAAGTCCCAAAGACCGTCAGCACAACCGCGTGCCGCTGTGTCTAGGGGCCGGGCTACTCTCTAGCCCGAATCCGACAGCTAACTTCGCAGGCTTATCGGAGAGGAAAATATGTCGAAGCACAGGGCTTCGCCGCGTCACGCAGCGCCGGAATCCATACCGGAACCGCGCCCTCGTGATGCCCATCGGGCGGCTAGACGCCGTCAGCCCGCGGCTCCACGCAACACCCACTCATTCACGGGTATCGGACAAAAAGTAGCAATGGTGGCGGCCGTATCCGGCGTTGCCCTCACCGTCGCACTGCCCACCACGGCAGCCGCGCCCAACGCGGAAGCTGAAGCGCCCAAACCAGAAACGAGTAAGCTGGTTTCCGCTGCATCTACAGCCCATGTCAGCTTTCAAAGGGTCCAGCTCGGCAGCGAATTCGATCCAGAGCGCAAACTAGACACCATCATGGCCGCGTCCGCCGGGAACCTTGAACTGGCACAGGCGGAAGGTTCACTCGCAGCGCCCATGAAAGCTCTCGCACCAACGTCGAGCTTCGGATACCGCGGCAGTCCCATCACTGGAATGGCCGAAATGCACTCCGGCCAGGACTTTGCCTCACCATGCGGGTCGGATGTGCTGGCTGCGGCGTCCGGCGTCGTGAAATCAGCTGGGTGGCATGCTTTTGGTGGTGGTAATCGGGTGGTCATCGATCATGGCAACGGTCTAGAAACCACGTACAACCACATGGCCGCCATTACCGTCACGGTAGGGCAGCAGTTGGCCCGCGGAGAGAACGTTGGAGCCAGCGGGAGCACCGGCGCCTCCACTGGTTGCCACCTGCACTTCGAGGTTTTCGTGGACGGCCAGGCCGTCGACCCAAATGGCTGGCTGTGATAAGCAACACGTTCGTTCGTGACCTGAGCGTGACATCATCACAAAACTGTTGTACCGTCTAACTCGTGCCAAATTCGCAAAGATTTGGCACACTCGGACAGATAGCCAAACTCTGCCACTGACCGAGGTCCGTTCGCATAAATCGCATGGCAGAGGCGGGGGAACCAATTTTGGGTCTGGCTCCACCAGATCCTTGGGGTTAAGTCGTGAGTATTCGTCTAGTACGGAAACCACGGCCGGGTGACTCCCATCCGAATCCGACAGCTCACCCCGCAGGCATTGGGAGAGGCAATTTCTGTGTCTACTAGTACTACTTCGGGACGCCATCGCGCGGCCACCGTCAAGTCCACACCCTTGACTGCCATCTCCAAGGCAGTCTCCTCTAACGCTGGCACAGTAGGCCGTAATGCGGCTGTGCTCGCCGCTACATCGGGACTCATCCTCACGGCAGGACTTCCCGCACAGGCAGCGGAAAGCATGGACCGTGAGGCTCTGTCCACCACGGTTCTCAGCCAGACGAGTCTGCAACCAACCACTGTTTCCGTTCCGGCAACTGCAGACGTGTCCTTCGAGCGCGAAGCAGCCGTCGTCGCCGAGTCGTTTCAGGCGCCGATCGTAGAGCCTGAGATTGCCCCCGCGCAGGTAGTTGAAGCGCCAGAGGCCATTGAGGCTCCTGCAGTCGAACCTGCCGCTGCCCCCGCACCCGCAGCCGAACCCGCACAGCCAGCCACGCAGGCCGCTCCCGCACCGGAAGCAAAGGAAGCCCCTGCACCCGTAGCATCCAGCAGCGTCGGCGCAGCCCTCGTCGCCTCCGCCTACGGTCAGCTCGGTATTGGTCAGGACTGCACTGCGATGGTCGAGAAGGCCCTACGTTCAGTCGGCAAGACCGTCGGTGACATTGGGCCGTCCGGCTTCTACGCTTACGGCACTGTGGTGAGCACTCCTGCCCCCGGGGACCTCATGATCAGCCCTGGCCATGTGGCCATCTACGTTGGTAACGGTCAGGCCATCAGCGGCGGCTTCAACGGCTCCAACACTGTTCTTCACGATGCATCAGTCCTTTCCGGCGCGACTTTCGTCCGCGTCAGCTAATCCTAGAATCAACCGGAGAAACGAATATGACACCTCGTGCCACTATCTCGCGCCACCGCGCGGACGTTCAGCGGTCAACACCGATGACGTCACTGGCGAAAGCCGTCACCTCGAACGCTGGGGGAGTCGGCCGTTCAGCTGCCGTCATCGCAGCAGCTTCGGGTCTTGTGCTGACGTCCGGCGTTGCAGCCAATGCAGCGCCCGTTAGCCCGGATCGCCAATCCGTCACCACGACGCTGGAAATGCAGGCAGCACCGACCACGGTAACCGTGGCCCCAGACGCCAACGTGAGCTTCGAGCGCCAGGCCGCGGTAGCAGCGGTTGCTGCGCCAGTTGTTGAGGCACCAGCCGTACAAACGGTAGCCAACGAGGTCACTCAGGTTCAGCCAGCTGTAGTTGAGCAGGTAGCTCCGGCTGCACCCGCTGCGCCCGTAGCGCAGGCTCCGGCTCCGGTCGCTGAAGCAGCTGCTCCCGTCGTCGAAGCTCCGGCTCCCGCCGTTGCCTCCGGCGTAGGCGCAACTGTTGCTGCTGCTGCGAAGGCCCAGCTCGGCGTCTCCCAGGACTGCACCAGGCTGGTCAGCAACGCTTTGGCTGCTGCAGGCATCAACTTCCACGGATGGCCAATCGGCTACATGTCGCTCGGCACGGTTGTCGGCGCCGCTCAGGCGCAGCCGGGCGATCTCATCTACTACGATAACGCCGGTGCAGGAGTTCCTCACATCGCCGTCTACATCGGTGGCGGCCAAGCCGTCCACGGTGGCTTCAATGGCGGGACCACCGCTATCGCACCAGCCGAGCTTGGCTCGGGTGCTGTCTACATCCAGCTCGGTGGCTAAGACACTTTATAGCTGAACGCCGAACCTCGTCCATCAGGGCGGGGTTCGACGTTTTTAACGGGCGCGGTGTTAGCGCCACAGCGTGGAACCGTTTACTCTTGCACTGTTGAAGTCGCCACCCATGGTGGTGGGTCCAACACCGCCATGTGCGGGCCAGGTTCGGTCAACGAGTCAGTCAAAGAGGAACGTGTCATGCGCACTCTCGTTCTGAATGCAGGGTATGAGCCGCTGGCGGTTGTTAGCTTCCGCCGGGCGATCGTCCTTGTGCTGACCGGCAAAGCGAACGTCATAGCGGAAGAGGATGAACCAGTGGTCGGACCCAACGAGATCTTGGTCCGCCCCTCAGTTATTCTGCTCAACAGGTACGTTCGAGTCCCCCATCGCAGCGGCACAGAAGTGTCACGACGCGGTGTGCTCCGTCGTGACAATCATCTCTGCGCCTATTGCGGTAAACCAGCCTCCACGCTTGACCATGTCTTTCCTCGTTCCCGAGGGGGAGGGGACAGCTGGGAGAACTTGGTTGCCTGTTGTCTTCCATGTAATAACCTCAAGGGAAATCGGACCCTCGGTGAAATCGGTTGGAGGCTGCGGTCTTCGCCAAGCCCGCCGCACGGACGCATGTGGCAGATTCGCGAGCTGGAACGTCCCGCACCACGATGGGTCGAGTTCCTTGAACAGAACCCCGCGGCCTAGCAGTGTCGAGCCTCGATGTAATCATTGTTGCCGGTGGCCGTTCCAGCCGGCTCGGCGGAAGCGCCAAGGCGTTATTGGAGTATCGGGGGATTAGTCTCCTGACCCGCACAGTGACTGCGGTTCAGGATGCTGGTGCGCACCATACTGTCGTCGTCGGTCCGGAGAACATGCTTCTGCCCGTCCTCCCGGACACTGTCCTGATGGCACGTGAATCCCCACCTTTTTCGGGACCTGCTTCAGCCGTTGAGGCCGGACTGCGCTCGTTGGTTGAGGTTCGGGGGCACTCGCGTAGCCCAGCGTTGGGTGAGGATGACATCACCCTGCTGCTAGCGTGCGACATGCCTAACGCGCCGTTCCTCATCGATAGCCTGCTGAAGGCCGTGGAACTCCGGCCAGAGTTCCAGGCCTGGGTGCCGAACGACCCAAGCGGCAGGGCACAGTACCTGGCGTGCGCTGTCAGAACGAGGGCTCTCGCGGACGCCGTCGACGCCGCTGGGGAGCTCGCTAACAAGCCCGTGCGGGTTCTCCTTGCTAGTCTGCAGAGGTACACCTTCACCTCCGATTCAACGGCCGACGTGGATACGCCAGCGGATGCCGCGATGTTCGGAATCACGGTGCAAGACCGGACACGGCACTGACGAGGAGTAGATGATGAGTGAGCACTTGAAAGTACTTCAACCCTGGGTAGAGGAACTGCTGGCCGCTCTTGAAATCGATGGCACGCCCATAGACATCGACGCCGTACTTGATCTTGCTGGGGAAGCCGCACACGGGATCTTTCGGCCAGCCGCACCCGTGACGACCTTCATCGTCGGTTACGCGGCTGGTCTCGCCGCCGCTACGGGTCAGGCTACCTCCGTTGTCGCGATGAAGGCTGCCTCGGGAGTGGCCAGTCGACTCTGCGCCGAACGCGCAGAAAATAGCGCGGAATCCGCGACTGCGGACGACCAGTGACAGCTAGTTCGTGGCCCGAGGCTCAGCTGGCCGCCTTTAACGCCGTACGCCCGCTGGAACCGAAGCAGCATCCACTTGCTGTCTGCGTTGGCGCCGTTCTGGCCGAGGACGTCCATGCTGCCGGGCCAATGCCGCACTATGCTTCCTCTGCCATGGACGGATGGGCAGTGACGGGGGACGGCCCCTGGCATTTGCAGGAGTTAGGCGCCCTGGGCCCAGGGGAAGCGAGCACGATTATCACCGGGGCGCCGATTCCGCACGGTGCTACAGCCGTGCTCCGAAGCGAATCGGGAACGGTGACGAACGGAACCCTCAGCCTCAATTCCAGAGCGCAGGCAAACGAGCCTTGGGCCGGGCAGCACATCCGCCCGGAAGGTACAGAAGCCGCACCCGGTGAACTACTTATTCCGGCGGGGACCATCCTGACGCCTCCATGGGTGGCGGTAGCGGCAGGCGCCGCCCGCGACGAGCTGGGCATCACCCGCAGGCCGGTGGTGGACATAGTGTCCACCGGCGACGAAGTCATCGCGGAAGGCACCCCCGAGTCTGGCCAGGTCCGCGACACGTTCAGTCTGCTACTGCCGGACGCAGTGCGTGGACTCGGTGCGAAGGCACGCGCGGTCCTTCACATACCAGATGATCCACAGCAGCTATCAGCTGCTGTTCTCCGCCCAGGGGCCGACGTCGTCATCACCACAGGCGGAACTGGAACCTCGAGCGCAGATCATCTGCGCGGGGTTCTTGCGACGCTGGGCGCGGACGTCGTTGTGCATTCCATCGCTATGAGGCCGGGCCATCCCGCCCTGCTGGCGCTCCTGCCCGACGGCCGGGTTGTCATCGGATTGCCTGGAAATCCGCTCGCTGCAATGATGGCGCTGCTCACCGTGGGTGGACCACTGATTGCGAGGCTAGCGGGGAGACCGAGGCCAGAGATGCGGACATCAGTGTCGGCATCGGCCCTGGGGCCGCTACAGGGGCGTCACCGGCTGCTCCCGGCCAAGGAATCGGCCGCCGGGGTGACAGCCGTAGATCGCATCGGTTCAGGAATGCTCCGCGGGCTCGCATCCGCTGATTGCGTACTGGTGATACCACCGGCAGGATTGGTACGCGGCGCTGCAGCGCGTGTTATGGATCTGCCGTGGTAACGGAAGGTCGAGGGGGATGTGCGCAGTGGGTGGCCCACCAGCGGGAACCAGCGCGCAGCATAGCAATCGTGGACAATAACCAGACGAGGCCGGCAACCCAAATGCCTACGTGTCCAATCCCAATCATGAATTCAAGATCTTTTTCCACGCCGTAGAACATGCTGGCAACGGAGTACATGCCGAGTGGAAACACAATGCTCCACAGCCCGGTCTCATACTTTAGGGGAGCCCTCCGTACGCCGTGGCGCCAGATACCAAAAATGACGAGCAATGGTATCCACCACAGGCCGAGCGCCCATAGAAGGAAGCTCATCCCGGAAACAAACGCTCCACTCGTGACCATGATCGGTAAATCATCCGGAAGAAGCAGAATTCTTGAGCCGGCGAGCACCGAGATAGCGGTAGCGCCCATGTAAATCCAGTAGGTCGGGCTCAGATTCGTGGGCGAGTTCTCACTCACGAGCATCCTGAGCGTCACCAGAGTTGCCACGAGGAGATATAGTGCGATTCCTACACCCCATAGAGCCACCGCGACGGACCCAAGAAGTTCTGGGTGAAAGGACAGCGCCGAGATGGCAGCCGCCGTCGCTACGGACTGCGTGCCGACCACCCAAAGGAACCAACTGCCGTTGACATCTTCCATGACTGAGCGCTCGCCGTGTCCGAACAGGACGAGTGCTGGCAAAAGATAAGTGAAAATCAGCCACACCAGGGCGGCGAATACAAAGAGGGCGCTCGCGAACGCCGCGAACTCTGTGCTGCTCAGATAGGCGCCGAGGACATTTGCTGCAGCCACAATGGTGAAAAATCCGAAAGTTTTTGTGGGGTTCTTGCCGTCGCTGATGACGTTGGCGCGGTAGCGGACCAAACGCCATATGGTGGCAACAGTGAGAAGGAACGCACCGCCCATAGAACAATAGAAAAGTATCAGGGAGACGACGTCGCGTTCGATGATGCGAAACCCCAGGGCGGTAATAGCGCTCGCCATGACAAAAGCGAATGATGCCGGTGGAAGGGTACGCACGGCATCGTTGAAGGTCGTCAACCTGAAGAGCCTGCCCATGTAATTATCATCTCCTCACATCTACCGTGCCGCGGACTCTCCATCCACATTCTGCCAAGCTAACAGTTGAGTTACAGGCTGGACGTTTCGTTGTTGATAGGTGCTATGCGCTTCAATCTGTATCAACATGGAGCTTTTAGCAGACGTTCCGTATCTCGCACCCTTACCCGCGTGGACAATATGAGCTGAATCACATCTAATAATGTGTGCACAACATTCCCGATCCACCGGTTTTGTTGTGCAGCGCCTCTATGAGGTTGTCGGAGCGGGTTCGGCAACCTGCGCTGGAAAGGCACAGGCCGATCCAGCGGGATTGTCCTCGAAAGGATCATTTGATGAAACGTACAGCCAAATCTATTTTCGGCGCCGGGTTGCTTACCGCAGCACTGGCACTGACCGCCTGCGGCGGATCCGACGACGCCGAGCAGAAGAGCGCCGACGACAAGCCCGTTCAGATCGGCATCACGCAGATTGTTGAGCACGATGCCCTCAACGCCGC
>JBBPYK010000027.1:0-38101 GCA_038199985.1 Actinomycetales bacterium | reverse complement strand
GCGCCTGCCTTGCCTTCGTGGCTGTCATCTTAAACCGGCACCCACCCTTGCGGCCGCGAGCTCGCGCCGCAGCGAGGCCATCCTTCGTGCGCTCGACAATGAGATCGTGCCCGAACTCGGCGATCGCGGCGAGCAATCCAAGCAACGTGGGGTAGGTGTGTGCCCGATTCTCGAGGATCAGGCGCCCTGCGGCTTCAATCAGCGCAGAGGTTTCGGCGGTGGTATGGATATGCGGTGCCGATCGGCAAACCGGGCTGGTGAAGATTCCCTGGGGCGGGACCTCATGAGCGGGGTCCAGTGCATGCATGTAGGTGGCGAACCCTCGCACGGCTGTGAGCCTTCTTGACGCTCGGGCCGCGGGGTTTTTCGTCCCCTCGGGTGGGTTGTCTGCCCATGTGATGGCATTGGCAGTGGTGATCGTCGTGATGCCTTCGGCGCTCAGATAGGTCGTGTACTGGCCCAATAGGTGCTCGGCCCATGCCAGGGCAGCTCCTAATTGGCGGCGTAGCCGCAGATAGTCGGCCACATGTTCCTCCCACCGGTTCATAACTGGCGCCCCTCTTCCGGCCAAGGCTGGGCCAAGGTACGCAGCCTGGCTACGTCGGCGCGAGCGTAATTTGTGGTGGTGACCAGGTCGTCGTGACACGTAGGGCCATGAAGCTTTGACCGTGCAGAATACTTCATGCAGATCCAGTATTGCCGGGCGGGCATGGAGCAGATATTCGACCAATGCCTCCCCCACCTCGGCAGGCAGTGGTAGCCGTTCGTCTTTGGCCCCTTTGCCACCGATCAGGAATTCACCATGACGCCAGTCGATGTCCTCCAGGCGTAGCCCCGCCGCTTCACCGGCGCGCAGGCAAAAACGCGCGAGCATGAGAATCACCGCATAGTCACGTTTTGCTGCCGTAGTGTTCTTGTCACACGCACTGAGCAGGCACTGGATCTTCTCCGGACTCACAGTGTGGGAGGAAGCCGTCCGCACCGCGACTGCCGAGCACGCCATCATCGAAAAAGCCTGGCGGGATGAAAAAGCGCACAACGACCGCGAAATCAACGAACCGGCCACCGATCTCGACACCGCCGCAGGAACTCATGCCGAGGTGGTTCGAGAGCTGCAGGCCTAGATTGACGAGGCTAACCAGGCCGCTCGTGACAACGCAGCCACCGCCGCTAAGGCCCGCGAACAACTCCATTTTGAGGCACACCAACACGTGGAGGAGACAGCCGAGCTGAAAAACCAGCTGGCCGAGGCACGCGCCACCATCAGCACCCTGCAACAAACCCAGGAAGCACTCATCGCCCGCATTCAACCACCTACTCGCTAAGGCCGGGGCCTGAGAAGTTGTGGAATCTAGATTTCTGAAAACTCGGAATATCTTTGTGAGATGTCGGAGTTCTTCGTAGTTCGGCCCGTGTGCAAGAACGGGTGGCCAGACGTCTGGGCAGACCCAAAAGCACTCACGGGTGGTGTTGTTGTCCTTATTTGATGACGCCGCAGGCCAGACGCGTTCCGGCATCTCCTGCGCCCAAGGTCTCCTTATCCGCGCCGCTGGGAGAGTACCGTTGTGGAATATTTGCGAAGTTATCCGGCCCCGCATGAAGCATTGCTGCGCTGCCGTCGGCATCGTTGAGGTCAGCCGGGGTGAACCGGTCAGTGTTGAAGCTCAGTTCGCCGGTGCCGTCGTCGTTGACCAGCAGGCTGGGCAGATCACCGGCGTGGTTGGGATGCTGGCTAGCATCGGAGCCCAGATGCCCGCCGGCGGAGAGGAAATCGCCCTTCTTTTCTGGCTTGTCCGCAGCGGTGCTGTCGGGTTCGCATTTAGCTGTGGCGTGGACGTGGAATCCGTAGAAGCCTTGCTTCATCCCTTCAACCTTTAGCGAGACAGTCGTTCCGCCTTCTGTCTGGCTGAACGTGGCGGTGCCCACCGGTGAACCGTCGGCCTTCTGCAGAGTAGCCGTAGCATCCGCGGCGCTGGAGGCAGCGCTTGATCCGCTGGAGGGGCTTGTATCTCCCGACGGCGTTGAACATGCAGCCAGCAGCAGCGTTGAGGAGGCAAGGACTGCAAGAGCAAGGGTTTTCTTGTGCATGGGGACTCCGTTATACATCGTGAGGGGATCGATCATCGTTTCGAGTGAACGCTACATGGATCACCAGCCCAATTCCAGCCCCTGACTGGCAAATACGGGGTGATGGTACGGGCAGTCCGGGTTGGTGGTGTGGAATCTCGTAACATCGTAGACAGAGAATCTCGGTACTTCGGAGACAACCGACCTCAACTCTTTGTATGTCCGTGGCGCAGCGGTACCAGATACGTGGACACCAGAAATATGGACTACCGGTTTCAAATACGGCGACTTAACAAGCTGTGGCCGAGTCAGGTAAAGCGCGCTTGATAAATCGGCGCCTTCGAGCCGGGTATTCCGCAAATCTGCACCGAGCGGATCCCCACCGGACAAATCGCTGTCCCGCAGGTCCGCTGTCCCGCAGGTCCGCTGTCCCGCAGGTCCGCTGCAATGAGGTAGGTGCCTCCAAGGTCTGCCCCACACAGCCTACGGGCACGGAAATTCCGGCCCATCAGGTCCGCCCCTGGCTTCAAGGCCGTATCCAGATGGTCATCCCCTGCCGCGAAGTAGGAGGCACGTACTTCCGCGCTGACCTCCATCAGGAGTGGACTGACGTGAGAGTGAAGATCTTGTTCATCCGTTGAGAGAAGCCTCGTTAGGTCACCGCCGAGTGCTTGTTCAATCGTGTTCCGGAGTTGTTCTGCACGTCCTGCGATTTCTGGATCGAATGTCCGGTTTAGCGCTTCGACCAGGTACCAGGGCTCCGGACATAGCGAGTTGGCGGGGTGTTGACTTCGTTGTTTTCCGCGGACCTTGCCGAGCTCGGAGCGGTGATGATCGGGGATGCCGTGGTCTTGTTGGAGGGCGTGCATCTCTACCAGCAATCCCACGCCGGACCTGTCGGCCGAGACCGGCCGGCTTGGATTCCCCCCTCGACGTGCTGGCTACACGGGTCCGCAATCAAGAAGAACGGATCAGGCAATTCGAGCGCAAGCCGCATGGCTCTCCGGATGGGGCACCGCGTATAGCCGGATAAGGCACTACCCGGTCCGGGATCAGCCGGTTAATGCTGGGACAACGCCGTGGCCGAAAATTTCTTCTCTCACAAGGCCGGGTTCTTCCACCACGAACGCTTCGGCAGCGGGACGGTCGCGAGGACCGCCGTCATGGAATACATCGAGGCCTGGTGCAACTGTCGGCGACCGGACCGCAGGGCTGGCGGCATGCCATTTTTTACGGCCCTTGCAGCCCACAAGACCCGTGGCCAGGAACCCTGTCCACGTAGTCCGAACCAACTGCGAACTATCTCAAAGACTTGACGAGCCCATGTCCTTGTACGAATCGTTCTTCGTATCCTCGATGATGTTCTCCAGGATATTCCGGACGTCACCAAGACGGGGGCGGTCATGCGGCTTCTGCCGCAGACAACCTGCCACCAATCCGCGCATGCCGGCGTGCAGGTCCGCGCGCCGCAGCGGTTCTTGATTCACTCCCTCCCCGGCCCGGCGGGGGAGTGTCGTTCGAGGAAAGGGGCGACGGCCGGTTATGGCACGGAAGAGCACGCCGCCAAGCCCCCACACGTCGGCGGCAAAGCCAACAGATTCACCGGCCACCTGTTCGGGGGCCATGTATTCGGCCGTCCCCCTTCCCGCCGGACACTCGCCGGGCGACTGTGCGAGGCTGAGGTCAAACAGCCGGATCTGGCCCGCTTCACAGATGATGTTCGACGGTTTCAGATCCAGGTGAAGCACATTCCGGGTGTGCAGGTAGTGCAGTACGGAACAAAGCTGCCGCCCCAGCAGTGCCACATCGGGCGTGTCCAAGCCCTGCGGGAAATCTTCTTCTATAAGCCGAGACAGTGTTGCGCCGGTGAGTGTTTCCAGCACGAGGACGGGCCCGCCTGGCCGAGCCTTCTCGGCCAATTCGTAACCACGCACCAGATGCGGGTGGGTGAGCCTGGTCAGCAGCCGGCCTTCCGTGATGAGCTGCTGCCGTGCAGTGCCGTCACGCCAGCGTTCTGGTCGCAGCAGTTTGGCAATGCACATGCAGTCCCGCTCGGCGCTCATGACGCTGTATACATCCAAAACGTTACCGCGGTTGAGGTGTTCGCAGACACGGTAGCCGGGGATGAGCAATTCCCCGGCCTTGAGCGGCGCCCGTGATGGCGCCGGCTGTACCCGTGGCGACGACGGCGGGGGCGACAGCAGCGGTGCGCTCACTGTTGCGCCGCCGTGGGGGCGCGGCGGATTGCCGTCGTATGCGGGTCTGTGCCCGCCGTCGCGTCCGGGACCGAGACCGGGGTGTGTCCGCCGTCCAGGACCAGCACCTGATCCGCCCATTCAGCGGTTCGCGGGTCGTGTGCAATAAGGATGGTGGTCCGTCCGGACATGAGCCGCCGGAGTGGGGTGGCGATGCGTTCCTGGGTGGCTTCATCCAGGCCGGTGGCGGGTTCATCGAGGATGAGGATGGGGGCGTCGCGGATGAGGGCGCGGGCGATGGCAACCCGCTGGCGCTGGCCACCGGAGAGCCAACGTCCACGTTCGCCCACTACCGTTTGGTAACCGTCGGGAAACCGTTGCACAAACTCGTCCACATCCGCGGTTCTGGCCGCCAGGAGCACCTCTTCCTCCGTGGCGCCGGATCGGCCGAAGGCGATGTTTTCGGCAATGGTGCCATGGAACACAAGTGTCTCCTGCAGCAGGACCGCGATATTGGCCCGCAGCGAATCGAGGGTGAGGTCCCGGACGTCCTGTCCGTCCACGCGAACCGTGCCGGCGGTGGCATCGTAGAGGCGCATGATCAGCTTTGTCACCGTCGTCTTGCCCGCGCCGCTGGCACCGGCCAGGGCAAGAACCTCACCAGGGCCCACATGGAGGCAGACGTCTTCCACGGCCCGGTGCCCGGCCCCGGGATAGGTGAAGCTGACGTGGTCCAGTTCGACGACGCCGCACGTGGACCCGAGCGTTTGCGCGGTGGCGCTTTCCGGCACGGAGGTATCAATCTGCAAGAGCTCGTCTATGCGTTCGGCACCGGCACTGGCGGCATAGACGGTGTTGGTCAGCCGGGACAGCGAGCGGACGGGACCGTAGAGCGCAGACAGGTAAGCCACGAAGGCCAGCAGTCCTCCCAAGCTCAGTCTGCCTTCGGCCATTTGCCAGGTTCCCAGTCCCACAACGGTGAGGACGCCAACCAACTCGAGGGCGTCCACCAGTGGACCGAAACACGCGCTCAGGCGCGTCGCCTTCAACTGAGCGACCAGGCGTGCGAGTCCTTCCCGATGGAACCGCTCGACTTCGGCGTTTTGCCGCTGGTATGCCTGCACCAGCGGCGCATTGCCCAGGCTTTCCTCCGCCACTGCCGACATTGCGCCGGAGTGGTGCCGTACTTCGCGGGAGGCGGACTTGATTCGGCGGGAGAACGAGCGGGCTGCCAGCCAGAACAACGGCAGGACTGCGAGAGCAGCCAGGGCCAGTTCCCACCGCAGCCAAAATAGGGCGGCCGTAAAAAGGGCTACCCGCAGCACATTGCCAAGTGTGCGGGTCACGCCGGAGACCACCAGGCGCTCGACGGCGCTGACGTCGCTGGTGAGGCGGGAGAGCACGTCTCCCAGCCTTTTTCCCTCCAGCACGTCCAGGGAGAGGTTGTGTAAATGCCGGAACAACGCCGTGCGCAGGCCTAGGACAAAATGCTGGGCGAGCCAGCCGGAAAGATACGAGTTGCCAAAGGAGAGGGCACCGGCAACGGCGGTGATGCCGACATATACGCCGGCAATCCACCAGAAAGCACCCAGATCCTGCGGCACCAGCACCTGGTCCACCAGGAGCTTGAAGACCCAGATGGTCACGGCCTGCATCACTGGCAGCACCAAGCCTAGGCAGACCCCGAGCACCAGACGGCGCCGGTGGGGACGCGCGTAGGGCCAGAACCGGCGGAAGACCTCCGGTAGGGGCAGCGTTGGTGCCATGGAATCCCCTGCCGGGGCCTTCGCCCGGTCGGCGGTGTCCAGTGGCGATCCACCTGCGGTCGTGGACCGGTGCCGATGTTGACGACCGCAGGTGGAGCGTGGCCCCGCTTCCGGGGCCACGCTCCCTTCGGTCACCGCCATGTTAGTCGGAGTTGGTTGTGGGGCCCGAGTTGGTTGAGTCCGCTGTGTTTGCCGATGGGCTCGACGTCGTGGATTGCGTTGTCGATCCACTTCGGTTTGCCGGTGTCACTGCCTTGAAGATGTTGGCCATGAGGGCCACCTCCTATTGTGCTGAAAATCCCCGGGGGGCTGATGACTCCACGCTCCTACTTTTGTCCGTCTGCCACAATGGGAGGAAGCATGCGTTAACGGTTGCTTAACCGCGATTTATGGGTCTGCCGATTCCACCCAGCCGAGTTCGACGGTGACGTTCGCCCCGGTAGTGAAGGCACCGGGTGTTGCGCCAATACGGATTCCTCCTCCGCTGGCCTCCGCAGTGCGGCGGACAATGTCCAGCCCCAGACCCGTGGATTTACCGCTGGAACCGCGTTGGATCAAGTCCTTCCCGAACCCCGGCCCATCGTCCGTAATCGTCAGAACGACGCGGCTGTCCTCGTCCACGTGCAGGCGGACGGCAAACGCCGTGCCGGCCGGTGTGTGGGCAAACACGTTGCCGAGCAGGGCATCCACGGCTGCGGACAGGTCCATGTCGCTGAGCCTGACCGAAACCGGGTTCGGAGGCAGTTGCATGATCACTTCCCGGTCTTCCTCCTGTGCGAGCGCGGACCAAAAAGCGAGTCGGTCGGCCACGACGGCCGCTGCGTCGCAGAACGCCCGGACGCCTTCGCGCACGGGTCGCCTGGCCTCGTGGATCACGTCGTCGACTACTCGAGTCAGCGCGTCGACATCCGCTCCGAAGCGGGTGGCATCGTCAGGATTGGGCAGCGCCTCGGCGTCGAGCCTGAGTGCCGTCAGTGGCGTCCGGAGCCGGTGGGATAGGTCTGCCACCGCTTCACGCTCGATGGCGAGCAATTCCCCGATGCGTCCGGCCAGGCGGTTGACTGCCTCTCCTACGGCTCGGAGTTCGCGGGGGCCGGCCGGGCGAACCCGTGCTTCCAGCTCGCCCGCCCCCAGCCGGTGCGAGACGTCGGCGAGTGCCTGCATGGGCTTGACGAGAGTGCGGGCTAGACGGTCGGCTACCAGTACGCCCAATCCAAGCAGTGCCAGCCCGAGGGCACCGAGGACCAACCAGGCGCGCGCCACCCCCTGGTTCAGCGCCTCGCCAGTGACGAAACTGCGCACCACAGCAGTGCCGCCGTCGACGCCCTGAACCGCCACTAGAATTTCCCGTCCGGCGCCGGCCTCGGCCACCAAGCTCCTGCCACTGGCGGCAAGATCTACGGCGGTGGATCGGCGCGCGGGTTCGCCGAGAACCATGCCGTCGGGCAGGAAAACCGTCAACGGGTAGTCATCCCGATCATCGTGCGCAACCTGTATCAGCGCCAGCTGCAGAACGTCTCGGTCCACCGTTGCAACAATCGGTGCGATCCCTTCCGCTTCCCGAGTGGCCGCGTTAATGGCCCGGTCGGCGGCCACTACCTGGACAAGGTAGCCCAGCGGCACGAGGAAGGCAATTAGCACCAGTGACGTCGTCGCCGCCACGAGCAGAGCGAGCTTGCGTCTCATCGAACCGTTCCCGTCGCGGACCTTTCCCCTGGGTCGACCAGTTTGACCCCAACCCCGCGCACCGTCTGCAGATAGCGCGGAGACTGGCCCGATTCGCCCAGCTTCCGGCGGAGCCAAGACAGGTGAACATCAATGGTTTTGTCAGTGTTAGTGAAGGGTTGCCCCCAGATCTGCGTCAGCAGTTCGCGTTTCGTCACCACCTGGCCGGCGCGCTCGACCAGGTACAGCAGGAGGTCGAATTCCTTGGCAGTCAATGTCAGCAGCGCGTCATCCAGCTGCGCATCCCGGGAGAGTGGACTGATTCGTAGTCCGCCAATGGACAGCGGTTCTTGAGGGGAGTCGGTATCGACCCGGCGCAGAACCGCTCGGATGCGCGCGTCCAGTTGGGCGGAACTGAACGGTTTGATCAGGTAGTCGTCAGCGCCGGCGTCCAAGACTGCAACGATGGCCCGCTCGTCGTCGCGCGCCGTCGCTGCGATGACGGGAACTGCGTTCACGGCGCGAAGCATCCGCAGCAGCACCAGTCCGTCCATATCGGGCAGCCCCAAGTCCAGCACCACAAGATCCGGGGATGTGGACGCGATAAGGGCCAAACCGGATGTGGCAGTGGCAGCGGACGTGACGCCATGGCCGCGGTCTGCCAACGTCCGGCAAAGTGCGGTTCGTATAGCGGAGTCATCCTCCACAATCAGCAACTGGGCCATTGTCGTCGAACTATAGCACCGCCGGCGCGGCCCTGCACGCGCTACGGCCGATTTAGCTTCCATTTAACCCGCGACCAACCCGGAGTCAACCCGGGACTGCCATACTGGAGGGGTGAACCGTAGAATTGCAGCGGCCTTTGGATGGTTGCTGGCGGTCGGGGTGGCTACCACCGTTGGCCTACTGGCAGTGTCTTGGTTGACTGGCGACCTGACCAGCCAATCGATGACTCCCCTGAGTAAAGAAGCGGTGGCCCGCGCGCTTGCCTCCTCAACTTCAGCTCCCGCGCCTGCGGATTCCATCCCGGAAGACGCCATCCAAAGGAAGGCTGCTCCCGAAGAATCCCCAGACCCTCCTTCCCGGCCGGGCGTGGAGACCCGATCGCTTAGTTCCCCGGGGGGCACTGTGATCGCACAATGCACCGGGACCGTGGCTTTCCTCGTCTCCTGGTCCCCTGGCCAAGGCTACGGCGTCGAAGAACAAGTGCGCGGCCCCGCGGCCTCCACGCTGATCCAGTTCGACGGCGAGGACCAGGCGGTAACCGTAACGGTAGCCTGCCCGGGCGGTGAACCGGTAGCCGCCGTCATCGTCACCGACGATTAACCAGCGTCGGCAAGGGAAACCGCTGGAATTCAGTGGTGTGTCCCAGTGTTGATTGGCTTTATCGAGTGCGACGCGCCCCCGGGTGGCTTTTGGTACCCGAGAAGTCATAGCATCGAGCTAAATCCATGGTTTTGCGCGCTTGCTCATACGGGGAGTTGGTAGTGGGCGAGCTCGCGGTAGAGGTCGGCGCTGTGCAGGAGTTCTTCGTGGGTGCCGGTGGCGGTGATGTGGCTCCCGTACCGCAGCCTTATAAATCTTGGTGCCCAGGATCCCCGGGGAGGACCGAGCCGGGTCGGTAAGTTCATTCCGGCGTCCGATACCGCTCTCGCTGACAAGCTCTTTCGGCACACCGCCAAGAACAGCCGGTAGCCACGGCAGACCGTCGAGCAGGTCTACGGTCTGCCGGGGCGTGGGCATCAGCGCCGCGGGCATCCGGGAGAGCTCATGGCGAAGCGCCACGCCTCGTTGGTCTGGGGTGAGCCACTTGTTAGCTGTAAAAGACCGGGAACTTTATCGGGGACTTGAACGTCTCGTTATCAAAACGTGACTTTTGGTGGAGCGAGAGGGTAGGTTGTAAATCGTGTCATTCCTGCAGTGGGGGGCACCCTTGGATGGATTGCCGAGCTCTGCCACCATCCCAAGGTTTCGTTCGAAACAATCGTCTGGCAGAGACGGGGAAACCAAATGTGGGCTCCACGTGAGTCCTTGGGGTTAAGCCGCAAAATTTTCCGGTTCAGTACTGACTGCACGAAGACTTTTGCGGCCGGGTGGCTCCCACCCGAATCCGACAGCTAACCCCGCAGGCATCAGGAGAGGTCATCATTTGTCCAGAAATTCTCATACCGCGCGCCACCGTGGAACTCCGGTCCGCGGCAACGCATTAGCTTCCATCTCGAAGGCAGTATCCTCCAACGCGGGCCGGATCGGTCGTCCGGCAGCCGCTCTAGCCGCGGGATCGGCACTGATGCTTGGAATGGGCGTCCCAGCCCAGGCATCGGCCATCGCTCCCGAAACCAACTTGGCGACGCCAGCAGCCAGCGCAGCGGTGCCTACTAGCTCGAGCTATACGATCCAATCCGGGGATACCCTCGGTTTGATCGCAGCACGGCAGGGCGTGAGCTTGAATACCGTGCTCGCTCTAAATGGGTTGGGCATGAGCTCGATCATCTATCCCGGGCAAAGCATCAAGATCGCCGGCGCCCCAAGCACCCCGGCCCCTGCGTCCGAAGCGTATGCCGATCCTGCCCCGGCCACTCCTGCCCCGGCCACTCCTGCCCCGGCCACTCCTGCCCCGGCCACCGTTGCTGCGGATTCCTCGGCTTCGACCGTGAGCCTGGCATCATCAACGGTGACACGGATACCGAGTAACTCAGTCAATGCGACCATCCTCGCCTCTGCAAAGGCGCAGTTGGGCGCCGTCCAGGACTGCACGGTGCTCGGTGAGCAGGCCTTGCGGGCCGCAGGAATCAGCGGTGTCGGGGACGAGTCACCGGAATCCCTGATGCGATTCGCCACTCCGGTGGCCGATCCTCAGCCTGGTGATTTCATCTACTACGCAGACGGCGGCATGGGATTCGCCCATAACGCCATTTACATCGGTGGCGGCATGGCTATCCATAGCGGCTGGACCGGCAACCAAACAACCACCTTCAGCGTTAACGTCGGTTCTGGACCCTCCTACTACCGCGTCAACGCTTAGCCTTGATCTCCCGGAAGTATTCCTCAACACAACAATTGCGTGTGCGTAGGTGGAACCTTCCACGGGACAGCTACAGACCCGCATAGTCGGGTCGAGCAAATTCCGGGCAGTCTCCACGGACAGTGCAGGGTCGGATGGCCGGAGGGTGAAAGTCCCCCGGCCACCCGATCTTGGGCGCCTACCCGCTAACATTTTTGAGGCATTTACGGGACCTACTCACAATACGATTTTGCTGACTTGAATTCAGGGCTCGCTCGTGGTCACATTGGGAGTAGTCAACGTGGGTTGGCGTGAGGCAGGCGGAAAGCCCAGTCAGTGCGTCCGTGCGCCGCAGTGTTCGTCTCGACTTGCGAACTAATTAGTAACGACTTCAACTTTCGAATCTTGCACCGGCGGAAATCTCGACTTCAACGACGCGAAGTTCACCGGCGCAAACGTCATTTTCAACAGTGTGGAGTTCATTGGCGGGATCGTCGACTTCAGCCGCGCATCAGGGTCTCACAATCGAGTTCTCTCCTTTGCTGCGCCCAAAGTCTGGACTCATCCACCTCAGGTTCCATGGAATGATGGTGAACCCCCCGTCGTGGGTTTCACCAGACATCTGGCCGCCTACGCTCGCCTCAGCGATCCATGAAGAACTTTGACCCCAGAATAGATGGTCTAAACACTCAAAAACTAAATTTTCAAACTCGTCATATTCGACCGTTTATGACAGTCCCTGAAGGCTGACGACGAGGCTGGCCCGTCCCGCGGTCGCGTTCTGTTATAGCTTGATGGCACAGGCACAGGCACAGGCACAGGCACAGGCACTGTTGTCGGTGGTAATAGTTGTCTTGGATGGCATACGTTTCGAAACACTTCGGGACGGGTTGCCAGTGCAGACCATATATCTGTCGCGTTGTCATTTTCAGCATCTGTTTCCACGAACCCCGAAGAACCGGTATCAGGGGTGTCCGCTATGACCCCCGTTACTGAGAGTGGCAACTCTGGTACTGATCTCACGCGTCCTTTGACGTCTTGGTTGGGGTCCTTGTATTGGAGGGCTGCTCCGCGGTGGCGGTGATTGGGGGAACCTATGCGTTCAGGGCTTCGGCGACGGGTTTTCCTACCTGTTTTTTTCGGAGGTAGTACGCCGCTTCGTGGGGTTTAGCGCCGTTGTCGACGGTCCAGCCTGAATCCAGTATCGCGTCAGCTGGACGGCTTGCGGAGAAGAGACTGCTCAAGTCGGGTTCAGCGGCGACGAGATCGTTGCGGTCCGCGATGTTCACCCAGCGTCGGACACGGGCAGGATAGACGGGCGGCTGGGGGGTGAGCCGGTCGAAGATGACACTGCGGAGACCGAGGGGGCTCCCGAGAGTCAGGAGCAGTGGCAGGGGGGTGTTTAGGTGGGTGGCGGCTATTTCGTAGGCGATGACCGAGCCGAGGGAGTGGCCGATAATTATTTTCGTGTCCGACCCGACCCGTGTCAGAACCCGGGTCTGGATCTCGGTGCGCAGGGCCGGATCTGTAAGGTACCGGGTGACTTGGCGCAGTGACTTGTTGACGAATCGCTCGGCAAGGGCCATGCCGCCAATCCCGAACCAAGGTAAACGGGTGACCGCGTTGATCACAGCTCGGGTAGCTTCCTCCTTCACGCCCATCTCTTCATGGTTGGGATCCAGAAAGCCGAGTTCACGCACTGCGGTGTCCCGGTCTGCGGTCTCGCCACGGTCGGCGGCCCGATTCAGCCACTCCGCGGCCAGTGCCTGAGATAAGGTCATTGCGTTGGGGTCCAGATCATCCAGGTCCTCGTCGGAACCTTGTGCTCCAGAGGCTAGGAAGAGGTCACCGTAGGTGGCCATGGCGACGTTGATTTCTCGGGGGCTGCGGTCGGGCCAGAGCCTGTCGGCCAGTTCGGAATGACCGGCGGCGTAGAGGCCGTCCGCCATGGCTGGAAGCCATCGTCCTTCCAGGCTTGCGGGGCCTTCTTGTTCCTGGGCGATGCCGTGAATGAGAACGATTTCGGCCATGATGGTCTTCTCCTCCGCTGCCTGAGGGCCCGTGCCGTTATGCTGGGGTCGGTTGGTTCAAATCTTACAAGTGAAGGCATCCTCGTGGTAGACATAGGGATGGCTACCCGTCACGCTCTGGTTGTGGGGTCTCAATGCGATGAGCTCGCCAATCAGCACCTGTCGTTTTTACCTGAGCGCGCGACGCATCTGTTCGAGGTTCTGACCGATCCGCGACGCGGTGACTGCGCCCCAGCCCCGGAGAGTGTGCTGCTCTTGGACCCCACTATGGGGGATCTGAAGCAAGCAGTAGAGGATGCAGTGGCCCGGGCATCAAAGGCACGGGCCACCCTTGTATTCGCTTTCATTGGGCATGCGGAAGCTGATGTGACCAGGTTATCCCGGCCGCTGTTCCTGTTGCCCACGGATGGTAGCGCTACGGCACCGAAGACCGACACCGCGTACGAAATTGGGCACCGTCTGGGCGAGATGAACCTCGGTAGCTTGGACGGGTTGATCCTGATCTTGGATACCTGCCACTCAGGGGCTGGCGTGCGGGACGTCATCAAAAGCGGTTTAGATTTGAAGGATCAGGTCCGGCTGGAACTGCTGGCAGGCACGTTCTTGCGTGTGGCTCGCAATGGCTGTTTTTCCCATTCTCTGATCGAGTTGATGGAGAACGGCCAAGCTGACCTGTCGACGGATTATCTGGAGATCCGGCATGTCGCCAACGTGGCAGCCGATAAATGCCGGGCGGTGCAGGATCCCCCGGTTTATATAGGCTCCGGAACGGGGCAGAACGCCAGCGATCCTGGGCTGTGGGTTACCCGCAACGTCGCATCCGCGGGTCACTGGCCGCTATCAGGTACCCCGGAAGGCGCCCAAGCGGTGACCTTGACCCAGTCGTTCCAAGCAACACACGACCTGGAGCGCATCACCCATGCCCTTGGGAGCCAGCGTCTGGTGGTAGTCCAGGGCGGCCCCGGCTCCGGCAAGTCTGTATTGATGGCCGCGTTGGCACGACCGGAACTCGTCCCTGACCTGCCGCACCGGTATCTGTCCGCAGTAGTTTTCACGGCACTGACCCCCAAATTGGCGGCCCTGGCCGAGAGCATCGCCGGGCAGTTGACAGAGACAACCGGATTTCCCGAAGCCGCCGCCGCATATGAGGGTGGATTCACTCTAGAAGAGCTGGATCGTCTCCCGGCCTTGGAGCGGCTGGTTTTCGGTCCGCTGCGTCACCTGAGAGTGCCGCTAGGAAAGAAGATGCGGCTGGCCATCGACGGTATTGACCAGCTTGAATCTGCGGTACGTGCCGAACTTCTGCACACGGTCACCAAAGCTGCCCAAGATGACAGGCTTGAGCGAGTGAGCCTGTTGCTGAACACCCGCGACGAAGGAATCGAAGTCCTTGGCGCGGACCCCCTCGTTCTCGTGCGCCCGGGGGAAGATGAAATCATTGAATACCTCACAGCTCTGGACCTGCCGGTGGTATTAGCCAACGATCTCGCCACGTATGCCACCAGCTGGCTGCAACTACGTCTCTTGACGGATGTCGCGATGACCTTGGGGCGAGAGTCCATTCGCCAAGTCACCGATCTGGATGATTTGTACCGGCAACTTCTGGCATCTCTTCCCGGAGAGGATGCTGGCGAAACAAGAGCCGTTTTGATGGTGTTGGCGGCTGCCGGAAGCGGGCCGATCCTGCCGATCCGAGTCGCGGTCGAGGCATGTTCACGGGTCGGCGGCCCAGCCGACGATGTTCGCTTCCGCAATGTCGTCGCAGCTCTGGGTGGCATGGTGGCCCGTGCTAATCCAGGCACACCGAACGAACTCTTGGGACTTTTCCATGAAACCCTGGTCCAGCAAGTCCGACACGAGAATGACCGGGACACTGCAATCCGTGAGGCACACGAAGCAATACTGGATGCACTCAATACTGTTGGCGATCCTGCAGCGGATACCTACGGGCACCAGCGCGTCCCCGAACATCTCTGGGCGCTGCAACGCTACGCGGAGGCACTCGAAGGCGTGGCCGATGGTCTTGGACACCGGCCTCCCGATAACCGTGCACTCCTACAAACGTGGTCAAACATAGCCAAAGACGTGCTGCCAGCCGACAGCCTCGATCTCATGAAGGTCCAACACAATCTGGCGTACTGGACAGGGAAGGCAGGGGACACTGCCGGGGCGATCGTCTTGTTCCGGGAGCTGCTGGAGACCCAGGTTAGGGTGCTGGGCACTGACGCCCCCGCCGCCCTGAACACCCGCAGCAACTTGGCGTCCTTGAAAGGGGAGGCAGGGGACACTGCCGGGGCGATCGTCTTGTTCCGGGAGCTGCTGGAAGATCAGGTTAGGGTGCTGGGCACTGACGCCCCCGCCGCCCTGAACACCCGCAGCAACCTGGCCTCTTGGACAGGGAGGTCGGGGGACACTGCCGGGGCGATCATTTTGCTTCGGGAGCTGCTGGGGGAACAGGTCAGGGTGCTGGGCACTGACGCCCCCGACACTCTGATTACCCGCAGCAACTTGGCTTTCTGGACAGGGGAGGCAGGGGACACTGCCGGGGCGATCATTTTGTTCCGGGAGCTGTTGGAGGCCCAGGTCAGAGTGTTGAGCCCGGACGCCCCCGCCACCCTGAGAAACCGCAACAACCTAGCATCCTGGACAGGGTGGTCGGGGGACACTGCCGGGGCGATCATTTTGCTCCGGGAGCTGTTGGAGGCCCAGGTCAGGGTGCTGAGCCCGGACGCCGCCGACACTCTGATTACCCGCAGCAACCTAGCATTCTTGACCGGCGAGGCAGGGGACACTGCCGGGGCGATCATCTTGTTCCGGGAGCTGCTGGAAGATCAGGTCAGGGTGATGAGCCCGGACGCCCCCGCCACCCTGAGAAACCGCAACAACCTAGCATACTGGACAGGGAGGTCGGGGGACACTGCCGGGGCGATCATTTTGCTCCGGGAGCTGTTGGAGGCCCAGGTCCGAGTGCTGAGCCCGGACGCCCCCGACACCCTGACCACCCGCAGCAACCTAGCATTCTTGACCGGCGAGGCAGGGGACACTGCCGGGGCGATCGTCTTGTTCCAAGAACTGTTGGAGGCCCAGGTCCGAGTGCTGAGCCCGGACGCCCCCGCCACTTTGATCACCCGCAGCAACTTGGCGTCCTTGACTGGCGAGGCAGGGGACACTGCCGGGGCGGTCATCTTGTTCCGGGAACTGCTGGAAGCCCAGAGCCGGGTGTTGAGCCCGGACGCCCCCGCCACCCTGAGAAACCGCAACAACCTAGCGTACTGGACAGGGAGGTCAGGGGACACTGCCAGGGCGGTCATCTTGTTCCAGGAACTGCTGGAAGATCAGATCCGGGTGCTGGGCCCGGACGCCTCCGCCACCCTGACCACTCGCAACTGGATAAACAGATTGGAAGGCTGAAAACTCCGCTCCGACAGACAAATAGATTAGTTGTAATTGTTGCGCAACTGAAGCCGCAACCCCATTTGGTGGACTGGTTCGGGAAGTCGCCCCATGTCTTTCTCGCACGTCGGCTGCTTCCGCTAACAGACACACAGAGTGTGTGAAGTACGGCGGTTAGTGGCGGCGTTCTTTGATCGCTCGGTGTCGCGCTCCCAAGCATCGCGTTGTCTTGCTTCCCATGAGATTCGAGACACTTAGGTTATGAGACAGTCCACGGTTAACTGACTCTTAGGAATTCAGAGTGCATCTTCGGTCTGAATCCGTCGCATTCCAGCAGCGATCTGGCTAAATACCTTGCCAGACTCCTGAGGTTGAGGACAGATGCCTGGATGTGCTTCAGGCGGCCACATTCTTTATTCGGCCTAAAAGTCGTGCAAGAAATCTTCGTCGGCCTGCTCGACCGCTGCCCGGCCTACCAACGGTCACCTGCACCCACCTAAGTACTACTGGTTGGTCATGCGGATACGTGAAGTCCATTCTTTGCCGTCCCAGTATCTGAAAGGGGCAACGCCTTCGGGATCTGGATAGAATCCTGCTTTTTTTGGTGTGTCTACGGCGACATCGAAGGTGGAATTAGTCTTTGGGGCAGGTGCTTCCTCAACGTGGTCGTCGCTGAGGTTGATGATGCCTGTCTGCATCACTGGTGTTGCGTGCAGAGCCATCTTGGCTGCTGTTTTTTCGTCGCGCAATCTCTGGGTCTCTGCTGCTTTAGCTTCTCGTGATCGCTGCGCTTCAGCGGTTTTTTCATCGCGGAGTCGTTGAGCATCAGCCGCTTTTTCTGTTCGGATCCGTAGTGCTTCTGCCGTCTTTGCAGATGCTGCCTGAGACTTCAGCTGTTCGGCGTCTTCTCTGGCTTGGTGCACGTTTGCGATTGCGTCACGAACCCCGGATATTTGGGAGTTCTCCGCCAGGATCTTCTCAAGGTCTGTGATGGCTCTTCCATACGCTTTTTCTTCTAGGCTGATGTTGGAGCGCAGGGCCAGGGCTTTGAAACGAAGATTGTCTGAGTACTTTTTGCTTGCGGTCAGGGGTTTAAGGCACTCTTTCGCCGCCCCCAGCTGATCTAACTCAAAGTGGGCTTGAGACCGCAGAATCGCCAGCAGACCCGTTATTTCGGAATCCACATTCAATGAGTCGGTGAGTCTGATGACTTCTTCCCAGTTATCTTGGTCTGAGTAGAGTTCAGCGAGGCTTAGTAGGGCGGGGTACGTCGGATTAAGTTCTTCAACGTATTTGATTGCTTCGGGGATTCTCTGCAGTGATTGCAGGGCTTCAACGAGGGCAAGCGTCAATGCGGTGTTGGTCACGGGGAATTGGGCGGTGACCCCGCCCGCTATCTCTAGCTCGAAGGAGGCGTTGGGAAAATACTTCGACATGAAGGGATTGGCCTCAACAGGGGACTTCCCGTGAAAGACGCTTTCTAGTGCCTGCACACACGCCTCATTGTTGCCTGACTGCAGATGTTGGAGACCCAACAAAGCTGCAGCTGCTTGCCCGTACACCGGATGTTGCATGACCTTGGGATCCAGCTCGGCCATGTGGCGAGTCACGGCGTAAGCGTAGAGCGCTTTCTCTTCTTTGGGAGCAAGCATGCCTGGCTTGGCCGCGGGTGTATAGCGTGGAGCCGGGGCAGAGTTTCGTACTGCAGTTGGTCTTGTCGTGGTTTTGCGGGCTGGCGCACGGTGAGATGTTGATCGACGGGAGCTCGCTGTTGACGTGCCCACAATTTTGGTTCGACCTGCATAGGCACTGACGCCTTTGGTAGAGACGCGAACACGCACTCCGGGCATGACCTTGATGGACGTGCTTTTCTTGAACCCCATTATTTGCCTTTCGACAGTGACAGGCTGAGCCTGAACTCGCTTGCTTCTGATTCTTCTTTGAATTCTATGGTTGTAACCCCGACCAGGCGTTTGACGGCTTCCTTGACCTCTGCGGGAGTCGCATAGAAAAACTCACGCCGCAGGTTGACTTTATTGACCCGCTGAGATTCGAATTCGCGGTGTAGTTGTGCTTCCAGAGCTGCAGCGTCTTTGCTGAAGAAGAGGACGTGAACGTCGTAGAGGAAGGGAACTCCGGCTCCGCTGAGTTCACGGATTCGTTCAGTGGGCTCGAGCCTGCGGGTCATGCCAATTTTGACGATACGGTCACCGAAAGCACCCAGATTGGAGATGACATACACGTAGCCCGTGCGCACATTGGCTTGCCGATTTTCCAGGTCGTGGAGCTTGGCGTCAGCGTCAGCAACAAATTGCTCCATGGTGGCAATGGCTTCTGGTTCACCGCTCTGGATGGCAATAGCTAAAGCGGCCTGATATTTGCTGCGTTCCTGTTCGACTTTTTCACGAGCTTTCAGCAACTCCTTTTCGACTTTTTCTTGCTCGCGGGCTTCCTCCCTCAACGCTCGTTGGGTCTCACGTTCGTTCGCGACTTTCACATGGTAATCAGCGGTGAGCTTGAGTTCGCCCAAACGCAGTAGATGGTACTCCTCCGTGATCTCGATGGCCATACTCTTGCCAAGCTTTTCAATGGAACTCTTAGCGCGTTCCAGCCTGGCAATATTGGCATCCAGGGAATGGGAGCGGACTGTTCTAACGCAGTTGTCGGCCTCCGCGTTATAGGCCCTGAGCATCAACTTGCACTGTTCCCGGACCATTTGGGCGCCTTTGGCAAGGTTGCCATTGACAGCCCAATTGGTGGCCCCTGTGACAGCGCGTTCTTTGACCAATGTTTTTATCGTGGTGCGCAGTTCTATCAGTCGATCCTTGTACTGGAGAGCATCCTCAAGGGGGTGTGAAAAATCGTAGATGCCCAGATCCTGGAGGAGATTTATTTCCCGAGTTTCCACGATGCGCGATTCCAAATCAGCCAACACTGCTTCGCGTTCGCGAATCCTTTGGTCCAAGTCTTGAAGCATCGAGAGCTTGGCGCTGTCTGCCGTCTCGAGTGCAGGACTTGATGTTGGTGCACCAAGTCCTTGCCGGCTCGATGAGGATGAGCCCGGCTCATCCTCAATGACCGCCCCGTAGTGGGTGAGGAGGTCAGGCAGTCCGCCGTTCCAGCCTTGGGATACTGAGCGGACCTTCCAGTCGCCGTTCCTACGGTAGATCTCCGCGATTACCGCAACGCGTTCACTGGAGAGGCCTTCACAAGGGATCCTGAACAGAGTGCCGATATCACTGGCAGCCGTCAGCTCAAGGGATGACAGGGTCCGTGGCTGGGAGCCTTCTGAGTCAAGGGCTGCGGCAATGGCGAGGGAGTGCACATTATCGGGCAGTCGTCCGAGCGTTATTTCAGCAAGATGGGTATGCCGTGGGCTTGCATCATTTCGTCCAAGGTACTTGGCCGCACCCGCTGCAGATTCTGGCTGGTTATAAAAGACAATGTCTGCGTTATCGGCCACCTGGCCATTGGAATCCAGCAGTAGCAAGAACAAGTCCAGTTCGTCGCTAGTTGACGGTGCGGTCCAGTGCAGTTCCAGCCGAATCGCAGTGTGGAGCGGCGAGGCAATAACAGCATTTGCCCCTTTGGGCAGCGATACTTGGGGCATGATTTGACCATACAATAAACAGCCGACAAATTAGGTAGAAGAACTTCCTTGCATGTCCGGCTTGGTACTTCCTGGAACGCGTATAGGTCGAGGGGTGGGATTTATGCGGCCACGGGGCCGAGAAGATGCTTGGTCTTCAGCGCCGAGATGCGACCTGCCACGCTCCTTCGCCCACTGCCCGTAGACGATCATGAAGTGAAGGCACAGCAGGATGGCTGTCAAGGGGCAAGCCTTGCACTAGGCCGTGAGACCCACCGCACCCCGAAGCTCGGGTACTGGCTGCATAGCGCCGAAATCGACTTTCGACGCTGATCCGGCAATGACTGGGAATCATCGGATCGGTGACGTTGACGCGCTGAACATCGAACTCGCGCTCTGATGGGAGGAAACTAATACAGGCTATCGGCAGTTCCCTAACGCAGATGCCCGCATCAGCTGCGTGATCTCTATCCCGAGTATTCGGGAGGAGATTAGAAACGACACTGCGCCTAGTCGAGAAAGTAGGAAAGGGCCTGATCTTTGGTGTCCAATATCTCCCCAGCGGGCACGCCCAGTTCTCGGGCAAGTTCAACGGAACCAATTAGCGCGACCTGAAGATTAGGGGCAAATGCTCGTTCTAGCACTGTGAGGTAGATAGACATACTCTCCTCTAGCGTCTCGATGAGCTCGTTGTACCTAGCTGCCAGCTCTATATCGAGGGCACGCTGATCCGCGACGTAGTGATTGATCAGTTCCGCTTCCTTCTTAGACAGCGAGGAAGAAACGGCCCTATACATAACGGTGCCAACGATATTACCAATAACAGCGCCGAGCACGGGCACTGGAATCAATGCTTGTCCGATGAAAGATGACAAAGCACTTACAGCAGCCTCCAAGCAAACAAGCTCGGCATTTTCAATGAACTCGAACTCACCGATTTCGCCATTGCGAAGCTTGTGTGCTTGTTCTGCTATACCGAATGTGGCAGTGACAATCGAACTGGCAACTGCGGCAGATGTCGCGGTGAAGTTCGTCAGCGAGTATATGCTTAGTCCTCTTGCCCCTCCCTTGGCGACCCCAACTCCGGTCTCTCCAAGGATCTCGGACCAGTCTTCATCACTGAACTCTTTAAGCCGTTTGCCCTCTCTGCGTTTGGCAGTCACAGCCAGGACAAAAGTGGTTCCGCCTTCAACGACGGCGGCCACGACTGTAGCTTTTGTGCCTTCTTGGAGTTTCGGGCGACTACCTTGGTAGGCCTTGTCGCGCAGTGACTGATCAGTAGACTTAAGCGAGTTTTTCTCTGCCTCGAGGGTCGACTCGTACACACCCTTTTGCACTTCGCGATACTCAAGTTTCGAGGGTTCAAGCGATTCGATTCCAATCGACCCGTCACTGAAGAACTTGTCGACTCTCTGCCAGTCTGTGAAAGACGGGCCCTCTTCACTACGGGGCAACAGTGTCCCGGCTTCCTTGGGTGTCATGGAGCGTAGTTTATGGACCGTCTCAAAGTGTTCACGGGGAATCTGATATCTCCCGCCATTCTTGACGTAATCCGGGTATTTCTGAAGGTGCTCCGTCACAGCACCTAACGAGAAGCGTCCGCCGGATGCAACAAATTTTTGTTGAATGTCTATTCCGTCGCGCACCATGTCCACGGGTCCGTTGTCGTTCACCCACTGGTAGACGGCATACTTACCAACAATCCGCACTCTAGCGTTGCCAACCCCGACTTCAGCGATCTCAGCTATGAAACCGTGTATTCCCTTATGCCCGCCTCTATTGGTCGAAACGATTTCGAGGTCAATCTTCCGCATGGCTTCATCGACACTGGTGATTGCGTCCAGGAGGTTATCATCCTGTCTGGCGAATGCAGTAAGAAGGTTATCTATCCGAAGTTGGTTGAGGTAATTCACCCAAGAAGCGACGGCCTGCTCTTGGCTGGTCTTGGCCAGCTTCTCCAAGTTACTCATCCCCGGACTTCTGCTCAACATGTTTGCTCAGCAAGGCAGCACACGACTTCGTATTGTTGACCAATGTTGCAAGTTTCAATTGCTGAGCATCGGTTAGCGCCGCGAAGTCAGCATTGAAGAATGTCACGCACTCTCCATAGAGGGTCACAAGCAATCCGCGAAGCGAGGCTGTTTGCTTCAAAAGGGCTGCAATCTGGACATCCATGCTTCTAAGAGAAGCTGTGTTCTGCTTCACTGCGGTTAGAGCGTCCTCTTTTGCCTCTCGATTCTCCGATTTCTTCCTGGTGAAGAGAACGATCGACGTTAGCAGGGTTGCACCGACGATCGTCCATCCGATGGGGCCAGCCATAGCAAGCAATGCAGTCCCAGCAGCGGTACCACCACCACCAGTGGCTAGTGCACCGCCACCGAGCCATGCCAGCGTGGCATTGGTGGCCGCTGCTCCGGAAAGGGTAGAGATGGCGGTACCGGTGGAAGCAGTACCGAAGGTGGTCGCGACCCACATTGCTGCCGTTGGCGCCATGCTGGCAACAGCCGCGCCGGCGGTGAAACCGGCACCAGCTCCCGCGGCTGATCGCCGCGCGGCCTCGAGGTCCTTTTGGGCAAACTCTTCAGACTGCAAGAACTCCTTCTTGTTCAAGGCAATCTCGTCGAAGTCGGACTCGAAAGACTTCGGAGCGTTCGCAATACTGTTGACCAGCATTTCGATGAGCGCGATCAGGTCCGTTGAGCGATCCCGCTGGTGTAAGAGCGACACGCCGTTGTCGTTCATAGCCGTGAACACAGCGTTATATTCGGCTACAGCTTCATCGTAAGGATTAGGAGCTTTTGCGGTCAGGTCCCCGATTTTCCTTTTGGCGTTGCTCGCCTGGTCAGCAACATGCGTGGACGTGACTCGGCCTGCCTTCCGGATGTTCTCGGTGACTTTGCCAAGACCCTCAGTAGTCTTACCAATACTCTCTTTGGCTTTACCCATATTGAGAGGTCCAACCATCGCGATCTCCAAACCTCGTGTGCTCAAACCCAGCCATATCGAGGTTGGGCGCTGTCTTTGAAGAAACACTATCTAAGACCACAGACATCCACTTGACATAGGTTTCCGGCAAAGTCTCAAAACCCATGGGTTGCAAGGCACTTTGGTTGCGAGACAGGTCATATGCTCAATCGCGCCCACAATGGACCTGTCTCAGGTTAGATCGACAGACATTTTGATCTGTCAACTAAAGCATGGGCAAACCCGTTGCCGGGGCGTGGGTAATGCCAGTATCCAAGATGGCGACTTGTTTCAGTGCGGTCCCCTGGTGCCCGGGTTGCCCGCCCGGCTTCCGAGCCCCCTTGGACGCAAGGACTTTCGGTGAGGGCTCGGCCAGACCGTCACTGGACGGCGGCTTGGAGGAGTTCCGTGAGGTGGAGCGTACCTGCCGTTCAAGATCATCAATCTTGTTCTCGGGGCCATCGATCTTGTTCTCAAGAACCACGATATACGCTTTAAGATCCTTGATCTGCGCTGCTTGCTCAACAACGAGGTCAGCAAGCTCCTCGTAGGAAGGACACCGTTTGGCAGGTGTTATCGAGCGCGTTGTTTGACGATGGCGGCGTCGCCTTGAATGACGATGGGATCGATGGGCTGCTCGTCATGGTGACGCGGTGGTCGTCAATGCTGCCAAGTGCTTGGGAATGGTTTTCAGTGTCGTCGTCATCGTGACGGGTGTTTCAGGGCATGGCAAAGCACGGTCTCGTCTCTTTTTAGATGCGCAGCGGTGGACTGAGTAGGTTACCTCGTGTGAAGTACCTGATCACGGTCCAAGGCGGCAGCTGGACACTTGCCAGGTGGTTGTAGGCCAGTGCAGCGCCTGCCAAGATATTCAGGCTCCAGCCGAGCATGCTCGGCCACTGCTTGGGGTGGAACAGCATGTCGGGGTTGAGGCGGAATGCGTGCTTCACCGCTTGTTCGTACAGCCAGTGAGCGTGCTTCTGCGGTACCCGGCGCAACCATCGCCGCACCGTGGAGAGAGGCCAGCCTAGCTGGACGGTGATCGTGCGGTGATCACTGCCGGCAGCCTTGGCCGCCAGCGCGGTCCCGATCACCTCCACAGTGTCGGCCCGGCGCAACGACAACGAGGCCGGCAACAGGACCTGGGTGCGTCCGCAGTCCGCGCCGCGGGCTCGCCTCGGCTGTACGGTCAGCCACTCCGAGCCCAAGCCGCGCACGGTACGGTGCCGGGCATGCCCGTGGGGGCGCAGCGGCGTCGAGCAATGAGGGCAGGGTATTTCGCCGGCCAGTAAGGCCGTCTCGGCCTGCTCGGTGCTGCCCACGACCATCATCGTGCCCGCTCCTCCTCCTCCTACACCAAAAGATCATGTCAATGACTCTTGCCTACCACGCCCCGGCGGGGAATGGGCCACTTCGTGGAGAACAGCGAAGCCCCGGAACGAAGGAATCACTCCACCACGGACGTACCGAGCAAAACTATGCCAATTCGGTTGCTCAGAAATTTTGGACGCCGGCGGGAATAGCAGATCTGATCGTCACGCTGACGCCGCCAACGAAGCACAAACCGCAGCAGTTCCATCGTCACCCACAATGACCAATGCGCCCCAAACAACGCGACGCGTAACAGCAGGCAGGCTTTTGATTCTTCCAGAACCCTGTGGTCAGGGGCCTATCCGACATGACCCACCCACCTGACCAGTTACGATGCGCGGGCCTGGGCACAAAAGAATGGGTTGGGAGCCGTTAGGTTCAGCTCGGATTCATATGAATCTGCATTTTGTGTTTGTCGGATCCGTAAGCAGAGTAAGTTACCGGGGTCCGGGGTATCACTTTTGGGGTTGGATTCCGCTGTAGCGCAGTAAAGCAGGGACCCGTGTAACAAGGACTGTGAGGAAGAGTACGAGCAGGATGCCGTTGATCTGCGCTACTCCAGCGATCCCAATCAATTCAGCTGCGGCTCCGAGGGCAAGTGTGGACAACGGCATAATGCCGATTGCGAGCTCTTGCAGCCCCATCACTCGGCCCTGAACGCTCTGCTCGGTCATCATCAACAGCAAAGTGCTTTGCAGCACACCAAAGGGTGCGCTGGTCAGTCCGACGAGCCCCATCAGAGCGAACGACCACGGGATGGTCCCGGTTATGGCGACACTCGCGAACACAATCCACAAGACAGCCCATATTGCTGTACCGATCACAAAGAGCGCGCCTTTGAACCTGACATCACCCAGTGTGGCGATAGTCAATGATCCCACCAGTCCGCCTATGCCACTGCAAGCCATAAGCCAGCCGAGCCCACTCGCGTCCAGTCCCAAAGTGACTTCGGCAAATACCGGCATGAAACCCTGATATATGGGCCAGAGCAGGATATTTGCGGCAAAGGTAACCAACAAGACTGCTGTGGCCAACTGACTTGAGAAGACGGCTTTAAGACCAGCCGAGAGCATCCGCATGATTGGCTCATGTTCGACATGCGGCGCAGGTTTACCTTCATCCTTGAGCTTCCACAATGCGATGAACGAGACTACGTACCACAGGGAAGAAATCCACAGGGAAGCTGCGATCCCGAATACAGCGATCATCGCGCCCCCCAGGGCCGGGCCGAGAACCTGGGTCATGTTCAACACGATCGAATTCAACGCATTCGCATTATTCAAGCTCTTGCGTCCCACGAAGTTGAAAACCAAGGCAAATCGAGCCGGTTGCGAGGGTGACTGCGCCATCCCGATACAGAAGCCACCTACCAACACTGCCCCGAATGAAGCCAGGCCCGTTGAAACGAGGATGGCAATCACGACGATCGCGGCCCATGCCCATACGGAGGCAACGAGCAATAACTTGACGCGGTTGAAGCGATCCGAAATCACACCACTCAGTGGTCCCAACATCATCGGGGCCAGCCGAGCCGCGGTGAAGACCCCCGTGAGGAACGCGGAGTTGGTCAGGTCGAATACCAGCCAACCCAGGATCAATGTATGGGTCCATACGCCCCCGAAGAAAAACAGGTTTGAGATCCATAACCGCCGAAAATTCGGATACACCCGAAGCGAGGAAAACGTGCGGCTCCCGAAATTGAGCAGGCTGCGCCTGCCGGGAGGACCCGATTTCTCGCGTTCCGACGTCGACATAGTCCTTTTCCCTTCACCGCAATAAACATGCAGAGATATTCCTACTTATTAGCTAGGCTGTACTGGCCGATCGGGTACCTCACTGGCATCTAGCGTGAGGCCATCTGAAGTGATACGAAGTATTTGGTGGGGGCCTGCGGAAGGCCCAACCCAGACTAGGCTTGAGCTATGCAAAGCAACGGTACATCAGCTCATCAGACGAATGTTCCCGGTATGCCTGCCCGTGGGCGGACTATCGGGGATAATTATTATCCATTACGGGATCAGGTCCGCGATGAGCTGCGATCTCAGATCAGTGATGGCCGTATCTTGCCGGGGCAAAGACTCATAGAGCGTGTATTGGCTGAAGAATTCGGTGTTTCTAGGATCCCTGTCAGAGAGGCACTACGTGGTCTAGAGAGTGAAGGCCTAGTTAAGATGGTTCCCCGGCGGGGAATGATTGCAGCCGAATTATCTCAATCTGACATCAGTCAGCTTTACCAAGTACGGTCGGTATTAGAGGTGTTGGGGTTTGGCTTGGCGGCTGAATCAGCGACAAAAAGCGACATCGCGTCTCTCGCTGGAAGCTTGAAGGCTGCAAGGGATGCGTTCGAACACGGAGATTCTCGTGAAGTCGTCCGGCAGAATGCAGAGTTCCATGAGACTGTGGCGAAAATTGCTGGGAATCCCTTTCTATCTAAGGCATTGGAGCCGCTGACTAGCGGCATTCGGTGGATGATCGGGCATGGACAAAAGCACGAACAGGATCTCGCCGAACATGCCGCTTTGCTTGCAGCGATCGAGGGCCGTGATGCGCAGCTGGCAGCCGAACTTGCATGGACTCACATGGAGGGAAGCCGACAGACTCAATCCGATCTTGGAACCAGTTCGCGCTCTTTCCCTGTTCACCGCAGTTCCAAGTCTGAAACTGGAAAACCATGAAAACCTGGTGCTCTATGACAGAAGCCGTCCCCACCTTTCGTTAATCCCGCTGGCTCCCACCATTTCTAGGCACCGCCAGAGAGTTACTGCGACTGAGTCGAGAACCGGGATGCCTGTCTTCTTTTCCACTTCTTCTACAGCGGGTGCACCATATAAGTTTGTGCAGAGATATATCAGAGCGTCCATAGTGGTTGAGTTCTCGGCGGCAAGCTCTAAAGATGGCGATAGTAATTCTTCTGGGTTCACTCGTGCGAAGGCTTCGTTGATGTCAAGACCGAAGTGGTGTTCGGTGGCAATCTTGATTCCCTCTGCACCATAGACGTCTATGATTGCTTCATTCACGTCCTGGGTGTAGGGGGTGACAAGTCCGGGCTGTTCGATTCCAAACCGTGTAAATGCGTCCATGTAGGCGAGCGTCGAGGTTGTAGCTGGTATCCCTGTTTCTTTGAGAATTTCCGCGATCATTTTGCGGTCATGGTCCATTCCAAGCCAGGATCCCGCTGTCCCATTCCAAGCGATAGCGTCCACATCGGCGGTGCTCAGCAAACGCGCAGCAGCGAGCATGGTGGCGTGATCAAATTGGATATCTGCCTTGCCATCTAGGGCGATACGGGTGACCTCCACACGAGTGAAATGGACTGTCACGTCGTCACGATTGCCCAAAATGCGGTATGTCTGTGGTTCCAAACATGTATTTGATGAAGGAACTATCATGCCAATGCGGCGGGGTCTGTTCATTATAAAAGCACCTCTATTGCTGTCGATTCGTTTGGCGTAGGACCGGTACCTGATCTAGTGGATCGAGTGCGGTGTCGGTAACCTCCGATGGGCCCTGGATCGATGAATGTTCCTTCGTCCAGAACAACTCTTCCGGCAAAGATAACGGTGCTGGGCCAGCCTTGGAGCGTGATTCCATCGAAGGGCGAGAAGTCAGTTCCTTGGTGTAGCACCCCTTCCGTTACCGTACGTTTGGTTTTTGGATCGAATAGCACTAGATCAGCATCGTATCCGACGGCGATCACGCCCTTTGTTGCTAATCCGTTGATGCGGGCAGGTGTCGCGGCGAAGAGATCGACAAATTTTTCAAGGGATAGTTCATTGTCGATTACAAGGGCGGTGAAGGCCGCAGGCATGCGCGTTTCAACACCAGGAAGTCCGTGGGGCATCAGACGCACGTCGGTACTAAACCGGTTTTTTTGTGCAAGGTCGTAGCAGGAGTGATCGGACGAGATTACATCGACGTGGCCACGCAGTACGGTTTCGAGGAGCTGTGAAACTTTTTCGGATGATCGTAGCGGTGGGCAACACGCAAATTTTGCGGGGTTTTCAGATGCGTATGCTGAATCGTTAAGCATCAAATAATGCGGACACGTCTCGGAATAGGCGAGCTGGCCTTGTTCCCGAGCTTCCTGTACGGCAGTTACCGCCTCAGGGGTTGTTTGATGAACGAAGAATACTGGAGCGCCAGTGTATTTAGCGATCGAGAGTACTTCACGCACGGACGCTTCTTCAGAGATGGCGGGCCTGGTTTCGGCCAAGTATTTGATATCCACCTTGCCGTGTTCCGCCCATGTGGTTGTTCGATCAAAGATGATCGCGTCATGCTCGGCGTGGATGTAGGTCAACCCGCCAAGGCGGACCATCTCCTTCATGACATTCAGAATGGTATCGTCGTCAGCCATCGTTGTACCTCGATTTGTGGTGTACAACTTGACCGAAATCACTCCTTGACCGGCCATTGATTCCAGTTGGGATGGCACCGATTCATCCCATTTGATCACTGCTCCGTGAAGCGCAACGTCGCACCGGGCACCATCGATGAGGTCCATTTTATTTTCAATGGCCTCAAGTGGGCTTTCCTCGGGTCCGGCAGGGATTCCGAAGTCAATAATTGTCGTTGTTCCGCCATGCAGTGCAGCAATCGAAGCCGTCGCGAAAGTATCATTGGACTTATGGTCCCCCGTCACTTGTGCAACGTGGCAGTGCCCATCGACTCCACCGGGAATCAATAATTTTCCCGTTGCATCGATGGTTCGGGATGCCTGAGGTAATTCTTGAATTTCGGGTGCGTAGAGCGCGGCGATTTTTCCGTTTTTGATCCCTACTTCTGCTCGAACCGAGCCATTTGCGTTGACGACTACTGCGTTGGTGATGAGTAGATCCAGTTTCATTTTGCTCCTCGGAGGTTCTTAGGGTCCGCTCGGCACGTAGCGATGCGGTATCGGTGTGGAATTGCTGGGAAGTGTTTCAAGATCTGGCCACATATGAACGAAGCCCGCCTTTTCTGCGAGTAGCTGCGCAGCGGAGAACAAGACCTTTTCGTTTCCCGGGCGTGCTACCAGCTGAAGCCCGAAGGGTGTGGCTCCGGACGGGGGAGTAGGAAGGACCAACGACGGGAACCCGACGAGTGAAATGATGTAGGTACAGGCGAGATAGTCGATGATCGTTTCGCAAGGGACACCGTCGACACTGGTTACTTCGCCCTGGTCATTGGGGAAGGGCAGAACGCTGGCTGCTGGCATCATCAAGATGTCGTAACGGTCGAAGAATTCTTGGAAGGCACGGTATGTCTGTGTCCGAACCTGTTCTGCTTTGAGGAATTCTTCTGCCGAGATATTTCTTCCCTGACGCACATTCCAGACGAAGGACTCGGTAAGGGTTTCAGGGCTTTCCTCCACCATGGGCCCGAATGAAAGCCAGCTCTGCGCCGCCCGAAGAACTTTGAAGGCATTTGATGCGCCATCAGTTGCTGGTGAGACATTATCTATGATCCCGAATGCATCCGAGGCAGTTGCTACCGCCGATTCAAAACGCATTCGGACGTCAGGGTCGATGCGGTAAGCCGCACCCATGGTGGCCGTCGCAGCGACGCGGAGTGGCCTTTCCGGTGTGCCCTGCAGACTAACGCCAAACGAGAGGGGGTCATCGCGGTGCGAGCCGGCCATTACACCCGCCATGAGCGCAGCATCGTCGGCACTGCGGGCAAGGATACCTTGGGTGGCCAAAGCGCTCCAGCCCAATGACCGTGTTGGTTCAGGCAGCAAGCCGAGCGTGGGGCGCAGCCCGACACAGCCGGTAAATGACGCTGGAGTACGTACAGATCCTCCAAAATCCGTCCCCTGCGCCAAAGCCACCATGCCAGTAGTAACCGCGACGGCAGACCCTCCGCTTGATCCACCGGAGGTCAGCGAGGGGTTCCACGGGTTGCGAGTTGGTCCCCGGAGACGGTTGGTGCACACTGCTCCGAACCCATATTCAGGAGTGTTGGTCTTGCCTATAATGATGGCGCCAGCAGCCCGTAGACGGGATACGGAGAGGTCGTCTTCTTGAGCATTGTCGGGATTTCCGTTGAGAGATCCGTGGGTGGTCGGCATTCCTTTGACATTGGTGAGGTCCTTGACCGCAACCGGAACTCCAAAAAGCGGGCCGCGGTGTTCGGTATGGGGAAGATTGTCTAGGGCCGTAGCAGCGGCTAACGCACCATCGGCATCAACATGGATGAAGGCTTCATAAACGTCATCGAACTTAGCGATACGCGAAAGGCTGCATTCCACTGCGTCGGTGACGCTGATCGAACCCGCACGAATTTGAAAAGCCAGGTTTCTTGCGCTTAGGCGGTGTAAATCCTGGTGAACCTTCCTGCTCATAGATATCCCCTTTTTGATTGGTTGATGAGATAGGACTTGATAGCTCTTATAGTCGGAGGACTTGCTGGATCGCCGTCTCTATTGGGGCAATGATTGGAAAGACATAGAAGGGTTGAAGGGTTTTAGCGGCCTCGGAAAGGGGCCCACCACCGATGATGACCGCCTCGGCGTGGTCATCCTCCAGACATCTCTCGACACTGTCGCGAAGTCTGGCACTTAGCAGCTCGGGATCGGCTGCCAGGGTTTGTGGGTCGCCGGTGGTGAGCCTTATTCCCGTGAATTGATGGTCCAGTCCCAGGGCGACCACGCGTTGTTCCATCGCCGCTACAAGGCCCGGGGTTGTGGTCGCGATCCCAAAAGTACGTCCCTCTTTCGCAGCTTCCAAGATGGCTGATTCGGCCAGACCGAAGGCGGGAATATCGCTCAATTGCCGGACCTCCTCCAGACCTGGATCTCCAATGGCGCCTATGATGAGTGCGTCTGGTGGCCCGTTGCGTCGTGCACGTAACTCCATCAAACTTTGAACGACTTGCACGGACGACTCTTTCAGTGCCGACTCATCGATGATCATGGGAGGCCCAGAAGCGGCGGTAACTCCTTCGATTTCCCATCCTGACTGGTTAGGCAGGAAGTCCTGGGCAATTCTGACCATCATTTGCGTGGTTTTCTCAGAAGTGTTTGGGTTGATAATTGCCAGGGTTTTCATACGTGGTCTTTCCGCCAAGTTGAGTGGCTTATGCGATCAGAAGCTCGTTAACGAAGGGTAGCGTGAGGCGGGCTTGGCCGCTGGTCATTCCTCAAGAATGGCGACCGCGCGGCACCAGGCGCCACTACCTTTGCGGATTTTGATGGGAAACAGAGAGACTTTAAATCCCTTGGAAGGGAGCTTGTCCAGATTCATCACCTTTTCCGCGTGGACGTATTCCACCAAACGCCCGGCTCGGTGCGCAGGGAAGAAACCCTCGGTGTCGCCGTTTTTGAGTTTCTCTGCCATGAGATGCAGGGGGATATCCAGGGAAAAGGCGTCCGTGGTGATCATTCGAACGCCTTGTTCGACGAGCCAGAATACCGATTCTGCGGTTAGTCCGGCTCCGGAACCGTTGAAGTCGGGTGTTCCCCACTTATCCCCGGCAGTAGTTCTCAGCATGACGATATCGAGTGGCTTCAGCTCGTAGTCGATATCGGAAAGTGCTTGCTTGAGGTCGGGCACGTCAATCGCGTCGCCATCGCCCATATTCTGAGAAAAATCGAGAACAACGGCATCGCCGTAGCACCATTCCAAGGGGACTTCGTCAATGGTGCGAGAAGGCTGGCCGGCTGTTGTTGGTCCGAAATGCCAAGGGGCATCAATATGTGTGCCGGCGTGAGAGGAAAGTGTGAGTTCTTCAGAGGCCGAGCCAACCCTCGGTTCTGGAAAGTCATCTGGGTTAAGTTCCCATATCTTTGAGGTACGGCAAGCAAAATCTTCGTGGTCCCAATAGGTGATCTGCGGGGAATTGAATTCTTGGGCGAAGTTTGCCAGCGGCACGCTGAGATCGATCAAGCGAGTAGTCATTTGGTTACGTTCCTTAGAGAGTAGAGAAAATTGGTCCTGGATCAGGGAATGCGGTATATCCGTTTAGCTCCGCTGAAGGTGTTCTCACGGTGGATCTGAATTTTCATGACCCAAAATACTTTTTTTGAGTGGTCACATGGCTAACTGTGGGGCATGCCGACGCCTGTTTGTGTTAAGAGCTTGCCCGATGCTGCGCCGGTTTGTTCGAGCCACCATTTGGCGATGTCCTTTCGAGGCGCAAACCAAGCTCCACCTTTTTTGAGTGTGTGTTCGATGAATATCCTCAAAGCTCTTGTACGTCCTGGTTGTCCAACCCACCGGGGATGCAAGCCGATGGACATCATTTTGGGGTGGGTGGCACCTTCCTCCCAAAGATCGTCGAAGGCCATGGTCAGGTAATTCGCGAATGACATTGGGTCAGAGAAACCTGGGAAGACGAATCTCATGTCGTTGAAAGCAAATGAATACGGCAGCACTAGGTGCTGTTTTCCCAAGACGTTCGTCGTGTAGGGAAGATCATCGTTGTAAGCATCCGAATCGTATAGAAACCCGCCTTCCTCAACAAGCAGTCGTCGGGTGCGTTCGGAAGCCGCGCCACGAGAGAACCATCCTACTGGTCTCGTGCCGCATGTTTCGCGAATCGCATCTATCGCCAAATGCAAGTGTTCCCTTTCCTGTTCCTCCGTCAGCCTCCACAGCTCCTCCCAACGCCAACCGTGTGAACATGGTTCATGACCAGCCTCAGCGATGTACTCACCTACCGCTGGATTGAGTTTCAATGCCATGCCGCAGGCATAGAACGTGCTCTTGATGTTGAATTCATCCAGAAGCCGCGCCAAGCGCCAAATGCCTGCCCGGCTTTCGTATTCAAATGTTGACTCTGTGATGAGGTCGCGCACGGCTGGGTTAGCAGGGTTTATCGGCATCGCGAACTCTCCGATTCCCTCTTGAGTTGGGTCTCCCGCGGCGAACGAGTTCTCTGAGCCAGCTTCATAATTGATAACCAAGCTGACAGCCACGCGTGCCCCGCCAGGCCATTGGATTTGGGGAGTGTACCTACCGTGTCCAATAAGATCGCGTGAGGCGCGTTGTTTCTCGATGGCGTATGAGGCTGGTCGATCAGAAACCATGATGGTGTCCTTTTTGTAAGATTTCGAGATGTTACTTTGACACAGGAGGAGTTTTGTCTGCCTGAAGATGTGATGTTGTGACGTCATATTTGTCATTGGAACTGTCCTGATTGGCAGCGACGCCCAGATTTTTGTTAACACTTTCGGGGACGCTCGCGACAGAAGCTACGACGATTGCCAACCAGAAAACAGCGTACAGAGCCACAGGAATCCAACTATCGAATTGCGTGAGCATCCAGACTGCGATGATGGGGATGGTGGCGCCGCCAATGACGCCGGCCATTTGGAACCCAAAGCCTGCAGCCGTTGCCCGTACTTGAGCGGGGAAAAGCTCAGGAATAAAGGAAGCCAGCGGGCCCCAGAGAACTGCTTGGAAAAGCATACCGACGGCAGCTGCAAAGATGATTACTGCCGGACTGCGGGTCTCGATCAGCGGGAAATATGCGAACAGCCACGCGGCGGCCCCAACGGCTCCACCGATGATGACTGGCTTACGTCCCAAGACATCTGAGAGGGCGCCAGCGGCCGGAACAGCCGCCAGTCCGACAACTGCACCTACAATCTGTGCGGTAAACCCGATGCTGCTGGGCAAGTCAAGTCGTTGTGTTGTATAGACCAGCAAGAACAACGAGAAGATGTACCAAATGACACCCTCTCCTGCGCGGCTGCCAATGGCGACAAGAATGCGACGCCAGTGCCCACGAATAGCCTCAGCGATGGGTGCTTCGGCTACCTCACCTTGTTTCGACATTTCTTGAAAAACAGGTGATTCTTCCACTTTTAGACGGATCCAAAGACCCACGATGACCAGAAGAGCACTGGAAAGGAAGGGAATGCGCCAACCCCATGCGAAGAAGGCTTCTTCTGAGACCATCCAAGTGATGAGCGCGAGTACGCCGTTGGCCAGCAGAACACCTACGGGGCTTGCCACCTGGACAAAACTTCCGAAGAACCCGCGTCGGCGACCCTCAGGGTCAAACTCATTGATCATGAGCGCCGCCCCGCCCCATTCACCACCTAGTGCGATTCCTTGGATGATGCGAAGCACCACCAACAAGATAGGAGCAAATACGCCTATCACGGCATACGTCGGAAGTAGACCGATTAGAAAGGTCGCACCGCCCATGATTAGGAGTGTCGAAATCAGGACGTTTCGGCGTCCCAGCTTGTCAGCGAGAGCACCGAAAATGAGGGCTCCAAGTGGCCTGGCTACGAACGCTACACCGTAAGTTGTTAGGGAGAGAAGCGTCGCGAGAGCCAGATCTCCCTCAGGGAAGAAAATCCGCGGGAAAACGACGGCGGCAGCGGAACCAAAAATGAAGTGGTCATAAAATTCAAGACTCGTACCTACGAGACTGCCAGCGGCAACCTTTCGCATTTTGCGTCGCTGTCCTACATCTTGTTGCGAAGGGGAAGACGTCATTGTTTGTCCTTCGGGAGCTAGATCGGTTGGATGGGGGTCACAAACGTGATGTGTTGTAGATTACATCAATTGTATCCGGTATACCAGAGGCGCTGTCAAGAGCCCTCACGAGGAGCTCTTCGCTTCCTGAAGCACTAAGGCGCGGTTAGAAGGCATACTCTCTCAGGACATTAGCGGTGCTTTGCCAGCCGGGGACAAGTCTCGTGGAGTGGTGTAGACGTTTTGTGATGCTTCGAGGTCGTTGAGGGTTAGAAGTTGCGGTTCTCAGACACTGGTTCGGGTTCCTCTGCGGGGGTGCTGCCGCTGGGCTGCCATGCGGGATTTATCGTGCCGTTAGCTTGCTAGAAGTCCTTGGGCTAGGTGCCGGTCGTCCCTGGTCGTCCCACCAGCCTGTGTCGTGGTCGGTGGCGAGGAGCGCGTGGGCGTGTTGGTGTTGTGGCGTGGCGGTTTGGGTGGTGTTCATACTGCTATCTCCATCGTTTCCAGGGCGGGCAGTATGAAAATCGTCTACCGACGACTCACAAGGGGTGAAGTGATTTAAGCGAGAGGGCCGACTTGGAAGACTTTCCCGTTCTGATCGCCCGGCGGAAGCTCACGCTGTCCTGTAGACGGTTTTCATTTTTCTTTGGTGCCCCCTGGCGTCGATAGGCGAGTAACGCTGCACCACTCAGCCCGCGCAAACCGACTGTGGCAATAGAACTACGGGTGATGTCATACCAGCGCCCAACCAAGGCCGGAGGGGGCCCCTCCCTGGCCTTCGTTAGTGCGCTCTTCTGATCAGTCTTCTGGTGATGACTCCTGCCCGGTGTCTTCTTCTGTGGATTCTTTTTCGTCTGGGTCCTCTTGCACTACTGCCGCCTCTGTGATTCTGCGCATGGACTTCAGGGTTTCGGCAGGCAGGGTTGCGCCGCTTGCTTGCTCTACGATTCTGCGCATGGACTTCAGGGTTTCGGCAGGCAGGGTTGCGCCGCTTGCTTGATCTGCGATTCTGCGCATGGACTTCAGGGTTTCGGCAGGCAGGGTTGCGCCGCTTGCTTGATCTGCGATTCTGCGCATGGCCTCCATGGTTCCAGAAGGTAGGGTGAATCCGCTCCTGATTCGGTCAGTCACTGCTAAGCGAAAGTTGCCTAGTTCCGGAAAGCCAGTTTGATCCAACAATGACCACAGCGCATGGTTCGGGTCCTCGGGAGGTGCTTCCAGCCTGGTAACTTCAAACTTCTCTACGGTTCCGTCGTCTGTGAACGTCACTGTCCCAGAAACACGGAGCACTTTGTTGTCGACGGAGCGCATTTCTTCCACGCCGGGGGAGTAACCGGCCACTACCGCCTCCAAAACGACGACATAGTTTGCCGTCCATTCCCCTTCACCGTTCTTTGCTTCATCTGAGAACATCCATTCCAATGTGGGGGAAAGGACCTGACTAACCACGGCAATGGATACGGTTGGATCTAACGCGACATCCCTGGCCGGTGCTGTCATCCATAGGACCTGCTCGTTCAGGAAGCGGCCCAGTCCGTCGTAATCGACCGCGGCCATCAATCTACTGAGTTCTTCGGTTTCTATCGGGCCGTAGACAGAAGATATGTGCTGTACCAGCGCAGCAAGGTTCGCAGCATACTTCACCTTGTTTTCTAGGCCCAGGCTCGCCAGCTCCTTCTGAAGCTCTTTGTGTAACGCTCTCGGTACCTGGTCAGCAGCCGCGGCGTCGAGGGCGCCGAAGTCCTTGTGGTTTTCGCTGACAAACCACACCTCATGGTCGAGGTTGTTTTGGGCTGCCTCGATCACCGATAGCCATATAAGCGTGTCTCGATAGTTGTCTTTGGTCGCTTTCCCTTGGTAAGGAGCTATGCCCTTAGACGCACGTTCAGCAACTCTCGTATGCGAAACCTCAGGGTCAGCTAGCACTTCAGCCCCTAGCTCGGACAGCCTTCTTTTCAGGGTATCTCCATAAGACTCGATGCTGGCTTCGATGGTGCGGACAATCGCATCTACGTCGTCCTGCAGACCAAACACTCCGACCTTTGCCGTGCTAAAGATGTCCTTTTGCTTGGTCCACTCCCGCGGCACGGTGTTAGTTGTTTCCATGACCACAACTTCCGGAACTAGGATTCTTACTTTCCATTCGTCCTTGTGAGTGGAGAGTGACACCCACTCATCGCGAGAAAGATAGGGCGACTTGTGGAGGATATTTGTGTCCAAGACGATGGCGATCATTGATCAAGTATCCCCTGCAGACCCATTGCAAGGACAAAACCGTCCGGCACGGCGGATGCAGGTCAGAAACTACCGTTTTAGACAGGTCACTGAAAGTCGCTTGAGGTATGAACGGCAGGACGCTGGCTGGGGTTGGTAGCAGGCTTGCTGGGTCAGAACCCGAGTCCGATGCCCGAGTTGCTCAAGGGATCCCGGGAACGGCTTTTGACCGTGTGTTCACCGGAGGTTACGAGACATGGACGGGAGTGCCCGTGTCGGAGCTGATCGGCTCAGGTGGGTTCCATGGTGAGGTAGCGGTAGACGGTGGCCCGACTGGTTCCGATGATTTTTCCGATGTCAGCTGGTTTGAGCCCCTGGCTTTTTAACTTGTGGGCTTGCTTGACATTGGGGTGGTCGGCGGTGACTTCCCGCCGGCCGGCCTTGCGGCCGTGGGAGGCAGCGACGGCCATGCCTGCCTTGGTGCGCTCTGAGAGTTGGTCACGTTCGAGCTGTGCGAAGGCGGAAATGATGGTGATCATGGCTTGGGCCATGGCCCCGCCCAGATCACTATCCGGGTCGGTGGCGATGCCGTCGCGCAGCGAACTGAACTTGATGCCGCGGACCTTGAAATAATCAAGGAGTTCGAGGAGGTGGCGGGTGTTGCGCCCGAGCCGGTCCAGCTTCCAGACGACGACCTCGTCTCCCCGGCTGAGGCGGTCCAGCAGCTTGTCCAGTTCCGGTCGGCTGGCCTTGGTCCCGCTGATCCCATGATCTCGGTAGATCCGTTCACAGCTGGCGGCTTCTAGTTCCCGAATCTGCAGTTCGGTGTCCTGCTCCGCGGTGCTGACCCTGGCATATCCAAGACGCGCCATGTACTTCTCCTCAAAGTCCCATCAAAGAATGTTTATCCTTGATTTTGAGAGTATCAGAGTGAGACACATTGTTGAGACTTTTCGGAGTTGGCACAACCCGTGTAAATCCGGCGGTCTACTTCATGGGCTGTCGGTGCGGTGGAGCAGTTGGCGAGCGTCCCTTCAATGGTTCCTTTGATCGGACGCCGACTTTCACCTCTTTGGGTACAAGTAAGTGCGGGGCAGCTTCGGTGTTCAATCCTGTCCACTTTCAAGTTCCCGGAATGCAACGGACCGACCGGCAGCGAACAAGGTGAGCCTCGGAGATTGCTACGTGTCAGGAGCGCAAAATCAAAACCGCCTACCCGCAGGCCCAGAGAAAACAAACGATCACCCAACACGACCAAAGAAAATCAACTCCACCTCGTCGGCGGGACCCTTATTTCCGCGGGTCGCGCTCACCGGCTTGAACAGCAATGGGCAGCTTGTTGCCGGCCGCGGGCGCCGGGCAGGTGCCGAAATCGCTGAAGGCGCTGGGGTAGTTGATGGCCCGGTTGAAATCAACCACCAGCGTGCCGTCCGG
>JBBPYK010000026.1:0-5847 GCA_038199985.1 Actinomycetales bacterium | reverse complement strand
TACCAGTCCTCGGACGAGCGCGTGGTGTTGGTCATGACTTCAGTACATCATTCTTGGCGCGAGGCTGTTGTGCTGGCAGGCCCCGCCTCAAGCTCCTTGATCCAACTGCCCTTGCGCATGACAGCAGAGACGTTGTGCTGATCGTCGAGGACGATGACGTCGGCGTCCATCCCGGCGCTCAGGCTTCCGACTCGGTGGGATAGGCCAAGAATTCCGGCGGGGACAACCGTTGCGGAACGGATGGCGTCGCTGAAGGGTACGCCTGTGGCAAGGGTGATTCGCAGGACGTCGGCCATGGTTGCTGTGCCCCCGGCGATGGCACCGTTGGAGGTCAGTGTTGCTTGACCTTCGCTGACCCGTACTTCGCTGGAGCCCAACCGGTGAATGCCGTCGTCGAGCCCGGCAGCAGCCATGGAATCCGTGATCAACGCTATGTTCTGTGTCCCAGCCAGTTCAAAAGTTGTGGCGATCATGAACGGGTCCACGTGGTGTCCGTCTGCTATCAACTCCACGATCGCCTGGCCCTTGGCGGCATCCCGGAGACAAGCCAGCGCTGCCCCCGGAGCACGGTGGTGGATGGGTGACATGCCGTTGAAGAGGTGGGTGACTGTTGGTACCGCGCGTCGGTTCGCCTGCGGATAGGACGCCAGCAAGTCGCGGACATGGGCTAGGGACTGTGCGGCCGTGACTGCATCCGCATCGGTATGGCCCAGTGAGGGCAGCACTCCGTGCTCTGTCAGGAGCTCCAGCAATTGTGTGGAACCTGGAAGTTCGGGGGCGTAGGTCATGACCCGGAGCGTGCCCTGGGCGGCCTCAAGTAATTCGAGCGTCAGCTCAAGGTCGGGCTCCCGTAGCCACTCTGGGTTCTGCGCACCGCAGCGGCAGTGCGAGAGGAAAGGCCCCTCAAGGTGGCTGCCCGCGACAAGATTCTCAGCGGTCAGTGAAGCAAAGAGTGTGAGGCCACGGAGCAGGTCTTCCCGGGCAGCGGTGACGAGGCTGGCGGCCAGTGTTGTTGCGCCGTGTAGGTGCAGCTGATGAAGTCCTTGCCGGATGGTTGATTCGGGCGACGACGAGAAGTCTGTGCCGAAGCCGCCATGACAGTGAACGTCCACAAATCCGGGGACCAGAATCTGCTGAGGATCTAGAGCTACCGGATCCGGCCAGCCCTCTGAGGAGAACCCGCTGGACTCGCCCGCGTAGGCGATGACGCCGTCGGCCACGGCTACGATCCCCGACTCGTAGTGGTCGACGCCGGTGTTCAGTTGGCCCGCGATAACGGACTTCTGGGGGTAAGTCACTGCTCCCCTGATTCCTCAGTCAGCGGTTCCTCAGCCAGCCGTTTCTTGGTGAGCGTTGAGCTGGCCAGCAGTGCCGCGCCAAGAAGCCCGGCCGATGGACCAACGCTGGAGAGGCTGAGCACTGGCGGTTCACGCCACGGGAGCATGCCCGCCACTGCAGCCTTAAGGGGCAGTAGGAGCGTTGGGCCCGCTGCTGCCAGGCCACCCCCGATGATGATTTCTTCTGGATCCAACAGTGCGGTCAGCGTTGTAATCGCCGTGGCAAGTGCCTGAATGGCCTCGGACCAGACGTGAGTTGCAACAGGGTCGTCGTCGATCAGGCCTGGAATGTCAGCGGTGGAACTTGCCCGGGTGCCGCCCGCTGCAAGGTAGCGGTTCAAGATGGCGCTGGCAGAGGCGTAAACCTCGAGGCAACCGTCGCTCCCGCACGAGCAGGACTCTCCGCCGGGCACCACCTGGATATGCCCCAGCTCTCCGGCCTGACCCAGGGCGCCCTCGAGGATCTCTCCGCGACTGACCAGAGCTGAGGAGATGCCAGTACCGATGGGAATGAACGCGCAATCCTGGAGGTCCGCCCGTACCGACATCTCTGCACGGGCGGCCGTCCTGGCATCGTGATCGATAACTACTGGAAGCCCAAAGCGTTTCTGGAGGTCGCTGCCCAGAGGCAGATTTTTCCAGCGAAGGTTGGGAGCGAACCTGATGACCCCGCGCTTCGAGTCCACGGGACCAGGGCTGCCCACGCCGATAACGCGTGGCTCCAACCCCTGTCCTTCTGCCTGTCTCATCAGCGTTTCCAACGCGGTCACGACGGCGTCGTAAGCGTTGGACGTGGCTGTGAAGGTTGGAACGCTGATGGGCTCCGAAACCATTTCATCCGCGACGAAGATGGCAGCCTTGATAGTGGTTCCACCAATATCGACTGCCAGCACCGCGGTGTGGTTCATGGTCGTCATCGTGTGTTGCAGTCCTTGCTACTTGACCAGGCCGTTGGGGCGCTTGGGCACCAGCAAGTCTGCCACGACAGGCAGGTGATCTGACGCCGATGTTGTGATGGTCTCAGCAGAGACCAGTTTGATGTCCTGTGAAGCGAGGATGTAGTCGATGCGAATGGTTGGGTTCTCCACGGAACCGCTGCCGGGCACGCCATCGATGTCCGGTGCGAACGTGTAGTCCTCGTTCTGTCCGAGCGCCTTGAACGTGTCTGTCAGGGTTGAGAACAGCGGCTGGAGTTCTGGGGCATCGGGTTCAGCATTCAGATCACCGACGACGACGGTGGGCCGCTTTGTTTTCCCCGTGATGTCGAGAATTTCCTGTACCTGGAGTTCGCGTTGTTCGGCCCGCTGAAAATCGAGATGGGTGCTGTAGAAGGACATATGGGCGCCCTTCACATTGATGACTGCTTCAAGTAGTCCGCGCTGTTCGGTGGGCCGTTCCTCGTAGTCAATATTCTCTAGAAGGTGATTTTCGGATGAGATGATGGGGTACTCGCTGAGAATCGCATTTCCGAATTGTCGTTGATCTGTCTGACCGGGCTCTGGCTCCAGGTCGAGGTTGGCCCCGTAAGTGAAGTGCATGTCCAAGCGGTCTGCGAGCCAGGCGGCTTCAGCCAAGAATTCGCTGCGTGATGACCAGTGGTTGTCCACCTCCTGGAGCCCAATGATGTCCGCGCCTGAGTCTTCGATGACGCTCGCCGTGCGTTCAAGGTCAAGGACGTTATCGCTGTCCGCGCCGTAGTGGATGTTGAAGGACATGACGGTCACTTCTCGGTTCTTGTCCTTGCCCTGGGCGTCGGCTTGGGCTGCCGGTGCACACAGAATTGCGCCGGTGGCGGCAAGCGCGAGTGCGGAACTGGTTGCAATCAATCTTTTGAACATGTTGATGACTTCCTATCGGGTTCCATTAGTGATGCCGTGCGTTGGGCACTGGTGGAAAAATTGGTTGGCCACTCAAAAGTTCGGTGAGTGGAATCGGAGCAATGATCTCGCCGGTGAACTCCCCGTCCACGCTGTTCTCGAAGCCAAAGAGGATCCACTGGCCATCGCGGGTGCGGAAGAGTTGCGTCGCGTAGATGCCCGGGATGAAGAAGGGGGAGCCGCCTTCAATGTCCCAGGGGCCCAGAATGCTCTCGCCACGTGCAATCCACGTTCCCGAGTTGTGCTCGGAGGCGGGCATTCCGGGAGCGTTCTCCGGCAGGCATGAGAAGAGGAGCACAAACTCGCCGTCGACCTCGCGGGTCTGAAGGACTTCCATTTCGCCGAAGCCTGCTGGGGCCGAGAGGGGCGGCTGGATGTCCCAGCTCTCCAGATCAGGGCTGACGGCATGCCCGACGACGGCGCGTTGGGTGGGATCGCCGGTGGCGGCTCGGGCTGTGACCAGCATGTGCCACTGATCGGTGTCCTCGTCGAAGAACACGAACGGATCCCGCCAAGCCTCGTCCGGCCAGGTGCCGTGTCCGAGTTTCTCGTACCAGCGCGCATCTGCTTCAAGCGGAGGACGCTCGGAGCGGGTCCACGACACCAGATCCTCTGAGACCGCAGAGCCGATCCGCTGCTGTAGCCCGTCCTCTGCCCGGCTCACTCCCGTGTAGAAGAGGTGCCAGCGTCCGTCCGGTCCTTGTACCGTGGAGCCGGTCCAGGTGGCTAGGTCATCCCAGGCTGGTCCCTCGGAAGCGGACAGTGCGTTGGGCAGATGCGTCCAGTCCTCTAGATTCGGAGACGTGGAGTGCCCAATTGACGCGCGGTGATGCCGTTTCTGCGGGTCTATCAGAGACCGTTCTGCCTTGAGATAGAACAGGTGGTAGTTCTCGCCGTCGTCGGTGAGCCAGCTATCCCATGCCCAGTGTTCGTCGAGGCGAAATGTCATGCTGATCCCTTTCTTAGTGATGGCTTGGCGGCCTGCACCGAACGGTAGTAGTCCTGCAGTGAGAGGTTGCTGGCAGCTTCATCGTCGAGGACGAAGGTTACCCGCGGGTGAAATTGAAGGATCGACGCAGGACACATGCTGGCTACCGGGCCCTCCACCGCTGCTGCGACTGCCGCTGCCTTGTGCGTTCCCTGCGCCACGAGGACTATTTCGCGCGAGTCCATGATGGTCCCCAGTCCCTGGGTGATGCAGTGGGTGGGAACGACGTCGGGGGTTTCGAAGAACCGGGCGTTGTCCTCCCTCGTCTGGGCGGAGAGCGCCTTGACCCTTGTGCGGGAAGATAACGACGACGTCGGCTCGTTGAATCCGATGTGCCCGTTCGTGCCGATTCCCAGAATCTGGAGGTCGATTCCGCCGTGATCGGAGATTGCCTGTTCATAGTCCAGGCAGGCCTGCTCCAGATCAGTGGCGGCGCCGTCGGGCACGTACATGTTTGCCGGGTTCAGCCCGAGCGGCTTGGAAAGTTCCGACGCGAGGAATGTTGCGTAGCTGCCCGAGTGGTCGACCGGCAGACCGACGTACTCGTCCAAGGCAAAGCACTGTATGTCCTTGACGTACAGCGACTCACGCTCTGTGCGGCGGGCGAGTGCTTGATATGTCTCCAGGGGAGAGGATCCCGTCGCGACGCCAAGAACGATGCCGGGGTTCTGTTGGATCCGATCGACGAACTGATCGGCAACGTAAGCGCCGACGTCGGCCGGGGTGGGCAGGATGAGAACTTTCAACGGTGATCCTTTCTAAGCGGAAGTTTAAGGGTAGGTCAGCCCTTGACCGCGGAACTGGCCACGCCTTCGATGAACCATCGCTGGAAAATCAGGAAAACCACAATGACAGGAATGACGAGCAGGACGCCGAACGCCATGACCTGACCCCATGCCGGGGGGAGCTGCCCGGCAAAGACACTGATCTGCAGTGGCAGCGGCCTCAGGTTGGGGTCGGAAATCATCAGTACCGGCCAGAGGAATGAACCCCACTGCGTGAGGAACGTCAGAATGGCCACGGATGCATAAGCAGGCTTGCTCATGGGCGCGATGATGCGCCAGAAGATCTTCCAGGGTCCGGCGCCATCCATGAGAGCCGCCTCGTCAATGCTGCGGGGTATGCCGCTGAAGAACGAGTAGAACAGGAAGATGGCCAGCGCGTTTCCAACGAACGGGACAATCTGGATCCACAGCGTGTTTCGGGCGTCGTTGTAGAGGTAGAACATGGGGACCGCGACCGCCTCGAAAGGAACGATCAGCAGCATGAGGATACTGAGCAGGATGATTTTCTGTCCGCGCCACTGAAGCCTCGATAGGGCGTAGGCCGCCATGGAGTTGACGATCAAGCCAAGCCCGACGACGGCGACGGTGACGGTGAAGGAGACGGCGAAGAACTGCCACAGGTGTCCGGTGCTGTCTGAGGACAGGCTAGAGGAAACACCGGAGTAATTGTGCAGGCCCCATTGAGTAACGTCGAACACTTCAAAGCCGGCAAGGGTCTTGTTGGCCGGGGCCAACGAGGCAGCAACCATGTAGGCCACGGGGGCGAGGAATAGTGCACCGGTTATCAATAGAGCGATGTAGTGGGGTACGTAGGAGGCGAGACGGCGTTTGTTGACGTTCCGGTTGGGTGCTGTTGCTGT
>JBBPYK010000025.1:0-5313 GCA_038199985.1 Actinomycetales bacterium | reverse complement strand
GCGGAAAAGTCGCGTACCTTACCAAGCGTCACGGCCAACCCGACGCCGTATCTCACATTATCGTGCGCCCGAGCCACGACTCAGCGGCGAATGTTGCGATTGCGGCCGATCCGATCTCGACGTTTTTGACTGCACGCTGGGAGTTTCACGAAAGTCATTTCGGTCACACCATTTACTGTCGCAATCATCACCAACCTTGGCCGCTTCAGCATGCTGAGCTTGTGTACTTCGAGGACGGGCTGCTGGCTACGGCCGGTTTGGAAGGACTAGTTGATCGAGTCCCTGACTCGGTGCTGTACTCCCCCGAGGTCACGACCGTGTTCGCGTCGCCGCAAAAGCGCAATCGCGTTAGTTAGTCAGAACTCGACTAGACGTTGAACCTAAACTCCACCACCACGTCGCCGCGGTTACCGAACCTTTGATACGCCGGTGGCCGGTAGCCTGATGTCAGTAGTGGTATCGAGACTGAAGGATCATCAGGTCGTCGCCCTCGACGAGGTACACGAGCCGGTGCTCGTCGGTGATGCGCCGTGACCACGCGCCCTGCGCGCCGTATTTTAGCTGCTCGGGCTTCCCGATGCCGGTGAACGGCTCCCGGAGACACGCATCAATGAGCGTGTTGATCCGCTTGACGACTTTGCGATCCGCCGTCTGCCAGTGCCGGTAGTCCTCCCAGGCGGACCGATCCCAGATCAGACGCACTCACTCGCCCCTATCGAGAACATGCGCCTCGGCCTCCCCCGCACGGGCGCGCTCGTAAGCGTCGAGCAGCCTTCGGGCATTGGCGGGCGAGCGGAACAAGTACTCCGTCTCCTTCCACGCCGCGTACTCGTCGGCCGGCATGAGAACGGCGTTTCCGTTGCGGGAAACGATCTCAACGGCATCGTGGTCCTCGTTGATGCGTTCGATGAGCGGGAACAGCGTCTTGCGCGCCTCGCTTGCACTAATGGACATGACAATGACCCCTTTCGCAAATGGTACAACAATATGGTACCACTGGTCTTGAGGTGCCTCAAGGTCGACCGTCAGCAGTCGGACTGATGACCGCAGAAGCGACTGCGCTGGTCAGGCCGGATGCACCGGCTTAGTTGACAACGTCATGGCTGTCTACGCGACAGCGGTGGCATCCGACACCGAATTCGTGTACCTGTCGACTTCGGATGAGCGGGGCGTTTGCCGCTTCTTCTATCGCGATTCGTCCGGGCAGATGATCAATGTCGGCACCCACACCTGATGACATCAGCAGTCAGACGTTAGACCGGAACGCATCTACAAATAAAACCGGAACTCCACCACGTTCCGTTACCGAATAACATCTGGAGAGCGGAAAAGCAGACTACAGTCGCACATCCGCACGGGAGCGCTCGAGGAACCCGGCAAATCCTTCCGCCGTAATCTCATGGTGGACGATGGAGCGGTACAGCTGTGGATCGTGTTTGTGCTTGCCTGCCGCGGACCCTGAGTAGTGGGTCAGCTTGACGAAAGACACCTTGTCGGGAACGTGCAATACCTTGTTCTCCCGCAACTCCGCCAGCCCGTCACGCAGTCCCTTATACGTCTCACCGCCCAGACAAAAGGATCAGCGGGTCTGATTCCCCACTGACCCCAATGATGTCAAGTAGCCGCGCCACACCGGAGGCGGCCGCTGAAACGTTGAGTGCCTTGGAGTCGCTCTCAAACTGGTCATAGTAGAGGTCAGTCATGAGGGCGCCCTGTAAGCCAGTATCCCTGCACGCCTCAGCCAGAAGTTGGTCCCGGCTTGTCCACGAGTGATGGAAGTTCGACCAGGCGCCCCGAGTTGTATCGTTTCCTGGGTTCATGGCCAGGATGATCACTTGGGCGTGCGCAGACTCCCTGGCCACTGCGTCCCCGGGATAGGAAACGTCGGAAGTCTTGGAGAATCCTCCCGCGTCCGGTTCCTTCCATACCGCCCAAGATGTATCCAGAATGCCCTTCTTCACGGTCGGCCCATCAGACGCATCCAGAACATTCTTCGCCCCAGCTGTCGTCCATTTACTAGCCCATTCCTTGACCGTGTCGAACAGCTCTCCGCCAACCTTGGCCATACTTTCCCCAATATCGTGCGCACCGCCCCGGCACGAATGCCAAGGCCATTACCGATCCCATCCCAAGCCACCGATGTCAGGTCACCACGCAAGCGTCTGGCGTCGGCGCGTGTTGCCTGGCCGGTGCCCGCTCTGTAAGGCCTTCGGTGCAAGCCGCTAAGCCACGGATAGGGGGTAAGCGGCTTGGAAATGCATTGGGGCCGGTCCTGATAAGTCGGGCCCCAAATGCGCGTTGAGGTTTTAGACATTGAAGCGGACAGAACACGGCAGACGTACCTGCACTCCCCGGGCACACTCGCACACTAATGCTGGAGCGCAACGAGAAGCGCGCCGAAGAGAACCAGCAGCGCACCGCTAGCGCGCAATTGGAAATGCGCAGCGTGCCCAAAGACGGCCCCTGGCCACCCAGCACCGTCTTGGGCATCTTGCGTAACCCCACGTATGCCGGCTACAGCACGTACACACCCAAGGAAACCCACGCCGACGGCGACAGGCGCCGTTCCTGGCGTACTGCAATCCTCAGGGACGAAGCCGGCGAACCCATCAAAGCGCAGTGGAAGCCTATCGTCGAAGAACACCTTTGGTGGCGTGTCCAAGAAATACTCGACAAACCGCTTCGGATCGCTAATCATGGCGGCACCCACCGTAAGCACCTGGGCAGCGGCCTCTACCTCTGTGGCGTCTGCGATGCACCAGTCAAAGCACACTCGGCCCGGTACAGGTGTCCAGGGCACATCATGCGCAGCCGCGAACTCATCGATCGGTTCGTGAAGACCGCCGTGCTGAGCCGACTCGGTTTGCCCGATCTTCACGGTCTGCTCCCCAGTCAGGACGAGCCACGCATCTTGGCCATCAAGGAAGAGCTGAGCCAGCATCGCGCCAAAATCATGCGCACGCAGGGTGACTATGACGACGAGCTGTTGGAAGCCCGAGACCTGAAACGTGTCCGGGACCACGAACAAGCAGCGATCGCAGTGCTGGAGGCCGAAAGGCTTCGCTTGGGTGGCAGTTCCAGCGCCAACGGTGTCCTCAGGGCCGCAGACCCCGCTTCTGCGTTCAGGAACGCAGACCTCGGAACGCAGCGCGGTGCGATCGATGCTCTATGCCAAGTGCGACTCCTGCCCCATCCTCGTGGCGTGAAGGCGTTCAATCCAGAGACTGTGCCGATCACCTGGAGATTGAGTATTTGTCTAGTCCACTCTTGCATCTGATGTCTATAGGTCTATAGACTGACATTGTGATGATGAAGCGGCAGGATCTCCTGAACAAGCTCAAGCGCACCGCGAAGGAGCTCGGCGTTGACTACACCGTCACCGAGGGTAGTCGCCATACTCGCGTTGACGTCGGAGTGAACACCACCCAAGTTCCGCGTCACAACGAGATCGGTGACATGCTCGCCAAGCAGATCATTAAGCAGGCAGAAGGAAAGGACACACAATGAAACTTCACGTAACCGCAATCAGGGATGGCCGATTCTGGTTCCTGAAGTCTGATGACATCGAAAATTTCTACACCCAGGCCCGCAATCTTTCCGAGATTCCAGTCATGGCGAAGGACCTAGCAGCACTCCTAACCGAACGCCCAGAGTCTGACTTCGACGTCGAAGTCAGCTTTGACACTCCGGAGGTGACCGCTCACTTGCGCGAGGCCACCGCTTTGGCAGCGAAGGCCGAAGAGTTCAAGGCCGAATCCGCACGGGAACGGCAGGCAGCAGCGCTCGTACTCCGACGCCAAGGAGTAACGGTCCGAGACATTGGCACGGTTCTCGGCGTCTCCCATCAGCGAGCACAGCAGCTCATCAGCCACTAAACTGCTTCCGTACTCACCTGCTTAGTGCACATGCAATTAGCGAATCGGCTCGCTAACTCCCGCCAGCTCACAGGGCAACAACGCCTACAACCCTGATGCAAAACAACTTTTGCGGCGCAAATACCCACCCGTGATATCCAGTTTCTGTGAAATCACCGCCCCAAACTACTGGTGACATGCTGACCGAAAGACCTATCGACGGCCGGCCCCGACAGCGCTGGCGGTGCATTCTCCCCGATGGTTCCTATCACCGCTTCCTCGGGGTCGTCAGCAGGATGCGCATAAGCCTGGAGACGTGTGTTGAATGTGAGAACCATTTCGCCCCGTATGAAGGTCCAGCGGCACCGGCGCAGTTCACCTATCTCACTGGAATCGTAAGTCGGACAAGCATCCACACACTAGTGCACGAAACAGAAACCCATCGTCGAATGGTCAAGCAACGACGCCGACGGCTTCACACAGCTTCTTGTATTTGTAGTATTCCTCATTTTTTTGCGTCACAATTTCATGCAGTTTCTCCGCCAATAGTTTCCACTCCAGCGAATGTTCTTCGGAGTTAGGGCAGTCAGCGCTGATACTGATTAATATGGTCTCGGCCTCTCCTGTAAGGCGGACCTGGTCATATTCGTTATCGAGAATTGCTTGCCGAAGATCACCAACGTCTGTGGCAGCAAAGCTCCGGCTACACAACGCAAGAACACGAAGGTTCGATTCCGCTGAACGGAAGCTCTTAGACTTCTGGACTCGACTAATCGCAGCAGAGACAAATTCGCCGCGGTTCTGGGTTCGCCGAACCGCGGACTCAAGCTGTTCACTATCCATCTCGCCGATGACTTCGCGGACGAGCACGGCTACAGCTTCATCTTGAGGTTTTCCACACACAAAGAAGCGATGATCGACCAAGAACTGCGGATCGCAATTCACAAGCAACGCTAAAAGGCGCGTTCTGGCAGTTGACGGAAAAGTATCCCAGAATGCGGAGTAGCCACCGAACGCCCCCACCGAGCGAACAAGATCCTCGTTCGTCAAGGCACCTGCCCGTTCCCAATTGTTAAGCACCGAGCTCAGTAGCCGCTCAAAACTCGCCGGGTAGGCATCGGCTATCGCATAGGCAGCATTCCGGCAACGCCTTGCATTGTGATGACTTTCATCCTTTGGCCGGACGCTACCCTTGATCAGCATCCTGATCGGAAAATAGCGGTGAGTGGAGCACGTTAGGCGGCGGGTTCCAGGGTGACCCTGTAGCCTAGGGCTTCTAGTTGGCGGATGTTGTTGCGTTTCTGCCGGCCGGCGTTGATGCGGTTGTCGTAGAAGTCGGGGCCAAGGTCGGTGTAGCTGGCTGTGGGATCGGCCAGCAGGTTCCAGATGATGACCAGGATGGATCGGGCGATCGCGACCAGGGCCTTGAGCCTGCCCAGCCGTTTCACGAGGCGGCGGT
>JBBPYK010000024.1:0-3255 GCA_038199985.1 Actinomycetales bacterium | reverse complement strand
TCTCACGGAGCCCAGTGCGGGATGCGTTGCTGCGGTTGGCCGAAACGGGGATGGTGGCCTTCGAGCGTAACCGCGGCTTCCGCGTCGTCGTTCCCGGGGCCCGCGAACTCACTGAAATCATTGCCGTCCGGCTGGCGCTGGAGGTGCCAGCCGCTGAACATGCCGCTGTCCGGGCTCAGCCCGCTGATCATGCGGGCCTGTGGGCGGAGTCCGAGGCCATGCACAAGGCTGTGGCATTGGAAGACGAGGGCCTATTCATGCGGCATGACCAGCGGCTCCACGGCCTGCTGCTGGAGCTCGCCGGCAACAACCACTCAGCCCGCATCATTGCAAACCTGCGCGACGCTACCCGATTGGTAGGGACGTCTACCATTCGGACGTCGCGTTCGCTCAACGAGGTGTACCGCGAGCACCTGCCAATCATCGCGGCCGTCGAGAGCGGACTCCCGAATGAGGCAGGGGCGGCGATGCGCCGGCACCTGGCATCGACGGGGCGGCTGCTGTTGCGCGAAGCGGTGCGTGGGAGCACCGACGTCGACGACGGTGCTCTGTGGAGGGAGCTCATTGATCGGCCCTAGGGCACTTTGGGCGCTGGCAGCCACGGAAGGCGTAATCGGGATAGCCCAACCGTTCACGGACACCCGGTCTATGAGAGGATCACCGGGTGGCTGATCGGCTTCTGGTTCTCGACACTGCGTCGCTCTATTTCCGCGCTTTTCACGGCGTCCCCGACACCCTCAGGGCGCCCAATGGCGCGCCGGTGAACGCGGTCCGTGGACTCCTCGATATGATCGCGCGACTCGTCACCGACTTCGAGCCCACGCACCTTGTTGCCTGTTGGGACGATGACTGGCGCCCGGCGTGGCGGGTCGAGCTGATCCCGAGCTATAAGGCCCACCGCGTCGCAGCAACAGTTGCCGGCATCAATAGCGAGGACACTCCAGCTGGACTGCTTGCACAGCTTCCATTGATCCGCGAGGTCCTGACCGCGCTCAATCTTACCGTTCTCGGCGTAGCGGGGTACGAGGCCGACGACGTCATCGGCACGCTGGCAGCCCAAGCGGCTGGCCCCGTGGACATCGTCACGGGTGACCGCGACCTCTTCCAGCTCGTCAATGACAAATGCGACGTCCGAGTACTTTATACGGCGCGGGGAATGAGCAGGCTCGAAATTGTGACGGATGCAACGGTCGTGAGCAAATACGGCATACTGCCTAGCCAGTATGCTGACTTCGCAGCGCTCCGCGGTGATCCCTCAGACGGGTTGCCGGGCGTGGCTGGCATTGGCGACAAGACCGCCAGGAACCTGCTGCAGGAGTTCATCGACCTCAACGGTATCGTCGCGGCTGCTGGGGACCCGACGTCGTCGATGTCGGCCACCACGCGCTCGAAGGTTTCCGCCGCCTCAGATTACCTCGTGGTTGCGCCGACCGTTGTCAGGGTGGTCAGCGACCTCGATCTCGCCGCTTTCAACGCCGCAATCCGACCGCTCGATCCCGAGCATATGGACCGCATCAAACGGCTTGTGGCGGAGTGGAATCTGGGCGGTTCGGCACGCCGTGTACTTCAAGCGCTTGGCAACAATGCCGATGCCGGCTGAACCTGGACCCCGGCTGGAGCCGTCCACCGGTCGAGACGGACCTGTGGTTGTCGAACCTGGCGTGTGTCCATCCTCGACATCGATCCGGCTGCTTACCGGCCCATGTTCGCGAGGGAGAAGTACATCCACGCGGGAAACCTCGGAACTGACCTGCTTGCGCTGGTCAAGGTCCGGGCGTCCCAGCTCAACGGCTCCGCCTTCTGCTTGGACGTGCATGGCGTGAAGCATGCGCCGCAGGGGTGGACCGCAGCACTGACGTTTCGGCGGAGGCGTGATGACCGAGGAGCCCCTGCGGACTGCACGTGGGCGCGGGCATTGCGACATTGACGGCGGCATTTAAGCTTTCACAGCTGATACCGTCACGGGCGAGTACGACGACGAAAGTTCCGCCGCGATGGTGCCCACCTGCCACGAACTGCTCTCGCTGTTGGACAGGCACTTAGTCAGTACCCATTTAGAAGTCCCAGTCGTCATCCTCAGTGTTGACAGCCTTGCCGATGACGTAGGACGAGCCCGAGCCTGAGAAGAAGTCGTGGTTCTCATCCGCGTTCGGTGACAGCGCCGAAAGAATCGCGGGATTCACATCGGTGACGGAGGCCGGGAACATCGCCTCGTAGCCCAGGTTCATCAGCGCTTTATTCGCGTTGTAGTGCAGGAACTTCTTGACGTCCTCGGCCAAGCCCACGCCGTCGTACAGGTCATGGGTGTACTGAACTTCATTCTCGTACAGCTCGTACATCAGGTCGAAGGTATAGTCCTTGATTTCCTGGCGCTTCTCCGCACTGACCTTCTCAAGCCCGCGTTGGAACTTATATCCGATGTAGTAGCCGTGTACGGCTTCGTCGCGGATGATCAGGCGGATGAGGTCCGCCGTATTGGTGAGCTTGGCTCGGGAGGACCAGTACATCGGCAAGTAGAAGCCGGAGTAGAACAGGAAGGACTCCAGCAGCGTGGAGGCCACCTTGCGCTTCAGCGGATCATCGCCCTGGTAGTAGTCCATGACAATCTGCGCCTTCTTCTGCAGATTTGCATTCTCGGAGGACCAGCGGAAGGCTTCGTCGATCTCCTTGGTGGAGCACAGGGTGGAGAAGATCGAGGAGTAGCTCTTGGCGTGCACCGATTCCATGAATGCGATATTCGTGTAGACGGCCTCCTCATGTGGGGTGATCGCATCTGGAATCAACGAGACGGCCCCGACGGTGCCCTGGATGGTGTCCAGCAGCGTCAGTCCGGTGAAGACCCGCATGGTGAGCTGCTGCTCGTCCGGGGTCAGCGTCGCCCACGATTGGACGTCGTTGGACAGCGGCACCTTCTCTGGCAGCCAGAAGTTATTGACCAGCCGGTTCCAAACCTCAACATCCTTTTCGTCCTGGATCCGGTTCCAGTTGATCGCGTCAACGTGGCTGACCAGCTTCAACTTTTCGATCATCACTGCTTACCTCTCAAAAACGTTCGGTTGGAGTGGACACGACGTGTCACAGCATGCAGGAAACGCAACCTTCCACCTCCGTGCCCTCCAGCGCGAGCTGGCGGAGCCGGATGTAGTAGAGGGTCTTGATGCCCTTGCGCCACGCGTAGATCTGCGCTTTGTTGATGTCACGCGTTGTCGCCGTGTCCTTGAAGAACAGCGTCAACGACAGCCCCTGGTCCACGTG
>JBBPYK010000023.1:0-2282 GCA_038199985.1 Actinomycetales bacterium | reverse complement strand
TACTGGGCCATAGACGGTCGTTTCCGAGACATCCGCCGACCGCCTGTTTTGTCGCCAGCGCTCATTAGCGTGTTGGGTACCAACAATTGAATGTCTCCGCGCGTAAGCCAGCATGCCAGGGAACTCCCAACAGCATCATCCTCTTCTGCCATTGCTAGGGACTGCGTCTGTTAGCGTGATCAGTTGTGGAACCACTTGAAGCTGAGCGCCGTGTCATTGGTGCCGCAGAGGCCTTAGCGCGAACCCTCAGGGAGAACGACAACCACACCATTGCCGGCGCTGTGATGGATATTGACAGGAACATTCATCAGGCAATGAACGTCTACCACTGCAACAGCGGCCCATGCGTCGAACTGCGCGCGCTGGGCGTCGCAGCAACCACGGGGACGAAACAACTGCTCACGATTGCAGCAGCTGGTGACAGAGGGCGCGATCTCATTCCCTCGCTTACACGGACCCTGAGTGCAACCGCGTCCACCGGTAGCACCACGTCCGGATCACGGGCGGCCTGAAGTGAGCTCGGAACCGACAGCAGGGTACTCCTACGGCCTGGTCCAGACGGTCTGCGATGTTCTCGGTCAAACAGACCATCCAGGACTCTCCGGCACCGAGATCGACAAGTTACTCCGCAGCATTGGGACAGCAGAACGGGACCGCAACGTTAACAAGAGGACAGGCCTCTTCGACGTGCTGTACGCGGCGCAGTGCACTGACGGCAGGATTTTCATCCGGTTCATCACCCGGGCTATGGCTCCGGAACGCTACGTTAAAGACCAGCAACGATTTGAGGATCTTAGGCAGCAGCTGAGCGAAGTGATGATCTTTCACAGGCTCTTGGTCAACGAAGAGGGGCGGGTAGCCCGCGCCTCGGCCAAGGCGACCACACTAAGCGAAGGGGCGAAACTGGCCGGACGCCTTCACACGGAACTACGGCACCGGGCCGTACATAACTTGCTCTTCACCTACTGCTCAGAAGAACTCGTGAATCAGTCCCTGTTTCATGCGATCAGCGAAGCTGCAAAGAGCATTCCCAACAGGGTCCGGGTGATGACGTGCCTCATCGGTGATGGTTGGGTTCTATATAACGCCGCGTTCGGACAACGAGACGGCAAAAACCGAACCGCCCCACGGCTGTTCATCAACGACTACCTCACCGAATCCGACCAAATCGAGCACGAAGGATTCCGTAGCCTCCTAGTCGGCGTTCACGGCCACTACCGCAATCCCCGAGCCCACGCCAATCGAATCAATCGAGAAGAGGACCTGAATGACGTCCTCGACGCTATGTCTCTGTTCTCCTACATCCACAAGCGTCTCGATACAGCACGCCCTGAATCTGCTGCGGCCTAAGAACGCAACCGAGGGAGAGGCTTCCAAGTAATGGGTACAGAGGCAGAAGTGACAGAAATACAGGGGCATCGCACTTATACCGGTATGACCTCCGAAGGAGAAGCTGCTGTAGGCCGCATCGCTATCTGGGCCGCAAGTGTGGAACAGAACCTTGTGCACCTGTGTGCGCGGTTAATCAACATCGACGACCACCACATCGGCTACACCGTGATTGCAAACATGGGTGCATCAGCAGTGATCGAACTTGCAAGGAAATTGGTCACTGACTCAACGTCAACCAGCGACGAGGACAGAGCCGACATCCTGGCAATACTTACGGACGCGAGAGCAGCCCTAGTGCAACGTAACCAGATCCTGCACGCGAGCGTGGGAGAGGTCATGTTCGAAGGTAAATCGGTCTTCTTCCGGCGGAAAAAGGGAACCGTGCCCGATGGACAGAATTCGGTCTGGGAATCGACCTTGCATGGAGTAGATGAGCTTGATGAGATCGGCGCGCGGCTTTTCAACGTATCGGAGGACCTCGGGGCGTACGTTCATTTGCCGTGACAGGCGGAGAGTGTATGCAGCGGTGGGCCGTCGCTGCCACCATCATCGTGGCGGTACTCCTTTGGGGCCTGGCGGCGTGGCTTCTCTACGTCTGGTGAATCGACGATCGGCGAGCATAACGGCGTCGGCCTTCCCAGAAAGTTGGAGAGTGCCGAGACGAGCCAGTGACGCGTCCGTTCACGGATCCGCATGCGGGCAACTGTGGACCGAAGTGAAACAAAATCTATAGGTGGTCGAATTGATTTCAAAGTCACTCCATGTCGATCAAAACCCTCCAGACATCAGCCAATCCGCCAGGCGAGGTAATCCGAGATGCGCCTCCGCTTCAAGTGGCCGCGTGTTGTGCGATCCGGTTTGCTGAAGGCGGCGACCGCGCTCGAGAAGGT
>JBBPYK010000022.1:0-6733 GCA_038199985.1 Actinomycetales bacterium | reverse complement strand
GGATGTCATTGAGATCGATGCCGCCAGCCATGGCGGAGTGGACGACGCACGGGATCTGCGTGAGCGCGCAACCTTTGCCCCAGTGCGGGATCGCTACAAAATCTTCATCATTGATGAGGCCCATATGGTCACGTCCGCGGGTTTCAACGCCCTGCTGAAGATCGTGGAGGAACCGCCGGAACATATCAAGTTCATTTTCGCGACAACAGAACCAGACAAGGTCATCGGCACCATCCGGTCGCGGACACACCATTACCCTTTCCGGTTAGTACCACCAGAGCCACTGATGGCCTACCTCAACGGTTTGTGTGAGCAGGAAAGCGTGCCCGTGGCTCCCGGCGTTCTATCGCTGGTAGTTCGTGCCGGCGGTGGATCAGTCCGTGATTCACTCTCTGTCCTGGACCAGCTAATGGCTGGCGCGGACGCGAATGGATTGGACTACGAGCTCGCCGTCTCCCTGCTCGGCTACACGCATGCGTCCTTACTTGATGACGTAGTCGAAGCCGTCGCTGCCGCAGACGCAGCTACCGTCTTTGGCGCCGTGGATCGCGTCATCCAAACCGGACACGACCCCCGCAGGTTCGTCGAAGACCTGCTGGAACGATTCCGGGACCTGATCATCATCAACGCCATGCCGGAGAGTTCGGCTGCGGTTCTGCGCGGTGTCCCGACAGATCAGCTGGCGCGCCTCCAAATACAGGCCAGCCAGCTCGGAGCGGGTGAACTCTCACGTGCTGCGGACATCACGAACACCGCGTTGACAGAAATGACCGGTGCAACCTCGCCCCGGCTGCACCTGGAATTGCTGTGCGCAAGGATCTTGCTGCCGGGCGCCGACCAGGGCGAGCGGGGCGTCACAGCCCGCGTGGACCGCATCGAGCGTCGCCTCAGTTATGCGGATCCGGCTGCTGGGTCGGCTGCTGAGACAGGTGAGATCGCTGGTTCAGTCAGTTCTATCGCGCCTTCTACTGGCAAAGCGCCAGACACAACCAGCACGACGTCGGTAGGCTCCACGCCTACACACGGCACCACAGAGGACGAAACACCGCAGATTCCAGAACCGACAGTGGCAGAAACCTCCGAGGATGAAACGCCGAAGGTTTCCGCGCCGAACCAGGAGCCGGACCCAGACCCAAACCAGGACCAGTCAGCTCCCGCGTCAGCTGGAGGCCAAGTGGAGATGATCCGTAGAGCCTGGCCGGAAATCATGGATACCCTCGCGGGCATCAAACGGGCTACGTGGATGGTTGTCGTCAACGAAGCCACTCCGAGGGCCTTCGATGGGGCCACCCTGGAGCTGGTCTTCAAAAGCCCCGGGAACGCGATTGGCTTCAATCGCGCCAATCATCTGGATAATTTGAGTCAGGCTATCAACCAGGTCCTGGGCTTACAGATTCAAATCAACCCCCTGCACGATGCCTCAGCGGCAGCGGGTGAATCTGACCCAAAAGCCCCTAGCCGGCAACCGTCGGCTACCAGCGCTGCAGATTCCAGCAGCGAGTGGGGCGGCAGCGCTGCGGCTGGAGAGAGACCAGCGGAGTCAGATGACAGGCCAGTAGATCCGCCGGAACCGACAGAACGAAGCGAAATCTGGGCGCCTGCGCCGCCAGCGGAAGCAAACCGGGCGCAAGCTGCCAGCGATTCGTGGGGCCTGGAGGAACCGCCACAGGATTCCCCTGAGCCTTACGAATTTCAGGAGCCGCCGGTCCCTGCGGAGTCACCGGAACCGCAGACCGTTGAACAACCGGCGCCAGAGCCGGATACAGACAAGCCGCTCAGCCGCTATCAGCGCATGTTGAACGAGGCCGCCGTCGCCAGACACGCTGCTGACAGCACGGCAGGGCGGCGCCCCGGCCACGTAGACTTGGCGTACGTCGAAGACGTTCCGAGCGCCGACGATGAAACCGTCGAGGAGTCAGGTCTCGTGGGTCGCGCGGCGATTGAACGAATACTGAACGGGCGATTGGTTGAGGATCGTAGCCTCGACGCCGTGTAACCGCGGAGCAAGTCCAGGAAATCCATAGAGCAGAGTAAATGAGGGCGCGTGTACGAGGGTGCAGTTCAGGAACTGATCGACGAGTTGGGCAGGCTGCCCGGCGTCGGGCCCAAGTCGGCGCAGCGTATAGCGTTTTACATTCTTGAAGCTGAGGGCGAAGACATGGAACGCCTCTCAGCGGCCATCACCACCGTCAAGGAACGCGTCAAGTTCTGCAGTATCTGTGGCAACATCACCGAACAGGAAACCTGCAACATCTGCAGGGATGAGCGGCGCGACCCGTCCATCGTCTGCGTTGTTGAGGAGTCAAAGGACGTCATGGCTGTGGAGCGTACGCGTTCCTTCCGTGGCCGCTATCACGTACTTGGCGGGGCCATCAATCCCATCGCTGGCATCGGGCCTGATCAGCTAAGGATCAGGGAGCTTCTCAGCCGACTCTCGGATGACAGAATTCAAGAAATCATTATCGCGACAGACCCGAACCTCGAGGGTGAGGCCACGGCCACCTATCTGGTCCGCATGCTTCAAACGATCGGCATCAAGGTCACCCGATTGGCGTCTGGCCTTCCCGTGGGCGGGGACCTTGAGTACGCGGACGAAATCACGCTCGGAAGGGCTTTCGAGGGGCGTCGAACGCTCAGCTGACGCAGCTGCGGGGCAATCGTGGCCTAATTGTGATTCTTAGCTGCAACGCTCTCCGTGGGGCGTCGGGATCGCTGCCGTGGCGCGGAATCGGGTCGTACCCGCCCCGTAAAGCCGGCTATCTGAGCGATTGTATGTCTAGCGTTAGTCGCCTAGCGTAATGCGATCAGCTACTTCCAATGACGCGCCCTATCCGGCGGAGGCCCATCCACTTCTGGCCTCCCAGTGAAGCGCTGACCAACTCAAAGGAAATACGATGAAAAAGCGCTTTGGAGCATTCAAGGTTTCGGCCGCCGTAGCGTGCGTAGCGGCCATAACAGCTGTGACCGGCTGCGGGGGATCAGAGAGCGAAAACACGCTCGAGAAAATCAAGGACGAAGGAACGGTCACCGTGGGCATCGCCGGTGAAGCACCCTACTCATTCCTCGAAAACGGAGAGCTCAAGGGCGGCACTGTTGCTATTGCTCGCGAGGTGTTTGAGAATCTGGGCGTCGAAAACGTCAAAGCCGAGCTCGTGGATTGGAATTCGCTGATCCCGGGGCTCAATGCTGGCCGTTTCGACATGATCAGCGCGGGTATGTCGATCCTGCCCGAGCGTTGCGAGCAGGCCGCATTCAGTGATCCGACCATCATGTATACGACGGCGCTGATGGTCCAGGAGGGCAACCCAAAGGGCCTTTCCGACATGGCGTCAATCGCGGATGCAGGCGGTGACGTGAAGACTGCCGTTCTCGCAGGTGGAATCGAAGCCGGCTACGCGGAATCACTGGGCATCGAAAACGTCCAGTCCGTGCCGGATGCACAAACAGGCATGGACACCGTAGCCAATGGTCGCGCAGACGTCTTCGCTATGACTGCTATCTCGCTGAACTGGATGGCTGACAAGAACCCAGACACAAAGGTAGAAGTCACCCAACCGTTCACAGCAGTCATCGACGGCGTTGAGCAGATCGGTTCCGGCGGTGCCGTGTTCCGCAAGGACGACGACGAGTTGCGCGAGGCCTTCAACGAAGAGCTTTCTAAGATCACGGCCGACGACGACAGCTACACCGAGGTTCTCGGCGAGTACGGCTTCACGGCGGAGAACCGGGCACCAGAAGACCTGTCCACAGAGAAGCTCTGCTCCGGCGACATCGAATAGTCCACGGGAATGGATGAAAATTTCAAAGCCCTTGCGGAGGCTCTGCCGCGGTTACTCGACGGGATACTCGTTACCCTCGAGCTAACCGCTGGCGGAGCCCTGCTGGCCATGGTTTTGGCCGTGATTCTCGGCCTGGCCGCACGGCAGAAAAATATTCTGATCCGCGGCGTAGCGCGAGTCATTATTGAATTTTTCCGGGGAACCTCGCTCGTTGTCCAGCTGTTCTGGGTGTTCTTTGTCCTGCCACAGTTAGGGCTGAGTCTGGAACCGTTGGTAGTGGGGATTCTGGCGCTCGGCCTGAACTATGGGGCCTACGCAGCGGAAGTTGTGCGGGGATCCATCAACTCCGTTGAAACCGGGCAATGGGAAGCTTCCACGGCATTAAACTTGTCCCCATTCCATCGGATGCGCCGCATCATCTTCCCGCAGGCCTGGGTCCTGATGATCCCATCGCTGACCAACCTGCTCATCCACTTGCTCAAGGGCACGGCGATCGTGAGCTTCATCTTCCTCTCCGATTTCACGTTCCATGCACAGCAGCTCAAGCTCCAGACCGACACCTTCTTCGCCATGGGACTCGTGGCGCTCGTGGGCTACTTCCTCATCGCGTACGCGCTGACACTGATCATGAATATGTTGGAGGTTCGGGCCAAGCACCGGCTGGGCAGAGGCGAATCTCTGCGTGAAATTCTCAGTCTCCGTCCCGCCCGTATAACGATGGACGGGGGCACAGCATGAGTGAACTCTGGGACTGGGAAACAGCTTGGGAGGCGCTGCCCATACTCCTGAGCGCGTTCTTCAAAGTAACCCTCGTCATTACCGTGGCAAGTACTGCCATAGCAGCAACACTCGGGTTGGTCATCGCCGTCGTCCGCCGCTCCCTTCCGCGTCCGCTGAGCGCCGTCGTGAAGTTCTTTGTGGACTTCATCCGCATGACACCGCTCGTGGTTCAGCTGCTATTCGTCTGGTACGCCTTCACCGGAGTGAGTTCGCTGATGATCGCGATTGTGGTCTTCGGCATTCATTACTCCACCTATATGGCGGAGGTCTATCGAGCTGGAATCGATTCCGTGCCGAAAGGGCAGTGGGAGGCGACGACGGCGCTGTCCATGTCCCGCGGCCGCACCTGGATAGCTGTCATCATTCCTCAGGCCCTCAGGGCAACAATTCCTGCCCTCGGAAACTATGCGGTGTCGATGTTCAAAGACACACCGTTTGTCATTGCTATCGGCGTTGTGGACATGGTTCAAGCGTCCCTGAACTACGGTGGCAACAACTTCACGTACATTGTTCCTCTCACCCTTGCCGGCATCATCTTCCTGGTGGCCAGCTACCCCACGTCGCTGCTCGTCGGCAGATTGGAAAAGCGCCTTGTCTACAACAACTGACAACGTACCTGCCATCCGTTTCGAGGACGTGGAAAAACGGTTCGGTGACAATGTTGTGCTCAAGGACCTCAACTTCTCCGTTGCCAAGGGCGACCGCGTCACCCTGATCGGACCCAGCGGTTCGGGGAAGACTACAATTCTGCGCCTGGTGATGACCCTCGAGGAGGCAACGGGCGGCTACATCCACGTTGAAGGAGAGCCGCTGACGCACGAGTTCCGAAACGGCAAGCGGGTGGTCTTGAAAGAACCCCACCGCCGGCAGATTCGCAAACGAATCGGCATGGTGTTCCAGCAGTTCAATCTCTTTCCCAACATGACCGTGGTGGAGAACATCATGGAAGCGCCCGTTCATGTATTAGGCATGTCCAAGGACGACGCCCGGCAACGCGCCACGGAGCTCCTCCGGCAGGTAGGGCTTGAGGGGAAGGCGGACGCGCACCCATCGCAGCTCTCCGGCGGCCAGCAACAGCGCGTTGCCATTGCACGGGCGCTCGCGATGGATCCCGATATTCTCCTACTTGATGAAGTTACTTCCGCGCTTGACCCTGAGATTGTGGGCGACGTTCTGGGCGTCCTTAGGGAGATCGCGCGGACAACGGACATCACCATGTTGATCGTCACCCACGAGATGCAGTTCGCCCGCGACGTCTCCAACCGCGTTCTGATGTTCGACGGCGGCAATATCGTCGAGGAGGCCACTCCTGAAGTTATGTTCAGCAACCCAACCCATGAACGGACCAAGGCTTTCCTCCACGCAGTCCTTCGTGAGGAACCACAAGCCCCGGCCGAGCCCGAATCCAGCTCCTGAGATATTGTCTGGACGTTTGGCTGCATTCACGGTTGGGCAGAAGTGCGTTCCAGCCACGCATGAATTTGGTCTGAAAGGACCACTCTGTACTCGAGCGCCCTGAGCTCGTCAGCTGTGACATGGACACCCTGACCTCGTGCACAGCGCGCGAGCCATTCCCATGGGTGGTCCTCGGGTACGTCGTCGTCGTCGGGCAGCACGGTGTTCAAAACCAGCTGGACCAGGGAATCGACACTTTCGTGTTCGGCGCTGTGCTGCTTAGTGCGCCCTCCGATGATAGGGCCAAGATGGAATCCTCGGTGATCTACGTTGATGACTTTGCCGTCGTCCAGTTTAAAAAACTCGGTGACGAAGAAACTGAGACCACCGTCCTCTTGGGCGTCCGCCGAGAACTCGCAGAGAGCGCCCAGTGCCACAACCTGCTCGGTACCCAGCGCACTGGGTCCAGGGTTCTTTTCTGCCTCTGAGAGATGAGGCTCCTGGCCTAGAGCAGCCAGGCTAGCCCAACGTCCGGCCCCGCCGAAGTTTGCGTTCGCTGATCCGGGCATCTTGGGATCGTAGAACGGATAGCGACGACGGTCAACAGCCGAATACACGCCTGATTCCGCGGATGAGGACGTCGTCATGCGCTGACACAGTTACACCGCTCGCGTTTGCTGGATCTAAGCTGGCTTTAGGCCGCTCCGTGCCCTTCGGTATGCGGTGTCCGTGAAGATAACGGTAGGTGTAAACGCATGAGTTTGATTGTCCAGAAGTTC
>JBBPYK010000021.1:0-5268 GCA_038199985.1 Actinomycetales bacterium | reverse complement strand
TCCACCACCGAGATCTACGCCCGCGCCGACACGGAAGCTAAACGCATCGCCATTGAAAGTGCCTACCAATCACTAACCCCCGAGCCCCTGCCCGACTGGACAACAGATCAGGATCTCCTCGAATGGCTTGACCACGCCAGCCAATAACACCTCGGGATTATGTGGCCGGAACCAGCCCCTAAAGCACACCCACCAGCGCAAACACCCCAACCGGCCACATAACCCAGCCGTCCACGTAATGCCTGTTATGTGGAATTCCACATAAGCGGCACACCTGCGCGATGAGCCTCCTTCATGCCGGGATCGACACCGCAAGCATCGCGCTCTGGCTCGGGCACGTGAATATCCAGACCACAAAGATATATCTCAAGTCTCGGGAATTGCATCAGATGGGCGCCGCCAATAGCGCCGCCATAAAGGATCGCAGATAGAGGCATTCCGGGAGTCGCAATAACCGACTCCGCCAGTACACGCCGACCTGGAACTCAAACGCCGAACCCTCGACCGACTCCCCGCGATCGACGACCGACCACCAGCCCGTTACCAAGCATCTGATACGTTGATCGCGTTCCTGGCCAACCGGTAACGCTACCAATGGTTATGTTGACCAGCTTGCCCGCAGTCACCCGCCAGCACACAGCCCCATGCAACCGGGCAACATAACCACGAGGGGAACATACTGTCGCCAGGTCCTTGCTTGAATCTGGCGGATTCAGACCAAAACTACACTCCGGATTCTGAAGAGCCTCTTTCGGCACTGATCGACGACATCGACAACGCTGCCCGCGAGATGGCGTTTGTTGCCCCGGGCGGCAGGCTGGATCCGCCACTGTCTCTGGTCCTGGATGAGATTGCCAACCTGGCCCCATGGCCGGGCCTGCCCATCCCACTCTCGGACTGCGGCGGCATTGGAATCTCAACGCTTGTAGTCCTTCAATCGCTCTCGCAGGCACGCACCGGTTGGTCCATCGATGAGTCGCCCACCATTTGGGGCTCGGCCATCATCAAGGTGATCTTCGGCGGCGGATCCGACGAACGCGACCTTCGCTGGCTTGCGGGGCTGTAGGAGGAGCGGAGCTTGAATGCCGTCCATGACAAGCTCTACACCACGGTTGAAGACGCTCTGGCGGCCATCGACGCCCTCGGCGCCGGCAAGAATGGCTGCTACCTGACAGCGTTGACCTTCTGTAACGTGCACGGTATCTGTCTGTAACGTGCACGGTATCTGTAAGCCAGGCGGTGTTAAGCTGCATCTTGGGATCCTGAAGGACATCCAGGAGCAGGTGGGTGAGAAGATCGGTTAGGGTACACCGTTTGACCTGTCCTTCCATGGTGCATCCTGTTCTTCCGATTAGGAGATCGCGGACGCGGTGTCCTAGGGTGACATGAAGATGAACATCGACACGGACATCCGGTATGCGTTCGCGCGTCCGATCGTTGACCACGTGTTCAGGAACTACGACGGCGTCCTGAAGGTCGACGGGGAGGTCGGTAACAAGAAGAACTACGACCGCCGCGTCTGGGAGGCTTCAGCCGAAGCAGGCCTCGCGGCTCGCCTCGTCGATGCTGGCTTGTCACTCGGCCGAACCGGAAAGAAGCTCTAATCTATGTCCCGCCAGCTCCGGAAGAACCTGCTGGACCTCGAGCCCACTCTCCTGCCCGACGACTTCGAGCCAGGCACACTGAAGCATCAAAAACTAGCGCAGGGGTTGAGCCGTCTCCTGCTGGCTCCAACGAGGGCACGGCCCCAAACGAGAGCGCAAGCCGACCAGCAGGACCAGCAAGGGTGAGGTATCGATGACCAATCGGCTAATTGACGGCTTTGACGGAGTGCTCGCGGACCTCGACGGCGTCGTGTATACCGGACCGCGGGTGATCGACGGCGCCGTCGAAGCACTAGATCAGCTCGCCGGAGAGGGTAAGAGCCTGGCATACGTGACAAACAACGCGTCACGCTCACCCGAGGAGGTTGCCAAGCATTTGCGGGAATTAGGAGCACCTGCCACCGCTGAGCAGGTCTTCGGATCTGCGCTGGCCGGTGCAGAGCTGCTGGCTGGCGAGGTTGCCGCAGGCGCGTCGGTGCTCGTCGTCGGCAGTCAGTTCCTCGCGGACTCCGTCAGGGCGCAAGGACTCGTCGTCGTGCCCACCTCGGATGATCGGCCAGACGCTGTCATTCAGGGGTTTTCCCCCGCCCTTGGCTGGAAGGATCTGGCGGAGGCCGCCTACGCGATCACCGCGGGTGCCACTTGGGTAGCGACGAACGTGGACATGACCCTTCCGCAGGAGCGGGGGTTCGCTCCCGGCAACGGGTCACTGGTGGCCGCGGTGGCCGCTGCCACCGGCAAGTCGCCCCTGGTCGCAGGAAAACCAGAAGCAGCCCTCTTCCGGACGGCGGCGCGCCACTCCGGCGTCGAGCGCGCCCTCGTCGTCGGCGACCGACTGGACACCGACATCTTGGGCGGAAATCGCGCAGGCATGGCCACAGTCCTCGTCCTCACGGGCGTGGACTCGGTCCAAACCGCCCTGGGTGCGCGCGTGGACGAGCGTCCGAACTACTTGATCCGTTCCCTGCGCGAACTCTACGAGGAGTACCCGGCGATCACTACCGACGACGGAGCCTATTCCTGTGACGCCGCAGTGGCCCGCGTATCGGGATCGATGGTGAGCATCAGCGGCCGTGAAGACGACCTTAACAGTTGGCGTGCTGCCTGTGCCGCCTGGTGGGCAGCTCACCCCGACATGACACCGGACGCTGCGCCGGAGATCGTGTTCGCGACGGCGGGATAGGGGCCGACGGGTCACCCGGTCCTCAGGAGGGAACCATCGGGGGATGACGGTCAGCTCGTGCAGCAATTGCGCATTGGTGACCATGATGCCGGAGGGCTTCGAAACTGCTCATGTCAAGTTCTTGAGACAGTTTAGTCGTTGATTTTTGGTTAAGCAGCTACGGGGTTGCGGGCTTGGTGGTTGGCTACGTCTGTCGTCGGCGGCAGGCCGCCGGCCCTGCGGCTTGGTCGGCGGCGGTTGTACCAGCCTTCGATGTAGTCTAGGTGCGTGGGTCAGTAGTCGTGAGTCGTTGATGAATCCTACAAAACATTCCTTTTTTGAGTGAAAATGGACTCAATCCTTGTAGGCTTTCAACATAAAGATTCGTGAAAATCGACTACTGACCAACGCACCTAGGACGGCGGAGCTGTAGAGGTGATAGAACTCGGTCTTCGGGTGTGAGAAGGAATTCTCGGCCACGGCATTGTCCCAACATTAATCGGCTAATCTAGGACTAGGTTGTGCCATAAACGGCTAGTCTTTTGTGTCAGCGCGGTGTGCTGTGTGGTCTGCCTTCGAGCTGTCGGAGGCGCTCTTTCTGGGCGTGAGCTGGCGCGGCCAGCGCATCAACCATCGTGTTGATCCGGAGGATCTCGGCGGCCGGGTTCTTCTCCAAATCCAGACGTGTTTCAGCGATACGCCGGTGGATGTGCTCACGTGCCGCGGCGTCGCGGTAAAGGCTCGAGCGCGTGATACCTGCAAGTGCGGCGACTGCGGTGATGCTGATTCTGGCGCTTTAGTCGATGAGCTGGCGCAGGGCTGCTTCGATTTCTTCGTTGAGCGGTTCAGGATTCATGCCCCGCCGCTTTCTCTTATGAGCACGTTCAGCTGGTCCACGAGTGCTTCGTGCCGGCGTGCTTCGCGGTCCCAGCCGCGGCCCCGGGCATCCTTGGCTATTAGCGCGGCGTCTTTGCGCTGGAATTGAAGGACTGAGATGTTGCTGTCATCGGTGCGTAAGCTGGGGCAGTGTTCGCAGACGTTTGCATACGGGCAGGCTTCCAGGACCGGGGCGCCTAGGCAGTAGTAGTAGCAGCCGGCCAGGCGGGATTTGAAGGTCGGTGTCTGGCGCCAGTTGCCGCTGGTGATCGTTGCGATGGGCAGTAGCGTTCTTCCCGTTCCGATTGTGGTGCCGATGCGGGTTTTGACCAGGTCCAGGGATCGTTCGTATTCGGCGCGCACGCTGGTCAAAGAGAGATGCGTAACGTAGGCTCATCTCGGCCGAGACGTGCCCTAACAGGCTCATCAGGGCTTGGAGGGTGACGCCGGCATTGATCAGGGCGGTGGCGTAGGTATGGCGTCGTTGGTGCGTGGTCACGTGCCCCAGTCCGGCACAGGCCGCGGCGCGGTCCAGCTCTGAGCGCAGTCCATTGACCGGGTGCTCGCCCACGCCCTGCACCATTTCACCAACAGACTGGCCGCGGACGCCCTGTTGCTGCAAGGTGCCTGTGGACTGAGGATCGGCGAGCTCCCGGACGTGGCATTGGACTGCGTCCACCAGCCTTCCGCAACGGCGCCTGGCTGAAAGTCCCCTTGGGCAAGATGAAGACCGAACGCAGGTGCCCCTGGATGATGACAGCCTGGCCCTGCTGGACCGGATCATCTCCACCCGGTCCCCGGGCCAGGCAATCACGCACCCGTGAGCGGCAAACCCGTGCAGTTCTTCTTCACCCACAACGGGAAGCGGCTGCTTCGGTGATTTCCTGCAGGAAGTTTGAAACGGCATGGATCCGTCGGGCCTGCTCCGCGGGTGAGAGAATGCACCCGTTCTTGGTGTCCCGACTCAACGTGATCAGATACGGCTCGATATGCCGGCAGCGTGACCTTATCGACGAGTTGCGGATCATTGGAGAGCTTGACCCCGTCTTCCCGGTGCGGTTTCATCTCGAACTTCCTCCAGATCCGCCCGATGGTGGATTTGGATAAGCCCGAACGCTTGGCCATCTTCGACCGCGACCAATGCGTCGCGTTCTTCAGCGTTGGCTCAATAGTCGCGACCAAGATATCTTCAACCTGCTCGACCGTGATGGTCGGCGGGCGCCCTGGTCGCGGCTCGTCAACCAGACCGTCAAGACGATCCCGGAGGAACCTCGCCCGCCACTTGCCAACGGTGTTCGTAGACAGCCCACACGTTCGTCAACTGCCGTGTTATTCAAACCCTCACCGCAGCCGAGCACGATCCGTGAGCGCATCGCCAACGCCTGCGACGACTTCGCACTCCGAGCCGACCTGACCGGCAGCTCGCGCTCCTCATCGGTCAGGATCAAGTCGATCTTCGTGCGCCCAGTTCGTGACACACCAAGGCCTAGTCTAGGAGGTCAGAGGCTCGGCTGCTTGTGGGAACAAATAACTGCAATCTCTCCCATTAATATCCCTAAAAAAGACTGGACTAGATGAATATCGTGGCGTAGCTTTGCATGTGGGACGAACGTACGTGATCGGCAT
>JBBPYK010000020.1:0-2331 GCA_038199985.1 Actinomycetales bacterium | reverse complement strand
CGTCCAACAACTGGCCAACCTACGTGTTGATGTTGCCATCATGGGCTGCGACACGGTCGCGGAAGACGGCCTGTATCACTCAACAAGTTACGAACTCGAGGTGAAACGCCAGATGCTCTCGATTGCGCGGGAGGCCTTCTTTGTGGCTGACAGTTCGAAGTTTGGCCGCGAGGCACTATTTAAAGTTTTCGACCTCACTGCTTTCACCGCGGGGATCACAGACTCACTGCTCGATGCTCTGCGAGCATCGCGCTTCGACATCCCCATCATTCAAGCTCCGATTAAACCCCCGAACCACCTCGGGCTGTCCGGAAAGTCAAGCGAAGACCGCCATCTGATGGCTCAGCTTGGCTACTCGCCAGCACGGCACTAAGACTCGGGAGTTAGTCCAACGCGTTTCGCGTCCCTGTCGGATGACTGGGCCTGCTAGAGGAGCGCACCTGTGGTGTGATGTGCCGAAGCTAGATGGAATCTTCCGCACTTTCTTGTCGGCCTCGGCAGACATCGTATCCGCAGGCCCGTAGATCGTGTTGCGCAACTCGGGCCGGCCGACCGCGGCGACGGCCTTTGATGGGCGCGGCGGAGCTGTTCGTCGCTGACCGGCCGACCGTACCAGTCACCGAGGGAGACGTCATCGAGGCGGCGTTTCGGCTGTGCGGCATGCCAGGCGGAACTCATCGAGGTGTGAGGCAGCGAGTGGACTGTGCGCTGCGAGCTGCAGGTCCTGGGGTCCTGCAGGACGATGCGGCTGCGTCCTACGCTGTCGTCCACGTGGCGACGGTCTGGTGGATGGGTATGACAGCCTGAAGTGGCCCGTGCGACGTGAGGTCGCACGTTGTGAGTCGTTGCACAGATTGGAGGCTTCATTGATGAGGGTGTGACCCGGTCCCGTGTCCGCAGGACCGTCCCCGCTCTGGCGTGCGTCATGGGTGACCGTGGGGTGCGAAGCCCAGGGTGAAAGCCGAAGCCGTTCCCGTTCCATCCGGGGATGGTGGGCAAGGGGAAGACCGGACGGGTGAACGTATGTGAATCTTCGTATGCTTCGTCACCAGGAGCTCCGCCGATGGGATGTTTCAGCGGAGCCATAGAGCTGGCCTTTGGGAAGCGGCAGGCGCCGACCAGAGAAAGCCAGCTGGCCGGGAGGACACCGTCGCCTCGGAGTAGAGAAGGCACCCACCCCGGCCGCATCTCACGCGTGCGGAACACGGAAACCCCGACAGAGTCCAGACCGCCGGTTTGATGGTTTGGTAGGCCGACTGTGAGGAAAGCGGAATCCTTTGGCGGGAACAGGATGTTCAACAAGCGAATGCCGGTAGACGAAAGTCGACAGGAAACCGATACGGGATGGCGGCTCCTCCAAGCCGTCGTACTTGGACAACTGAGCGGATACCGAGCCGGGTGCCGGGCTCTGAAAGGAGCGCTGTCGTGAGCAGGTGAGTTGGTGAAGCAATGCGGTCACAGGCCGCCGGAACTGAAGGACACGTTAGACGCGATGACGGGATACAGCTGCTCCACCCCTGCGGTTAAGACGCTTCCTGTGATGGTGAACGAACCGGAGAACGTTGTATCGGAGTGGGATGTCGTTAAATGGCGACGCCACGAGGACAACGTAGAGCGATTACGGCAGCGGATCTTCACCGCGACGCAGGAAGGGAACCGGGCCACGGTCAGGAACCTGCAGCAGTTGGATGCTGCGGAGTTGGAGCAACACGCTTATCAGCGTGAGGCAGGCGACGCAGCGCAATGCTGGTGTCCCTACGCCGCATAGGACTTCGTCGGGGACGTCGCGCAGCTTCCATGCGACCACGTCGCGCTGGTGCTGCAAGAAGCCGATCAGTGTCGTCCGCTCATCGCCAACATGTGCCGCTTCCGTTATCCCGCGCCGACCGTTGATGGTGCCGCTACCGTCTTCCACGCATCCTCCCGTCGTAACCTCGAGACCGCGTTGAACGAGGAGAACGAGGAGCTGACCGAGCACCTCGGGCACGAGAAGAACCGTGCCAGCCCGAACCGGGACACTGGGAACATACGCAACGGCACCCGGCCCAGAACCGTTCTGACGGAGGCCACTGGGCAGGTCACCATCGAGGTCCTCGGGGACCACCGGCGAGACTGGCGCCCTCTTCGCCGAGATTCATGGCGCATCGGGGCCGTTTCATTGACGCCTGTGTCTGAGGAGGCAGCCGTCAGGTGGTGCGGCGTGTGGTGCGGGGATTCCGGTTGGCGACTGTGCGGGATCCGACGAGGCCTCCGAGGGACGCCACGAGGCTGCCCAGCAGGAGACCCCAGAAGCCGGTAGTGGCGCCCTTCTGGGCTGCGTCGGCTACGTTT
>JBBPYK010000019.1:0-6344 GCA_038199985.1 Actinomycetales bacterium | reverse complement strand
GCGTTGATGAACGGCAGGCCGGTAGTCGGCTTCAGGACGTCACGGACGTAGCTGGACTTCCCGGCCCCGTTGGGTCCAACGAGCAGATGCAGCAGCGGCATCAGCCGCGAGCCGGGTGAACGAGGAGGTTACCGTCCTCGTCGATCTCTGAGTACGACTCTCCTGCGGCGGCGAACTGCGCTGCATAGTCCAGCTCGCCTCGGCGCGCCGTCATCCGATTGGACCATTCCTCACGGACGATCGCCTGTTCCTGCTCTCCGAGCGAGTCGTATGTGCCGGTGCCTGCGAGGACCTGGGTGATCGCCCGATAGTTCACCCGAGGCGACATCTCCAGCTCACGTCCGATGCGGGCCCAATGCGCAATCTGCTGGGGCACAGTGCGTGACGTGACGTGCGCGGCTGCGACAGCGGAGTCATAAACGTCTGCGGGAAGGCGGGTCGGCTGGCTGGTCCTGGTCATAGTCATAGAGTAGCACCGTGCTACACAACTGTCCCAGCCGCTCGCTCGATAGTTTCGGTCGACTTCGTGGCCACAGTGCGACCTGCTCCGACCACGCTTCAGCCAAGCTTTTAGGCGACCGACAGCGGGACGATCGCCCCAATTTCATCCGCCACGCGATCCTCGGCCAGCTCGAGGTCAAAGTGCGTCTGCAGGTTTAGCCAGAACTGCGCTGAAGTGCCAAAGTACTTCCCAAGCCGCAGCGCCGTGTCTGCCGTGATCGCACGCTTACCGTGCACGATCTCGTTGATCCGACGCGGGGACACCCCAATCGATACCGCGAGCTTGTTCTGTGTGATGTCCCCCTCCGGGCCAGCGTCGGTCCGCACGAAGCAGATCCGCCACTGGTCGTTGATCCTGATGCTGCATTGACCAAATCGATCTCCCTTGGGCCGCTCGAGCCGAACCCATCTAACATTGCGTCCTGGGCAAGAGCATCTTCGACACCGCACCCAGCATCAACGGTTGGATCGCTGACGAACAGAACTCGCTGGAGGGGCTGTTCGCAGTTCCTGGCGGAGAAGAGCCCGGTGATCGTCTTCACCTCCCGCAACCTTCCCGTACCGAAATCTCTAGGCCGACCACTCGCCCCGACCGCCAGCGCCGCACCTGTCGCTAAAGAGGGTCCAGCAGTCGCCGCCGGTTCTTGAGTTCCCTGGTCCAGGTCCTCGTTTCGCTGTCTGAAAAAGGTGACGCCCCGCCGTCCAGGTCATTGAGCAGCGTTCTCGTCGCGTTCAATGCAACCTTTAGCACTCCCTCCGCCGAGCGTTGCGGAAGCCCGGCCTGAGTCATCCAGCTCAGGAGGTGCTTCCGCGACACACCCGTGCGCTTGCCGCCGACAGGCAGAGCCAATGACCTGTCCCCGTAAACCACGGTTGAGGGGATGTCGTACACCGGTGCAACAGCAACCCGCCCCTGCGCATCCTGCAAAAGGGAGAGGTTCTTGGCGTGTAGATCGCCATTGCCGGTCAACCATGCGAATACGAGTTGTATGGCCAGGTTACGCATCGCCGGAAGCGGGGCGTGACACAAGCGACTCAGCTCGCTGCAAAGCGTTTCAAATGCAACGTCGTACTTATCTGCTGGATAAAGTCCCATGATCTGCGAGGCGTCTTCCACCGCCAACCGGCGCAGGCCGCCGTCGTCTGTTATGCGATCAAATCGCTCCACCAACAGACCTGGCTGTCCAACGGCATCCCGGATCAGCTTCACTCGACTCAGCGGAAGCTTCAGCCGCCGAGCATAGGCGTACATGAGGAACTCGTTTTCCACCACGTGAGGGTACTCGGGCGGATCCAGCTTCAAAATAAACCTTCGGCCAGGGGACTCAACCGGTACGGAGATCATCCCCGCGGAGACCTTCTCCTGCACACCAGCAAGCGCACTTGGATCTACTTCAGTGCCGTCCAACACGTCGCGGAAGTTCACAGGGGACTTCGGATCAAACACGACGGCGGGCGCCGCATCCACGGGATTGGTACCGGAAGCCATGATCTGCACATCACCTACGGGGTCTCCTCCAACGGCAATGAGGAGTGCGAGCTCGTCGTCGGCTGACGCCTTTACTGCGCGACGCAATGAGGAAAGACGCCGGCCTTCCGGCAGCAGACCGGTAAAGAAAGGCGGAACGGATCCGCTTCCCGTGACGACCGGCTCCGCTGATAACGGAAGCGAAAAAGCAACAGCGGGTCGACCCGATTTCAGGTATTCCGGCAGGTAGCTGAAACGGGTCCCACCCTTATGACGGACAAGGCGCGCGGCCAGTACACCTTGCTTGTACACCTCCGCTCCACTGAGAATCCGGTGCTCTTCAAGCGCCATCATTCGTTCCCATCGTGCTCGGCTTCTGCGGGTACGGAGATATTCGCACGACCAGTCACCGCGAGATTAAGACCGAGCGCCTTTAGCACGGCCTCAACGGAATCAAGTCGGAGAGTCGGCTTACCGTGTTCCACTGATCGGATGAATCGCTCAGAAACACCAGCAAGATCTGCTAGATCAGTCTGCGTCAAGTGCTCTTCAAGACGTCTGGCACGGACCGTCCGAGCGAGGGCACTTGCAAAAGTACTGGACACGACACTCCTCATTTCGGCACGATCGTACCGGTATTGCCAGTATGGCATCGCGTTGTGTCGATCTCAAGAGTGGAATCGCCTTGACCGGAACAATCGTGCCGGTCGAGCGACGGTCGCTTTTAGCGAAGCCCTGCCTCCCTCAGCGCCTTCGCCATCACACTCTCCGACTCACGGGACTCGTGTTTGCCACCCGAAGAACCTGCGCCACGCGATTCACGAGGATCACGCGGAGAACCCGAACGCCCACCACCCACACCAGACCCAGCCCGTCCAGCTGGCTTCCCGCCGCCCGAAGACGTCCCGCTCGTCGGGCCCTCATCGTCCAGCCGAAGGGTGAGCGCAATCCGCTTGCGTTCCGGATCGGCTTCGAGGACCTTGACGCGTACCACCTGACCGGATTTGACGATATCGTGCGGGTCGGAAACAAAAGTGTTGGACATGGCGGAAATATGGACGAGCCCGTCCTGGTGAACACCGATGTCCACGAACGCGCCGAACGCGGCAACATTGCTGACGGTCCCTTCGAGGATCATGCCGGGGCGGAGGTCGGAGATCTTCTCGATCCCCTCTGCGAAGGAGGCGGACGCGAACTCGGGCCGGGGGTCACGGCCGGGTTTTTCCAGTTCGGCCAGGATGTCCTGCACTGTGGGAAGGCCGAAAGTGTCGTCAACAAAATCTGCGGCATTGACGGTAGCCAGCGCGCTGGCTCCTCGGACGGCGTCTGCCGTGCGAGCGCCCACGGACGTGAGGATCTTCCGGGCAACTCCGTACGCTTCGGGGTGGACGCTTGACGCGTCGAGCGGCTCTGCTCCCCCGCTGATCCGAAGGAATCCGGCGCACTGTTCGAATGCTTTGGCTCCGAGCCGTGGAACCTTTTTCAGGTCCGTGCGTTTCGCAAAGGGACCGGTTTCATTTCGGTGGGCCACAATGTTTTCGCTCAGCAGCGGGCCCAGGCCGGCTACGCGACTCAGCAGTGCAGGCGAGGCAGTATTGACGTCCACGCCCACTGAGTTCACGCAGTCCTCGATGACGGCGCCAAGGGACCGTTCCAGTTTGGTGGGCGCGACGTCGTGCTGGTACTGCCCGACGCCGATTGCTTTGGGATCAATCTTCACCAGTTCCGCCAGTGGATCCTGGAGCCGCCGGGCAATGGACACGGCGCCGCGCAGGGATACGTCCATGCCGGGCAGTTCGGCCGAGGCCAGTGCAGACGCTGAATAGACGGACGCCCCCGCTTCTGAAACCACCAGTTTGCGGATTTTCTGTTCGGGCAGAGCCTTGATCAGTTCGGCGGCGAGCTTGTCCGTTTCACGGCTCGCCGTCCCATTGCCGATCGCAATGAGCTCCACGTTATGCTTCACCACCAGTTTCTTCAGGCTCGCCAGCGAATCCGCCCATTTGTTGGCGGGCGCGTGCGGGTAGATGGTGTCGGTCGCCGTCGCTTTCCCCGTTCCGTCGACAACGGCGACCTTCACACCCGTGCGCAGGCCAGGATCCAGTCCCATGGTGGACCGGTTTCCTGCTGGCGCTGCGAGCAGTACATCTCGCAGGTTCGCTGCGAACACGCGTACGGCGTCGTCCTCGGCCGCTTGCGCCATCCGCGAGCGCAGGTCGGTTGCGAGTCGAGTGGAAATCCGGGTTCGCCACGCAATCTGGGCGCTCTGCAACAGCCACGCGTCTGCTGGTCGTCCACGGTTGAAGATCCCGGCCGCCTTAGCGACGGCGTTTTCGTAGCGGCTGCGCGCGGCCTCGTAGGCGTCCTTGTCCGCTGGGTCCGCTTCGGCGAAGGAGATGTCGAGTACCCCTTCTTTCTCCCCGCGCAGCAGCGCCAGCACCCGGTGCGACGGCATGGACTTGGGCAGCTGGGCAAAATCGAAGTAGTCCGCGAATTTCTTGCCGTCAGCTTCCTTGCCCTTGCGCACCTGCGCGCGAAGGCGCCCAGTGTTCCAGAGCCGGTCTCGTAGCGTGGTAGTGAGTTCGACGTTGAGACTGACACGTTCGACGACGACGGCGCGGGCACCTGCCAGAGCGTCCTCGGCTGCGTTGATGGAGTGCTCCGGGTTGAGGTATTTCGCGGCTTCCCGCACGGGATCAAGTTCCGGATTGCGCAGCAGTGCATCGGCGAGCGGTTCGAGGCCGGCTTCGCGGGCGATCTGCGCTTTGGTGCGGCGTTTGGATTTGAACGGAAGGTAGAGGTCTTCCAGCCGGGATTTGGTTTCGGCTTCATGGATGGCTGCGGCTAGTTCGGGGGTGAGCTTGCCCTGTTCGCCGATGGCAGCCAATATAGCTGCGCGGCGGTCTTCGAGTTCGCGTAGGTACCGCAGCCTCTCCTCTAGATCGCGGAGCTGTGCGTCGTCGAGCGTTCCGGTGACTTCCTTGCGGTAGCGGGCAATGAACGGAACCGTTGACCCGCCGTCGAGCAGTTCTATTGCAACCTTGACCTGCCAGGCCTGCACACCGAGCTCGGACGCGATCTGGGCATGGATCTTCCGGTTCACTTCTTCAGGGCTGGGCGCTGGGGCGGATTGCTGGACCGGGGCTGCTGGGTTACTCACTGAAACAGTGTAGGCGGGGGCCACCCGCCCTTTCGGGAACCCTCCTGAGTTGAGTGTGCATTTGTTGCGAGCCTGAGCGGCGCACGTCCGCGTCTACCAGAATGTGGTCTCCACGAACGGGCATCCCCAAGACGATGTTTCTGATGCTCCCAGTCATTCACATCACTATGTCCTGTGTAGTTCCAGTCCTCACCCGCCCTCAAGCCGCGAGCGCAGCGTCGCGACGCCTAGCCCGTCGAGTTCGTCAACGTAGGAAATACGTCCGGCCATGCTCATGACCAGAGCGAGGGTTGTTCCGCTGACCAGCGGACCGTCCCCCGCGGCAAACGGCCCGTCGTCGGCCCCTAACTGCAACCCGGCAACGTGCGTTCGGCTCGCCACGGTGAAGTTGCGGCGGGCGAAGAAATCGGCCACGGGCGTCAGCGCGTCAATGCTCGGCGTCCGGGCAAGCCCCAGCGGCTGACGAATATCCTGCGCGTGCACCACTACCTCGCCCAGATACGCCGGCGTGTGTCCCGAGGGCGCAACCGTGCTGGTGAGAATGGCGCGAAACCGTTCAAGCGTCTCGGCGGGCGTACTGCCGCGGTACTCGGCCAACCGTCGCTGGTTGTGCACGTCCGGGCGGAAACGGGCACCGAGCATACTGCGCAGCCACTGCCACTGGTTCAGGCTCGCGGCAGCAGTCAGATGGGCGACGACCTGCTCAACGTCCCACTCCCCACAGAGGGTGCCGTGCCCCCACTGGTCTTCGCGGAGTCCGGAGAGGTCTTCTGCCAACGCGGCGCGCTCCGTGTGCGCCTACTCCCACAGGTGGTGGTGCTTCGCAGCCATATCGGTCCATCCCTTCGTCAGGGGGTTCACTTGGCCCCCACCGGTACCGCCCTCGATCACATCCTGCCGTAGCTCTCACTTGAGAATCTTATGGCGACCACGGTAATGGAGCGGTTTCATCCATGGTTTTCAGGTTCCCGCTGATTATCTAGTCCCGCAGGGATTTTTGCCTAGAATCCGTGTTGTCAGTGTCAGGGAATATCAGGCATGTGCCTCGCCACATGCCTCAATATAGGCAGGGTAACGTTATCGTGCACTGGGGTGCCGTATTTGACCCGTATTGCCGCCGTCGTCATTCTGGGAACGATCATCCTGCTCGCATCAGCGTCCTCGTTCCTGCTTCCGGACATCGACCCGGGACAGGCGATCCTCGGCCGGGCAGGC
>JBBPYK010000018.1:0-2405 GCA_038199985.1 Actinomycetales bacterium | reverse complement strand
ACCTGAGCTGTAGACGACGCCGATTGTCTTGGCGTCCGGGGCCAGTTCCGTCACGAGGCCCAACTGCTTTTCAACAGGGTTGAGGTCGCTGGTGCCGGTCAGGTTTCCACCTGGCTCCTCCCAGCTGTCCACGAGCCCCGCTTCTTCGGGCTCGGTCACGGCTGTGATGAGGATCGGAATGTCCTGAATGGACTGCGCAGCAGTCTGGGCCGATGGGGTAGCGATTGCCAGCACAAGGTCCTTCTTGTCGCTGGCAAACTTACTCGCGATCGTTGTGGCGGTGGCCTGATCCGCCTGCGCGATCTGCTCATCGAAGACTGCGTCCTCGTAGCCGTTTTCCTTCAGTGCCTTGATAAAGCCTTCGCGAGAAGCATCCAGTGCAGGATGCTCCACGAACTGGGAAATGCCAATTTCAACGGGCTCGTCGCTGGCGGCCTTCTGGCCGGCGTCGTCGGACCCTCCGCAAGCACTCAGTGCCAGCGCTGCCGTGAGCAACCCGGCGCCGAGCATGGATTTGGCTGTACGTTTCATGAATTGATCCTTTCAAGGACAATCACACTGGCTTGGCCGGTGCCATTCCAGCGCAGGTTGCCGGACCCGCTCCGGCTACCTTAAAGAGTCGCTGCACACCACTTCCTGTGGATCGGAAATGCCGCGCTCATATTATTAGATGTGATTCAACTCATATTGTCCACGCGGGTGAGCGTGCGGCATACAGGACATCTTGCGAGAGTCTGAAATACGGACGAATTGAAGCGTTTATGCCGCGGAGATGACGGAATGTCCAACCCGTGACTCAACTGTTAGCTTGTCCGGCTGTTGAACCACGTTCGCCAGCGGTGGCGCGTAACCCGGTCCCTTGTCTTTCTGGCGGACCAACTCCACCGCGTTGCGAACTCCGGGCCGTCATGCAATCCCGTGATGAATAGACCATATCTACCCGCAACGGGGAGCAAACGGAAGCCGGAAAGGAGTGTAGTGCCTTGACACTCCGCACTTCCGTGGGCAGGCTGGATGGATTGGTCATGAAATAGCACCGGAAGTGATAAAATGCGCCGCCTTCTAGCAGTGTTCATTACCTTGCTACTCCTGGTGAGCGGCTGCGCGAAAGAGGCGCCGGACGCTACTCGGTCCAATCCGTCACCAAGTGCGTCCCCTGTTGCGCAACCCGACCCATCAACGAGCGCCACGTCCCCCGCCGCGACCACCGCGTCGGCGAGCATCCCGCCGTCGGACGTCGGAATTCTTGCCTCCGTGCAGGTGGTTGACCAAGGCGAAGGCAAGGCCCCCCCCGGGTTACCTTTGACGCACCACTGGCCATCGAGACGCAAACCATCCGGCTTCTCACCCCGGGCGACGGCGCACAAGTTCTGCCTGGCCACGTGGTTGGGTACCGCCAAATAGTTGTGGATGCCACCACGGGCAAAACCCTGATCGAGAACTTCACTGAAGTTGCCGGCGGCGGCACGGTGCTCAACGACGAGTACAGACTTCAGTTCCCTGAGATGTTCGCCGCCTTTACCAGTGCCAGGGTGGGCGCGTACATCGCTGAAGCGAGTCCCGAGGGGTTCCAACCGGCTGCTGTGTCCGTTTTCCAGGTCGAGAGCGTCAAGGATGCGCTGGGCTAGGACACCGTACTGGACATGCCCATCAACCCTCACCCCGACCGTCACCATCCCCCGTTTCAGCTGATCGCCAACCCGGGTGGCCTCTGATTGACTGGTCGGATGAGCAGGGAAGCGCGCAGAGAGGACCTCCAGAAAATACGGGACATCGAAGTGGCAGCAGGCGAAGCATTTCGAACCATCAATCTGGCAGCCATCGCTGACGACTCGCCGCCGGATCTGGATGACCTGGCGGCATACCAGCGAGAAGGCAGAGCATGGGTCACCACGGACTCCGGCGATGATCCGGTCGCTTACATTCTGGTTAAAGACGTTGATGGGCACGCCCATATCGAACAGGTGACCGTCCACCCGCAGTACGCCCGCCAGGGTCTTGGTCGCTCACTCATCGAAGAAGTGGCTCGTTGGGCTGTGGCACGAGGACTCAAGGGAATGACGTTGACAACCTTTGAAGACGTTCCGTGGAACGCCCCTTATTACACGCGCTTGGGCTTCGTTCGGGTGCCCGAAGACCAGTGGTCGCGGGGTATGCGTCAGATCAGGCAAGAAGAAAATACCCAAGGCTTGAATGCCTGGCCGCGCGTCGTGATGAAAAAGACGTTGCCACCGCCACCTGCCCGCTGACGGCCACACGGTCCTGCTGCGGTGTAGCACTCGTTGCTAACAGGTGAACCACTGCTGAACGGGTAACGTAACGGTATTAGGTTTCTGTAGGCCCGAGCACGGGCTGAATATCAAGGGTGTCCGGCAAACAGGCCGGCATCTGGAACGCGAGGTGTT
>JBBPYK010000017.1:0-2843 GCA_038199985.1 Actinomycetales bacterium | reverse complement strand
TACTGGCTTCTCTGGTTCCGGAAAATCTACATTGGCTCGGTCCCTAGCCGAGCGGCTGCACCACCTCGATCACCGTGCGGTGATCATGCTCGACGGTGAGCATGTTCGACGCAACTTATCCGCAGAGCTCGGATTCTCGCGCGAGGATCGTGAGATCAACGTCCAGCGAATCGGCTGGGTAGCGTCCCTGGTTTCCAGAGCCGGTGGAATAGCCATCTGCGCGCCGATTGCTCCCTTTGAAGCAACACGACAAAGCGCGCGCTCCATGGCGGAAGTTGCGGGGGTGTTTCTCCTAGTGCATGTATCCACGGCGCTGGAGGTCTGTGAGCAGCGGGACCGGAAAGGCCTTTACGCAAAGGCAAGGGCTGGGTTGGTCAGGGACTTTACCGGCATAGACTCCCCTTACGAAAACCCAACGGAGCCTGATCTGGTCATTGACACCGCTACTATGTCGATCGACGACGGAGTCAACGCAATACTTGGCCTCATCTCAGAGTAGGCACTACACAATGAGGTCTAAAGTTCCACAAGGACACCATCGGATTCCGGTAGATTCATCAGTAGGCGCCTTCGGGCTTCAACATCACCTTGAGCGTCCGCCACATAATCATGAGGTCACCAGTCACGGACCAGTTTTCCACGTAATAAAGATCAAGACGGACGCTTTCCTGCAATGCTAAATCCGAACGCCCGTTTATTTGCCATAAACCCGTCAAGCCAGGTTTGATAAATAGCCTGCGGTGGGTGTACCCCGCGTAATTGATTACTTCGCTGGGTAAAGGTGGCCGGGGGCCTACCAGGGACATATCACCCTTGAGGACATTCCATAGCTGGGGCAGTTCGTCCAGAGAGTATCTGCGCATCCATCGACCGGTTCGAGTTACCCTGGGATCATTACGCAGCTTGAAGAGCATGCCGTTGCCCTCGTCTGCAGCCTTGAGGCGCTCGAGCTCCGATTCGGCGTCGTCCACCATGGAGCGGAACTTATACATAAAGAACGTGTTACCTTGCCGGCCCACCCGCTCTTGGCGGAAGAGGGCTGGCCCAACAGAATCCCTGACTACAAGCAGAGCAAGAATCAGCAATATTGGCAGAAGCGCCACGAGCGCCATCGAGGATGCAACAACATCAATTCCACGCTTAATTACATGCCGGCCGCCGGTGAATTGCGGCAGCTCAACATGCATCAGGGGAAGGCCCTCGACTGGCCGCATTTGAATTCGAGGACCAGCCACGTTGGTCAAAGCCGAGGCAACCACCAATTCGGTGCCGGTCCGCTCAAGATTCCAGCCGAGCTCCCGGACATAGTTTCCGCCCTTGCGCAATTGTCCGGCCACGATAACAGCATCGGCACCCGTCGACTGAACAGCGCGTTCGACGTGTCGCAGACCGTGCAGCACGGGAACCAAACTTTTACCTGATGGAATCTCCTCCCGGCTGCATGGGCCCTCAACCACCGCCCCGACGATGTCGTAAACCGCTCCAGATTTTTTCGCAATGCGTTCTATGACGTATTCGACGTCACTCAGCCTGCCGACAACCACCACTTTGGATAAGAAATGTCCAAAGTGTCGCTGCCTGGTCAGCCAGTTCCGCCAGATCCAGCGGCTGGACAGGAGACCTGCAAGGCCAGCTGGAAAGGCAAAGAGAATGAACCCGCGGTAGTCACGAACATCTGTCACGACGGCGACTACGGCGAGAGCCCCGAACGTTGCCGCACTGGCGTTGATGACCCTCCTATACTCAAGCGCTCCAACCCCGAACAAGCGTGGATCACGGGTACGGAAGCCGGACAGCATACCGATCCAGACAAGACCAACAATCGCTGCACCAGCCGCACTGACAGTAAGGACCGTGGTGTCCTGCGCTCCACCGATGATCTGGGAACTGCAAAAGACGGCAGCCGCGATGATCACGGCGTCCGTGACGCGAAGCGACGCTTGGTATCTCTGCCGCCATGGGACGCCCGAAACAGTTGTTGGATTTGTCGTGGCAGACTCGGTGACTGCCGGATCCGCGGGCGCTGTAAGCGGCCGCAACCGCAGCGGCGTCGGTGGAATGAAAAATTCGCGTAGCTCTGTCATGACAATGAGCCCCCCGGGTCCAAATGCCTGCACCGGGACAGCGGCCTATATGCGCTGTCCCGGGCATCCCCAGGTGGAAGGAAAGGAGCCGACGACGGCTGGGGACGAGCCTTGGTCTCGGAAGGCTCTAACGTCGCCGGCTCCGCATGTGGAGGACAGGCTCTAGAGAGGACCCGCCGTGACCGGCGGACGTCATTGGTGCGTGTCCATAGGAAATCGTGCATGGTGAAACCCCATAAAATTCTTGTTCCCAGCGGAAGCACAGTGGATGGAGCTTCCTACGGTTCAAGCCTAGGAATTGAGGGGTCTACCGGCACGGGTGCTGGATACCCGTCTTCAGGAGGGCGCCGCTGCGGGTACTGACTGTTTGGCGCGGTCGAATACTCGCAAGGAGGGTGAGACTGCGCGTAAACGCAGACGTGACTTCTCGCACGGTCATACTCGCTACTCGCGGGCGGGACGCCTACTCGAATTGCCCCAAAACTGGGCGGTCTGGGGCACATCATCAATCGTTACCAGCGCGGTCTCAACCAGCGGTTGGCCCCTACGATCGATGATGGAGGAATCAACGTCGTTGTTCGTGGGCGAGGGACGTGACGGACATCCTGCCGCTGGCGACCTGGACAGGAGGACAGACCTCGTCGCAGTAGCCACCCATCCTTGACCCCATACGGGCCCGACCGTACGCCGGCTACTGGCCGGACTATGCGGCTACAGGTCCTCGCGTCTGGTGATGCCGAGTTTGCCGAAAATCCGGTA
>JBBPYK010000016.1:0-6211 GCA_038199985.1 Actinomycetales bacterium | reverse complement strand
CATCCCCTCATGTGCCAGTTGTTTCATGACGCTGAGGACGTCGCCCACGAGTTCCGGGTCCAACGCGCTGGTGGGCTCATCGAAGAGCATCATGTCCGGGTCCATGGACAGCGCCCGCGCGATGGCGACGCGCTGCTGTTGACCGCCGGAGAGTTGGGAGGGGTACGCGTCCGCGCGGTCCCTGAGGCCGACCTTTTCCAGGTTCTTCAGTGCAATTTCCTTGGCCTCGGACATGGGGCGCCGCTTGGCGCGACGTTGGGCCAGGGTGAGGTTTTTCAGCACATTGAGATGGGGGAACAGGTTGAATTGTTGGAAGACAATCCCGATCCTGGTGCGCACCTTGTCGAGGTCGGTTTCTTTGTCGGTGATGTCCACTCCCTCCACCATGATGGTACCGCTGGTGGGCTCCTCGAGCCGGTTGACGCAGCGCAGGAGAGTGGATTTTCCGGAACCGGAGGGTCCGATCACGCAGACCACCTCGCCCTGGTCCACGTGGAAGTCGATGCCCTTGAGGACTTCATTCTCGCCAAAACTCTTATGCAGGTTATTAACATCAATGGCGGGGACGGCTCTGGTTGTCGTCTCGGCGGAGTATGCGACCACCGGGGTCACCGGCCTCTCTGATTGTGGCGTTCAAGCTTGGCTACCAGCTGGGTCAGCGGCAGGGTGATGATCAAGTACATCAAAGCCGCGAGGATCAGCCCTGTGGAGTTTGCCGTCTGGGAAGCCAAATCACGGGCGAACGTGGTCAGCTCGCGGTCGCCCAGCGCCATTCCGGCGATGAACAGCAGCGAGGTGTCCTTGATGATGATGACCATCTCATTGGTCAGGGGCGGCGTAATGATACGGAAGGCCTGGGGAAGGACTACGGAAACGAGAGTCCAGCTGGGCCTCATGCCCAGTGAGCGAGCCGCTTCCACCTGTCCCTTGGGCACAGCCTGGATGCCCGCTCGGATGGTTTCCGCGATGTACGCGGCGGAGACAATAATTAGGCCCAGGAGGCCAGCGCCCGTGCTGCCGCCCGGAGGACTCCAGCTGAACGCAATGGGAACAGCGAATGCAAATCCGAAGATCACCAGTAGTGCGGGTAGGCCGCGGAAAGTTTCTATATATATTGTCGCCACCCACCGGTAAGGAGCAATGGGGGACAGCTTCATGAGGGCAAGAACCAGGCCTAAAAAGAGACCGCCCGCAAAGGCGATAGCGGTATAGACAATTGTGTTCTTGGCCGCTGTGGTAATGATTTCGGGGAGCGCCTCTTTAGCAACTTCCACGTCCAGGAAGTATTTTCGGATTGCTTCCCAGTCAGCGACAAGAATTACCGCGACAATCGCGGCAACGAAGATGAGATAGAGAACGCCGCGGAAGAGGCGCGCACGGGTGGATGGTTTCACGTGAGGGAGTACCTTTCAAAGGAGGTGAAACAGTGTGGTCCGGGCAGCGGGGCTGTCCGGACCACTTTGAGGGTATTACTCCTTGAAATAGGTGTCGTAGATTTCCTGGTACTTGCCGTTGTCCTTCAGCTCGGCCAGCTGTTCATTGACGGCCTTCGCCAGGTCCTCGGAACCTTCCTTCTTCATGGCAAAGCCGTACTGCTCATCAGTGGGGTACTCCTCCACGATGGTGTACGCGCCGTCGTCGGTGTGGAGGATGTTGACGGGGAGATCCTGCAGAACTGCGTCGACGCCGCCGGACTGCAGGGCCGGGAATAGCTCTCCGTCGCTCGGGTAAGCCTTGACCTCGGTGCTTTCGGGGACGTTCTCTCGCGTGTAGTCCTCGCCGGTAGTTCCCTGTTGAACGCCAACAGTCTTACCCTCAAGGTCCTCGATGGACTTGATGTCCGAGTCTTTGGGAACCATCAGTGACTGCTGCGAATCGTAGTAAGGATCAGAGAACGTCAAGTTCTTCTGGCGGTCCTCGGTGATGGACATGGCGCTGGCACCTATGTCGCACTGCCCTGCTGCCAGGGATGCTCCACTCTGAAGGCCGTCGAAGCCCACATCTTTGATGGCCAATTCCAGATCCATCCCCTCGGCGATCGCGCGCATCAGGTCCATGTCGAAGCCCGTGTATTCGCCGCCCTCTTCGAACTCGAAGGGTGCGTAGGGGATGTCGGAACAGACGGTGAGGTTTCCTGCTTCAACCAGACCCAGTTCATTGTCGCTAGCCTCGGTGTCGCTCCCACCACACGCGGTGAGTGTGAGTGTGAGGCTAGCCAAAAGGATCAAGGGGACGCGTGCCTTCAAGGGAATGCCTTTCGTAGCGTTTATCAAGGGTGCTGCACGTAGGTGCAGGAATGGCTGATGCCTCGGTGTGGAATGACACTACCATTCGGAATCTGTTCGTCGTGACGTGCGCCACTACGGACCGATTACAAGAGTTACTGCTCGCTGAAGTACTTGTTGTAGAGGTCCTCGTACTGACCGTTGTCCTTGAGCTCGGCCAGCTGTTCATTGACCGCTTTCAGGAGTTCCTCGCTTCCTTCCTCCTGGACGGGAAAACCATACTGTTCACCTGTGTCGTATTCTTCTACGATCGTGAATTCGCCGTCCTCGAGGTGCTGCAGGTTAGCAGGAAGGTCCATCATGACAGCCTGAACGCCGCCCGATTTCAGGCCAGGATACATTTCGGAGTTGCTTGGGTAAGAGATGATGGTGGCGTCCTCAGGCGCGTTTTCCTGCGCGTAGGTTTCGCCGGTAGTGCCCTGCTTGACACCGATTTTCTTGCCCGACATGTCGTCGAGTGACTTGATACTCGAGTCGGAGCCAACCAATAAGGACTGAAGTGAGTCATAGTAGGGGTCCGAGAAATCGATGTTCTTTTCGCGTGCCTCTGTGATGGTCATACCCGCGGCACCGATGTCGCAGGTTCCGGCGGCCAAAGCGGCGCCACTCTGGAGCCCTTCAAAACCGATGTCCTTGATGGACGGTTCAAGGTCCATGCCTTCGGCGAGTGCCCTCATGAGTTCTATATCGAACCCGGTATAGTCCCCATCTTCCTCAAATGCGAACGGTGGAAAGGGGACATCCGCGCATACTGTCAAGGTGCCTTCCTCTACGAGATCAAGCCCGGTATCCGAGCCTGCGGCCACATCTTCGTCCGAAGCGCCGCAAGCGGTCAGGAACAGGGCCCCCATAGACAAGACCGCCACGGCCTTTACGAATTTCTGGATCATAGTGATACCTCATATCAGGACGGTGATAAAGCGCTAGCCCACTAACTCTAGCCGCTGTGAGATGTACATCACAGGATACAGACATTGTCTAGAGGTAACCAAAGGACACGCTGTTGATGACCGCTATATATCCATTCACCGATGAGATCAATACCAGAAGCGCTGCCGCAGAACTAGGCGCGCAGGCCCAGGGCCTCGATCATGGGCCGGAACTTGCTCCAGGACTCAGCCAGCTCGGCCGTGGGCGTCGAGGCGTCCACAATGCCGCAGCCAGCATAGAGCCGCACGTTCAATGGATCCTCAATGACCGCACCGCGCAGCGCGATGCCCCACTCGCCGTTGCCGTTGGCGTCCATCCACCCGACCGGCCCGGCGTAGGGGCCCCGGTCCAGGTGCTCGAGTTCGCGGATCAGCTCGCCCGCAACGGTGGTCGGAGTGCCGCAGACAGCAGCGGTTGGATGTAGCGCTCCCACGAGGGCGAGCGACGTCGGTACCCGCCCGTCGTCATCGGTGGCAAGTTCAGCGGTGACGTCGGAGGCAAGGTGCCAGACATTGGGTAGTTGCAGGACAAAGGGTTCACTGTGCGAAGTCATTGAATCCGTGAACGGTTCCAGCTGTCGGGTCAGGGAGTCGATGGCGATCTGGTGTTCGTGCTGCTGCTTGGTGGAGCCGGCGAGGACCCGCTCCGAATACGAAGGATCATTTTCCGGTGCGCTGGCTCGATCAAGGGTTCCCGCGAGCACTCGCGCCTGTGCCGTGTTGTCCTCGACCTTGATGAGCATTTCCGGGGTTGAACCGATCAATCCGTCCACGGAATACGTCCAGCAATCCTGGTACCTGACGGCGAGCTCGCGCAGCACCCGGGCAGTGTCAATGGGCTCGCTGAGGCGGGCCAGGACGTCGCGGGCCAGGACCAGTTTGGTCAGGTCGCCGTCGTGGATGTGCGCAACGCCGCGTGCAACGGCAGTCTTCCACTGGGCCTCGGTCAACCGGCCGCCCACCAGCTCATCCCTGGCGGAGAAGCCGCGGGGTTCGGCCGTGTCCACCAGGTAGCTGGCGAGGGCCGCCTCCGCTGACGCAGGCGTCGGTTCGGCGTCGTCGTCAGTAATATATGTGAGCCAGAACTGGCCGCGGCGACGGCCGAGAACAACCTGTGGAACAATCAGCCGAGATTCGAAGGTCGAAACCTTGGAAAAGGAAAAGGAGCCGAACGCCATCAGGCCAGCGCCAGCGACGTTCACCCCGGAGGTCCCCACGGCCTCGGCCTGCGCAACAACTGACTGCCACCACTGCTGCGCGTCAGCAAAGCGGGTAGGTCCAGTTGAAACGTGCCGGGCCACCTCGCCGAACCCGACAAAGCCTTCCCCGCGTTGAATCCAGGTGTGGACGTCATTGCGGGCCACGAACTCCAGTAGGCCCACGGCGTCGAGCTGATTCGCCGGCACCGTGATGCTCCGCAGTGTGGGTGGAGGGGAGAGGAGCGGTGACGGGGCGCTCAGTACTGGGGACGGGTTGCTCATGATGCCTCAAGGGTACTCCCGCGCACAGGGAACTCTCGCCTCGGTGTGATACGGGTAACTTGAGGAATGGAGTGTCCGGTGCGGACAAAGTGGACGGCGCTTCCGGTCGTTAGTGGGCGGTCGCATTGTTTGAGACAATGAACGGGTGAACCGCGCATCATTGGATAAACGCCCGGATGAAGTAGCCAAGATGTTTGACGACGTCGCTCCGAGGTATGACTTGGTCAACGACGTCCTTGCCATGGGGCAGACGCGCCGCTGGCGGCGCATCGTCGTGGAGGCAGTCGGTGCCCAGCCGGGCCAGCGCGTCCTTGACCTGGCCGCCGGTACCGGGACCTCCAGTGAGCCATATGCGGAAGCAGGAGTGGACGTGGTTGCCTGCGATTTCTCCCTCGGCATGCTCAAGGTGGGTAAACGTCGCCGCCCGGATATCGACTTCGTTGCCGGTGACGCCACTGCCCTGCCATTCGCCGACAACAGCTTTGATGCAAGCACCATTTCCTTCGGCCTGCGCAACGTCAACGAGCCGCGAAAGGCGCTCGCGGAAATGTTGCGCGTCACCCGGCCCGGTGGGTCGCTGGTGATCGCTGAATTCTCGCAGCCAACCTTCGCGCCCTGGCGCACTGTATATACGGAGTACCTGATGCGTGCACTGCCCGCCATCGCCAGTAAGGTTGCTTCCAATCCGGACGCCTATGTGTACCTCGCCGAATCCATCCGCGCCTGGCCCAACCAGGATCAGCTCGCGGCGTGGATCAGCGGCGCCGGCTGGCAGGACGTTCACTACCGTAACCTCAACGGCGGAATTGTGGCCGTCCATCGCGGCGTCAAGCCCAGCGCAGGGGATACGCCCGCGTCAGCGAAGCTGCGGCGGCACGGACCCAGGGCAGCCATCTAAGTGTCAGTACTCATAGTCGGTGCCGGACCGGCTGGATCCACGGCGGCTTACTACCTTGCTCAGGCCGGAGTAGAGGTCACGGTGTTGGAGAAAACACGGTTTCCGCGGGAAAAGGTGTGCGGTGACGGACTCACGCCAAGGGCAGTCCGAGAGGTTGCACTGCTGGGACTCCCGCACGAGGAGGCCGATGGCTGGCGGCGCAACAAGGGCCTGCGGCTGATCGCTGGCGGTCGGACCGTGGAACTGCCGTGGCCGGAGCTCTCTGACTTTCCGCAGTATGGCCTCATCCGGACCCGGCTCGGTTTTGACGAGGCACTGGCCCGTTACGCCGAAGCTGCGGGAGCGAGAATTCTTGAAGGACACTCGGTCAGCACGGCGTTGACGAACAACGACGGTCGTGTCACCGGCGTCCGGGCAGCGCTGCTCGACGACAGTGGGCGCAAGACCGGGCAAACGCAGGACTTCTCAGCCGACGTGGTCCTGGCCGCCGATGGTAACTCCTCACGGACAGCGCTTTCGCGGGGAATCGCGAAACGAGATGACCGACCCCTCGGTGTCGCAGTCCGCACCTATTTCACCAGTCCACGGCACAATGACGAGTGGATGGAGGGCTGGCTG
>JBBPYK010000015.1:0-67319 GCA_038199985.1 Actinomycetales bacterium | reverse complement strand
GTGCCCGAAACTGACGCCCAAGCCGTGCGGATCATGACCATCCACGCGTCCAAGGGGCTCGAGTTCCCCATGGTGATCCTGGCCGGTACAGGGTCCAGTCCCAACCACCAGAAGGCCGCCGCACTGTGGGATGAGCGCGGTAAGTTGCAGGTGCACTTCGCCGGCGATATTGAGTCCAGCGGCTACCATGAGGCGTCCCAGGTTGAGTCGGACTTCATCGAAGCCGAACGACGACGCCTGCTCTACGTTGCCTGCACCCGCGCCGAGAGTCATCTGGTGGTGTCCCACTACGTTGGTGCGAAGGGCAGTCTTGGTCAGCTCCTGGTAGATCAGGACGACGACGCCGTTCCCTCCCTGGATTTGCCTACCGACCTGTCCTTTGGGCGGCTGGCTGGGACGGCTGCCGCGCCGGTCATGCCGTTCGCCGACTGGGAATCTCGGCGGTTGCGCTGGCAGGAAACCTCCGCCATCGCCTCGACCACTTCCGTTACGGCTCTGGCCAAGGGAGCTTCTGCTGCGGGGCCCTCTTCAGCCATGCGCTTCGTGGATGTCGACGATGACGGTCTGCCCACCTTTGCGGAGCCCGGCGGTGAACATGGCGCGGTGTTTGGGACCGCGCTGCACCGGGTATTGGAATTGAGCGGTCTGCGCGATTCTGCGGACTTCGACGAGCTGACGTTCTCCGTCGCGCTCGCCGCAGGGCTGTCTGATCCTGCCGGTTTGGCTGAACGGGCGCGCTCGGCTCTGTCCAGCGAACCGGTCCAACAGGCTGCCGAGCGTGAGCACTGGTTGGAGCTACCCGTCGTCGGATCCTCCGCAGGCGTGACGGTTGAGGGTGTCATCGATCTGATGTACCGAGACGACGACGGCGCGCTGGTCATTGCGGACTTCAAGACGGACATCAGTGTCACCGAGGAGACCATCGCTGCGTACTGGCGGCAGCTCGGTACCTACGCTGACATGATCGAGCGGATTACCGGGCTCAGCGTGAAGGAGCTGGTGCTGATCTTCTGCCGCTCTGGTGCAGCCGAGGTCCGTCGTCGTACTGTCACTGAGCCCTGACAGCTAGTTCGGTTCCATCAGCCGTCGTCGATTTTTCAGCGCTTTGACCCAGTTTCTGGTTAGTTGATCTGAAAACGGTGACGCTCCGTTAGCTAGATCATCGACCAGGGTTCGCGTTGCGCTCAGAGCTGTGATTATGACACCTTCGGCAGCACGCTCACGTAGTCCGGCGTCTTGCATCCAGCCAAGGAAGTGTTTCCTGGACAGGCCGGTCCGTTTGCCCGCCACGGCAAGAGCAAGAGAATTATCTCCATAGACAACCGTTGAAGGGATGTCGTAAATCGGGGCAACCGCGACCCGACCACGGGCGTCCTGCAGGATTGAAACGTTCTTCGCGTGAAGGTCGCCGTTGCCGGTAAGCCAGGCGAATACCACCTGCAGGGAAAGGTTCCGCAACGCAGGGAGCGGCGCGGAAGACAGTTCAGTCAGGTTCCTGCAGAGCACCTCATAGGCAACGTCATACTTGTCCGCCGGATAAAGTCCCATGACTTGCGAGGCATCCTCCACTGCCAATCTGCGCAGGCCGCCGTCGTCGTCGCTAACACGATCGAATCGCTCCACCAAGAGTCCTGGCTGTCCAGTGGAGTCCCGAATTATCTGGACCCGACTCAGCGGCAGCTTTAGCCGACGGGCGTAGGAATACATGAGGAATTCATTCTCGACAACGTGAGGGTACTCCGGCGGGTCGAGTTTCAAAATGAATGCCCGGCCAGCGGCCTCAACGGGTACTGAGACCATACCGGCGGAGACCTTGTCCTGCACACCAGCAATCGCACGAGGATCTACCCCGGTTTCTGCCAACAAGTCCTGAAAGTTCACCGGGGACTTGGGATCCAGGACAACAGCGGGCCCAACATCCACAGGGTTGGTGCCTCTCGCGACGATCTGCACATCTCCAACAGGGTCTCCCCCAACGGCCACAAGGAGTGCTAGCTCGTCGTCGGCCGAGGCCTTTACGGCTCGACGCAAAGACGACAGGCGCCGACCTTCAGGCAGCAGACCAGTGAAGAAAGGTGGAACCGATCCACTCCCCGTGACCACTGGCTCTGCTGACAACGGAAGCGAAGAAGCAATCGGAGCTTGGCCCAGATTCAGGTATTCCGGGAGGTAGCTGAACCGGGTTCCGCCCTTGTGCCGTACAAGTTGCGCCGCAAGTACGCCTTGCTTGTATACATCTGCTTGGTCCGCTGACGTTGATTCTTCGGTCGACATCACTGACCCTCACCAGAGCCGACGTTCTTGTGTATCGGATCACCGGACCGACCAGTTATCTCGAGCTCAAGACCCAGCGTGTTGAGCACGGCCTCAACAGAATCAAGTTGAAGCGTTGGTTTCCCATGCTCCAGGGATCGGATGAATCTCTCAGAAACACCGGCAAGGTCCGCAAGGTTAGCCTGCGTCAGGCGCTCTTCGAGCCGACGGACACGCACCTCCTCCGCCAGAGCACTTGCAAAGCTATTCGACACGACACTCCTCAGTCCGGCACGATCGTGCCGTTACTGCTATCTTTGCACCGAAGTCTCCGGACAGCAAGGGAGTTCTCGGATGATTCGGCATGATCGTGCCGGTTAACCGCTGCAATCTAGCGGAGCAGACGCCGAGGCCCGCCACGCCCCCGCACTTATTGTTGGAATATAGCCGATTCCCGAGTTATTCCAACGATAAGTGCGGACGCGTCGGTGGGTGGAGGACGGGTCGAGTCAGTGGACGACGGGTCGGGCTAGCGAAGGTCGAGCCCGTTCAGCGGAGCCCGGCCTCGCGGAGTGCCTTCGCCATCGCGCTCTCAGGCTCGCGGGACTCACTTTTGCCGCTCGAGTTACGAGGTGCCCGAGGCCCGCGAGACTCGGGCGATGCGCCCTTCCCACGAGCGGCACCGGAGCCTCCACCAGAACCCGCCCCGCGAGTGGCACTTGGGCGACCACCCGAGTCCGAGGAGCCAGCAGGCTTCCCACCACCCGACGGGCTCTCGTCGTCCAACCGCAGCGTGAGCGCGATGCGTTTGCGTTCCGGATCCGCCTCGAGAACCTTGACGCGTACAACCTGACCGGATTTGACGACGTCGTGCGGGTCGGAGACGAAGGTGTTGGACATTGCAGATATGTGAACGAGCCCGTCCTGGTGAACACCGATGTCCACGAACGCACCGAAGGTGGCCACATTGCTGACGACCCCCTCGAGGATCATGCCGGGACGAAGGTCCGAGATCTTCTCAACCCCCTCTGCAAAAGAGGCGGAAGTGAACTCGGGTCTGGGATCACGACCAGGCTTTTCCAGCTCGGCGAGGATGTCCTGCACGGTGGGAAGGCCAAAAGTGTCATCAACAAAATCGGCGGCATTCACGGTAGCCAAAGTCCCAGTTCCGCGGACGGCGTCGGCCTTTCGAGCGCCCACGGAGCTGAGGATTTTCCGGGCCACCCCATAGGCTTCGGGGTGCACGCTCGATGCGTCCAGCGGTTCCGCTCCCCCGCTGATCCGAAGGAAGCCTGCGCACTGCTCGAATGCTTTGGCGCCGAGTCGTGGAACCTTTTTCAAGTCCGTGCGCTTCGCAAAGCGCCCTAACTCATTCCGGTGGGCCACGATGTTTTCACTCAGCAGCGGGCCCAGACCAGCAACGCGGCTCAGCAGCGCGGGCGAGGCAGTATTGACGTCCACGCCCACTGAGTTCACGCAGTCCTCAATCACAGCACCAAGGGAGCGTTCCAACTTGGCGGGGGCGACGTCGTGCTGATACTGCCCGACGCCAATCGCTTTGGGGTCAATCTTCACCAGTTCCGCCAGCGGATCCTGGAGCCGCCGCGCAATGGACACCGCGCCGCGGAGGGACACGTCCATGCCGGGTAGTTCGGCCGAGGCCAGCGCCGACGCCGAATAGACGGATGCGCCGGCTTCAGAAACCACCAGCTTGCGAATCTTCTGCTCAGGCAGACTCTTGATCAGTTCGTCCGCGAGTTTGTCCGTTTCACGGCTGGCCGTTCCATTACCGATCGCGATGAGTTCTACGTTGTGCATGACGGCGAGTTTCTTCAAGCTCGCTAGCGCATCGGTCCATCGGTTGGCTGGCGCGTGCGGGTAGATGGTGTCGGTCGCCGTCGCCTTCCCCGTTCCGTCGACAATGGCAACTTTCACGCCCGTGCGCAGGCCTGGATCCAGTCCCATGGTGGACCGGTTTCCGGCGGGCGCGGCGAGCAGTACATCTCGCAGGTTCGCTGCGAACACGCGTACGGCGTCGTCCTCAGCAGCTTGCGCCATCCGCGAGCGCAGATCGGTTGCGAGTCTGGTGTGAATCCGAGTACGCCACGCAACCTGGGCGCCCTGCAGAAGCCAGGCGTCGGCCGGTCGTCCACGGTTGGAGATCCCGGCAGCCTTGGCGACGGCGTTTTCGTAGCGGCCGCGGGCGTCCTCGTAGGCGTCTTTGTCTGTTGGGTCTGCTTCGGCGAAGGAAACGTCGAGCACACCTTCTTTCTCCCCGCGTAGCAGTGCGAGTACGCGGTGCGACGGCATGGATTTGGGCACCTGGGTTAGGGCGAAGTAGTCGGCGAACTTCTGGCCCTCCGTTTCCTTACCTTTGCGTACCTGTGATCGGAGCCGGCCGGTAGTCCAGAGACGTTCGCGGAGGGTGGTGGTGAGTTCGACGTCGAGACTGACACGTTCGACGACGACGGCACGGGCACCTGCCAGAGCGTCTTCGACTGCGTTGATGGAGTGCTCAGTGTTGAGGTACTTCGCCGCTTCCTTGACAGGATCGAGCTCGGGGTTGCGCAGCAGTGCGTCCGCGAGCGGTTCGAGGCCAGCTTCGCGGGCAATCTGAGCTTTGGTGCGGCGCTTGGACTTAAAGGGAAGGTAGAGGTCTTCCAACCGTGATTTGGTCTCAGCTTCGTGGATGTTAGCGGTTAGTTCGGGGGTGAGCTTGCCCTGTTCGCCGATGGCAGCCAAAATCGCCGCGCGCCGGTCTTCGAGTTCGCGTAGGTACCGGAGCCTCTCCTCAAGATCGCGCAGCTGGGCGTCGTCGAGCGTTCCGGTGACTTCCTTGCGGTAGCGAGCGATGAACGGAACCGTTGAGCCGCCATCGAGCAGTTCGATCGCAACCTTGACCTGCCAGGTCTGCACACCGAGTTCGGAGGCGATCTGGGCATAGATCTTCCGGTTCACTTCTGCCGGGCTGAGGGTTGGGACGGATTGCTGGACCGGGGCTGCTGGGTTACTCACTGAAACAGTTTAGGCGTTGGTACGAGGCACGCCCGAGTAACGCCGGGGCAACCTAGCTCCGAGCGTACCGCTGCACGAATTGCCGCAGAATCCTCGCCGGCTGGTTCACGTGTGCTTCCCGGACACGGTCCATGACCTCGTCCGCCTCGTGGGGCGGAAAGTATCCGGCATGTCGGTAGATGTCGATCCGTTCCAGCAGGGCGGCGACGTCGAGCTCCGGGTGGAATTGTGTGGCATAGAGATTCTCGCGGATGCGGAACATCTGGACTGGGCAGGTCGACGACGACGCGAGCACCACTGCGCCATCCGGCAGGGTGGTGCACGCCTCCTTATGACCTACGAAGGCAGAGAACGACGACGGCAGGCCAGCCAGTAGCGGATCGGTTGCTCCGGCGTCGTTCACCGTGATGGTGACCGCGCTGATGGGCTCCGCGAAGGTGCCGTCGATCACCGCTCCCTGATGCGTACCGAGGGTGCCCACCCCGTAGCAGGCTCCGAAGAACGGAAAGTCGGCTGCGACTACACGGTCCAGTAACTCGCCGATCTCACGCTCTACGCGGCGCTGCGCCTCAGACTTCAACTCTTCGTGATCGGATGAGTTGAATGGGCTGCCGCCCACCATGATTCCGGAATAGTCATCGAGATTAATCGGTGGCAGTGGACCAGCCTCGGCGCGAACGCGGTGCAACTGCTCCGGTTCCAGCCCGGCAGCGCTCAGAAAGCTCTGGTATTCGCGCTCGGCCGCAACGTCTTCGGCACGGGTGGAGAGCAACAGGAACGGCAACATGGACTGATTTTACTCGACATCAATCCTGGGCGGTATGGTCGTGCTTTGATGGAGCCATGGACGCAGCCGACGCTGAACGCTTTCAACAAGTCATCGACGCTCGCATCGCCGACACCCATGCACGGGTGGAAGCCTCGGGCCGGCATACCGACGAACTGACCAAGGCGCGATCAGGCGCGACCGAAGACGACGAACACGATCCAGAGGGCACCACCATTTCTCAGGACCGGGCTCTGGAGGTCAAACTGCGCGAAGATGCAGAGCGCAGTCTGACTGATCTCCAGCACGCACTGACACGCGTGGCGGACGGAACCTACGACATCTGCGAACACTGCGGCGGACCGATTTCACTCGCTCGCCTCGAGGTTCGCCCGGAAACCCGGCTCTGCATTGACTGCGCTAGCAGCCGCCGTCGCTAAGCCCCTTCAGTCAGGCTCACGCCGCCGTCGGCTGATTCCTGCAAAGCCTGCGCGGGCCGCAATGATGCATCGCCGGTAGCCTCCGCGTAGTGCGTCAGACGTTCGACAACGACGGCCGCGCCCATCTGATCCGCGTACCACATGGGGCCTCCACGGTAGGCGGGCCAGTTGTACCCCTTGACCCAGATCACGTCGATATCGCTGGCGCGGTCCGCAATTTTTTCCTCCAGGATGCGGGCGCCTTCGTTGATCATGGGGAAGAGTAACCGTTCGAGGATCTCTTCATTTGAGATCTCGCGCCGCGTCACATTGTGCTCGGCCGAAACCCGTTCGATAATCTCAGTGACCGCGGGATCGTTCCGGCGCTCGCGACCCTCGTAGGAGTAGTAACCGGAGCCAGTCTTCTGCCCGTAGCGGCCCGTTTCGCACAGCGCATCGCCGATGGGCGCGGTGGTGCCCTGCGCTTTGCGGTTACGCCAGCCGATGTCCAGACCAGCCATGTCGGCCATGGCAAACGGTCCCATACGGAACCCGAAGTTGGTCAGCACATCATCCACCTGAGACGGCAGAGCGCCTTCGAGGAGGAGCTGTTCGGCCTGCCGCGAGCGCACTTCCAGCATCCGGTTGCCCACAAAACCGTGGCAGACTCCGACGACGACGGGCGTTTTTCCGATTCGCCGAGCCGTTGCGAATCCGGTGGCGAGCGCTTCGGGACTGGTCTGCCCTCCGCGCACCACTTCCACGAGCGGCATGACGTTGGCGGGACTGAAGAAGTGCATCCCAAGGACGCGCTCAGCATGTTCCGTACCGGCCGCAATCTCGTCAATATTCAGGTAGGACGTGTTGGTGGCAAGCACTGCCTCCGGCTTCACGTTGTGGTCCAGCGTCGCGAAGATCTCCTTCTTGACCTGCAGATCCTCGAACGCTGCCTCAATGACCAGATCTGCGTCCCCAAGATCCGCGTACTCCATGGTTCCGGTGATGAGGGCGCGCTGCTGCGCTGCCTGATTCTCTGTTCGGCTGCCGTGCGAAACAGAAACCGAAAGGTTCTTCTCGATCATGCCCAGTCCACGTTCGAGGGCTTCCTGCTGCGCTTCCACTACCGTGACCGGAATTCCAGCGGAAGCCAGGGCCATTGCAATTCCTCCACCCATGGTGCCAGCGCCGACGACGCCGGCCTGCTTCACGTCGCGGGCTGCGGCTGGATCCAGGTTCCTGGGTTTGCGGGCAGCGCGTTCGGCGGCAAACAAGTACCGCTGGGCGGCGGACTCTGAACTCTTCAGGCGCTCCTGGAACTTCGCGCGTTCCACCACGGTGCCTCGTTCAAAGGATTCCTCGATACCCGCGGTGACCGCTTCCACAGCAGCCTTGCCCGCAAACGGATCCTTGACCTTGCGCAGTGCCGTGGCTGCAAGTTCGACGACGGTTCCCGGTTTCGCGGCGGCGTCAGCAATTTTGTCGGTCCGGTCCTGCGTTCGCACAGGCTCACCGGATGCGGCGAACTCCGCAGTCCACCGGGCGGCTTCGGTTTCGAAGCCACTGACGCCGTCGAGCACTGCATCCACCAGCCCATCCTTCAGGGCAGCCTCCGCGGAAATTTGCTTCCCGCCGAGGATCAGTTCCAGCGCCCGTTGGGGCCCAACGAGCCGCGGCAGCCTGCCCGTACCACCGGCGCCGGGAATCAGACCGAGACTGATTTCGGGCAGACCCAGCTTCGCCGTCGGCAGTGCGACCCGGGCGTGAGCGGCCATGGCGAGTTCCAGTCCTCCCCCGAGGGCGACGCCGGTAATCGCGGCAACTACAGGCTTCGGAAAGTCCTCCAGACGGGCCACGAGCTCGGGCAGTGTCGGTGAACTGGTGCCGGTACCGAACTCGGTGATGTCCGCTCCAGCCGAGAACGCTTTGGGCTGACCGATCAGCAGAACGGAGGTGACGTCGTCGTTGTGTTCAAGCTCGGCGAGCGCGTCCATGAGTCCCTCGCGGAGGGCCACACCCAGCGCGTTGACGGGCGGATTATCCATGCGGACGTGCGCTACGCCGTCGGTAATCTGGACAGAAACTGGCTGTGAAGTCATATTCTCGCTCTCGTGTGCGGATGCGGGGGTTATTTGAAGGCTGAGATGCCGGTGATGTCGCGGCCCACCAGCAGTGACTGGATGGAATCCGTGCCCTCGTACGTGCTGACAATGTCCATGTCCGTGAGGTGCCGGGCAATATGACGCTCCAGCAGCACGCCGTTTCCGGCGAGAATGTCGCGGGCTTCGCTGCAGATCCATTTGCCTTTCTGCGCGTTGGCCATTTTGACCATCGACGCCATGGCTCCGGTCAGCCGTCCAGACTCGGCCAGGTCAGTCATCCGATAACACATCAGCTGCATGGCGGTGAGTTCGCTCAGCATGTTGGCCAGCTTGTTCTGCACCAGTTGGAATGCGGCTATGGGCCGACCGAACTGTTCGCGTTCCAACGCGTAGCTCACCGCGATTTCATAGGCCGCCATCCCATGGCCTACGGCTTCCCAGGCCGCTCCCCCACGCGTGGCCGTCAGCACCCGCGAAACGTCGTGGAAAGAGTCACAATGCTCCAACCGATTCGTCGCTGAAATGCGCAGATTCTCGATCACTATGTCGGACTGCAGGATGGCGCGTTTGCCCATCTTCCCCGTGATCACGGTGGGACGATACCCCGCCGGATATGCGCCGTCCTCGTCCTTCTCCATCACGAAGGCCTTGACCTTCGCGTCCGCTTCGTCTCGAGCAAAGATGACAACGACGTCGGCCGCATCACCATTGCCGATCCACCGTTTGTGACCGGTGAGGATGTAGCTGTCGCCGTCGCGGCGGGCACTGGTTTCCAGCGCCACCGAATCAGATCCGTGTTCGGGCTCAGTCAAGGCAAAAGCGCCGGTCTTCTCCAGTTTCGCCATTGCAGGGAGCCAACGCTGCTTCTGCTCATCACTGCCGAGCATGTTGATGGAACCCATGCCCAAGCTCGAGTGGACACCAATATACGTGTTGACCGACCCGTCCACGCGGGCGATCTCCCGAGAAACCACGCCGGAGGCACGACGGCTCAGCCCGGGGCACCCATAGCCCTCGATAGTGGAGCCGATGATGCCCAGCTTCGCGAGGCCCGGTAGCAGTTCCGCCGGGAACTCGGCCCGCTCCCAGTAGTCGTTGATGATGGGCAGAATCTCCGCCTCAGCGTAGGTCCGCACCGTGTCGCGAAGTGCGCGCTCGCCATCTGTCAGGTCATCATCCAGAAGGAAGTAGTCGCTGTTGATATTCGGTGTAGTCAAGGCACTGTCCTTAGCTAGGCGGTGATCTTCTCCGCGGATGTCGGCCAGCTGGCGCCTGCGGCAAGCCCTACAGCCAGAACGTCTTCCGCGAGCGCTGCCTGCCATGTCCACCCGAGCTTCTGGGCGTACTCACGCCAGGCAGCACCGCCGAAGGAACCTGCAGCCGCACCGAGGGCAGAGGCAAAGACGGGCAAAACAGCGTTCGACCGGTCCCGGTGAGCCAGAGCAACAGCTCCCCCGGCCGCAGCTATGAAGCGTGGTGCAAGCCCGGATTTACCCAACCGGCTTGGCGTCATGGGGAGCTTGTCCAAGAACAGCTCAGACCCAAGAGCCACCGCAGTCATCCCGGCAACTTTGCTCGAGGACTTGTTCCGACCACCGAGTTTCTTGGCCAGCACAGGACCGGCGAAGGCTAAAGTGCTTCGCGAGCCCGTAGCCGCACCCAACATCATCGAGCGGCCCAGCAACGGCAGCGACGCCCGCCGTCGGATTTTCTCCTCACGGTCAATTGGAGGTTCCGTGGCGTTCAGTACCGCATGAACGCTCATGCCATAGGCAAAATGGCCGGCGACGTCGACCGTCCAATCTCTGCTGGACCATGTGCTCGGATCGGTAATATTCAGCTTTGCGAGGGGCACATCGGCGGCAGCCATGGCCGCTGCACCGGTTAGCGCTACACCGATGGGCGCGGGCACTCTCAGACCGGCACTTCGCGCGGCTGCGGCCAGCATGCCCACACCAAGACCTGCCTTGATACCGGCGATGGCGCCCAGAGCTGTGCGCCGATTGGCCTTTTCCTGCCCACGGCCCGGAATGTCGATGTCCGCCCAGCGCAGAAGCTCCTCTACCAAGCGCCCCGGGGCCTCACTACCCGGACGCCCGCGAATCAACATGTCCACAAAACTGGCTGCGTTCAATGCTGTGACCCCAGCCGCTCCCGCTGCCAAGCCTCTACCGATGGTCTGTTTCATATCAAACTCCTGTCCCGCATCTGCCAAGTCCTGCTTCTGAGGTTAAGTGAAGGCTATCGCGCAGGGCTGACAGGGAACAGGGCACCATTGCCATTCGCGCCGCCCTTTAGAGTGGACGAGCGCGAACACGAATGACACATCCACCAAGGACCAGAGATGCTTCAGCAGTACCTTTACGTCAACGCCACGTTCCATACGCAGTGGGACGAGCGTCCTCAAAGCGCTGCGCTACTGACCCGGGGTGAGCAGATTCTCGACGTCGGCACCGAACAGGATCTGCGCGCTCACGCCGCTGGAACGGTTGAGACCATTGATCTGGGAGGCGCTACCGTCATCCCAGGACTGACTGATGCGCACTTCCACAGCGCCAACTTTGCCCGTGAAATCGCTGGCCTGGATCTGCGCGGCACCGTCAGTCTGGAAGACGCGCTGGCCCGTGTGCGCAATTATGCCGCCACGCTACCCAAAACAGGCTGGGTGTTCGGAGGGCGCTGGGACTACAACACCTGGGATGTGCCAGTCTTGCCGGATCGATATGCGCTCGATGCTGCTACCGGAGGGCGGCCCGCTGCGTTACCGAGCATTGACGGACACACTTTCTGGGCCAACACCGCAGCTCTGGCAGCCGTCGGCATCGACGCTCACACCCCGGACCCTGTCGGCGGCAAAATTGTCCGCGACGCCGATGGGCATCCCACCGGCATCTTGCGCGAGGCAGCCTGCCAACCACTCAAAACCATCATGCACAGCAGCGAATCCGGCAGTCTAGAACGCCTTCTGGCAGACGCTCAGCGCCGAATGCTCGCTGTCGGGCTCACCGGTGTGCACGATTTTGACGGCGCTGAATGCGAGCAAGCCTTCCGCTCCCTGCGCGCTAGCGGAGACCAGCAGCTGCGCGTGCACAAATCCATTCCGCAGGTGGGTTTAGAGGCGGCTATTGATGCCGGGCGAGCCACGGGCGACGGCGACGCCTGGCTGAGCACCGGTCCCGTCAAGCTCTTTGCTGACGGCGCGTTGGGCTCGCACAGCTGCCACATGAACCAACCGTTTCCCGGCGACGAGGCCAATAGCGGCATCGAGGTCACCCCGTATCGCGACCTACTGGCCTTGGTCCGGCGCACCGCCGGGGCTGGTATCGCCGTTGCCACCCACGCCATCGGCGACCGCGCTAACCAGTTGGTCCTGGACGCGTACGAGAACCTGATTCTGCACCCGCTCGACGACGCCGCGTCAGCTGCAAAACTACGGCACCGCATCGAGCACACTCAGCACCTTCGGCCGGAGGATGTGCACCGGCTCGCGCGCCTCGGCGTCGTGCCCTCCATGCAACCTCAACACTGCACCGCGGACATTGCGTTGGTCTCGTCGCTGTTTGCGGGCCGTGATCTGGCCTCCTACGCGTGGCGGTCACTGATCGACGCTGGCGCTATTCCGGCTTTCGGTTCGGACGCTCCCGTCGCGCCACCTAACCCCCTCCACGGGATCCACGCAGCAGTCACCCGGCAGAATCAGGACAACGAGCCCGACGGCGGCTGGCAGCCAGATGAGCGTTTAAGCGTGGCCGAGGCGATCGCCGGATTCACCACCGGGCCAGCGCACGCCTCCGGTGAGGAATCAATCAAAGGCCGTCTGCGTCCGGGGATGCTGGCAGACTTCACCGTTCTGGGGGCCGATCCGTACCTGGTCAACCCGTCCGAACTCCGTGATATCCCCGTGCTGGCCACGGCCGTCGGCGGCACGATTCGGTATCGGAGCCAGGGATAGCTCCTCGCACGAAGGTACTCACTGTGCGCGTTGCGAAGGGATGAGAACCAGGAAGGTGCTGCCGATGAAACCGGCTGCAGTACCGAAGACACCGGCAAAGAAGGCAACCAAGACCGATTGGTCAGCGATGTACTCAATGATCCCGACTGGAACAGACAGCAGAACTCCGGCAAGAGACATGGCGACAATACGAGGCACGCCTGATACTTCCCAGCGCACCATTTGCTTCCATAAGGGGAGCCAAACGACCGCAGCCCAGAGCAGGCTCACACCAAGAGCGAGCGCGAAGAAGACAATCGTAGAGTAGAAGCTTCCACCCGCTGGTACCAAGACAATGTAGTAAACACCTGCAATCACGAGGGATACAGCGGACAGCATTCCAAGAACTTTTGCTGGCCGCACTTTGTCGATGGTTGCACGTGTCATGTGCTGATCCCTCCTGCGCAGATACGTGGTTTTAGGACGAAGGCGTCTTGGGGAGCTGATCTCGCCGGTCTTCGGCGATGGATGAATGGCTGGACATTCCGCCGTCCACCACGAGGCATTGCCCCGTAACATAGCGGGATTCATCGGATGCGAGGTACAGCATGGCTTGCGCGATGTCCTCAGCTGCCCCGATGAATGGCAGTGCGTTGTGGCCGCGGATGGATTCGATGGCATCAGCGGACAGGTTGTCCCGCAGTGCAGGGGTCATCACCGCTCCGGGGGCCACTGCGTTGCAGCGCACGTTCTGTTCGCCGTACTGAGTTGCCACGTACTGGGTCAATCGAATGACAGCCGCCTTGGCTGTGCCGTAGGCCACCTGCAGGAAGTCTCCGGAGAGCCCGCCCACGGATGCAGTGTTGATGATGGACCCGCCGCCAGCCGCGATGATGTGTGGCAGCGCAGCGCGTGAGCCCACAACGGTGCTGCGAACGTTGAGGCGCATGGTTCTGTCGAACTCATCCATGTCCAGCCGCAGGAGGTCTAGGTCCTTGCGAGGGTTGCTGCCGCCAACGTGGTTGCACATGATGTGCAGTGTCCCGTACTTGTCCACGGCTGCCTCGACAAGGGCGATGATTGACGCTTCGTCCATGGCATCGACGGCCAGACCAATAGCCTTCCCTCCAGCTGCCGTGATTTCGGCCGCTGCGGACTCTGCCTGCTCCTGCTTCAGGTCGCCGATTACTACCGCCGCGCCCTCCGCGGCGAATAGCTTTGCCGCGGCAAGGCCAATGCCGCTGGCGCCCCCGGTAATCACTGCCACTTTGCCCTGGATTCGATTCATGACTAACTCCTCACGCTTCGCTGCACTGATCCGTCAACAGTAGCCCGCACGACCGCCGCCTTCCTTGTTGACAGTGACGTGCCTCACGTTTATTGTTTATTTGGGATCCCAAGTTGCTGAGTGTTTCTTCACCCTCGAAGCACAAAGCAAAGCCACTATTTTCCACCCACCTAAACTGCGTCGCTCACTCGCCCGCGAGTACTAAGGACTCATATCCATGGACAACAACTCTCCATCAGCCGCAGGTACCCCTCCGGCCACCACGGAACGGCCCCAGACCACAGCCACCCAAAGCAAACCGACCAAAGTCCGCTGGAAACTGTTCGTGCTGCTTCTCGTTCTTGTCACCCTGAACTACGTTGATAGAGGCTCTATCTCTGTAGCGATGCCTCTTATCCAAGAAGAATTCGACCTCTCCCCAGAAGCTATCGGGCTGCTACTCTCTGCCTTCTTCTTCGCCTATGCACTGATGCAGGTACCAGCCGGATGGCTCATTGACCGGCTCGGCCCGCGAAAAATGGTCACCGTATCCTGCGTCGGATGGGGATTCGCCACGGCGGCTTCAGGACTAGCCTGGAACTTCGCAAGCCTCTTTACAACGCGAGCCGCCATTGGCGTAACGGAAGCGGCCATCATGCCCGCCGGCGGCAAGCTCAATGCCACCTGGATGGCTTCCAACGAGCGCGGCCGTGGCGCCACTATTCTCGATGCTGGAGCACCACTTGGAGCCGGTATTGGTGGCATCGCCATCGCAGGGCTGATCGGCCTTACCGGTGGATGGCGCGGAGCGTTCATCGCGGCCGGTCTTGCGACAGCACTCTTCGGATTCCTTGCCTGGCGGTACATTCGCGATACCCCACGGGAGCACTACAAGACCAATGACGCGGAAGTGGCATTAATTGAAGCGTCTCATGAGGAAGAAGATGCAGCCGCTGCCACGACCGGACGGCGTGGACTCCTCCCCTACCTCAGGTTCCGCTCATTCTGGGCCATGTGCTTCGGGTGGTTCGGCTTCAACGGAGTCTTTTACGGACTGCTGACTTGGGGACCGCTATACCTGTCCGAAGCCAAGGGATTTGACCTCGCAGGAGTGGGCTGGGGAACGTTCGTCATCTTCGGTGCGGGCTTCGTCGGAGAGCTGCTCGGCGGCTTCCTCGCAGACGCATGGCGTGCAAAGGGCGCCGCAGCCAACCTGGTCATGCGGACGCTCCTGGGAATTTCCAGTCTCATCGTTGTCGCAGGCCTCATCGGCGTAACAGTAGTCAGCGACCCCATCACTGCGGTCGTCCTCCTATCCGTAGTCTTGTTCTTCCTCCGCTGGGTGGGGCTCTTCTGGAGCATTCCCGCACTGCTAGGTGGTCGAACCAACGCTGGCGTCCTCGGCGGAGCCATGAACCTCGCCGGTAACGTCAACGGCTTCATCACGCCCATCGCCATTGGCCTCATCGTCGGAGCCACCGGCGGTTACACCTGGGCGCTGCTGTACTTCGTTGGTGCCGCAGTAATCATGGCTATCTCCGTACTGACCCTGGACTACAGTCGCCGGCTGCCCGTGTAATTGAGAGTCCGAACGTCTTCGCAGTATCTCTAGAATCAACATACAGACAGGCTGGAATCACCGGATGAAGCTTCTGGTTATCAACCCAAATATCAACCCAGATGTCTCCGCGCTCATTCAGGCGGAAGCAGAGCGGGCAGCCTCGCCCGGAACCGAAATCATCATGCGCACAGCCGCATTCGGGGTCGACTACATCGAAACCCGGATGGAGTCGCTTTTAGCTGGCGGGGCCGTCGCGCAGGTTGTTGCCGAGGAACATGAGAATGTCGATGGCATTGTGGTTGCTGCGTTTGGTGATCCCGGCCTGCCTGCGTTGAAAGAGTTTGTCAGTATTCCCGTGGTCGGTATCACCGAAGCGGCCCTTCTCACGGCGGCACTGCAGGGCAAGCGATTCTCCATTGTGGCAATCTCACGGCGCATCACGGCCTGGTACCGGGAGTGCGTTGATCTCAATGGCCTCGGCGGGCGGCTTGCTTCCATCCGGTCTCTAACCGAGCCGCTCAACGGCGTCGGTACGGTCCAAAAGGATTTCAAGGTGAAGTTGCTGGAACTGGCACACCAGGTTGTCACGGAAGACAACGCCGACGTCGTCATCCTGGCAGGGGCACCGCTGGCCGGGCTGGCGCGGGAAATTGGCAGCCAGATTCCCGTTCCAGTAGTGGACGGGATCTCCGCAGGCGTAAAACAGGCCGAGCTCCTGGTTTCCCTCAATAGCGGCCAGCATTTATTGAGCAGCTTTGCCCCGCCACCCCGAAAGCTGAACAAGGGGCTTTCAGGTGAAATCGAACGGACGCTTGCCGCCGGATTCGCTCGAACAGATCCCGAATCTCCCTCCTCGACAGGAACCTCATCACCATGACACTCGACGTCCTCATCACCGACGCCATCATCGTCAATTCAACCCATACTGTCCGCGGCCACATCGGAATTACTGACAGACGCATCACCACGATCTACGACGGCGGGACAGACCCAGAGGAGTTGCCGCCCGCCAAACGGGTCTTAAAGGCGGCGGGTCGAACGGTTATCCCAGGTGGAGTTGACGCTCATTGCCATGTTGAACAGGTTACGGGCGCCTATAAATCGCTGGACACCTTCGAGATCGCCACGACCGCTGCCCTTTGGGGCGGGACCACCACCGTTATAGACTTCGGGATCCCGGCCGATGACACAGAGACGCCACTCGAGGCAGCAGAAAATAAGATGAAGTTGATGGCCACTGCGCGCTGCGACGTTGCCCTGCACGGAAGCGTCGTCTCGTGGGATGAAACAGTGCCGGACCAGCTCAAGCAACTTGCCGAGTACGGGATCCGTTCCGTCAAGATGTACACCACTAATCGTGGCTCGACACTGGCGAACGAAGACACCATCGTCAAGGTCATGAAGGAATTGGTCCGCTCGGATGGGCTGACGTTCATTCACGCCGAGCACGATTCGATTGTCGTCGACTGCACGGAAGAACACGCCCAGCAAAAGGAAATGGGGATAGAGCATCTACACCGTACTCGTCCCGAGCTGGCGGAGACAGCATCTGTTCGAGAGACTCTCGCCATGGCAGAGTACACCGGAGCTCCCGTGTACTTTGTCCATCAGACGGTGGCGGAGGCAGTCGAGTTGGTTCATGGCGCACGAGCGCGTGGATTGACCGCCTACTCGGAGACTTGCCCCCATTACCTCACTCTGGACGAAAGCGTATATAGCGGCGAACTTCCAGAACGCTTCGCGTGCTGCCCGCCCATGCGTACTCGGGAAGCAGTCGAGGGGCTGGTAAAACGAACTCTGCTCGGGGACGTACATGTTATTGCATCAGACCATTCGTCCTACGACCTGAACCAGAAATCGTCCCGGCGTGATGACATCCGGTTCATGCCGCACGGGCTGCCGGGAGTAGAGACCCGAATGCCGGTTGCGTACACAACCCTAGTTCAGGAGAGAGGAATGAGCCTTCAGCAGTTTGTGCAACTGTTCTCCACCGCACCTGCCCAAATCAATGGGTTGGACAAGAAAGGTGTCATCGCGCCCGGCTACGATGCGGACCTGGTGCTTTTTGATCCACAGGAAATGCGGGTTGTAGACGGCAAGGCGCTTCATATGGGGACCGATTTTTCCCCGTTCGACGCAATGGAGCTAACGGGATGGCCCTCAACTGTCATTGCGGGCGGCAGTGTTGTCCTCGACGGTGGCGTGTTTACCGACCCCGGTCCACAAGGCAGATTCATCAAAAGACTCGGAGTACGCGAAATGCAAAACAGTTCCAATGGAGGAAACACATGAGAGCCACCAGAATCGGCATGATCGTACCGTCCTCGAACACATGTCTGGAGCCACAAACTTACCGGATACTGGGTGACAGAGAAGACGTTACCGTTCACTTCACTCGCATTGAAGTGACTCGTATTGCCCTTGATTCCGGCTCCGCCCAACAATTCGATCACAGCACGATGATCGCCGCAGCTGAGCTCTTGAAGACAGCGGACGTGGACGTTGTCGCTTGGAACGGAACGGCAGGTTCTTGGCTAGGACCGGACGCGGACAAAGAGATGGTACAGAGGATAACGGATGCCACTGGGCTGCCTGCAACTACTTCGACGCTGGCCTACTTTGACGCTTTTGCCGCCTTCAACATTCATAGGGTTGGCCTCGTCACTCCTTACACCTCGGATGTGAATCAGGCCATCAGCGGCCGATACGCAGAGGCAGGAATCGAGGTGGTTTCCGAGCACCACTTTGGGCTCTCGGACAACGAATCCTTCGCGCGAGTGGACCCACAGGACCTCGTGGGGCCGTCGCGGGATATGGCGGCGGGAGCGGAGGGAAAGTCATTGGACGCCCTCATCTACCTCTGCACCAACCTCTACGGCGCACCTGTGGTGGAACGCGTGGAAACCGAAACCGGCAGACCAGTTCTGGATTCCGTGGCCGTGACCCTTTGGAAGTGTCTGGCCCTGACCGGTGCGCCGGGGCTGGCACCCAAGTGGGGAAAACTGCTCGGGTAAGTCCCTGAAATAGGTTCCGCCTAGCCGAAGAGGTGCTTCAGCGTCAGATTCCGATATGAAACAACGTGACGTTTCGCCTCTTCGGCGGCAACCACCGGGTCACCGGAATCAATGGCCGAGCAGAGACGGTTGTGTTCGCTGCACACCTGATCTAGATCGGAAACCTGACCGAAGAGCCAGTGGAGACGGCCCATGAGCGGAGTGAGGACGTCCTGTAGTGTGCTGCTGCCCGAAAATCGAATGATCTCGTCGTGGAAAGCAGAATTTGCCTCCCGTGCGGCCTCCAGATCACCGGAATGGAGGGCCACCCTGGCATCATCCACATGACGCTGCAATTGACTGGGAGATCCGGAAGCGACACGCTCCGCAGCGAGCCGAGATGCCAGTGCTTCCAACGACTCACGAATGTCGAAGATCTCCTCCACCTCGCGGCGGTCGAGATTTTTCACCACGATGCCACGCGTGGGAAGGTTTTCGACCAGTCCCTCGCGGTGCAGGATGCGCACCGCTTCGCGAACGGGAAAACGCGACACGCCAAACTCATCTGCGAGGTCCCTTTCGATCAACCTAGTTCCCGGGGGGTATGTCCCGTCGAAAATACGCGATCGAATTTCTCCGCTGACGATCTCCCTCAGCGGACGCTCGTGACGATAGACGCCCTTCGTTGTAGTGCTCACCATTTGAGGTTACCTCTGAATGGAGGGAACCGGTTCAAGCGTCAGCAGGCTCTACTCCGACCAGTCAGAATTCTTGATGATGTCCACGAAGTTTGTGCGCTGGAAACCCGGGCAGAAGGCATCGAGCACATCAGCGTTCACGTTGCCGAACGTGGTCTCGGGGCGGTGCTGATTGCCCTCCGTGAACGCCGCCAGAATGCGCTTCTTGAAGTCCGGGCGCGGATGTACCTTGGTCACCGCATCGATGTCCGCCCGCGCGAGATCCCGGTATCCGATACCCAGGACATCTGTCTCCACACCCGCCGTCACCAGCGCGATCTCCGGGTCCATGAACTCGGGGACACCTGGCGTCGTGTGTAGCGCCACGGCAGTCCACACTTTCATGGCGTCGGCTTCCGACAGCCCGTGATCCAGTAGGAAGGACTTGGCGGTGTTGGCGCTATCGACCTCGAAGCGGAGGTTATCCGTCCGGTAGGTGGTAGTCAGGCCCAGGTCGTGGAAGAGCGCACCCACGTACAGCAGCTCCGGGTCAAAATCGTAGCCGAGGCGCTTGCCCTGCATCGAGCCGAAGAGGAACACGCGCCGCGAATGGTGGAACAGCAGATCGTCGGTGGCGCCGCGGACCAGTTCGGTGGCCTCACGGACCAGGTCGGTATCGGGAATGGTGATGCCAGCAATTTCTTCGCTCATGTGTAACTCCTTCGTTGTCCCCGGTACCAGACCGAGGCATATTGGCTCGTTAGTCGGAGGGCCCGACGGCTTGGCGGTTGGCGATTCGCACTCGGTTGAACGCGTTCATCACAATCGCAATCCATGAAACCGCTGAGATCTCGGCTTCACTGAGTGTCTGAGCTACTCGCGTGTAGACCTCTTCGCTGATGGGACCGTGGCTCACAAGGGTGATGGCTTCGGCCAATTCCAGGGCGGCTGATTCTCGCTCAGTGAAATACTCGGTCTCCCGCCAGGAGGAAAGCACAGCGAGACGGTCTGCGTCCTCGCCAGCTTCTAGAGCCGCCCGAGTGTGGGTACGCAAACAGAAGGCGCATCCGTTCAGCTGCGAGACCCGCAACCGAATCAATTCCATAAATGCGGGGCCGATGTCAACAGCCGCCGCCGCCTCTTCCACCGTTGTCGATAACGCGACCAACGAACGATGTGCTGCAGCATCTGATGTATCGATCGCGACTCTATTGCTCATCTTTGGAGTCTACCTACCTTGTAACCCCCGAAATACTCAAACCCAGCCAGCCTGCATCAGGGCACGGAAGCCAAGCCGACGGAATTGATCCAGGTCAAGGCATCGCGAACTTTCCGAAGATAGCCTCAAAGTGTCAATAAAGACATCGGCGCCCCTATCGGTGCCGGCACTGGCACAGCGCCAGCGCACAGAGCTCAAAGGGAGTAAGCACATGACCACCGCTACCAGCACCCACACCATTCTCCGCGCCGAGGGCTTTTCCTGCCCGTCCTGCGTAAACAAGATCGAGAAGCAGGTTGGCCGCATGAACGGCGTCGAGACGGTGAAAGTTCACTTCGCGTCCGCCCGCATCGAAGTCGACCACGATGAGAGTAAGGCCTCCGTCGACGACATCGTCGCTGTCATTGCCAAGGCAGGCTACACAGCCACCCCCTCTGCCTTCTGACCAGCCCACCCCCTTGATGAGAAAGGTCGCACCCAGGTGAACAAGTTCCAAAAGTGGGTCCACGGCAACTGGTCCGTCCCCGTAGTCTCCGGCGTCCTCATCCTCGTTTCCTTTGGCCTGCAGCGCCTCGCCGGTGGCCTTTGGAACGTTACGCTCAGCCCGCAGTGGTGGATCGATGCCGGTGAGCACGCCACGAGTGCTGCCGCCGCATTTACCCTGGCGGACGCTTTCATGATCGCCGGTGCGGTCGTTGCTGGCTACAACATCGTGATCAAGGGAGTCAGGGCGCTGATCTTCAAGCTCATTGGCATCGACCTGCTCGTTTCGATCGCCGCCATCGGCGCCGTTCTGATCGGCAATTTCTGGGAGGCCGCCGCCGTCACCTTCCTGTTCTCGATCGGCCACGCCCTTGAAGCAGCCACCATGAACAAAACACGCTCTGCACTAGCCGAACTGGTTGCCGTCGCCCCGGACATCGCTATTGTGCTGCGCGACGGCGAGCAGCAGGAAGTTCCAGCCCACCAGGTCCGCATGGGCGAGGTCGTGCTGGTGAAGAACGGTGCGAAAGTTCCCGTGGACGGCCAGATCGTCGCGGGTACCGGTGCCATCGACGAGGCCTCCATTACCGGTGAATCCATCCCGGTGGAAAAATCGAAGTCGGATCAGGTCTTCGCCGGAACCGTCTCTCGTGGCGGCTTCCTGCAGGTTTTGGCTACGGGCATTGGCGCGGATACCACGCTGGCCCGCATTATCCACCGCGTAGAGGAGGCCCAGGATGCCAAGGCCAAAACCCAGGCCTTCATGGACCGCTTCTCTACCTGGTACACCCCCGGCGTCATGGTCCTGGCAGTGGTGGCCGGACTCATCAGTGGTGACGTGGTCCTGGCTTTGACGCTGTTGGTCATCGGCTGCCCCGGTGCCCTGGTCATCTCCATCCCGATCGCCATCGTCGCCGGCATCGGTCGCGCGGCTCGCAATGGCATCCTGATCAAGGGTGGCGAATATCTGGAGACCTCCGCGAAGATCTCGGCGGTTGCCGTAGACAAGACCGGTACCCTCACCGAAGGCCGTCCGCAGCTGACCGACGTCGTGGTTCTGGATCCTACGCTGGACCGCACCGAAGTGTTGCGGTGGGCTGCGGCCGCTGAGGCCGGATCCGAGCACCCGCTCGCTCGCACCATCATGGACTCAGCCCGCGAGGAGGGCGTTGGCCCGGAGGGTATCCCCGGCGACGTGACCCCGGTGCCTGGCAAGGGCATCGTGTCCGATGTGGGCGGCCAACGAGTCCTGATCGGTAACCAGGCACTGCTGGAGCAATACGGCATCACCAACGACGCCGGCGCCACCAGCGCGGCCCATGAACTTGCCTCTGCCGGCAAGACCCCGATGATCGTCGCCGTCGATGGTCGGGTGATCGGCGTCGTCGCCGTCGCCGACCGGATCCGTCAGGACGCAGCCGAGATGGTTGCACGGCTGCACGCGGCCGGCGTCAAGAAGGTCGTTATGCTCACCGGTGACACGCGTTTGGTGGCCGAGTCCATCGGCCGGGCCACCGGTATCGACGAGATCCATGCGTCCATGCTGCCCGAGGACAAGCTGGAAGCGGTGACGCACCTGCAGCGCGAGGGTCACACGGTCGCCATGGTCGGCGACGGCGTGAACGACGCCCCGGCCTTGGCGATTGCGGACATCGGTGTGGCTATGGGCGCGGCTGGCTCTGCGGTAGCCGTGGAAACCGCGGACATCGCCTTAATGGGAGACAACCTCCTCAAGCTGCCGGAGTCCATCAGCCTGGCCAAGCGGACGGTGAACGTGATGAAGCAGAACATCGCCATCTCGCTGATCACCGTGGTGCTGCTTGTGGCAGGCGTCTTCGCCGGTGGGGTGACCATGTCGCTCGGCATGCTCGTCCACGAGGGTTCCGTGCTGGTGGTCATCGTCAACGCTATGCGCTTGTTGCGCAACGCCCAGGGCGCGACGACGATGTCGAAGGCCCAGCGCATCCCGGCGAAGCGCGAGACAGCCGAGGTTGTGGACGCCTGAGCAGGAACGGTTGTCGTGGAACCGTGACCGGTGCGCGTCCAGAAGGTCCAGTCGCGACAGGCTAGATCATTTCCCTGACTGGTTCTTCAGCCCGGAGAGGACGTCGTGGTTGAGCTGGGAAATCATGTCCAACGGAATACCTGCCGGGCACACAGCCGTGCACTCGCCGATCTGGGTGCACCCACCGAAGCCCTCGGCGTCATGCTGGGCCACCATGGCCAAGGCGCGCTCGTCACGCTCAGGCTGTCCCTGGGGCAACGAGCCGAGGTGGGTGATCTTGGCCCCGAGGAACAACGACGCCGAACCATTGGGACAGGCAGCCACGCAGGCCCCACAGCCGATGCACGCCGCGGCGTCGAACGCCCGATCCGCTTCCTTCTTCGGAACAGCTACGGCGTTGGCATCTGCCGCGGCCCCCGTTGGTGCGCTGATGTAGCCGCCAGCTTCAATGATCCGGTCCAGGGCGCTGCGGTCCACCACAAGGTCCCGGATGACGGGAAACGCCGTCGAACGCCAGGGCTCGACGTCGATGACCTGGCCGTCGTCGAAGTGGCGCATGTAAAGCTGACAGGCGGTAGTCAACGCCTCGGGACCATGGGCCAGTCCGTTGATCACGAGTGAACACGAGCCGCAAATACCCTCACGGCAGTCGTGGTCGAAGGCCACCGGATCCCCGCCGTTGAGCGTCAAGTCCTCGTTCAGGAGATCAAGCACCTCCAGGAAAGACATATCGGGGGAGATGTCGGCGACCTCGTAGGCCTCCATGGACCCGGCCGCGTCATGATCGTGTTGGCGCCAGATCCGCAATGTGACGTTCATGTGTAGCTCCTTTGCTGAACCTTGATGTTCTCGAAGACCAGATCTTCGCGATGCAGCAGCGGAGGTTGGCCGTCACCGCCAAATTCCCACGCGGCGACATAGGAAAACTCCTCGTCCTGCCTCAGAGCCTCACCGCCTTCCGTTTGGCTTTCGGTGCGGAAGTGCGCCCCGCAGGATTCCTCGCGATGCAGCGCATCAATGCACATCAGCTCGGCGAGTTCGAAGAAGTCCGCGACCCGGCCGGCGCGCTCCAGGGACTGGTTCAGTTCCTCGTTGACCCCAGTGACCTTCACATCCGACCAGAAGCCGTCGCGCAGAGCACGGATCTGCTGGATAGCGTGGGTGAGTCCTTCAGCGTTGCGTTCCATACCGCAGTATTCCCACACAATGGCCCCGAGCTCCTTATGGAAAGAATCCACAGAGCGACTTCCGTTGATCGCCAGCAACCGCGCCGTACGCTCGCGCACCGCTTCAGTAGTCTCAACGACAGCGGGATGGTTGGCATCCACGTCCTCGGGCAGCGGATTGCGGGCCAGATAATCGTTGATGGTCCCGGGCAAGACGAAGTAACCATCCGCCAAGCCCTGCATCAGCGCACTGGCACCGAGCCGGTTGGCGCCATGGTCGGAGAAGTTCGCCTCGCCGATCACGAAGAGGCCGGGGATCGAGCTCTGCAGGTCGTAGTCCACCCACAGACCACCCATTGTGTAGTGGATGGCCGGATAGATGCGCATTGGGGTCTGGTAGGGATCCTCGTCGGTGATCTTCGCGTACATGTCGAAGAGGTTGCCGTACTTCTCCTCGATGACGTCCCGGCCCAGGCGCTTGATGGCATCCGCGAAGTCCAGGTAGACCCCGAGTCCGCCCGGACCCACACCCCGCCCTTCGTCACACTGTTTCTTCGCGGCTCTCGAAGCCACGTCGCGGGGTACGAGGTTGCCAAAAGCCGGGTAGGCCCGCTCCAGGTAGTAATCCCGCTCAGATTCAGGGATATCAGCGGGCACCCGGTCATCACCTGCTTTGTCAGGCACCCAGATCCGTCCGTCATTGCGCAGGGACTCACTCATCAAGGTGAGTTTGGACTGGTGGTCTCCACTGACGGGGATGCAGGTGGGATGGATCTGCGTATAACAGGGATTTGCGAAATAGGCCCCCTTGCGGTGGGCACGCCAGGAGGCGGTCACATTGCAGCCCATAGCATTGGTGGAAAGGTAGTAGACGTTGCCGTAGCCGCCACTGGCGAGCACGACGGCGTCGGCCAGATGCGTTTCGAACTCCCCGGTGACCATGTCGCGCACCACTACACCGCGCGCCTTGCCGTCGATGACGATGAGGTCCAGCATCTCGTGCCGGGTGTTCAGTTCCACGGACCCTGCTCCAACCTGGCGCTCCAGTGCCTGGTAGGCGCCGAGCAGTAGTTGCTGGCCAGTTTGTCCGCGCGCATAGAACGTCCGGGACACCTGCACTCCGCCGAAGGACCGAGTATCCAGCAGTCCACCGTACTCCCGCGCGAAGGGCACGCCCTGAGCCACGGCCTGGTCGATGATCGCCGAACTGACCTGCGCGAGCCGGTAGACATTGGATTCACGCGAGCGGTAGTCCCCACCCTTGGCTGTGTCGTAGAACAGCCGTTGGATGCTATCCCCGTCGTTGCGGTAGTCCTTTGCTGCATTGATCCCGCCCTGGGCGGCGATGCTGTGCGCCCGGCGGGCACTGTCCTGATAGCAGAAAACCTTGACCTTGTAGCCTGCTTCGCCGAGAGTGGCCGCCGCGGAGCCACCGGCCAATCCCGTGCCGATGACGATGACCGACGTCTTGCGCCGGTTGGCAGGACTGATCAGCTTGGCTTCGAATCGGCGTTTGTCCCAGCGCTCCGTGAGTGGACCGCCGGGATCCTTGGTGTCCTGCAGCGGATCGCCGTCAGTAAAGAAGTCGTTCATCATGGTCCTACCCATCCGATCAAGATGCTCAGTGGCGGCACGAGGAAACCGGCGATGATCACGAAGGTGACCACATACGCCAACCCATTGAGCCGGCGACGCACGGCAACACTGGTGTTCGCGCCCAATGAAGCGAAGGCGCTCCAGATGCCGTGCCGCAGATGAAAGCCCAGAGCGGCGAGAGCAATGACATAGGAGAGCACCACCCACCAGATTGAAAAACCGTTGATCATGCGATCATAGGGACTCTCCGATGCCCCACCCGGGTGGATGTAATTCACGCTCAGGTGTAATAGGTGATAGATAACAAAAAGCCCGATCGTCACACCGCCCCACCGCATGGTGAACGAGGCATAGGTTCGCTGCACACCCCGCCGATTCTGCTTGGTCTGGTAACGCCAACCGCCACCACCCGCGGTCGCCGCGCGGGACCGGTGCCAGAGCACAAACGCAGCCCAGATATGCGCTCCGACGCTAATTAGCAGGACGACGCGCAGGATCCACAGGGCTCCCGCATAGGGCAGCAGGGGTTCGAGGATCGTGCGCAGGTAGGCCGAATAGCCGTCGAAGGCCTCTTGCCCAGCGAAGATTTTCAAATTTCCGTACATATGCGCGATCAGGAACAGCATCATGATCAGCCCACCAACGGCCATGACCGCGTGCAGCACTACCGAGGAACCGACGGCCTTGTTCCGGTGACCAGCTGAAGTCCTAACCGTCATTTCGCTCAACTTTCCAGTGCTCTGAGTAGGTTGGCGTCGTTACAATCTTGGTTAGAGTGTATGGCCGCGTTGGCGGCACCTCAACGGCATGGGGTGAGGAAAATTTTTACTTCACGGACAGTTCGCCCATCAGGCCCCAGCCGTCGGCGTCGAGCTTTTCGCTGATGATGTGCGGCGTTTCCACGAGGGCCTGCGGCATGGTCTGCATCGCTGCGCTGAAGTGTTCGCTGTTGACGTGCGCCTCAGCGGCGTCGTCTGTGAAGGCTTCCACCAGCACATATTCGTTGGGGTTCTCGACGCTGCGCGACCAATCGAACCACAGGTTTCCCGGTTCTTGACGAGTTGCCTCCGTGAAGTCCTTGGTCAGATCCAGCCACTTCTCGGACCATTCGGGCTTGACGTTGAATTTCACCACAATGAAGATCATGGCCCCATTCAATCATCGATGCCGGGCTTCATGGGGTGCGTTGAGCACCGGAATACTGTGCCGCTCCCACCGGTTGCCACCTGTGAAAAGAGTTCCGCAGTTCGTCGAGAAGGGCACGTCCTTGAAGCTTTACTCCCCCATGACCCTCGGCAGCCTCGAGTTGCCAAACCGAATCATCATGGCCCCGCTGACCCGTTGCCGTTCCGGTGCCGACGGCGTCCCCAACCCCCTCAACGTTGAGCACTACGCGCAGCGCGCGTCGTTAGGACTGTTGGTCACCGAAGGTACCTACCCCAGCAAAGCAGGGCAGGGATTCCCCGGCCAGCCCGGTCTGGCTACTCAGGAACAGATCGACGGCTGGCGGAACGTTGCAGACGCCGTGCACGACGCCGGCGGCCGAGTATTCGCGCAGGTCATGCATGCCGGGCGCGTCACCCACCCGGACACCAACAGCGGGCACCAAGTAGTTGCACCAAGCGCCATCGCCGTCGAGGGCCAAACCCGCACGTACAAGGGCAAACAGCCGTTTCCCATCCCGCACGCGCTCACCGAGGAGGAGCTGCCCGGCATCATTGACGAGTTCGTGCAGGGCTCAAAAAATGCTATCGAGGCAGGGCTGGACGGTGTGGAACTCCACGGCGCCAACGGCTACCTGCTGCATGAGTTCCTCTCCGCCAGCACCAATGTGCGCGAGGACAACTATGGCGGTTCGCCCCAGAACAGGGCGCGCTTTGTCATCGAGGTCGTCGAAGCCGTGGCCGCAGCCATCGGCGCCGAACGCGTGGGATTGCGTATCTCCCCCGAACACAACGTCCAGAGCACTCTGGAGCTAGACGAAGCAGACGTTCGGGAAACGTACGGGGCCTTGATCGATGCCAGTGCACCGCTGAACCTTGCCTACCTCAGCATTCTTTTTGGGCAGCCCTCAGCGCCCCTGGTGCAGGACCTGCGCCAACGATTCCGTGGCCCCGTCATGGTCAACAGCGGGTTCAAGGTCATTACCAACCGAGAAGAAGCGTTCGCTATTCTCGATGACGGGCTAGCCGACGCCGTCGTTGTGGGCCGTGCGGCCATCGCCAATCCGGATTTGGCTCACCGTTGGCAGGAAGACCTGCCGCTGAACACACCGGATCCTTCCACTTTCTACACCCCGGGAGCCACCGGCTACACGGACTATCCAGCCCTCTAGAAGGAAAGGTACCTTCGGCGATTCGCCGGGGTACCTTTCCTTCTGGGCCACGACTGGGATACTGGGTGGAGGTCGTGACACCAGGTGAAGGAAGGTCCGCAATGACTCGTAGTAATCCCCCAGTGGAGGACGTCGACGAAAACAGTCCCGACGTCGGCGAAGCCAAGGACTGGGCTGCTGGCATTCCCGGCGTTGTTCACTCCCTGAAGCCTGCGCTCGAGAACATGGGCGTGACGCGCACCGCCAAGACTTTGCTTGCGTTGAACCAGAAAGATGGCTTCGACTGCATGAGTTGCGCGTGGCCGGATCCCAACCACCGCAAGACCTTTGAATTCTGCGAAAACGGGGCCAAAGCTGTCACCTGGGAAGCCACCCCCGTTGTCGTCACGTCCGAGTTCTGGACCGAACACTCCGTCACCGACCTGCTGACCCGCAGTGAATACTGGCTGGGCATGCAGGGTCGCCTCACCGAACCCGTCTACAAACCAGCTGGCGAAGACCACTACCGTCCGGTGAGCTGGGACCGTGCGTTCTCCATCATTGCGCAGAAGCTCAACAGCCTGGATTCACCTGATCAGTCAGCGTTCTACACCAGCGGTCGCACGTCCAACGAGGCCGCATTCGCCTACCAACTGTTCGTCCGCGCCTTCGGCACCAACAACCTGCCAGACTGCTCCAACATGTGCCACGAATCCTCCGGCTGGGCCATGGGGCAAACTATCGGTATTGGCAAAGCAACGATCACCTACGACGACTTTGCTCAAGCCGACCTCATTATTCTCATGGGGCAGAACCCTGGCACGAACCACCCCCGTATGCTCACCGCACTCGAGGAAGCCAAGGATGCCGGCGCCGAGATCGTGGCAGTCAACCCACTGCCTGAAGCCGGACTCAAGCGGTACAAAAACCCACAGCGCGTCAGTGGCGTAGTAGGTCGGGGCACAGAGATTGCCGATCAGTTCCTGCAGATCCGGCTCAGCGGAGACATGGCCCTGCTGCAGGCCATCTCCAAGCGCGTGCTCGACGCCGAGGCAGCCAACCCGGGCACCGTACTGGACCACGACTTCCTCAACGAACACTGCCAGGGACTCGATGACCTCCGCGAGCACCTGGCCCACCTCGATGAAGGCGCCGTCCTGGAGGCCACTGGTCTAACCAGCAGCGAAATCGACGAACTCGCCGAACGCTATCTCCGCGCAGACAAAGTCATCATCACCTGGGCCATGGGCATTACCCAGCAGAAAAAGGGTGTGGCCACGATCAAGGAGATCATGAACCTTCTGTTGCTGCGCGGCAACATCGGCAAACCCGGAGCCGGTGCCTCACCCATCCGCGGCCACAGCAACGTTCAGGGCGATCGCACCATGGGCATCTGGGAACAGATGCCGCCGTCGTTCCTCGATGCTCTGGAACGCGAATTCGGGTTCAACCCACCCCGGGAGCACGGCGCCGACGCCGTCGAAACCATCCGCGGAATGCGCGACGGCGACATCAAGGTCTTTACCGCGCTCGGTGGGAACCTGGTAGCGGCAATCTCTGACACAGTTGCGGCAGAGGCAGCCATGAGCAGCCTCGATATGACGGTCCAGATCTCCACAAAACTCAATCGATCACACGCCGTCGTCGGGCGTGAAGCGCTGATTCTGCCCACCATGGGCCGCACCGAAATTGACCGGCAGGCCAGTGGAACGCAGTTCGTTTCGGTAGAGGACACAGTCTGCGCAGTGCATCCTTCGTGGGGCAAAGTGGAACCGGTGGCTGAGAATCTGCTCTCCGAGGTGGCCATCGTCAGCCGGCTGGCGCGCACCGTTCTGGGTGAGAAGGTCTCCGTGGATTGGGCGGGCTTCGAGAACAACTACGACCTCATCCGCGATCACATCGCTGGAGTGGTCGATGGCTGCGAGAACTATAACGAGAAAATTAGGCAGGAAGGCGGGTTTGTACTGCCCAATGGGCCGCGTGATTCACGGACGTTCAACACACCGACGGGCAAGGCCATACTGACCGTCAATGCGCTGGAGCACGTGGAACGCCCGGCGGGCACTCTGATCCTGCAGACTCTTCGATCGCACGACCAGTTCAACACCACCATTTATGGCCACAACGATCGGTACCGCGGCATTCGCAACGGCCGTCATGTGGTGTTCGTGAGTCCAGAGGACATCGCAGAGCTCGGGCTGACCGATGGACAGCTCGTGGACGTACGCGGTGAATATCACGACGGCGTGGATCGAGTGCTGCGGGGGTACCGGTTGGTGTCCTACCCGACGCCCAAGGGCTGCGCTGCGGCGTACTATCCGGAGGCCAACGTGCTGGTGCCCCTGGACGAAGTGGCCGAAGGCAGCAATACCCCGGTCTCCAAGGCAGTCATCGTACGGTTGGAGTCCGCCGCCAGCTAACGCGTTTGACGCTTCCGGCCGCGCCAAGACTGGCTTACTGACCGGTCTTGGCCCAACCGTTCTTGTCGGGACCATCTGCCACGCCCTTTGCACAAACCTGCATGACGACGTCGGCTGCTGACTCAACCGCGTCCGCGGAACCTTTACGTCCACGGGTGTCCTTGCTGCCGGCAGCGTAGCCAACCAGAAAGGCGCTGACGGCGCCGGCCGACGGCGAGACGGCGTCGGCCGTTTCACGCGCCAGCTGCACGATCCGCTCCTGATCGACCTCCAGATCAAGGATCTGCAGGGCCTGCGTCAGCTGTAGGCTCCATTCGTTGAGGGTGCGCGCTTCGTCGCCAAGATTGGTCATCGTTACTCCTTCATGGGGTGTCCTACCTCAAGGAATAGCACTAAACCGCTCCGGGATCGAGAGGGGACGAGCTAACGAACAAGACCACTGACTTCGGAGAGCAGCTCAAATGAATGAAGCCGTGCCTCCAGCGTGGACGCCTGGGTGGCGACAATGAGTTCGTCCGCGTCCGCATGATCCGTGAACCAGTCCAGGTAATCCCGGACCGTCTGCGGAGTTCCCACCGCCGAGAACTTCACCATCTGCATCAGGTTCTGCCCGGCAGGTGACTCGAGCAACATGTCAGTTTCCTCCGGTGTGAACGTCCGACCACGCCCGAGCATCTGCACCACGCGGCGTCGTACAGCATCATCGAAATGCTGTTGCGCTTCATCGGCAGTATCGGCCACCATAACGTTCACGCCAGCAATGACGTGCGGCTTCTTCAACTGGTCTGAGGGTTTGAAGTCACGACGGTAGATCCGCACTGCGTCCTGAAGTGCCTGCGGAGCGAAGTGTGAAGCGAACGAGTACGGCAGGCCAAGCGCCGCCGCAAGCTTTGCCCCGAATAAGGAGGATCCCAGAATGTACAGGGGCACGTTGGTTCCGTACCCCGGGGTGGCATTGACGCCAGGAATGAGCGTATTGCCCGCGAGGTAGCCCTGCAGTTCCTGCACGTCCTGCGGAAAGCTTTCAGCGGACGCGGCATCACGGCGCAGCGCCCGCATGGTGTTCTGGTCGCTACCCGGAGCGCGTCCGAGGCCCAGATCGATCCGGTGGGGATGCAGAGTTTCAAGCGTGCCGAACTGTTCGGCGATCGTCAGCGGAGAATGGTTGGGCAGCATGACGCCACCAGAACCAAGACGGATGGATTTTGTGTGAGCAGCCACATGGGCAATGAGCACGCTCGTCGCCGACGAGGCGATGGTCGGCATGTTGTGGTGCTCCGCGTACCAGATCCGGCGATAGCCCCACTTCTCGGCCTGCTGCGCCAGAGTCACGCTGGCGGCAAAGCTCTCCGCCGCCGTTTCTCCGTCGCCAATAGTCGCCAGATCAAGGATGGACAAGGGGGTGCTCATGCGCGGGGCCTTTCACAACGGAGAATACTCAGACCCGACAGCCAAATGGTTGCCTGGGTTCACCAATGAGAACGACGACGGCCGCGTAGTTATTTCTCGCTCTCCTCAGCGTCCCAGAAAATGGTGCCGTTGCCCCTTTGCTGAGCTCCTGCGGCTAGAGGATGCTCCGTGATCTTGCCGCCCGGCATGAGGTGGCGAACATCGACGTCGTACTTCAGGGTGAGGACGTCTGAGATGATGCGGCGGTGACACCTCCACCACACTGTTTCACTGCACATGATCGACGTCGGAGCTTCCGCTGCGGTGTCGAGCAGGGCCTTGATACCGTCTCCGAACTCACGGGTTCTGGTGTAGGCCGAATAGGCGCGAAACGCTTCCACGCGCCACCAGGAGTCGGGCTGTGGCTGCCCTGCTGGGATGTGCCGGCGACCTCCGAGGTGCTCCGCCCACTGGTAGCTGATCCCAGCATCTTGCGGGATCCACTGTTCCAGTGCGTCACGCCCCATTTCGGGGTGTTTGCGGCTGCCCGGATATCTGCGGACATCTACCAGTGTTTGCACTCCTGCGCCCTGGAGGAGCTGGGTGAGCTCAACGGGAGTGTAGGTGCCGTGGCCGATGGTGAAAATAGTCATACCCATGAAACCAGTATGGTACTTAAACAAAAAGCAGGACGGGAACTGAATCCCGTCCTGCTTCTAAGGCTCTAGAGCCATCACATCAGATAATTATGCAATCTGAATGTTCGTGGCCTGAGGACCCTTGGGGCCCTGCTCGGTCTCGAAGGTGACCTTCTGGTTCTCGTCCAGTGAACGGAAGCCATTGGCGTTGATGGCGGAGTAGTGCGCGAAAACATCGGCACTTCCGTCATCGGGAGCAATGAAACCAAAGCCCTTTTCGGAGTTGAACCATTTTACGGTACCTGTTGCCATTTTTGAAACTACTTTCTGAAAAATTGTTAAGTCCCCGCACTTCGCGGAACCTCAGTCGCGGCGTCTTTCCGCTTTTACAGAAAAGCGGCTAGACCCTTAGGTTTCGCCGCTTGAAATACAAAATGCGCAACACTACAACTGGTTTCCAGTGTACATGGATCTGTGGGTCAGTGCCACCCCGGTGCCGAGCCTTGTCCATAGAGACTGAAATGAGCCCACTGTCAGAGGCCCGTGAGAGCATTTAACCATGCCCGAAACAGCCTTCCCACTTGTCGATGTCAACGACATCGTCCGTGCTGTAGGTGGTGCCACCTTTTATCGCGGTCAGGTCTATGCAAAGGGCGGAGCCGTCATCGAGCTGGACTGGGATCTCGCTGATCAACGGCTGACGGCCAGGGTTCAGGGCAATGACGCCGTACCGTACCGCGCCAACGTGCAGCTGGCCCGCAAGGGCGGCGGAACCTATTCCATCGTGGACGGTTTGTGCACCTGTCCCATCTCCTATGACTGCAAGCACGTTGCCGCCGCCGTCGTGCAAAGTAATATGACGCACATTCTCCATGGCCCCCAGATGGCGCGCCCGGCAATTGCGGAACCCACTGGATGGAAAGACTCCCTCAACGCGCTGCTCGGCGGACCGGCCAGCAGCGCACGTGGGCCGTCCTCGCCCGTCGCACCCTCGGTCACCCCCATGGGACTCCAATTCGAGCTACGCAGCGAAACCTCTGGCACTGCCTGGACTGCCCATCCCGGACGCGCCACCACCGAACGCAGATTGGGCGTCCGCCCGGTGGTGCAGAACAAGCGCGGCAACTGGGTCATGAACAGCCTCTCGTGGAAAAACATTGGCTTCCAAACCCACGGTCTGATCCTGAATAAGGATCAGCACCGATGGTTTACCCAGTTCCCGGCCCTCCACCGAGACAACGGCAGCCGGTACTTTGGTCAAAACGATTCCTGGCTCTACCTCGATCACTTCTCGAATCCGTTGTTGTGGCAGTTATTGCAGGAGGCCCAACGGCTCGGCATCGAGCTGGTGGGTAGCAAGAAAAACGTGGAAGTGTTTGTCGGCGGTGAGGCAGCTCTCTGCCTGGATGCCACGCGCGCTGACGACGCCATCAAGCTCTGTCCCCTGTTGAACATCGATGAACAACATCACTCTGTAGACCTCGCCGGCACCATCGGGACCCACGGCGTCTATGCGCGGACCGGGGACTGCATAGCACTCGCTCCCGTGAGCCGGGCGTTGACCGAGCAGGACAATAAACTGCTTCACCAAAAGACCCCGGTGATCATCCCGGACAACGAGTCTGGGCTCTTTCTCGAGAAGTTCTACCCTCAGCTGCGGCAGAGCATTGCCGTCATCAGCAGTGATGAGTCGGTGGAACTACCCCATATCAAGCCACCTACTCTTGTTGCTACGGCCACGTTTGAGCCTGAGCACAGGCTGCGGCTCGGCTGGGATTGGGAGTACGGAGAGGGCCCGACGGCGGCTCGTCGGCCACTGCACGACGACGGCACTGGGGCCTTTCGGGACCGGACGGCAGAGGCTTCGCTTCTGGCTGCCGCAAGCACGGCTGTCCAAGGGACCTTGGTTCCAGAAACGACCTATGAGGACATGGCCGCGGCCGAGTTCACAGAGCAGCTCTTGCCCGCCATCGAGGCACTGAATGGTGTCCGAGTGGATGTGGTCGGTGAGAAGCCGGACTACCGTGAGCTGACAGAGACCCCTGGGCTGACCGTCTCCACCATGGAATCGGACCAGCCCGATTGGTTCGATCTCGGTGTCATGGTGACAGTCTCCGGGCACACCATTCCTTTTGACCACCTTTTCCGTGGTCTCGCCAAGGGTAAGAAGAAGCTGCTCATGACAGATGGTTCTTACCTATCCCTGGAGCAGCCTGTCTTCGAGGAACTACACCGGCTCATCCACGAAGCCAAAGAGCTGCAGGAGTGGGAGGCTGGCACGCGCATCAGCAAGTACAACGCCAGTCTCTGGTCCGAGTTCGAGGACCTCGCTGATGAGACCGTCGAAGCTCAGGACTGGCGCGACACGGTCACTGGCCTCCTGCAGCTCGAACAGGTCGAGCCCACTCCCCTGCCCGCTGGCGTCAACGCTGAGCTGAGGCCGTATCAGCTCGAAGGCTTCAACTGGCTGGCCTTCCTGTGGAAGCACAACCTCGGCGGCATCCTTGCCGATGACATGGGCTTGGGCAAAACCCTCCAGACACTGGCCCTCTTGGAACATGTGCGGGTTACCTCGGGCGAGCACAAAAAATTCCTCGTGGTTGCGCCCACCTCAGTGGTTCCGAATTGGGTCTCGGAAGCAGCCAGGTTCACCCCTGGGTTGTCCGTCGTCGCCCTGATGGACACGGAAGCCAAAGCGCGCAGATCGCTGACCGAACAAATAGGCGAGGCCAACGTTGTCATCACCTCCTACACTCTGTTCCGGCTAGACAGCAACGCCTACGCGCAGCAGGGTTGGGACGGACTCATTCTGGACGAAGCCCAATTCGTCAAGAACCGGGCCACCCGAGCCCATCAGTGCGCCCGAGACCTCAAGGCGCCGTTCAAACTGGCCATCACGGGAACACCCATGGAGAACAACCTCATGGAGTTGTGGAGCTTGCTGGCGATCGTGGCTCCTGGCCTTTTCCCGTCGGCCCGCAGGTTCACCGAAGACTATCAACGGCCCATTGAGCGACGCGGAAGTAATGAACTGTTGCAACGGCTGCGTCGTCGTATCTCACCCTTGATGATGCGCCGCACCAAAGAAGTAGTCGCGGCAGACCTGCCGGAAAAGCAGGAACAAGAACTCCGCGTTGAACTGGACCCCAAACACCGCAAGATCTATGACACGTTCCTCCAACGCGAACGGCAGAAGCTCATGGGCCTGCTGGAAGACTTTGACCGGAACAAGATTGCAGTCTTCCGCTCACTGACCCTGCTGCGGATGTTGAGTCTGGACGCTTCACTGCTCGATGATAAGTATGCCTCCGTGCCATCTCGCAAGATCGAAGTTCTCTTTGAGCAGCTCGACGACGTCGTGGCAGAAGGACACCGGGCGCTTGTCTTCAGTCAGTTCACGTCTTTCCTCAAGAAGATCGCGGCGCAGCTGGAAGCACGCGGGATCCCGTACTGCTACCTCGATGGCTCAACGCGGCGTCGTTCTGAGGTCATCGACCGTTTCAAGTCCGGGGAAGCGCCGGTGTTCCTTATCAGTCTCAAAGCAGGCGGCTTCGGTTTGAACCTGACAGAAGCGGATTACTGCTTCCTGCTGGATCCGTGGTGGAATCCAGCTACGGAAGCGCAGGCTGTGGACCGTACACACCGGATCGGACAGACCCGCAACGTCATGGTGTACCGCATGGTGTCGGCAGGAACTATTGAGGAAAAAGTCATGGCGCTCAAGGGAAAGAAAGCTGACCTCTTCGCTTCGGTGATGAACGACGACGGCGTTTTCAGTTCCGCGATGACAGCGGAGGACATCAAGGGCCTGCTGAGTCCGTAACCGGTGGAGCCCTCGGCCGCTAGCGGCCCTTCGTGGCAATGCGGGCCACGAACGATGCCGGCAATAGCTGCGCAACGAAGGCCAGCATTTTGTATCTGATGCTGGGAATCGACACCGCTTTGCCGGCCGCTGCATCGCGCAATGTCTCGGAAACTACCTGCTCAGCATTGAGCCACATCCAGGACGGCACGGTTGTCTTGTCCACTTTCATGCGCTCGTGAAATTCAGTGTGGACAAAACCTGGGCACAAGGCAGTCACCGTGACGCCCTTCTGCCCATACGCAATATTCGCCCAACGGCTGAAGCTGATCATCGCCGCCTTGACGGCCCCATAGGTGCCCCGGGGGGTGAAGCCCGCAACGCTCGCAACGTTGATAATGTGCCCCGACCTTCGCGCGAGCATCCCCTGCAACACTGCGTGGCTGAGCGTCAGGGGTACTTCGACATGGATCTTCAGGTGATTGAGCTCATCCTGAATCGGACTTTGAGCAAAGGCCGTCCGTAAACCGTAGCCGGCGTTATTGATGAGCGTTGTCACTGGCGACACCTCGTCCTGCAACCGCGCAACCACGCGGGCCACGCCGTCGTCGTCGTGCAGGTCCGCCGGAAGCACTTCAACCGTGACGCCATAGCGAGCACGAAGGCCCGACGCCGATTGCTCCAGTCGTTCCTGGGTGCGTGCCACGAGAACGAGGTTGGAGCCGCGCTCTGCGAGTTGCGTTGCAAATTCGGCGCCTAACCCAGCGGTGGCGCCCGTGATCAAAACTGTCTCAGTCATCTTCGAAGACTTCCCTGCCAAGAGCCCAAACGCAAGTGGGCCGCCGTCGTACTGTGCAGTACGACGACGGACCACAGGGTCATGCGGTGACGGAAATTACTTGGTCAAGCCGTCAACATAATCCTGATTCTCTGAGATCCACTTTTCAACGACGTCGTCGTAGTCCGATTGGTCCTTGTCATCGTTGAACATGGCGTTCTCGAGGGAGAAGAGCTTTTCCGAGTCCATGGTGAAGTTCGAGATCCACTCCGAGGCCTCGGGGAAGTCTTCCTTGAAGCTGGAAGAACCGTAGGAGTAAATGCTCTCCGCGTCACCGAGTGTGCCCTTGGGATCCTTGAGGTCCTTGATGGCGAACTCGTCGTAGGCCCAGTGCGGGCGCCACAGGGTGACAGCAACGTTCTCGTCGGCCTCAAGCTTCGACTCCAGCTCCGAGAGCATGGCAGGAGTTGAGGAGGTGAGGTAGTCCATGTCCTCAAGTCCGTACCCGGGGATGACCTCTTCCTTGGTGGCCTTGGTCAGCCCCGCACCTGCTTCAATGCCGATCAGGCGATTGTCGAACTTGTCTGCGTTGGCCGCGAGTTCATCAAGGGAGTCAATCGGGGCGTCCTCGTTGACCGCGATGGTCAGGACTGCCTCATCATTCCAGGCTCCCAGTTCAGTGACGTTGTCCTTGATGTCGCTGTCGTCCAAGTATTCTGCGTGGGTCTGGGGAAGCCAGACGTCCATCACGACGTTATAGTCTCCGGCAGCCAGGCCCGTGAAAGCAGCGCCAGCATCGGCATACTCGAGCTCAACGTCGTAGCCCTTTTCTTCAAGGATCGACTGCCAGAGTTCTGACACAGCCTCGCCTTCAGGCCAGCCGTTGAACACACCAATGGTCATCGCTTTGCTGGTTTCCTCGCCGCCCTCGGCGGTACCTTCCGAGCCTGAATCAGACCCGCCGCAAGCAGTCAGCACCACGGCTGACACCATGGTCATTGCTGCTATTGACATAAATCGCTTTTTCATGTGATTTCCTTTCGTTGGGCGGCCTCAGCCGCCTGTTCAAATCTTTATGCTGTTGCGGTCGTGGCCCGGGATTTGCCGAGGGCCGCCGATAACCGGTCCAGGTAGATCGCTAGGATGACCACTGAAATTCCAGCCTCGAAGCCAAGGCCAGTGTCGAGGCCCTGCAGTGCACCTACTACGTCACCGCCAAGACCACCTGCGCCTACCATGCCCGCAATCACCACCATGGACAGGGACAGCATGATGACCTGGTTGATGCCGGCCATGATGGTGGGAGTGGCCAGCGGAATCTGAATCTGACGGAGGATGCGCCACGGAGAAGATCCGAACGCGTGCCCAGCTTCCACCACCTCTTTGTCCACGCCGCGGATGCCGAGTTCGGTAAAACGGGCCCCGGGAGCCATGGCAAAGAGAATGGTGGCAAATATTCCGGGAACCACCCCAACGCTGAACAGCGCGACGGCCGGGATCAGATAAACGAACGCTGGCATGGTCTGCAGAAAGTCCAAAATGGGCTTGAGGGCTGCCGATGCGCGGTTCGACTTTGCTGCCATGATGCCCAGCGGGACACTGAGCACCACAGCGATGAAGCTGGCGAAGAGCACCAGTGCAAGTGACTGCATGGAGTTTTCCCACTGGTTCATGCCGTAAATCAAGATCAGGCCAACCGCGGTGCCGATTGCGAACTTCCAGTGCTTGACGGCCCACCCTATGGCGATCAGCGCGAGCATGATGATGTAGAACGGCGGCGTGAGCAGAACCCATTCAAGGCCGTCGTAGGAGTTTTCAAAAATCAGAGAAACTATATCAAAGAGGCCTGCAAGGTTGTCCTTGATCCAATCGATGCCTCTGTCTACCCAGTCTCCGAGGGGTATACGGAATTCGTTCATCGTGCTGCCTCCCCATCCGTGATCTCGGTGGCCTGCTCGTCTTCAACGACGGAGAGCGGGCCGTTTGCGGGAGTTTGGCTCAGCGCGGAAAGGAGAGTCTCCTGCCCCAGCGAGCCAACTACATTGTCATGATCGTCCACGACGGCCAATGGCCGGTCGCTGTCTGCCGCCAGCCCGAAAATCTCTGCAAGCGGAGCATCTTCGCTAACGGAAGTAGCCCCCGGCAAAGACGCCGAGCGGACGTCGTCGGGCGAGCTGTCCATCACAACACCTGCGGTCAGCACTCGGGTGCGGTCCACATCCTGAACAAACTGTTCCACGTAGTGGCTGGCAGGGCGGGTCAAAATTTCATCCGGTGTCCCTACCTGAACAATTCGGCCGTCATGCATCATCGCGATCCGGTCGCCAAGGAACATGGCTTCGTTAAGGTCGTGGGTGATGAAGATGATGGTCTTGCCAAGCTCCTTCTGAAGTGTGACTAGCTGCTCCTGCATCTCCCGCCGGATCAGCGGGTCCAGGGCCGAGAAGGCTTCATCCATCAGAAGGATGTCTGTTTCCGCGGCGAGCGCCCGGGCCAGACCCACGCGTTGTTTCATCCCGCCGGAGAGTTGTGAGGGGTATTTTTGGTCCCAGCCATCAAGGCCCACGAGCTTGAGGATCTTGAGAGCTCGTTCTTCGCGCTCGGCTTTGGCTACTCCCTGAACCTCGAGGGCGTAGGCGGCGTTATCCATGACAGTGCGGTGCGGCATGAGCGCGAAGTGCTGAAAGACCATGGAAACGTTCTTTTGGCGCAGTTTTCTCAGCTCTTTGTCGGAGATTCCGGTGAGCGGCGCTCCCGCGACAGTCACGGAGCCGGCCGTAGCGGGTAGCAGTCCATTAAGCATACGGATCAGCGTAGATTTACCTGATCCTGAGAGCCCCATGACCACGAAGATTTCGCCTTCGTGTACCTCGAAGGAGGCATCGATGACGGCCGCGGTCGCGGTTTTGTCCAACTCATCACGGCTAACTCCGGCGTCAAGTTTCTTGACGGCGTCGGCCGGTCGGCGGCCAAAGATTTTATACAGACCTTCGGCCTTCACAACGATTGAATCGTTCACTCGTACCCATCCGTGGGTCCCTGATACAACACTTTGCACAGACCAGGAACGCGCACCATTGCTAGTCTTTGATACGCTCCCTGGCCCTCGTCGACCCCTGACAAAAGGAGGATGAGTGAATGTGGCGGCGGAGCATTCTCTGTGTTCGCAAACGAGTCTAACAACGCGCTGTTCACTCAGAGCATAAATATTCCATGGTTATTCATCATTTGATGCTTCATGACTACCGTCGAGTAGCCCCTAGCCCCGACCCGACGCCGATCAAGCGAAGTTACAGCTTCGTTATGGCAGAGAGGCAAAGACCGAATCGGCCACCCATGGAGCAACTAGCTCACGCTGTTCTGCTGTGAGACGGCACACCCTGCCTGACTCTCCCGAGACAAAGGCCAAGACCGTGGAGGCCTTCACACATGCTTCCCCTGTCACGCCGTCGTGCACCAGGTAATTGAGCTCCAGACTCGCAGCTTTCACTGAGCTCACCCAGGTTTCAACGACCACGGGGACATTCCGGTACTCCAACGACGATACGTAGCGAATGCGATGCTCTACGACGAGCGTTTGGCCGCCGTCGCGAACCGTCGAGAATAGCGGAACGGGAGGCTCATCACCGGGAAGACCAGTGTCAGCAGGCTGCCCGAACGCCCGCACCCGCGCCTCTTCTAGAATCCGAACTACTTGCACATTGTTGATATGCCCATAGGCATCCATGTCACCCCAGCGCAGCGGGATGTGGCAGATAATCCGTTCCATATCTCAACTAAACCAGATTATTCGTCAGCACATGTGACGAATATTGCACGGCTGCAACTTTGCAGTCATGCAATCTGAGTGCAACAATAGTTGTGTGAGCGAACTACTTTCTACGTCTCTCAGAGACCGCAAGCGAACCGAAACCTGGTCCGCCATCCACAACGCCGCTGCAGAGCTGACCCTTGTCAAAGGGCCAACCCAAGTGACAGTTGAGGACATAACCAGCCAGGCCAACGTTTCGCAGAGAACATTCTTCAACTACTTCGCCACCAAGGAAGACGCCATTCTGGGCCTCCAGGAGCCAGTCATTGAGGAACGGGTTCGAGACGAGTTCGATCTCTCCTGCAACATCCTCGATCGAGTGTCACATCTGCTGCTGACGGTCGGCCAGAGTACTTTCGCCGGGGACAGGGAAACGAGCTTGCGGTTTGAAGTTCTAGAAAAGTATCCCGAACTCATGCACCGACGGATCGCCTACATCGCCAAAGTAGACACATTGGTCATGGACCTCGTGCGTGCCCGATTGGAACGTTCGGAGCAATGGCTTGCAGATTTCCCCGATGCGCCGCCCGATGAGTCCGCCCGCTTGATCGTCCTCATGGCCAGCGCCACCATGCGCTTCGCCATGCAGAGCACTAAACCAACCAAGAGCCGCGAGGCGCAGTTTGCCGCCCTCGACGAGGCCACAACACTTCTTCGCACGATCCTAAGGAAGGTCCAATGACCCGGACTGAAGCCACCGCGGCCCCAAAACCGCCGGAAACATCCGCACAACGAAGAATTATCCTGCTCTTCGTGGGACTCATGCTATCCATGCTGCTGGCCTCACTGAGCCAGACAGTCCTGAGTACCGCCCTGCCCACTATCGTCGGAGAGCTCGATGGCGTGGATCAGATGCTATGGGTGATGACCGCCTTCATCCTGGCCTCCACGATCATGATGCCCATCTACGGCAAATTGGGTGACCTCATCGGTCGCAAGCCGTTGCTCATAACCGCCATCTCGTTGTTCATGGCGGGATCCGTAGTGGGCGGGCTCTCTGAGTCCATGTCCGTCCTCATCACTGGCCGTGTCATTCAGGGCCTCGGCGGCGGCGGCCTGATTATTCTGTCGCAGGCCATCATTGCCGACGTCGTGCCGGCCAGAGAGCGTGGCAAGTACATGGGGATCATGGGTGGCGTGTTCGCCCTATCCTCAGTTGCGGGACCGCTGTTGGGCGGTTGGTTCACTGAAAGCATCGGCTGGCGCTGGACCTTCTGGATCAATCTGCCACTGGGTGTCCTTGCACTCGTCGCTGCAATCTTCCTGCTGCATCTACCCAAGGGCCACACCAGCCGCCCGAAGGTCGATTACCTCGGCATGGCAGTCCTCGCGATCTCAACAACAGCGCTGGTACTGGCCTCCTCGTGGGGTGGCCACCGCTATGACTGGGCCTCACCGGAGATCATTGGCCTGCTGGCCCTTTCCCTGGTGGGCGCCGTGGTTTTTGTTCTCGTGGAGCGCCGTGCAACCGAGCCGGTCATCCCCATGCACCTATTCAAGGAGCGCAACTTCAACCTGACCACTGGCGCAGGGCTGCTCATTGGCGTCGCGATGTTCGGCGTCCTCGGCTACTTGCCCACCTACATCCAGATGGTAACCGGAGTCTCAGCCACCAACGCAGGCCTACTGATGGTGCCCATGATGGGTTCCATCCTGATCGCCTCGGTCGTCTCAGGGTTCTTGATCAGTAAGTACGGTCGCTACAAGTGGATGCCGATCGCGGGCACATTGATTGTCGGCCTCGCGATGGCACTTCTCTCTACACTGCAGATCGATACGCCACTGGTGACCATGTGCTTCTTCATCGGCCTTCTAGGGCTCGGGCTTGGTTTGTCCATGCAGGTACTGGTGTTGATTGTGCAGAACACTTTCCCCAATTCGCAGGTCGGTACTGCAACAGCGTCCAACAACTACTTTCGGCAGATCGGTGCATCTCTAGGATCCGCCGTCGTCGGTAGCCTGTTCACCGGCCGGCTACTGCAGCTGCTGTCTGAAAAGCTGCCCGCAGATGCCGCTTCCGCCACCGGCGGGGCCACGAGCCTGACGCCTGGGGTGGTGGATAAGCTGCCGGACGCACTACGGAACCCGATCATCGAGTCCTATAACGAGGCCTTGACACCGATCTTCCTCTTCATGGTGCCACTGGCCCTGATCGCCGCCGTGCTGCTGGCACTGGTCAAAGAAGTTCCCTTGGCCACCACCATTGAACGCGACATCGTCGCGGAGTCATTGGCCGAAGGTGATTCTCGAGTCACAACTGGCGACGTCATCGAGAAGGAATCCCACGACGTTCGGCAGAACTGACCGGAACACCGTGTCAGCAGGCTGCTCATCAGCTTGCTGACATTGTGTTCTCCCCCGTCGTCCACTAAGAATGGACTATGACGGCCACACTGAGATCACTCGAAACAGCTATCCCTTCCACCGTGTTGATCCAGCCGCAGGTTCGCGATGTGTTCGCCGAACAGCCCGGACTCACCAGGTTAGGACAGCGGCTGGTCCGCACTTCATTCGACCAATCCGGGATTGAGACGCGCTACAGCGCGGTCGAGGAGCTATCCCTCAACAGCACTGCGGAGAACCCACTGTTCTTCAATCCGACCGATCGGACTATCCTCAGTCCAAGCACACGGGTACGCAATGAGATCTTCGCGGAACAGGCCACTCCCCTGTTCATCGAAGCAGCCCGCAAAGCCATTGAAGCGTGCGAAGGCATTGAGGCCCGCGACATCACGCACGTCATCACGGTCAGCTGCACCGGATTCTTCAACCCGGGGCCCGACTACAAAATTGTTCGCGGGCTTGACCTGAATCCCAGCGTCCAACGCTCACACCTCGGATTCATGGGTTGCTACGCCGCCTTTCCAGCCCTGCGCACCGCCAAAGCGTTCAGCGAAGCCGATCCAGACGCCGTCGTGCTGGTGGTCAGTGCTGAACTGTGCTCGCTGCACGTACGAACCTCGAATGATCCAGACACGATTGTTGGTTCCTCCCTGTTCGCCGATGGTGCCGCGGCCGCCATCGTGACCTCCCGCGACCTGCCCTCCACAAAACCCACCATCCGGCTAGATCATTTCGAAACCACGCTGACGCCCGTTGGCGAGGAATCGATGGCGTGGAACATTGGCGATGAAGGTTTCGAAATGGTTCTGGGAACCTACGTTCCGCACATCATCGACGAGAACATCATTGGAGCACTAGAACCACTGCTCGCCCACGATCCGTCCGTGAGTGGCAAGCCGTACAGCGATATCACCCACTGGGGCATCCATCCCGGCGGACGCAGCATCTTGGATAAGGTCGAGGCGAAACTGGGCCTCACCGAAGAACAGCTTCGTCCAGCCCGCGAGACCCTGAGGAACTACGGAAACATGTCTTCGGCCACTGTCATGTTCGTCCTCAAAAACATCATGGAGCTCGATGCAGCCCAACAGGACGAGCGCATCTGCTCCATGGCGTTCGGTCCAGGACTGACCGTGGAAACGGGATTGTTCACAAAAATCAGCCCCGCCGTCACCTCAGAAAGCGACGAACAACGGGCTCTCATCGGCGCCAGCGCCTGAGAAACATGGACTACCCTCTCCGATTTCGGGCCACGGGCGCGGTCGAGGAAATGGACCGGGCCAACGCAGATCCCGCCATGCTGACCCGCACCTATGATCAGTTTCCGCTCATCAACTCTGTAGTGTCCGGTTGGCGGTCAGTGTATCGGGAGCGAATTCGCCCGCATCTGAGCCCGACGTCGGTCTCCACCCTGCTCGACGTCGGTTGCGGCGGCGGCGACCTCGCCCGGGCGCTGGCATCCTGGGCACAACGTGACGGTTTGCCCCTAGAAATCACGGGGATAGACCCAGACAGCCGAGCCTACGATTATGCCGTTTCGAAGCCCGCGCCCCCAGGGGTCACGTTCCGCCCAGCGTTTAGTTCGAAACTCGTCTCCGAGGGCCAACACTATGACTTTGTGATCTCCAACCACATCCTGCATCATCTCTCAGCCGCCGAGCTACAGGGCCTGCTCAGCGATTCGGAGGCGCTCACCAACAAGGCTGCCCTCCACAGCGATATAGCGCGCAGTCCCATCGCTTACGCCCTTTTCTCCGTGGGAACACTGCCATTCTTTCCCGGATCGTTCATCCGTCGGGATGGCCTTACCTCCATTCGCCGTAGCTACAAGTCCGCGGAACTGGCCGCCGTCGTACCCTCCCCCTGGACTGTTGAGTCCCGAGCACCCTGGGTCAATCTGTTGTGTCTGGACCGGCATGAAAACTGAGCAGCAGACGACTACGGACGTTGTGATTGCCGGCGGTGGGCCCGTGGGGATTTTCTTGGGAATTCTGCTACTTCAGGCCGGAATCAGCGTTCGGGTTCTGGAGCGTCGGCCGGAGCGAAGCGGACATTCGCGCGCGATCGGCATTCACCCACCGGCGCTCCAGGTACTTGCGTCCGCTGGCGTAGTGGACCAACTCGTAGGGGAAGGTACCGCGATACGCCGTGGTGAGGCGCGCAGTCAGGGACGACTCGTCGCCACGCTGCCCTTCGAGGATGTGTCACCTATCTACCCCTTCGTCTTGGCCCTGCAGCAGTGCCGGACCGATGACATTTTGGAACGGCGGCTGTTGGAGCTGGATCCCGACGCCCTGGTGCGGGGCGTTCGAGTACTCAGCATGGACGACGACGGCGATGGTGTACTGGTACGCGCCCATTCCGAATCAGGGGACGGTGGCACCCGCGAGTTCCGAGCACGAATCGGGGTTGCCTCAGACGGCGCTAAGTCCGTTCTGCGTGATCGAATGGGCGTGAGGGTACGGCGAAACAAGTACCCGGATACGTACCTCATGGGTGACTTCGCTGACGCACCCGAGCCGGGTGAGGATCGCAACGCCATCCTCTACCTGGAACCAGACGGCATCGTTGAGTCCTTTCCGTTGCCCGGCGGAATCCGCCGCTGGGTCATGCGCACTCGATCCCTTGAGCGGGAACCGACAGCCATTTCTCTCGTGGAGGAAATTGGACACCGCACCGGCGTCGTCCTTGATCCCACGTCCAATTCGATGCTCAGCGCTTTCGAAGTTCGCTCTCAGCTGGCCCATTCGATGATCCATGGCAGGACCGTGCTCCTCGGTGACGCGGCCCACGAGATCAGCCCTATCGGCGGCCAGGGAATGAACCTTGGATGGCTGGATGCAGCGGACCTCGCACCGCTCATCACGGCGTCCGTGCGTTCGGCGCTATCCGGCGCAGCGCGCGGTCGCGCTCTTGCTGCTTTTGACAGCCGACGACGTCGTGCAGCCACCGTTGCGGCGCGTCAGGCCCATCTGAACATGATGCTGGGACGTCCGCTGCCAGCACGTGTTCTCGCTGCCCGAAACCGCATTCTGGCGACCGTGATAGATGCCGCACCCGTTGGACTCGCTGTAGCGCGGCGCTTCACGATGCACTAGCGCATCACCCTCACCGCACCACCCTCACCGCGAGGTCACCTCTGGCCAACCAGAATCCTCCTATGCGGGGTGACCTCAGAGGCCAAGGGGTGACCTCGCGCTGGGATTCTTCAGCTAACTGCAGCCGCCGCAGCTCGGCCCGCCGCCCGACCGCTGAAAAGACACCCGCCAAGGAAAGTCCCCTCAAGGGACCGGTAGCCGTGCATTCCGCCGCCACCGAACCCAGATGCCTCCCCTGCGGCGAAAAGCCCGGGAATCGGTAAGCCGCCCTCAGCCAGCACGCGCCCGTCCAGATCCGTTTCGAGCCCGCCAAGCGTCTTCCGCGTGATGACGTGCAGCCGGACCGCGATCAGCGGACCCGCTTTCGGATCGAGCAACTGGTGAGGAGCGACCGAGCGCATCAGTTTGTCCCCCAGAAAACCACGTGCACTCCGAATAGCTGCGATCTGCGCGTCTTTGCCAAAGCCGTTCACGACGTCTCTGTCCCTGGCATGGACCACTGCCGATATCTGCCCAATGTCGAGCAATGGCCCCTGTGGCTCTAGAGCATTCATGCGGCTGACGAGTTCTTCCAGGGTCGTGGCTTGGACAAAGTCCTCTCCGCGGTCGATGAACGCCTGAACCGGCGACGTTGGACCCGACCGCACCCTGCCGAGAACCTCCTTGACGGATCGACCGGTGAGATCTGGATTCTGCTCTGATCCAGAGAGTGCAAATTCCTTCTCGATGATTCTGGCATTGAGGATGAACCAGCTGTGAGCGTGTCCCGTTTTTCTGAGATATTCCAGTGTCCCGAGCGTATCGAACCCGGGGAACAGCGGCGCGGGCAACCTCTTCCCTGTCGCGTCGAGCCAGAGTGAGGACGGCCCTGGCAGGATCCGGATCCCATGGTTCTTCCAGACTGGGGAATGGTTTTTAATGCCCTCGACGTAGTGCCACATCCGATCGGGATTGATCACGCGCCCGCCCGCCCGTTGTGTCAGCTGAATTCCAGATCCGTCCACGTATTCGGTCACCCCCGCGATCATGTGTTCTGGCGAAGTTCCAAGACGCTTCGGCCATGCCTCGCGGACAAGATCAGAGTTGCCGCCAATTCCGCCGGAGGTCACGACGACGGTGCCAGCGCGGAATTCGAAGTCTCCGACGACTTCCCGGCTGGTCGCCTCGCCGCGGCCGGCCGTCGTCGGCTCCAGCACAGTTCCGCTGACTCCGGTCACCACGCCGTCCTGCAGTGTAAGACTCTCTACACGATGCCGCAGGGCCAGAGTGACTCTTCCCTGGGCAACAGCTTCTTGAACTTCCCGCTCAAAAGGTTCGACGATGCCGGGGCCTGTGCCCCAGGTGATGTGGAACCGCGGAACAGAGTTGCCCGGTCCGTTGGCATCGTCTCCCCCGCGCTCGGCCCAGCCGACCACCGGGAAAATCCGGTGCCCTTTCTGGTGCAACCAGCTCCGCTTTTCCCCGGCCGCGAAGTGCACGTACGCTTCCGCCCACTGACGTGGCCAATGGTCTTCAGGTCGGTCGAACCCGGCGGTACCAAGCCAGTCCTGCCACGCTAGCTCCGCTGAGTCTTTAACCCCCAAACGGCGCTGCTCGGGGGTGTTCACGAGGAAAAGACCACCTAAGGACCACCAGGCCTGACCGCCGAGCTGATTCTCTTGATCCACGAGAATAACCCGGCGCCCCGCTGCTGCCAGCTCAGCCGTAGCAACTAGGCCTGCGAGTCCGGCACCAACAACGACTACGTCCGCCTGCTGCTGTTCAGTCATGATCAGACACTAACGGAGGAACAGCGCTGCCGGTAGACTCCTCCCGCTCGCAAAGGGTGGTGATAACTCGGGTGTCGCGAGCGGGAGGTAAAAACTACATGTGGGTCGGTTCAAACATCCTCAGGAGCGTTTCAACGACGACGACGTTGGGTCCGTCTCCAGCGAAGCTCTCCTCGAGTGCGCTCTGGATATCCTCGGGAGCAACACGCCGCGCCGGAACACCGAAGGCTTCGGCTAACTTGACGAAGTCCGGACGTGCAAGCTCTGTTGCCGTGGCCTTCCCGAAAGCTCCAACCATATATTCGCGCAGGATTCCGTAGCCGCCGTCGTCCACGATAAGCCAGGTAACAGGCAGATTGTGCTGCTTCGCTGTGGCCAGTTCAGCGATCGAGTACATCGCGGAACCGTCACCGGCAACGGCCAGGACCCGTTCACCGGAGCCTACGGCCCCACCGATAGCGCCTGGGAATCCGTAACCCAGCCCACCGGCACCCTGGGCGGAGTGGAACTCTCCCGTCCGGGAGTCCCAGCAGCTCCATGCCCAGTAAGCGGAAATCGTCATGTCCCAGAATGTCTGCATGCTGTCTGGCACCGCTGCGCGGATATCTGCCATGAACTGTCGTTCCTTGGTGAGACCTTGTGACTCAAGGCGAGACTCCACCTTGGCCAGTGTCTCGGTGACAACCTCTTCCGGCGTGCGTCCATGCCAGTCCGCAAGCCCGGAAGTCCCCAGAGCATCGTCGAGGGCACTGAGTGCCTGTCCGGCATCGGCGCGGATTCCGAGTGCAGGGCGGTTGGATTCCAGGACGCGGGGTTCGGCGTCGATCTGGATGATCCGGCCACGTGGCTCGAGCGTGAAGTAGTTGGACGTCACTTCGCCCAGTGAGGAACCGATGACAACGAGAACATCCGCGTCCTCGAGCACCTCGGTCACGTAGCGGTCCTCAGCCCATGACTGCAGGGACAGGGGATGCGTCCAGGGAAAAGCCCCGTTGCCCCCGGGTGAGCACAGCACCGGTGCTCGCAGCTTTTCAGCGATGGAGAGCAGTTGTTTCTCGGCATGGCCTCTACGGGTTCCGCCGCCAGCGATAATCGCCGGCCGCTTTGCCTCCGAGAGCCAGGCAACAGCTTCGCGGGTGAGTTCCACACGCGGTGGGTTATCAAAAGGCTCGGCGAGGGCATCTTCGACCTGCGGCACCATGGTGACATCCAGCAGTACGTCCTGTGGCACTTCCACCCAGACAGGTCCCTGCGGAGAGGAAATCGCTTCGGTCCAGGCGTCCTGAATAGCGGAGGGGATGCCGGACGCGTACTGGACCAGCCGCTGGCTCTTGGTCACGTTCGCCGCCGATGCCTTCTGGTCATCGAGTTGGTGCAGCATGCCCTTACGGCGGGCTCCCAGCCCTTCGAGCGGGATCTGGCTTGCCACGACAACTACCGGGACACCAGTGGCATACGCTTCCTGCAATCCGGCAAGCGACGTCAATGCTCCGGGGCCGGTGGAAAGGAACAGAACGCCGACCTCGCCAGTAGCGCGGGAGTAGCCGTCGGCTGCGAACGCTGAGTTATTTTCTACGCGGGAGGACACAAACTCGAGGCTGGAGCGCGAAAGCGCGTCGAAAAGGCCGAGCGCGTGCTGACCCGGAATGCCGAACACGGTTCGCGCGCCGAGGGCCGCAAGCGTTTCGACGACGAGGTCTCCGCCGTTTCGTTGAGCCGAGGTTGCATCCGCGTTATTCACGGGCTCAGCCGGTGCCACGGTACCGCTGTCAATATTGTCCATCTACTTTTTCCCGTCGCTGGTTGTGGAGGCCTTGTCTGCCAGAAGTGTTACGAGATCGTACGCTACGTGCGAGGCTGCGATGCCAGTAATTTCCGCGTGGTCGTAGGCAGGAGCAACTTCGACGACGTCGGCTCCCACCAGGTTCATACCGCGCATCCCACGGATGATTTCCAACAGTTCGCGGCTCGTCATTCCGCCGGCTTCCGGTGTCCCGGTTCCGGGCGCATGGGCCGGATCCAAGACATCGATATCCACGGAGATGTACAGGGGGCGGTCGCCGATCCGATCGCGCAGTTTCGCGATAACCTCGTCCACGCCCTGCCGGAAGACGTCCGAGGAGGTGACGATTCCGAAGCCGAAGCGGCGGTCGTCCTCAAGGTCCTTCTTGCCGTAGAGCGGTCCGCGTGTGCCGACGTGGGAGATTGCCTCAGTGTCCAGAATTCCTTCTTCGACGGCGCGGCGGAAGGGTGTTCCGTGCGTGTATTCCGCGCCGAAATAGGTATCCCAGGTGTCAAGGTGTGCATCAAAGTGAAGCATGGCCACGGGTTGTCCAGCACGTTCTGTCGCAGCGCGCAGCAACGGCAACGCAATGGTGTGATCTCCGCCGAGGGTGACCAGCGAGGTTCCCTTCGCGGTAAGGTCCAGCGCGTTCTGCTGAACCTCTTCAATCGCCTCGTTGATGTTGAAGGGGTTCACGGCCATATCGCCAGCGTCAGCCACCTGGACATTCGCGAACGGTGAAACATCTTGTGCCGGGTTGTAGGGGCGCAAAAGGCGCGAGGACTCCCGGACATGGTTTGCCCCAAAACGGGCTCCGGGACGGTAGGAAACACCTGTGTCAAAAGGCACACCGACTACGGCAATGTCCGCATGCTGCACCTGATCCAAGCGTGGAAGGCGAGCGAACGTAGCTGCACCTGCATAGCGAGGGATCCGTGAAGAATCGATGGGCCCTACGTTGCCGTTCTCGGTGACTCGTATTTCTTCCATCGGAATGTGCTCCGTTCCGGGCCTGGGAGCCCACGGCGGCGAACGCCGGATTGTTTTCTGATAAGCATCAACAGTTGCCTAGAGGCTATTTTACGTGCCAGTGACGGTCAAGTTTGTCCGAGACCGCTATCCTCGACCGGAAGGATGGACGAGAGTCCATAGAACAACGGCCTCCTCGTCCCACGGGTTGGTCCACGAATGCGGTTCACGGCCCGGGAATGTGACGGTGTCTCCGGCCTCCAACTCGTAGCCTTCATTGGCAAGAATCAGCGTTAGCCGTCCGGACGCCACGTGGAGTACCTCAACTTCGCAGTCAACCGTATAGAGCTCCGATTCTCCACGCCCGTGCGGTTCCACGACGGCCCGTATCACTTGCAACCGCCTCTCTGAACGAGCCGTGATCAGCCGTTCGTCGATCCCAATTCCACCCAGGCTGACGTGAGGCGCTTCAGCCCAACGTGTGTGATGTGTTTCCGGAACGGCGAACAAATCGCCAATGGAGATGGAGAGCACCTGACACAGGGTCACCAGCGAAGCGACCGACGGCGAGGTCAGGTCCCGCTCAACGCGGGAAAGGAATCCCTTGGTGAGGCCAGTGGCCTCAGCGACCTGACCGATGGTCATCCGATGCGCTTGGCGCGCGGCGCGGATGTGCGGACCTATGGCGATGGGCGCGTTGCTCGTCTCCACGGGGAGGGCCTTCATCGATTCCTCTTTCCGGCACGTCGACTGACTGTTTCCCGAGCATACCCGGGACCACCCAGAGCCTGTGCAACAGGAACCGGTTGACGGTAGGGTGAAAGGAGCTTCAAGAGATGCGGCGCCAAGCTCCGACTGGCCGCGCACCAACCCCATGCTTACGGGTGGTTCGGATGAGGAAGCGGTTTGCACTTCATGTCATCGGTGCAGGCAAGAGCAACCGAAAGGCCCGCGACATGTTCGCTCCCACCCTGACCAGTTCGACGACGGCTCGTACTGCCGTCCGGCAACCTGCCTCATCCGCATGCACCGTATCGGTGCTGCCGGTTGTGGATCTAACTAAAGGCACGGTGAGCTTCGCCGCAGGAGGCCAATGGCAAAGTTGGTTGGTAGCAAATCCGGAACATTTTGCCCGCAGCCTGAGCAGTGCTGTGCGATCCACCGTATGGATCCGCGATCAGGTCGAGTTGGTCGTTACCGTGGCTGCGTCCGGATCCTACGCTGGTCGCGCCATACGGTTTTCCTGTAGCCAGCCCAAGTAGAAGCCGTACTAGCTGTGGCGTCCCTCGGCATCCGCGAATTCGGCTGCGGCCTTGATCCCTCCGTCGGTGTCCTTGTCAGTGTCAGTAAACTCTCTAATCTTGCGGCGGACCTCCGGGGAACCATCATCTTCGCCGGTCCATACCTTGATCACGGCCCACGCGACGGCGGTGATCGGCACGGCCAGGATGGCGCCGATAATCCCGGCAAGAATGGTTCCCGCTGTCAGTGCAAGCAAAATAACCAGCGCATGGATGCTGAGTGACTTACCCATGACTACCGGCTGCAGGAGATTTCCCTCCAACTGGTTGACAACGACCACCGCGATAATGACCATTAGCGCCACGAACGGGCCGTTGGCCACGAGGGCAACGAGCGCTGCGAGCACGCCCGCCACTGTTGCGCCGACAATGGGGATGAACGCGGTGACGAAGACGATGACGGCCAAAGGCAAAGCCAGTGGCACACCGAGGAAGAAGAGGGCGCCACCGATGAAGATGGCGTCCACCAGCGCAATCAGGGCTGTTCCGCGAACGTAGCCACCAAAGACCTCCATAGCCCGGTGGCCTGCCAGCCGCGCTTTATCCTGCTGTTCGCCCTTGAACAGGCGGAGGAAAAAGCCCCAGATTTTGGCGCCGTCTTTCAAGAAGAAGAACAGCACCACTGCCATGAGTACAAACCCTGTGATGATGCTGGTGGCCACAGAAAGTCCGGCAAGGGCGGTGTTCCCCACTGTGCTGCTCGTTAAGAAGTCGGCCGCCGCGTTCTTTGCATCCTCAATCGCGGTGCTGTCCAGTGGGATAGGACCGTTTTGAGCGAATGCCACGAGTTGGTCAAAGCCCTCAACCGCCTGTTCGACAAGTGCGTCCATCTCGCTCCGAACGGCGGCAACGATCCCGGTGATCACGCCCCCGAATACCACCAAGAGCAGAAGGAAAGACGTCCCAGTGGCAAGGGCACTGGGCCATCCCTTGCTATGCAGCCAGTGCACCACCGGACCGATCGCAGCAGCGAGGATCAGTGCAAGCAGCAGCGGGATAACCACGAGCTTGACTTGCAGCAGCCCATAGATCGCGATGACCGCGACAGAGAGGATTAGCAAGATCTGGGCACAGCGCAGACCGGCCCTTCCCAGACTGTCGCTCCAGATCGAGCTCCGGCCGCTATCCTCTGCGGAGGACTTTTCCAGGATGGGTACGCCTATGCGAATTTTGTCTTTGCTCACTTGTCTGATTCTAGCGGTTCGCTCTCAATTATTCAGGGGACCCGGCCGGTTGGTAGAATTGTTCGTCCTCGTCAAACTCAGGAGTTCTCCGTGCCACCCATGCCAGCCCTCGATCACGGGCGCCGGGATCCAACACCAGCCGAGATCAGCCGATGGCGCCGCTATCTTGCGGATGAAAAGGCTGAGGCCGCGCTTTACCGCGACCTCGCGCAACGTCGTCAGGGCGAGGAGCGCGATATTCTACTCGCTCTCGCTGACGCAGAAGGACGCCACGAAGACCATTGGCGCCAGTTGCTGGGTGAGCACGGGCCAGGACGACGTCGGCCCTCCCAACGGCGTGTAGCGCTGCGGTTCCTGGCCCGTCATTTCGGCTTTGTTTTTGTTCTTGCCTTAGCCCAGCGCGCCGAGAGTGACTCTCCGTATACCAAGGATGACGATGCCACGGCTGGTATGGCTGCGGACGAGAAAATTCACGAGGAAGTGGTCCGTGCGCTGGCGACGCGTGGGCGCAATCGCCTGTCCGGTAACTTCCGAGCGGCGGTATTCGGCGCTAATGACGGCTTGGTGAGTAATCTCGCGCTGGTCATGGGCATCGGTGCTACCGGTGCATCGAGCGCCTTCATCCTGTTTAGCGGGTTCGCTGGGCTGTTGGCCGGGGCCCTGTCGATGGCAGCCGGTGAGTACGTGTCGGTCGGCTCACAACGCGAGTTATTGAACGCGTCGAGGCCCACGCAGGTGACCCTCTCCGCTTCGGAGTCGTTGGACATCGAAGCGAATGAGCTGGTGTTGGTTTATCGGGCGCGTGGAATGTCGCTTGAAAATGCCGAGCATCGAGCCGCCGAACGAATGGGAGTCTATAGCTGCGATTGTGACCCCAGTCTGTCGCTACGGCCAGATCAGATCAACGAGAGCGATGAACACGAAACGGTGGGCACCGGGATAGGCGCAGCTGCGGCGAGTTTCTGCTTCTTCGCTTCCGGCGCCATCATTCCCGTCCTACCTTATATTTTTGGCATGTCTGGCCTCGCTGCGGTTATCGTCGCCTGTGTTCTGGTTGGTCTGGCGCTCTTGGTCACTGGTGGTGTTGTGGGACTTCTCTCCGGCGCATCCCCGACGAAGCGCGGGCTGCGCCAGCTCGCTATCGGGCTCGGCGCCGCGGCCGCCACTTACCTTCTGGGCTTGCTCTTTGGCGGCGTTATCGTTTAGTTCCCGTCAGTGTTCCTCAACAACTGTGCCCGCGGAGTCATCAGACTCAGCGGGCACAGTTCATGCAAAAACGGGGCTACAGGGTTGCGTAGATATCCCGGAGCAGCTGCGCTGTCTCGGACGGCGTCTTGCCAACCTTGACACCTGCAGCTTCGAGGGCTTCCTTCTTGGCCTGGGCTGTTCCAGCGGAGCCCGAAACGATGGCACCTGCGTGGCCCATGGTTTTGCCTTCCGGAGCGGTGAACCCGGCAACGTAACCAACAACGGGTTTGGTCACATTGGCCTTGATGAACTCAGCGGCACGCTCTTCGGCGTCGCCTCCAATTTCACCGATCATCACAATAGCCTTAGTCTCAGGATCAGCTTCGAACGCCTCTAGCGCATCGATGTGCGTGGTCCCGATGACCGGGTCCCCACCAATACCGATGGCCGTGGAGAATCCAAGATCCCGCAGTTCGTACATCATCTGGTAGGTCAAGGTTCCGGACTTGGAAACCAGACCGACGCCGCCCTTACCCGTGATGTTGTTGGGCGTGATGCCAACGAGTGCTTCTCCGGGGGTGATGATACCGGGACAGTTCGGGCCAATGATTCGCGTGACCTGCTTGCCGCTGGCGTCCTTCTTGGACTGGGCGTGGGCCCAGAACTCAGCAGAATCCTGGACGGGTACGCCCTCGGTGATGACCACGACAAGGCCGATACCGGCGTCGATCGCTTCCATGACAGCGTCCTTGGTGAAGGCTGGCGGCACAAAAACGATCGAAACATCCGCGGCGGTCTTTTCGATGGCCTCGCTGACCGTCGCGAAAACGGGCAGAGTCACGTCACCGTGGGTCACTTCGGTGCCAGCTTTGCGGGCGTTAACGCCACCAACAACCTGAGTGCCGGCCTTGAGCATCAGCGCAGTGTGCTTGGTGCCTTCGCCTCCGGTGATGCCCTGGACAATCACCTTGGAGTCTTTATTGAGATAGATAGACATTCTCGAAACCTTTACTTTCTACGCGGCCAGCTCGGCAGCCTTATCGGCGCCTTCGTCCATGGTGGTGGCAAGAGTTACCAACGGGTGATTTGCCGCGGCAAGGATCCGACGGCCTTCCTCCACGTTGTTGCCGTCGAGGCGCACGACCAGAGGCTTGTTGGCTTCGTCGCCCAAGATTTCAAGCGCCTTGACGATGCCGGTGGCTACAGCGTCGCAAGCGGTGATGCCGCCGAAGACGTTGACGAAGACAGACTTGACCTGGTCATCGTTCAGGATGACGTCCAGTCCTGCGGACATGACCTCAGCCGAGGCTCCACCGCCAATGTCCAGGAAGTTGGCTGGTTTCACGCCGCCGTGTGCTTCTCCGGCGTAGGCGACGACGTCGAGCGTGGACATGACCAGCCCGGCACCGTTTCCGATGACACCAACCTCGCCGTCGAGCTTCACGTAGTTCAGGCCTGCGGCCTTTGCCTTCGCTTCGAGCGGGTCTGCAGCGTCTTTGTCCTCCAGGGCAGCGTGGCCTTCCTGACGGAAGTCAGCATTCTCATCTAGGGATACCTTGCCGTCGAGGGCAAGAATTTCACCGGATCCGGTCTTGACGAGCGGGTTGACTTCAACGAGCGTGGCGTCTTCCTTGGAGAAAACGTCCCACAGCTTCAGAATTGCTTTGGCGACATCGTCGCGCAGCTCCTCGGCGAAACCGGCTTCTGCAACGATTTCATCTGCCTTGGCCCGGTCAATCCCCACCGAGGGATCAATGGCGACCTTGGCCAGGGCGTCAGGACGCTCGACAGCGAGCACCTCGATTTCCACGCCGCCCTCGACAGAGCACATGGCGAGGTAATTGCGATTTGCCCGGTCAAGCAGCACGGAGAAGTAATATTCCTCTGCGATATCTGCGCCTTGGGCGATCATGATGGTGTTGACCGTATGGCCCTTGATGTCCATTCCGAGGATGTTTGACGCGTGTTCAAAGACCTCATCAGGTGTCTTAGCGACCTTCACACCGCCAGCTTTGCCACGGCCTCCGACCTTAACCTGCGCCTTGACGACAACTACGCCGCCAATCTTTTCGGCTGCTGCTTTTGCTTCTTCGGGTGTGTGCGCCACGATGCCGGCAAGCACGGGTACTCCGTGCGCCTCGAACATATCGCGCGCCTGATATTCAAACAGGTCCACGGGCTTGCGTCCTTCTACGTCGAAGTAGGTTTACTTACGGAACTTTAGTCCCTTGGCCTCTGGGGCCGTTCCCAGACTACCGCTTTCGTGATGAAGCACACACCACGCAACTCACTGATCAACTTTGACCAACGGTGCATACCGTAGCAATAGCCGCTTGTCTCCGATGTCGAACTTGACCTTCGCCACCGTCTTGTCCCCCGAACCTTCCAGACCGATGACGGTCCCGTTTCCGAAGGACGTGTGGTTTACCGCGTCCCCAACCTTGACGGAGATGACTTCCTTCTGCGGTTGTACACGCCCGACGGCGGAGCGGCGCGGACTCGCATCGGCAGCGGCCCCACCTGACCCCGCGCCCCAGTGAGAGCCACCATAGCGGCTCGTAGTGGTGGTTCCGCCGCCCCATGTTGGTTTTTCGGTACCTTCACGTTTCCAATCGATAAGCGCTTCGGGGACTTCGGAAAGGAACTGACTGGCCGGGTTGTATTGGCTCTGGCCCCACATGCTCCGAACTTCCGACCGTGTCAGGTACAGGCGCTGCCGGGCCCTGGTCAACCCCACGTACGCCAGTCTGCGTTCCTCGGCGAGCTCTTTAGGGTCCGTGGCGGATCGCTGGTGCGGGAAGATGCCCTGTTCCAGTCCGGTGAGGAAGACGACAGGAAATTCGAGACCCTTAGCGGTATGCAGAGTCATCAGTGTGACAACTCCCTGCCGCCTAGACTCCTCGACGGCCGCCGCGATCTCTTCCGATGACCCTTCGGGCATATCTGGGATCTGGTCCGCATCGGCAACGAGAGCCACCTGCTCCAGAAAATCTCCCAGCGTTCCATCCTTATTATCACGCACGTATTCACGGATGACAGCCACGAGCTCTGCGAGGTTCTCCACCCGAGACTCGTCCTGTGGATCCGAGCTGCGCCGCAACTGTTCGAGGTAACCAGTTTGCTCCAAGACGGCTTCTAGTGCTGCGGCAGCACCCGAGCCATCCGCAACCTCCGCGAGGTCGTCAATCAGCTTCACGAAGCCGTTGACCGCGTTCAATGAGCGAGTTGCCAGACCGGGAGCTTCGTCAGCCCTGCGGAGCGCGTCCATGAAGCTGAGGCGCTCCCGTTCGGCCAGCGCGGCCACTGCGCCCTCAGCGCGGTCACCAATGCCGCGCTTGGGCTCGTTGAGGATTCGCCGCAGGTTCACAACGTCGTCCTTGTTCACCAGCACCCGTAAGTAGGCGAGCGCATCCTTGATTTCTTTGCGCTCGTAGAACCGTGTGCCGCCCACCACTTTGTATGGCAAGCCCACGCGCATAAGGATTTCCTCGATAGTGCGCGACTGTGCGTTGGTGCGGTAGAAAATAGCCACGTCGCCAGGCCGGAGGTTTGCGTCATCCTGCAAGCGATCGATTTCGTCGGCAATAAAGCGGGCTTCTTCGTGCTCATTCTCGCCGACGTAACCGACGATCTTTTCCCCGTTACCCTCTGCCGTCCACAAGTGTTTATCAGGACGGTCTGGGTTGCGCGAAATGACCGCATTGGCAGCACTGAGAATGGTCTGGGTGGATCGATAATTCTGTTCCAACAAAATGGTGCGCGCCGTTGGATAGTCCTTCTCGAACTCCACAATGTTGCGGACATCGGCGCCACGAAAGGCATAGATGCTTTGATCCGAATCGCCCACGACAGTCAACTCCGCCTCAGGATCACCGCTCTCCGCCACTGCACCGGTGAGTTCGCGCACCAGCGCATACTGGGCGTGGTTGGTGTCCTGATATTCATCCACCAGCACATGACGGAACCGGCGTCGGTAATAGTCCGCTACTCCGGGGAAAGCACGGAACATGAAGACGGTCTGTGCGATCAGGTCATCAAAATCCATGGCGTTGGCCTGACGCATGCGCTGCGTGTACCCGGAGTACACCTGAGCGACCGCCTGCTCTACCGGATCGGAGTGATTAGACGTAGAGGCAAAAGATTCGTCGTCGATCAGTTCGTTCTTCAGGGCAGAGATTTTGTGCTGGATCATCTTTGGTGCAAAGCGCTTGGGATCCAGATCCAGCCCCTTGGCAACGAGCGTAACCAGCCGCAGCGTATCCGCGGAGTCGTAGATCGAGAAATTGGAGCGCATTCCCACGTTCGGTGCTTCCCGCCGCAGGATCCGCACGCATGATGAGTGAAAGGTAGAGATCCACATGCGCTTCGCTGCATCACCGACCAGCACTTCTATCCGCTCGCGCATTTCCGCTGCGGCCTTATTGGTGAACGTGATGGCAAGGATCTGCCCAGGATGAGCACGCCGGGTAGCCAACAGATAGGCAATTCGGTGACTGAGCACACGGGTTTTCCCTGATCCTGCGCCAGCAACAATCAGCAGGGGCGATCCGCTGTGCTGTACGGCAGCCTCCTGCTGCGGGTTAAGCCCTGCCAGCAGCTCTTCAGGGATCAGGGCAGGCGATACGTCGACGCCGGGGCTGGCGTTGACAACGTCAGACGCACGTTCCTGCGGGGCAGTGCGACGGGTAGCGGGGGCAGATTCGTAGGGGTCAAACAGCATATCCATGGTGGTTTCCAGTGTAGAGCGTGGCGCTGACATCCACGCCCGAGTGCCCCGTTCGCTTAAAGCGGAAGCCCGCCCGGACCGTGGTCTAGGCGGGCTTCCTTCCCGATGCGATGTAATGAAGCGATGGAACTAACGGTTGGTTTCGGCGAGTGTCGATTCTTCTTCGCCCAGATCGTAAAGCTTTCCGCTCTTGCGGTCCGCCAGGTATTCCTTCATTTCCTTCTTGATGACTGGCAGCAGCATGTACACGCCGAGCAGGTTCACGAATGCGCAGACGAACAGTGCGGCGTCTGCAAAGTTCAAGACCTGACCGAACGTCAAGACACAACCTGTCACCGTGAAGAACAAGAAGATGCACTTGTAGACGATCACAGAGACCTTGCCCTCGCCGAACAGGTAGCCCCAGGCCTTCAGCCCGTAGTAGGACCAAGTGATCAGCGTGGAGAAGGCAAAGAGCGCGACCGCGATGGCCAAGAGGACCGGGAACCAAGGAATAACGGTTTCGAATGCATCCGAGGTCAGCGTCACACCGTCGGGAGTTTCGCCGCCAGCCTGGACCTGAGCCATTCCTTCGCCGAAGCTGGGAGCTCCAGCGATGATGATGGTCAGTGCCGTCATGGTACAGATCAACACGGTGTCCACCAGTGGTTCGAACAACGCCACGAAGCCCTCTGACACTGGACGACGCGTCTTGACGGTGGAGTGCGCGATCGGAGCCGAGCCAAGACCTGCCTCATTGGAGAATGCGGCCCGCTGGAACCCAACGATCATGACGCCGATGACACCACCGGCCATACCTTCGGGGCTGAATGCACCGTCGAGTATGGCTCCGAATGCAGCAGGCACGTTACTGAGGTTGGTCAAGATGACCACGAGACAAGCGATGACGTAAACGATAGCCATGGCGGGCACCAGCTTTGAGGTGGTGGCGCCGATGGACTTCATTCCGCCGAGGATCACTGCCGCAACGAGTGCGGCCAGAATGATGCCGAAGATGAACGCGGCGCCGACACTTCCGAGGAACCCGTCCTCACCACCAGTGACGTTCTGAACCTGAGCAAATGTCTGGTTGGCCTGGAACATGTTGCCGCCGGCCACGCCGAAGAACAGGATGGCTGCAGCGAAGATCCCGGTCAGGATCTTTGCGGGCCACTTGCCGAACTTGCTGAACGCTACTGGCAGGTACTTGAACGGGCCGCCGGTGACGGTCCCATCAGCGTGGATCTCGCGGTATTTCACACCCAGGGTGCATTCCGCGAACTTGGTACACATGCCGAGGAGACCAGCGAGGATCATCCAGAATGTTGCACCCGGGCCACCGAGGGCCATAGCTGCACCGACACCGGCAATGTTGCCGAGACCGACTGTTCCGGACAGCGCCGACGTCAGCGCCTGAAAATGGGGCACCTCTCCGGGGTCGGAGGGTTTGGAGAACTTGCCGCGGACAACGTCCAGTGCGACCCCAAGTCCGCGGAACTGGATGAAACCGAAGTAGATGGTGAAGATGACAGCGGCTGCGATGAGCCAGGCCACCACGAATGGGAACGAGATCTCCCCGATGACGATGGGGAAAAAGACTATTGCCGAGAATACTTCTGTGATCGGCTCGAAGACGGCGTCGATGCCGTCTTCGAGAGCGGACAGCCAACCAACTTGGTCGGCCGGATTGGCCATGGGTGCGAGTGATCCTAAGGACATACTTAACAAGAAACAGACATTTGCTACACAATCGCAAGCCCTAAATGTGATTCAAAGCACAACTTAATCAAACCGAGACCTAAATTGGCTGTTTAAGGGCGTGCCTGCTATAAAGATCAATTGTGGCCAATCGGTTAGCATCAGCCATACTGGGAACCTATGGGAAAGACACCAGCACAGCGCGCCGCCAAACACGGCGCTACAGGGCCAATCAGCCGCCCCCCATCAGGGCTCCAGGCTCGGCTCTACCCGGGGACCGCACCGTCTTCTCATTCCCCCTCAGAGGGCCAGCGCAACGGAAACCTCGTGGTGATTGCCGGCGTCGTCGCCGTCCTCTTTTTGTTCTGGTACTTCCACCTGCTGACGCTTAACCAAATGACACAGCTCAGTGGTGGCCTCGCCATGCCGGACTCCCTGATCGGCGGCTACGACCCCGCCTATATCGAGTCGCTTCGCAACGCCATGAGCGAAGACGCACGTGGCCAACTTAGCTATCTGCACAAGACCGCCGGTATGCTCTTCCCGCTGTTCTTTGCGGTCGTATGGTTGCTGCTTATCGGAAGCAATACGGTTAAACGCGGGTTGCGTAGGCTCCTGTGGCTTCCTCCCATTCTCTTCGCCATCATTGACATCTGGGAGAACTTTGCCATCGATGCGCTTCTCGGTGCCAACGCTCCAGACGACGGCACCGTCGTCCTAGCTAGCACGCTGACCATAGCGCGCTGGATCTTGCTGGGTCTCAGCGTGCTGGCCGCCCTGATCGCATTGATTCTTCCCCGCCTCAGCCACCGTGGCAGGGCACCCGTTTTCCCAGCCGAGCCGGCCAGCTAGTAGGATAAGTGCGGATATTCCGCCCTCGTAGCTCAGTAGGATAGAGCGGCCCTCTCCTAAAGGGCAGGTCATCGGTTCGATTCCGGTCGGGGGCACTAATGTTGTTGCGTCGGCCTATCCGCATGGCATCCCTGACCGTGATCGCTCTATGGTGCGGTGAATCCTAGCGTCCGCCAGACGTCAGCACGCTGAGGATCTGGTGATGGGATGAATAGAGCTCGTCAGCCCTGACCCTTGTCTATGCTGGCCTCGGACCGGCAGGCACCGCAGTGGCATCTTCATCTTGTGACGCAAACTGCGTTTGGTGCAGTTCGGCATAACGTCCACCGTGCGCTATGAGTTCTGAATGGTTACCCCGCTCAATGATCTCCCCAGCCTCAACCACCAGAATCTGATCTGCCCTACGGATGGTTGACAGCCTGTGAGCTATGACGACGGCGGTTCGTCCGTGCAGCGCTTCGCTCAGCGCCGCTTGGACTGCGGCTTCCGACGTCGAATCGAGCGCTGCCGTAGCCTCGTCGAGGATCACTACGCGAGGTTCTGCCAGCAGTAGCCGCGCTATGGTCATGCGCTGACGTTCCCCGCCGGACAGCCGGTAGCCTCGCTCCCCTACCAGGGTCTCCAACCCATCCGGGAGCGACTGGATCAAAGCTTCGAGCCGAGCTCTTCGCAGAGCGTCCCAAATCAGTTCATCCGTCGCGTCAGGGTTGGCCAGCAATAGATTCGACTTGATGGTCTCGTGGAAGAGGTGGCCGTCCTGAGTGACCATCCCGAGCGTTTCGCGCAGCGATTGGAAACTAACATCTCGAATGTCAGTTCCCGCCAGACGCACAGTGCCGCTGTCGACGTCGTACAGCCGAGCCATCAGCTGCGCAATGGTCGATTTTCCTGCACCCGATGACCCCACGAGCGCCACGGTTTGGCCAGGCTCAACCCGGAAGGAAATCCCGTGCAGGACTTCCTCTCCACCCCTGGTGTCAAGTGTGGACACTTCTTCGAGGGATGCCAGAGACACCTTGTCCGCCGACGGGTATCCGAACCGCACGTCGTTAAATTCGACGGCTACGGGGCCGTCCGGGACGTCTCCGGCGTTGTCCCGTTCACGGATCAGAGGCACCAGATCCAGAACCTCAAAAACCCGCTCAAAGCTGACCACAGCGCTCATAATTTCCACGCGCGCATTGGCAAGGTTGGTCAGTGGCGCGTAGAGGCGCGTCAGCAGCAGCGCTAGGGTGACCAGTTCGCCCACTTCCAGTTGCCCCTGGATCGCCAGGAACCCGCCAAGCCCGTACACCAGTGCCAGAGCCAGCGCTGAGACCAGCATCAGGGCTGCAACGAAGGTGAACTGCATCATCGCCATCTTGACTCCGATGTCACGCACGCGCGCTGCACGGACCTCGAACTCGTGCGACTCCTCCGCAGGCCGGCCAAACAATTTCACAAGTGTTGCACCCGGAGCAGAGAACCGCTCAGTCATCTGCGTCCCCATGGCCGAGTTATGATCCGCAGCTTCCCTCCGCAGGGCTGCCAGCCGGCTCCCCATCCTTCGCGCAGGCAGGAGAAAGACCGGCAACATGATCACCGCAAGCAGTGTCACCAGCCAGGAGGTGTTCAGCATGACAATGAGCGTCAGCGTCAGCAGGACAACGTTACTCACCACCCCTGACAGAGCGCCGCTGAAGGCCTGCTGAGCGCCGATGACGTCGTTATTCAGCCGGCTGACCAGCGCGCCGGTACGGGTACGGGTGAAGAAAGCGATCGGCATCTTTTGAACGTGGTTGAAAACCGCGGTACGGAGGTCCAAGATCACACCCTCACCGACCCGGGAGGAATACCACCGGGTGAGCATGCTGACCGCTGCGTCCGCCAGCGCCACTAAGGCAATGATGATGGCAAGCCGAATGACGACGCCGACGGCATCCTTCGCAACGATGGCGTCAACAACTGCGCCAGCCAGAATGGGTGTCGCGATCGCCAGAAAGGCTCCAACAACTGAGAGCAGCACAAAAGCTATGAGCTTGTTCTTGTACGGTCCGGCGAAGAAGACGATCCGTTTAAACGTTTCCTTCGAGAATTTGTTCTTGCTGTCCTTGGCGGTGGATATCCGGTAAAGGGAACTCCAGGCCGCGCCTTCCATACTCATGCAAGAGCCTCCATTTGATCGGACTCCAGCCTACTCGTCGGCACCGACATCGTCAGTGTCCTGCTGAGGTGATCCGTTCTTGATGCGTGTAGACGTTGACTCGTGTACGCCTGCTGAAGCCTGCCAGCGTAAGCCCAGAGGTCTCTGCCAGTCCGACTGCGAGCGAGGATGGTGCGCTGACAGCCGAGAGGATCGGGATGCCCGCCAGGAACGCTTTTTGTACCAGCTCGAAGGACGCCCTTCCGGAGACCTGCAGGACGGTCCCTGATAGCGGCAACAGATTCTCCCGCAGTGCCCACCCGATGACCTTATCGACAGCATTGTGGCGGCCCACGTCTTCCCGCAGGCACAGCAGGTCCCCTCCGCTGCTGAAGAGCCCGGCAGCGTGGACCCCACCGGTGCGGTCGAAAAGTTTCTGGTGGGCACGGAGAACATCCGGTAGACCAAGGAGCGTGGCAACGTCGAGCCGCACCTCATCCTGGCTCAGCGTGTACCGAGATTCCCTAGTGACAGCGTCGATGGAGGCAGTGCCACAGATACCGCAAGCACTGGAGGTCATGACCTGCCGGTACAGGTTCATGGAAGGAGGCTCTACGCCGTGGGCTAGCTCGGCGTCGATGACGTTGTAAGTCTGGCGACCGTTTTCGTCCTCGCCGGCGCAGAAGCGCATAGTCGCCAGCTGCTCCTGATGCCAGATGATTCCTTCGGATACCAGGAAGCCGGCAACAAGGTCGAAGTCGTCGCCCGGAGTGCGCATAGTGATGCTGAGAGAGCGACCATTAACACGGATTTCCAGCGGCTCTTCGACTGCGACGACATCCTGGGCGTTACGTGCAGGGGCGTTGGCTGAGTAGGTGGTGACCTTGACTCGCTGCGTCATCCGGCCCAAGCGGCCTCCTCACGGTCAGACTGCTCATGGTGAACATGCAATTGGTGCGGACCCAAAAACATCAGGCCCGCACCAACTGTACGAAATTTCCAGCGTTACTGAAGCATCGCCCGATCGTCGGCGAACTTACTCCCCTGAACTTTTTCGAACTCCTTGAGGAGATCTTCCACGGTGGTTTTCCGCTTCTGCTCCTCATTGATATCCAAGATGATGCGCCCTTCATGCATCATGATGAGTCGGTTCCCCATTCGCAGGGCCTGCTCCATATTGTGCGTAACCATGAGAGTAGTGAGTTTGTGGCGTTCCACCACGTCCATGGTCAACTTGGACACCAGCTCTGCCCGCTGCGGATCCAGTGCGGCGGTGTGCTCATCCAGGAGAAGGATGTCCGGCTGACTGAACGTTGCCATAAGCAGCGATAGCGCCTGACGTTGCCCACCGGATAGCAAGCCCACCTTGGACTTGAGGCGGCTTTCCAACCCCAACTCCAGTGATTCCAGTTCTGTACAGAAGAATTCGCGCTTGCGCTTGGTCACTCCTCTGCGCAGTCCCCGCCTCTTCCCTCGCCCATGGGCGATTGAGAGGTTCTCCTCGATTGTCATGGTCGGCGAGGACCCGGCCATAGGATCCTGGAAGACACGGCCGATGAACTTTGCCCGCTGGAAATCATCCAGTTTGGTGACATCGTTGTGGTTGATCGTCACCGACCCCGTATCCGGCTTCAACTTTCCTGACGTGATGTTCAGGATGGTCGACTTACCTGCACCATTGCTACCGATGACCGTGACGAAGTCTCCTGCATCGAGCTTCAGGGAGACGTCATCGAGTGCGATCCGTTCATTGACGGTACCAGCGAAGAACGTCTTCCGGACGTCGCTAACTTCCAACATAGCTACCCTTGGCCTTTGCACTAGTGCTCAGTTTCTTCAGCGTGGTTAGCCCCTGCAACCGCTTGACAAATTTCCACTGGGGCATCACCAGTGCGACAACAACCAGTAGCGCGGAGATAAGTTTCATATCCGACGGGTTGAGACCCACCTCCAATGCGCCGAAGATGACGATGCGGTAAAGGATAGATCCGAGAATGACCGCCAGTGTGGAGATCATGATCAGACGCGCCCCGAAGATTGCCTGCCCCAAAATCACCGATGCCAGACCAACGAGAATGAGACCAATACCCATGCTGATGTCCGAGAATCCTTGATACTGGGCGATGAGCGCGCCGCACAATGCCACGAATCCGTTGGACAGCGCGAGACCTAGAATTTTCATCCGGTCCGTGCTGACGCCGAAGCTCCGGATCATCTCTTGATTATCGCCCGTCGCCTGCATGGACAAGCCCAGATCCGTGTGGAGGAACCAGTCCAAGAAGAACTTCACAACGAGAGCGACCACCGCGAAAATGAGGATCGATTGCCAAGAACCCAGCCAGTCATTCTCCCGTAGAGGGGTAATCAGCGTGTCCTCGCGCAGGAGCGGTATGTTTGCGCTCCCGTCCATTATTCGAAGGTTAATCGAATACAACGCGATCATGGTCAAAATTCCGGCCAGGAGGCCGTCGATCTTCCCCTTTGTATGGAGCAGGCCTGTGATGATGCCGGCAACCAGGCCGGCCGCGAATGCGGCCACCGTACTCAGGAGCGGGGGCACTCCGTTGACAATCATGATGGCCGCGACGGAGGCCCCCGTGGTGAAACTTCCGTCAATCGTCAGATCGGGGAAGTTCAAGATGCGGAAGGTCAGATAGACCCCAAGAGCCATTACCGCGTAAATCAGCCCTAATTCAACAGCTGTAATCATTAAGCGTTACCTTTGTCATTTCGCGATTCAGAACAAACAAGCGCAATGGCGCCTTACTTGATGACCTGGTCGGCCTTTTCAAGCAGCTCGTCCGGGATGGTGACACCCATGCGCTTGGCAGCGGCAGGGTTGAGGATCAGCTGAACTTCCTCGAGGGTTTGAATGGGCATGGTTGCGGGGTCTTCACCTTCGAGGACCTTGATGGCCATCATGCCGGTCTGGTAACCGAGCTTGTCGTAGTCGATGCCGTAGGTTGCGATGCCGCCACCTTCGACGCTGCCCGTGTCAGCCACGATCAGTGGCATCTTCTTGGACTCAGCGACCTGAACCACTGACTTGAAAGCCGAAACGACAACGTTGTCTGTGGGGACGTACATGACATCCACGTCGAGTGAGTTGGCTGCCTGCTGCACTTCACTGGAGTTAGTGACGGTGGCTTCCTTCAGCTCCATGCCCATCTTCTTGGCGGCCTTGCGAGCTAGGTCAACCTGCACCTCAGAGTTCACTTCACCGGAGCTGTAGATGACGCCGATGCTCTTGGCATCCGGGGCCAGTTCCTTGATGAGACCCAACTGCTTTTCAACCGGATTAAGATCGCTGGTGCCGGTCAGATTTCCGCCCGGCTCTTCCCAGCTGTCTACAAGGCCGGCTTCTTCGGGCTCGGTCACGGCCGTGATGAGGATCGGGATGTCCTGAATGGACTGCGCCGCGGCCTGAGCCGTGGGTGTTGCAATGGCAAGGATGAGGTCCTTCTTGTCACTTGCAAATTTGCTGGCGATAGTTGTCGCCGTCGCCTGATCGCCCTGTGCGTTCTGCTCATCGAAAACGGCATCTTCATAACCGTTTTCTTTCAGTGCCTTCTTGAAGCCTTCGCGGGCGGCGTTGAGGGCATCGTGCTCAACAATCTGCGTGATGCCGATCTGAACGGGCTTGTCGTCGGCGCTCTTCTGCTCGGCGTCGTCGGATCCGCCGCAGGCGGTCAGTGCCAGTGCTGC
>JBBPYK010000014.1:0-15361 GCA_038199985.1 Actinomycetales bacterium | reverse complement strand
GCTCGCCCGATCCCTACCGGATGCCCGGGACATCATCGAGGACCTCACCAAGAGGAAGGTTAAGCTCAGCATCGGCGGAAACGTCCACGATCCCACCGACCCCGTCGGCCGGCTCCTTTTCAACGTCCTGGCGATGGTTGCCGAATTCGAATCAGACCTCATCCGCGCCCGCACCCGTGAAGGCATGCAGGTCGCCAAAGCCAAAGGCCGGCTCCGCGGCAAACAACCCAAACTCTCCAAGTCCCAGGAAGCACATCTTGTCTCCCTGCATAGGGGAGGACAACACACCACCACCGAAATCGCGGAGCTCTTCAAGGTCGCCCGCAGCACGGTGTACCGCATTGTCCAGCGGACTCTATAGTCCTCTCTTCTTCCGCAAACGCGGAATGGAATCGCTATTTGAACGGTGCTTACCGTGAAACGCGCTAGCATTCGAATGACCGTCCCAGACGTAGCTGGCACACCGACGGAGCTTCTGCCCCTGTTATACGACGGCCATTTGTCAGAGGATGTCCGCCCTCCCCATACAATTCAAAGCAAGTACGTGCGTGATCGACGAACGCTGCACGGCATGGGGACGCCGCGATCGGTAAGGCATAAGTTCCGCGTCCCACTGTCTGCGGCAAGGGAAGTGAGAGCAGTGGCCGGCAACAACAACGCTAATCTGGTGTGGAGCATCGCGAATATCCTGCGGGGCACCTACAAACCAGCGCAATACGGCTCGGTGATTCTCCCGTTCACCATTCTCCGCCGCCTCGACTGTGTTCTCGAAAAAACTAAGGATGCCGTCCTCGCAGAGCAGGAAGCTAAAAAGGACTTGAACATCCCGCTGGACACCTTCCTACAAAAGGCTTCCGGGCACAGCTTCTTTAATACCTCCCAGTTCAACTGCGCCAAGTTGCTGGACGATCCCTCCAATATCAAGGCGAACATCCTCAGCTACGTCCAGGGCTTTTCGGAGAACACCCGCGACATTTTCGAGCGCTTTGAGTTCTATAAGACGCTGGAGAAGCTGGACAGCTCGGACTTGCTGTATCACGTCACTAAGGACTTCGCGGCGATCGATCTACACCCGGGGACCATCAGCAACATCGAGATGGGCCTTATGTTCGAGGAACTCATCCGTCGCTTCGCCGAAGCCTCCAACGAAACCGCCGGTGAGCACTTCACCCCGCGCGAGGTCATCCAGCTCATGGTCCAGCTGTTGCTGAACTACGACGACGACGTACTCACTAAAGAGGGTATCGTCCGCAGCATCTACGACCCCACCGCCGGAACGGGCGGCATGCTCACCGTCGCCCAGGAACACCTCCAAGCACTGAACCCCAGTGCTTCCCTTGTCGCGTATGGGCAGGAAATCAACGATGAGTCTTATGCCATTTGTAAGTCAGACCTTTTGATCAAGGGCCAGGACATCTCCAAGATCTCCGTCGGCGACACTCTCGCCAATGATCAAAACATTGGTCAGCAGTTCGACTTCATGCTCTCTAACCCGCCCTTCGGGGTGGAGTGGAAGAAAATCCAGGCGCAGATTCAAAAGGAATACGAACTCCACGGCTTCGACGGCCGTTTCGGTCCGGGATTGCCCCGTGTCAGTGACGGCTCCCTGTTGTTCCTGCTGCACTTGGTCCGGAAGATGCGCCCGGCGCACGAGGGCGGCTCGCGGATCGGCATAGTGCTGAACGGCTCCCCGTTGTTTACCGGCGGTGCCGGCTCGGGTGAGTCAGAGATCCGCAAGTATCTGATCGAGAACGACTTCGTGGAGGCCATTATTGCCCTGCCCACGGACATGTTCTACAACACTGGCATCGCCACCTACATTTGGATCCTCTCGAACAGTAAAAAGCAGAAATACCCGGAGCGCGTGGGTAAGATTCAACTCATCAACGGTGTTGGCTTCTTCCAGAAAATGCGCAAGAGCCTAGGCTCCAAGCGCAAGGAATTGGGCCGCAGTGACATCTCCAAGATCGTGAGCCTCTACGGTGCGTTCGAGGACAACGACGAAACCTCGAAGATTTTTAGTAACCGCGACTTTGGCTACTCTACTATCACGGTGGAGCGCCCGCTCAAGCTCAATTTTGCCTATACCCCGGACCGGGTCAACGCCGTGCTGGCGCAGAAACCGGTAGAGAAAATGTCCAACGATGACCGACAGCTCTTGGAGAATATCCTCCGGGCGGCGGTGATCGAGCCCGTCGAGATCTATAAGAATCGCGAAGCTTTCCTGAATGTCCTCAAGTCAGCTTTCGCCCAGGGTGGCCTCAAACTTGCCGCCCCTGTCCTTAAAGCTGTTTTGGCCGGGCTGTCCGAACGCGACGAAACGGCCGACGTCTGCAAGGGGCCGAAAGGTGTGTCCGAAGCCGACGCAGACCTTCGCGATACAGAAAACGTGCCGTTGAGCGAGGAACTCCAGAAGTACATTGAGCGCGAGATATTTCCCCACGTCAATGACGCCTGGGTTGATGAATCGAAAACCAAAGAGGGTTACGAGATTCCGTTTACCCGACATTTCTACACGTATGTCGCTCCCCGCTCTCTGGACGAAATTGACACCGATCTGAACAAGCTAATTTCAGAGATCACGACTCTGCTGGCAGAGGTGGAGCAGTGACAGGACCCGGGGGATACTCCAGCTATAAGGAGACCGGCGTGAAATGGTTAGGGCCAGTTCCTGCTTCCTGGGGAGTCGTTCCGCTCTGGACTCTTTACACGCGTAGAAAATCAACGAACTTCCCCGATGAAGAACTTTTGTCCGTCTATCGTGACCATGGCGTCGTTCGAAAGAGCAGCCGTGAGGATAATTTCAACAAGCCATCTGAGGACCTCAGTCCGTACCAGCTAGTTCGGTCGGGGGATATGGTAATAAATAAGATGAAGGCTTGGCAGGGTTCCGTGGCAATATCTCGTCATAGAGGGATTGTGAGCCCTGCATACTTCGTCTATGAACGGCATCACTCAATGGATGACCGGTACCTGCACTACCTATTGCGTTCTGAGCCCTACATCACCGGCTACTTGTCTCTCTCCAAAGGCATTCGGATTAACCAGTGGGATCTGGACCCGACTTATCATTCACGTATGCCGGTCTTAGTTCCCTCCATGCAGGAACAGACGGCAATCGTTGATTTCTTGGATCGAGAGAGTGGACAAATCGACGATCTGATCGGCAAGCAGGAGCAACTCGTTGAGTTGCTCGTCGAGAAGCGCCAGTCCATCATCGCCACGCTGTTACTAAAGGTCTCGACCCCACCGCACCCACGAAACCTTCCGGAGTGCATTGGCTTGGCGACATCCCATCGGAGTGGACCGTCGACAGATGCTCAAGACTATTCCGGGCCCAGAAAGGTCGCGAAGCCGCTGAGCTAACTAAAGAAGCTTGCGCCGAGATACCTGGACCGTTTCCTGTCTATAGCGGCCAGACCACTAACGACGGAATCATGGCCCGCATCGATCATTACGAATTCGACTCGGGAAGCGATGGCGTGCTCTTTTCTACGACAGTCGGCGCGAGAGCGATGAGCGCAGCACATATTTATGGAAAGTTCAGCCTTTCACAAAACTGCATGATAATTCGACGCATTACGCCATTGAATACAAGATACTTCTACTACCAATTCCAGATTTTGTTTCGTTATGAACGCGGCATGATTCCCGAACACATGCAGCCTTCTTTTCGAATGGAGGACCTTTATGCGTACTCACTAGTGTCTCCTTCCAGACAAAAGCAGCAGCAGATTTCTGACTATCTGGATGGCTCGACTAAAAAGCTGGATAATCTTGTCTTAACAGTTACTTCTGCGGTGGCACTCCTAAAGGAGCGCCGCTCCGCTCTCATCGCGGCCGCTATCACCGGAAAGATTGATGTCATTAACGAAGGGGTTACGGCATGAGTACGGTATTCAAGCCCGTCGGCTGGAAGGTTCAGGGCCTAGTGGACTCTGTTGAGTCTGGAGTCGTTCAATTACCGGACCTTCAGCGGCCCTTCGTCTGGCCGAAGTCTAAAATCCGGGACCTCCTCGACTCCATGTACCGGGGATACCCCGTTGGCGAACTGATGTTTTGGAATGTCTCTCAGGAAGATTCGTCCCGAACTATTTCCGGCGCCACGGGTCGGGTCGGGGCGCACCAGATTATTGACGGTCAACAACGGCTTACCAGCCTGTACGCCGTTTTCAAGGGTGCGGCTGTCCGGGACGTGGACTACAACTCGAAGACCATGTCTATAGCCTTCAACCCAACCACGGAGAAATTTGAGGTAACCAACACTGCGATAGTGAAGTCAGCGGATTGGATCAGTGACATATCAGAATTCTTTGATAGACCACTCATAATCCGAAAGGCGTTCAAAAAGCGGTACGAAGAAGTCCGCGGATCTTTGAATGATGACGATGAAGAGCTCCTTGAGGAGCGTCTCGGCCGGCTAGACAGCTTGAGGAACTACGAGTTCACCGTCGTTGAAATCCAACCTGACGCTGATAAAAAGGTTGTTGCTGATATTTTCGTTCGGATCAACTCTGAGGGTGTAAGCCTTAAGGCATCGGATTTCATCCTGACTTGGCTCAGTGTTTTTTGGCCGGAAGGGCGGGAACGCCTGGAGAGCTTTGCTCGGGATTCACGGCTCACTCCTCAGCGGGCAAGCGAAATTACCGGCCGCAGCATCGCCTGGACTCCAATAAATAACTATCTCGCGGTCGACGCTGGGCAGCTTGTGCGCGTGTTGGTGGCCGTGGGACAGAACCGTGCGAAGCTCGGAGACGCCTACAGCGCGCTTCAGGCCAAAGACCGCAGCACCGGCTTCGTCGTCCCGGAAAGGCAGGAAACAGAGCTAGCCAAGCTTCAGGCGGCGCTGCCTGTGGTGCTCAAGGATCTGCACTGGACCGAGTTCATCAGGTGTCTCGCGGTGGCCGGCTTCAGGTCACGAAAAATGGTCACCTCAAACATGAATATCCTGTCCAGTTACGCGCTCTGGATCCTAGGGCGTACCCGCTTCAACGTGGACCTCACTACCCTGCGGAACCTTATGGCGCGCTGGCTCTTCATGTCCCAGCTGTCCGGACGGTACACCGGAAGCGCAGAGACGCAGCTTCAAAAGGATCTGGACCGCCTGACGGCTCTTGATGGAAGCGATGTGAGTAACTTTACTGCGACGTTGGAAACTGTGATTGCTGCCGAGCTCTCTGATGATTTCTGGACGCTGCGCATGCCAGATTCTCTCGTTACATCATCATCCGCCCTTTCACCTGCGTATCAGACCTATCTCGCCGCACTGAATATCCTCGACGCGGACATGTTCATGCTGAGAAACAAAGTTCAACAGTGGATGGATCCCGCGTTGCCTGCAACCAAGGGAACGGAAGGCCACCACCTCAACCCTCGCAAGTATCTGGAAAACGTCGTGGGCATCAAAGATCTCAAGAAAATCAACCAAGTTGCGAACTTCGCCCCGACCGACTGGAGCACTAACATCCTGATCACGAACCGTGAGCCTACTGAGTACTGGCCAGCTCTGGTGGCAGCACGCGGGTTCAGTGGGGATGCCCTTAGACAGCAGATGTTCTGGCACGCTCTACCCGAGGGCTGGGAAACCATGGCTTACGATGAATTCCTGCAGGAGCGTCGCATCCTCATGTCACAAGTCACCCGGGCGGGCTACGAGCAACTCAAGGCCGGACAGTCCATTGCTTCTCAAACCGCCACCGTGGCCACGCAGCCTGCCACGCATCCAGAAGTCGATGTGGCCGACCTCATCGAAGCAGGCATTGTGTCATCCGGGGATTTTCTGAGCCCGGCTGACGGCTCCATCAGGATACGGGCTGAGGTATCCGAAGACGGAGTCATTGTCATTGACGGTCACGAGTTCTCCACGCTGGACGCTGCCGCGCACCACGCGGGAGCGGATAACCTCCCCGGCGATGAATTCTGGCAGATGGAAAACGAAGAAGGTGAACAGATCCCCCTCCGGGATCTGATGAACAAGGTCTCGCAATGAACGCACCTTTCCCTGACAGAGGCGCAATCTTCCTTCTCCGTCATCGCAGTTGTGACCTTGAAGGTCACCTCGTCTGTGAAGGAATGCTGGTCACCGCTGGATCTTCTGCCCAAGCCGAGGCACGCCCTGGCGTGCCCGAGACTATCCTGCATCGCCGGAACCGGCTCTTGTCAGAGAGCATCGCCGAAGTCAACGGGGGACCGCTTCGTCCTGAGGCAGGATTACTTCTCCGCAGGCCCCTGGCCAACGGTAGATGTGATGAATGGCGCTCACGGTCGCGACCCGCTGAAGCTATGACGAGATTCAAACGGGACATCACTACACGACATTCGAACTAACGAGTAGGGAACTCATCTTGGCGCAGCACAACGAAGTGACGTTTGAGGATGAGATTTGCCAAGCCCTCGTGGCGCAGGGCTGGATTTACGAGCCGCACCGGAAGGCCAGCGAGCTTTACGACGCCACCCGGGCGCTGGTCCCGGAGGATGTTTTTGCGTGGCTGGCTGATACTCAACCGGAGCAGCTGGCGAAAGTCCTGAAGCCAACGGACTCCCCGTCCGAGCACGAAATCGCCAAGAAGCTGCTGCTTGACCGGCTGTGCAAGGTCCTGGACAAACCCGCGGCCAAGGAAGCGGGCATGTTGTCCGTTTTGCGTACCGGGTTCAAGGATGTTGCCGCGAAGTTTGAGATGTGCCAGTTCAAGCCGGCCATGGGTCTGAATCCGGAGACGCTGGAACGGTACGAGAAGGTGCGCTTGCGGGTGATCCGCCAGGTTCACTACTCCACGGTCGACACTATGAAAAGCATCGACCTGGTCCTGTTCGTCAATGGCCTGCCGGTGGCGACCATCGAGCTGAAGACGGACTTCACTCAGAACATTAATGATGCTGTGGAGCAGTACCGTAAGGACCGGCTGCCCCGGAACGCCAAGAACAAGGACGAGCCGCTGCTGTCCTTCGGCCGCCGCGCCCTGGTGCACTTCGCGGTGAGCAATGACGAGATCCGGATGACGACCGAGCTTAAGGGCAAGGACACGTACTTCCTGCCTTTCAACCTGGGGGATGATGGCCGGGCCGGGAACCCTCCCAACTCGAAGGGATCCGCCACGAGCTACCTGTGGGATCAGGTGCTGCAGCGTGATTCCTGGTTGAACATTATTGGTAAGTTCTTGCACCTGCAGGTCAGCGATAAGACCAATCCGGTGACGGGGGATCGTGAGGTTCGCAAGTCCCTGTTGTTCCCGCGCTACCACCAGTGGGATGTTGTCACCCAGCTCATTGAGACCGCCCGCGTCGAAGGCCCAGGGCACCGCTACCTGGTTCAGCACTCCGCAGGGTCCGGCAAAACCAACTCGATCGCGTGGACCGCACACCAACTCAGCTCCCTGCATAATGCCGGCAATGAAAAGATTTTCGATTCGGTCATCGTCGTGACGGATCGGACGGTGTTGGATGCTCAACTACAGGACGCGATTTACCAGATCGAGCACAAGTCCGGTGTCGTGGTGCCCATCCGCGGGAACGCCGGCTCGAAATCCGCCGAACTCACCGCCGCATTGGTTGCCCGGACACCGATCATCATCGTCACCATCCAGACGTTCCCGTTCGCTCTGAAGGCCATCGCCGAATCCCAGGCACTGAAGGGCCGGAGCTTCGCGATTATCGCCGACGAAGCCCACTCCTCACAGACCGGCTCCACCGCGAACAAGCTGAAGAAGGTCCTCTCCGCCGAGGAACTGGCGGACGTCAACGACGGCGGCGAGTTCGACGTCGAAGCCTACCTGGCCGCCGAGATGGCTGAGCGGGCGGACGCCAAGAACATCAGCTACTTCGCTTTCACCGCCACACCGAAGGCCAAGACGCTGGAGCTGTTCGGCCGGAAGGGCCCGGACGGTTTGCCGCAGCCCTTTCACCTGTATTCCATGCAGCAGGCCATCGAGGAACGCTTCATCCTGGACGTGCTGCAGAACTACACCAGCTACAAGGTCGCCTACCGGCTGGCGCACGAGGGCCGCGAGTACGACTCCGAAGACTCCACGGTGGATAAATCAGAGGCGCTGAAGTCGCTGATGAACTGGGTGAAGCTCCACTCGTACAACATCAGCCAAAAGGTTCAGGTGATTGTGGAGCACTTCCGCGCCAACGTTGCCTGGCGGCTGGACGACAAAGCCAAAGCCATGATCGTCACCGGTTCCCGGAAGGAAGCCGTCCGGTACAAGCTCGCTATCGACAAATACCTTCACGACGCCGGGTACACCGATATGGGCGTGATGGCAGCTTTCTCCGGAGAGGTGTCCGATGACGAGTCCGGAGTCCAGCAGTTCACCGAACTGAACATGAACCCTGGACTCAAGGGGAGAACAATCCCTGAAGCGTTCGCCACCGATGAGTACAACATCATGCTGGTCGCCAACAAGTATCAGACCGGTTTCGACCAGCCGCTACTGGTGGCCATGTATGTGGACAAAAAACTCTCCGGCGTGTCCGCCGTGCAGACACTGTCCAGGCTGAACCGGACTGCCGTGGGCAAGGACCAGACCTTCGTCCTGGACTTCGTCAATCAGCCCGATGAGATCCTGGCGTCCTTTCAGCCGTACTTCCGCGAAGCTGCACTGGAGGGTGTGTCGGATCCTAATGTGGTCCACGACCTTCAAGCCAAACTCGACGCCTCCCAAATCTATCTGCTGTCCGAGGTGGACGGGTTGGTGAAGTCCTACGTCCTGGAAACCGGGAACAACGCGCTCTCCAGCTGGGTGGCACCAGCAAAATCCCGCTTCAACACCCGCTACAACACAGCTGTAGCTGAAGAGAACAAAAAAACCCAGGACGAACTCGACCTGTTCCGAAAAGACCTCGGATCCTTCATCCGCGCCTACGACTTCCTTTCCCAAATCGTGGACTTTGCCGACACTGATCTGGAGAAACGCTCAATCTACTTCAAGCATCTTCTGCCAGTGCTCCGCGTGAACGATGCGAAGGTGGCCCTGGACCTCTCCGGCGTGGCACTAGCAAAGTACGCGCTCAAGGACAAAGGCCAAGCCCAGCTGAAACTTTCCGGTGAGGACTCGCTGCTGAAGCCACCAACCGACGTCGGCACCGGGCAGGGGAAAGACCCCGTTCTGGTGACGTGGGAGGAAATCATCCAACAGGCCAACCTGCCGTTCGAAGGCGAGGAACTGGATGCGGTGGCCCACTTCGTTGAAGGCGTGCGACGCGAGCTCGTGAAGAACGAGACGCTACAGAAGCAAGCCCAAAACAACTCGAGGAACCACTTCGGCAGCAGCCCGCACCTAGAGAAAGCTGTTAGCGATGCTGTCGCCAATTCCATGGGCAGCCACTACAACCTCAGCCTCCAAGCACTGGGGGACAAAACGAAGATGAAGGCGCTCCTCACGATGCTCAGCGAACTGGTGTACGAGGAGCTGCAGACATGAGCGGCAGGTGAAGACAGGCCCCCCATAATGAAAACCCCGTCATGCGGCTTGCCATGTTATGGGCCACGGCGCCAGTATGAGTACAAGCGATGCTGCCAAGCGAGAAATAGCGTTATTTGGTCAGGATTGTCAGGTTGACGGCTCTCCGTGGTTCGTGGTGAAACCCGGGTTCGTGTCGTAAGCGCACAGGGGCTCTCGGCCCTGCTGGGATGGATGTTCTTCACGCATTCATCAATGACAGGAACCACGAGCCTTGATCGAGCCTACTGTGGCGTACCCCGACGCTGCCACCATCGTTTTCAACCTGCCCGGCCACCGGGTGGTCAGTGCCCGGATCATGGTGCTGGGCCAGCGCAGAATTCATGTCGAGTCGGTGGTGGAGGCTGGGTGCCGGGGCTGCGGGGTGATCAGCAGACGACGGCATTCCAGGCGCCTGCAGCGCATCCGTGATGTCCTTTTCGCGGGCCCGGTCGACGTCATGTGGGTCAAGTACAGGTTCTTCTGCGGCGAGTCTGAATGCTCCAGGCAGACCTTCTCCGAGGCGACGCCGCAGGTCCCCGCGTTCTCCCGCTCCACGGCCAGGCTGCGTCAGTCACTGGTTGATGCGGTGGTGGATTCGGGCCGTGCAGCCGCGGAAACCGCGGTGGCTTTCGGGGTCTCGTGGTGGCTGGTCCAGCGTGCTCTGGACGCTGCGGCATTGAAGCTACCCGATGTGGACGCTCTGGCCCCGGTGATGCTGGGCATCGATGAGCACCGGTTCCGGTCCGTGCGCTTCTTCCAGGACCCGGAAACCAAGGCCTGGAAACGGTTCGAGCCCTGGATGTCGACCATCGGGATCTGGATACCGGGCAGGTCCTTGGCGTGGTCGACGGGAGGGACAGCACCGGTATCGGAGACTGGCTGAAAGCCGTCCCCTGCAGTGGCGCCTCGGCGTCCAGGTAGTCGCGATCGATCCGTCGGCGGCGTTTCGCAAGGCCTTAGCGGATGTGGCTTCCCCGCACCGCTGTCAGCGTAGATGCGTTTCATCTGAGCATGCTCGGCAATGCGATGGTGACCGAGGTCCGTCAGCGTCTGACGCAGGAAACCAAGGGCCGGCGGGGGCGCGCCGTGGACCCGGTCTGGGCGAACCGGCGGCTACTGTTCAAGGGCTCCGAGAAACTCTCGGACCGGGCACGGACCCGGTTGGAGGTCGTCTTCGCCATCGATGATCCCACCGGTCGGCTCCAGGGCGCCTGGGAGGTCAAGGAACAGCTCCGGACACTGCTGCGCGCAGGCTGCCTCGAAGACGCCGCCGCCGCGAAGCAGGTCCTGCAGGAGCTGGTGGAACGAACAGACCAGCCAGAAGCTCGCCGGCTCTACCGCACCGTCTGCAGGTGGTGGGCCGAGATCGAGGTCCTCATCGTCACCGGTGCCACCACCGCGAAAGTCGAAGCCAACAACACCGCGATCAAGAACATCAAACGCACCGGCCGCGGGTTCGTCAACAACGCCAACTACCGCACCCGTATCATGTTGAGAAGTGCCGCCAGAACAGCGGCCTAAACATCCTCCCAGCAGTGGAATTCACCACGAACCACGGAGAGCCAGATTGACGTCAATCCCAGCGGCGAGGATCTTTCCGGCGAGCTTGTCCTTGCAGTTGTAGAAGGGCTCGTAGAGCCCTGTTAACCTCCAAAGGTGACTGGGTCCTGTTTCAGGCGCCCCGCCGCGGATTGGTGGTGCGTCGAGGCCTAAAGATCGAACGAGGTCGATTCACGCCAGTGGGTAATAAATGTTTGGGCTTGATGTTCCGCCTGCCGCCGGCTAAGGCCTTCCTCGCGCATCATGTTAGTGATTGCCTTATGGAAAATATGGTCCCAAGTTTTTTCGAACCCGGTTGAGGGTAGCTCCAGCAGTATGCGTGATTGTCCCTGGGTGCTGGTGAACGTCGAGCCTTTCGGCCCTTCTAGAAGGAACATGCTTTTAGCGCGGAGGACGTTGTCAATGGCGCCGGCGAGTTCTGGCAGCGGAAACTCGACGCTGATTGTGGTAGCAACTGGACGAGCGAATTTCAAAAGCAGGTGAACTACGTTCGGTTTGCCGAGGACGGTAGCCCACTGCGAGGCGACGTCGCCAGCTGTCGTGTACCCGTGAACTCGGATCAGCTCCGTTACCTCTGGGTGCCCAGTCGCATTGACCATGATGAGAGGAACTAGTCGCCCACCTGCAGTGTCCGCGTTTGCGATGGCGGCCGAGCTCGTCGCGCGCACAACGCGATCCCTGGCAACTCGCTTTACTTCCATTTATTCCGCCGATCTGAGTTCATAGACAATCTCCACAGGGATGACGGTGCTGTTGTCGAAAGTGTCCGTGAGGTGCAGCACGTACTCGCGCGGTCTGCGTCCGTCCAACAGTTCCTTCGCCATAGGAAAGCAAACTTCGCCTTCGATGCTTGAACCAGCGGTGATTGGGGCCGGAATCGCTAGCGAATTTTCTGTGGGAGAGCTCGCGATTCGGAGAGAGACCAGTTCTCCACTTAAGAGGTAACGGATCTCTAGTTCGGCCGCGGTTAGTGCGTTGTTAGACTCCGTAGGGTTTTGGGCCCGTATTCGGAACAGGTACTCGGTCGTGGGTCCAGTGTCGCCTCGCGAGCTAGAGAGGTACGTAAGGATGATCTGCGGCTTGCGACGCTTCTCTTGTCTTCGCGTAGCATTTAGGGACCGTACGGCAGTGATAAAGCCGCCAATCGAGAGCCCTGTAGTAACTAAGGAAAGACACAGCGCGATCGTACTGATTTGAACTGCCGCTTCTGCGGTAAGAAACCAATCAACAGGATCGAACACGGGCTTAGCCTACCGTGCGGGGCGCGGCGACGACGTAGTGCTTGGAAAAGTGGACTACTTCAACCAAGTTATTAGGACTACTTTCGCCAAGCTATTAGAAGGGTGGATCGGAGGAGCTGGCCGTGAGAACATCACACTTCTCTGCCCACGTAGCAAGCAGACTTAATGCGGCAAGTTGGCTGAGTGAGGTACTTTCTTCTAGCTCTTCTGTTGAATGCGCACTTGGATTACGAATAGCACTAAAGCATCTTTGTGCATACTGAAGTATCCCTTGTTGCATTGATCGGACTGTCCGGTCAGATGGCTCTTTTGGCCAACGAAGGCGCGACTTACCCTCTTCTGGATTGGAAAGGCTGAAGGCCTGAGCCATCAGCACACCGTCGGAGACATCGGTGAACGGAAGTCGATCTTTAGTCGGCACGAGTGCGCTCCTCCTGATGTGTTCAGCCCAGCCTACGAGGTGCCGGCCTCATAACCCCTGAGCGGTCCTACGCTTCGCTTCGGCGGGAGTCACCCGCCCTGCACGGCGCCGAACCAGCACCACACCAGTACTCATCCTGTACTACAGCGGTACCAAACCAGTACCAGCAGGTCGCGGACAGCGGTCATCGTTCCGCAAGATGGGCGGGGCGGTTGGCCGCCCAGGGGGAACCTCGCGCGCGCGTCACCTGCGACGAACCGTCATCAACGCCACGCCCAGCACCGCCGGAGGTCCTGCCGCGCGCCACGACGACAGCCAGCAGGCTGCCGTTGCACCGACACGATGCACTGAGGGTGCGAAATCGCGTGGTGCAGCCCCTCGTCCACAGGATGCACGGCAAAAGCTACAGTCCTTCGGGCTTTTCCCGCACACAGATGGACGACGGGACTCACATCAACCGGTTGCACACCATCGCCAGGTCACCAACACCTCGACACGTCACCACCACCGGCCGGCGATCATGCACAACCTCGAACACGTTTGACTCAGTCAGATACCGCTCTAAGCGCCTCCTGGTTCCGGGATGTCCGGTAGGGCTTTCTGTTCTTCCTCGGAAAGCGTCCTCATAAGCACTTTGCCGTCATCCACGCTCCACACGTCGTACAAACCATCCGGCCCCTCGTGGGCTCGCTCATACAACGAGCCGGAGAACGCATAGGCGAGGTACCCCAAATCGATCAGCCCCTCCTGCACGGTGATATTCCATGGCAGGAACCAGACCATCGTCTCTGCCTCATCCGAAGCCGCAGGATCATGGTCGGTTGCTAGGTGGCCGGTGTTCAAGGTCACTGGTTCTCCTCTGAGCAGTGCTCCCACGCGGAGAATCTCCCAAATCTGGTCTTCGTCCACATCTTGAAGATTCGGGAAATGGAGCCGCTGTGCAGTGCGCTCCTGAATGAGACTTAGCGCCTCAGCCACGTTAATCCACAGATCCGTGACGTTCTTGTCTCTTTCCACTAACACGTTTCGACCATCCGGTATTGGTCCGAAGCGCGGCGCGACTGCCAATACATTAGGAGCTCTCATCCTTCCGTAAAAGCGCAGTGGCGGAAGAACATCTACGGCAAGCTTCCCATGCGGAGGACGAATCCTAGTGCCCATCCCCAAAGTCTGCTCATCAACATCGAACCTTAGAAGAACCTCCAAGATGCCGTGAGCATCAGTCAAAAGTGACTCGATTCCTCGTACGCCCTGATCAGTAGCCATACCTGTGGTGGTGTACTGACCGTGAACTACTAGTGAGTCAGTCTGCTGATCTTCCGCGTCGAAGATCACCAGTCGCGATTCACGTTCGCTTTCGGGAAGCTCGGTGTTTGGATACACCGTCAAGCTTGCGTCTGTAAAATTGCCCCCGAGGCCTCCGGGCAGGTTGGACGCACCACTTACACCGTCTGGCAACTCGAGTGGACTACCGAACTTGATGAAGTCTTGTATCGCGGTAGCTTCGGCGGACCCAGGCAGTGCTGTCATAACAACGTTGATCTTGAGCGGATCTAACTGATGAGCAACTTGGTTCTTCGCGTAGACGTCGAGCCGAACGCTCATCTCGTTGTTCCCCGTTATGGTCGAGCACACTAGCCCCGGCCTAACGTTCGTTAGTGCCTCGCGTATGTCTCCCTTATCGGGGAATTTGGACTGCGGGTCGACGTGGACCCCGTATCGATAAAACGGGTCCTCACGGCTGAGGATCGCGGCCGTAGCGCTAAGCTCCTCCGCAAACCGCGAGATGTCCCGCTTCTGAACGTCCTCGTCTCTGATGTCTTTCAGACGGAGATGGTGAACAATGTCCCAGGCCATCTCTCGAATGCGTTCACCGTGCCCCTCTAAGTAGTAGTCCACGATGTTGGGATGTTGACTAGCCCAAAGGTCACACCGTGTCAGACCATCCCAAACCGGATCCGGCAGGCCCCTCCCAGTGACATAGTCCGTCAACCACTTCTTTGACTCCAAGGTTGGGTCCCAGGGCATCACCAAGTGCCACTCGTCTACCTGCAAGTCTTTGACGCGCGGGTCGGTGCGCAACCTGTCGACGGACTCCTCCACCTGTTTCTTTTGCCCGGATGTGAGAGGGCTCGAAAACTTCTTAACCTGATAGACACGCGTCTTATCTGTCTTGACCAGCACATCAATGCCGCCGTCGCCAACAGAGGGAGTAATTCGTTCCGCCGTCGGGTGTTCCGCGCTGATGAACATGGCGACCACAGCCTCGATGTCATCGCCGTCGTGCCTTGTCCACGGAACTCGTGACATGCAGATTCCTCTTCTCAATTGACCACAGTTGTTTCAGATCATAGATGTGTCACTAACCTTTAGGTTGCTGAGCAAGAGCTACTGCTATGTGGCACTAAGTACACCCCAACGCGACAGGTCGAATCGGAGCGTTCCCGGTTACAGCAGCATGCCTTCGATGCCCGTTCGCGGTTTCGAACGTGAATCGTTGTGGCGGTTCATCCACAGGTGGACCGCTTTGAGCTCTGTCTTTCGGGCTCCACCCGCCCACGGTGATAGTGGTAGGGATCGCGGTTTCGGTGTGGCTCTTCGCCCACATGACGTAACTCTTGGAGTTTCTGTCTTTCACCTGACTTGTCCGCCGGCCGTGATCGCTTCACGTGGCGGCGGGTATGGCTTCATAGGAG
>JBBPYK010000013.1:0-107321 GCA_038199985.1 Actinomycetales bacterium | reverse complement strand
CTGGATCGATTTCTACAACGGTAGACGCCGGCACAGCTACACCGGCTATATGAGCCCGGACGCCTACGAAGTACTCTGGAACGACATCAACAATCCGCTCCTTTTCACATAAGACCGGTGGAAAAAGCGGGACCCCTATCAAGTTGCTATGCGATAGCTGATTGGTTCTCTGCGGTCCAGCGTTCCCAGTGTCGTGATGGTGTCAGTCCGTCGAGGGATCCGTGGGGCCGTTCATGATTGTGGATCGCTTTCCATTCGTCGGCCAAGAATTTCGCCTCAGCCATCGTGTCCATGATTTCTCCGGTCAGTTGTTCCCTTCTGAATCGGGCGTTGAATGATTCGGCGCACCCGTTCTGCCCGGGCGCTCCCGGGTCGATAAAAGCAGTATCGACTCCGGTGGTTGCACACCAATCGATCAGCGCAGCAGCGGTGAACGCGGGACCGTTGTCCGATCGGCCGTAGGTTGGCGTGATGCAGGTTTCGACGATGATGTCCTCCAAGGCCGCGACAACATCGGGTGCGGTAAAGGACCGGCGCGGGATAATCGCCAGCGCTGTGCGGGTGTATTCATCGATGACATTGAAGAACCGGGCATGCCGGCCACAGGAAGTCACGTCGGGTTGGAAATCGAAGCTGACCACATGCATGGGCTACTCGGCCCGCAGCCGCTTCTGCTCACCGGCGCCGGGACCGGTGCGGCGCTTCTTGCGCGCCTTGGGCTTTCACGTGAGCCCTTCGAGGCGCCAGAGCCGGAGTACGCGCTTCTTATTGAGCGCCACCCCGTCCCACTGCGGTTGCTCCAGCAGGTGCCAGCAGGCCTTGCGCCAGCCCCACGCAGGATGCTTGCCGGCCACGGCCCGCAGATCGGAGCGCAGCCGTGCCTCTTCAAAGCCGACCCCGGGTCGACCAATGCGCAGCGCTGACCGGTTCTGGCCCAGCACCTTGCAGGCGAACCTTTCGGACACCGGCGAACTTCTCCTGCGCCATGCGGACGGTGCGGCGGCGAGGTTCAGGGCTCAGAATTTTCCCCGCCCCACCTCATTCAAAGTGTCGATGGCCAGTTCATTCTCCCCCACCAGCTTCTTTAGCCGGGCGTTCTCCTTTTCAAGGTCTTTGACGGCTTTGGTCTAGCGTGCGTTCTTCTCGGACCCCTACTGCTGCAGCCAGCGGTACCAGGTCGCCTCAGTAATCTGCAGTTCCTTCATGACCCCGATCATCGGGCGACCGTCGTTGAGCATTTTCTGGCTCTGGCGCACTTTCGCGATGGCCTGATCCGGGGTATGTCTACGTGCCATTGTTGTGAATTTCCCCCTGCATCCATTATCGGATGCGCAACTCACACAGTCACCGGACTCCTACCCAGGGATCCAACCAGATGAAATTTGGTCGAGAATGAGTAATTTGGAAAAATCTCTTTTAAAAAAACTCCTTTAAGGTTAAATAGTGTCATGGCCACAGGAGGTGGTCAGATCATAATGAGGGATTGAAAATGAGAATTCGTAAGATCAGCTTGGCTGCGACCGCTGCCACGTCAAGCTCGTTTTGTCTGCTTCGGTGGCATCCGCAGCAGACACATCGGGTACGGCAGAAGAGGTATTCAGTGACTCTTCATTCACACAGATGAGCCCCGAAACCAAGCCAGGTTAAGTAGCCCCCAGAGCAATCGCCGGGAATCCTTACGGCTGCGTAGGCTACACGGAGAGAGTGCACAAGAGCCGAGGCATGTCCTCGGTTCACGCAGGAATCCGTGGCTGTAAAAATGCCCCGTCATATAGGGGCACGGGTGCAGAGATTATGAAGGCGGGCTGGTTTGGTCAATGGCACCGCTCGGCTTTTTACAGTAAAGAAGACTCGAATAGTATGTCCAGGCTCGATGTTGACGCTAAGGCTGTATGTGGAAACAATAGCCAGCAGACTTATCGTGGAAATGGTTACCATAGAGTTACTATTGGTGGAAAGAACTACATAGCACGAACGTCAAGTGACATCAAGACTCGCTTCGGTTGCGACTCCTAAGGTCATTGGTCTTGGTGGTGGGCAGCATTGCTCTGTCCGCCACCATGGCTGCCTGCACCGCCGAATCTTACGTGCCACTCGCTGAGGAATCGACCGAGGCTGCAGTGCCATTGACCAAATTTCAAGGAGCCATTGCTCGGCCGCCGCAGCTTAGCTACGGCAAGACTGTGGTCCAGCCGTATGCTGTCGATTGGAAACACAGAGAACTCACCGAGACTAGCAATCGGACCGGAAGCATGCCGCCTGCACTAGTTGTTGATGGAACAGCTTCTAGTCAGTTGGCCCTGGATAGTGCGATGCAACCTGAATACCTGCAAGTATCCATTTTTTATGGTTCCGCCTCCGAGATAGATCCAATGTCAGAACCAGATGAGTCTTTTATTTGCAGCCAGAAACCTGATTCTTCATGCATCACTAGTACAAAGGGTGACGTTCTACTAGTTCATCTTCCGGAAGATACTCTGCCTAGAAAACAAAAAGCACTTATATCTGTTGGTGCCGAATACCTAGCAGAACTAAATCTAAACTCCGAACGCTTCGTTAACACCGTCAGCTGGGTTCTTGAATTGGACTTCCAGTAGACCAAAAATCAAGGAAAGACCATGAGCATCTTGCAGGCTGAAGAAACACTCAACGTGTACCTAATGGAGACGACGGGACACCGTGAGGGGGATCTCGCGAGTGTAGTACCCCAGCGTTATCCCGCCTTCGTTCGTGTGCTGAATCCAGCAAAGTCCTCGGACGGTCGGATATTACGTTGGTCTGACATCGCAGGGGAAGCTCTTAGCGTGGACGGGAACACTCAGTGGAGTGACATCGCGGCCATAAGTGGCCTCGATCTGAGTGAATACTACGAGCCAGAAACAGGATCAATTGATAGGCAGTTGGCTCATCGGCTGTGCGAAATCCTTGCCGGTCACACCGAAGCGTCCGACGTCATGTTCTTGATTTGGGAAGGTTACAGTCCGCTGCTCGAAGAGGTACGCAAGAGCCCCACGGTCATTAACAGCTATCTGAGAACCATGCACGTGCGCCATGGGCCTCTTACATCTGCGCTTGAACCTATTGATGCTGATGCAAGCACAATCGCAGTAAACTGGCTCCCTGCGGATGGTTCCTGGTTCATCGGCAACGACATTTACGCAAGGTCAGTTTATATTGGAGGGTCGACAGCGGCTATTGGAGCTATTTTGGGAGACCCAAACATTGAAGCGTATTGGGTTCGCCCCGGCCATACGGTTAACTCAGAGGACTAAATTTCATCATCGCTAGGACTGTGCTGAACTAAGCGCTATGTGGGTGGCTGGTTCGGGTGCTTTTGGTGCCCAGGCCGGCCATTCCTGGGTCATGGGTGGATTTATTCTTGGCCCGATTTTCGGTCTCCGGCCCTTTGCAGGTCGTTGGCGAGGGTCGTGGGGGTGTTTGGGTCGGGCCCGGATGCCGGGGTGCCTGTCAGGCAAGCCTCCTAATCCCGTTCTCGTGGTTCAGACCGAGTGTGGCCAGTCGTTTGAGGTTCAATCCGGCAATGCGGGCCTGGATCCAGGCATGGTTCTTGCCCACACCGAGGTAACCCAGGCGCCGGTGTCCGTAGATCCAGTAGATGAAGCTCTTTTCCACGGGATCGCCGGTCTGGAAGGACGGCAGCTGGCCGTGGTCATGAGGCGGCGCCCACGGCAGACTACGGCAAGCCTCATGATGAGGTACCTCGCATGAACATCAGAAGCCACTCATCGCGTGACCAATGCAATGGGTCGTCGAGCTCACTTTCGGCGGCGTCGTGGTCCCTAGTCGCTTCCTGCGGTTCGTGGGGTCTTATATCTCGCTTAGGTGGTGGGGCTGGGATCTGCACCACCAGTTCCCAGCCCCGTTTTTCTTGTATTCCCTGCAAAAGGAAATTCAGGGTTACGCGTTGATCTTCGGCCAGCGGTCTGCAAGACCCGTTGCGCACCAACGGTGGTGGCCAGTACATGCTGGGGCAGGCATCGGGCTAGCCCATGGCGGGCAGCAGGACCATGGACGCCGCTGCGCCTACGATCATGAACGGCCCAAAGGGCATATCGGTTTTGCGGTCACCGCGCCGAGTCAGCAATATGATCACACCCCACAGGCCTCCCAGAAGGAACGCCGCGAAGCTCCCCCACAATAGGTGGCCCCAACTGCAGTAACCCAGGTAGAGCCCCAGCACGCCGGCAAGCTTCACGTCCCCATATCCCATGCCCGCCGGATAGATGACCCGCAGTGTGAAGTAGGAAACCCATAGGACCCCGGCACCAGCGAGCGTTGGTAGCAGCCGGAACCAGTCTCCCGCGGCAACCGCGGTGACAGCGAGCAGCACAGCGCCGATCACATACGAGGGAAAGACGATCTTGTTAGGGAGCCTATGCTCGCGGATATCAACGATGCTCAGACGAACGCCCATCACCACGAAGTACAACAGCGCAGTGCTCAACAGGAGGAAGGCGGGGACATGGTTGACCAGGTAGTCCCCCAGCAGCGTGGTCATAGAATTACGGTACTGCACGGTGGCATCGCGTCAGCTTTGATCCCACTAAGCTGTGGATATCATGACGTCCCTCACCAGTATTTGGCCACTCTTTGCCCTTCGACTGTCCACCCCGCGTCTGGAACTACGCCCGTTGCGGGACGAGGACATTCCACGCTATGTAGACGCCGCACTGTCCGGGATTCACCCTCCTGAAACCATGCCTTTCACCTTCCCCTGGACCGATGCACCGGCCGAAGAGCTGGGACGCAACACCGCCGAACATGTGTGGCGTACCCGGCTGCTGTCGCGGCCTGGGGAATGGGCCATCACTCTGGGTATCTGGTGCGAGGGCGAATTCGTGGGCTGTCAAGACATGAGTGCCAAAAGTTTCCCTGCCCTGCGCACTGTTTCCACGGGGTCGTGGCTGAAGCAATCCGTCCAGGGCCGGGGGCTGGGCCGGGAGATGAGGGCCGCCGTCGCCATCTATGCCTTTGACTACCTGCATGCTGAGGCCGCCGAGTCAGATGCAGCTATGTGGAATGCTGCGTCGCTGGGGGTCTCCGCGTCACTCGGGTACGCTCCCAACGGCGTTCATCGCGCAGAGGCACGGCAGGGTGAAGCCGTGGATATGCAGCGGCTCCACCTGACCCCTCAAACGTTTCACCGGCCCGACTGGTCGTTGGGCGTTGACGGGCACGACGCCGTCGCACGCTTTCTTGAGTTGCCTTCAGCCCCGGCCCCTTTCCCGACCGAAGTCACCCCGTAGCGCCGAGGTCACCCATTACAACGGGTGACCTCGGCAGTAAGCCCCGACCTCGGCCGTTTGGCGTGGGGCGTGGGGCGGGACGGGCCAAGTGGGCCGGGGCGAGGCCGTCTAGCGGACGAGCCTAGACCTCCGCTTCTTCCAGGAGCTCCGTGACGAGCGCGGCAATCGGCGAGCGCTCCGAACGTGTCAGGGTGATGTGGCCGAACAGCGGGTGGCCTTTGAGCGTTTCGACGACGGCGGCGATGCCATCGTGCCGACCCACGCGGAGGTTATCGCGCTGCGCGACATCGTGGGTGAGGACCACTTTCGAGTTCTGCCCGATACGGGAGAGCACGGTCAACAGAACGTTCTTTTCCAGTGACTGCGCTTCGTCCACGATGACAAAAGAGTCATGCAGGGAACGCCCCCGAATATGAGTGAGGGGAAGAACTTCCAGCATTCCGCGGTCCATGACTTCTTCCACGACCTCCTGTGACACGAGTGCGCCCAACGTGTCGAAGACGGCTTGCGCCCACGGGTTCATTTTCTCGGACTCAGAGCCAGGCAAGTAGCCGAGCTCCTGGCCGCCAACCGCGTACAGCGGTCTGAAGACCACCACTTTGCGGTGTTCTTTGCGCTCCAACACTGCTTCAAGTCCTGCACACAGGGCCAGCGCGGACTTGCCCGTTCCAGCGCGCCCACCGAGGGAAACGATTCCCACCTCGGAGTCCATCAGTAGATCGATGGCCAAGCGTTGCTCCGCGGATCGTCCGTGCAGTCCAAACACGTCTCTGTCTCCCTTGACCAGCCGAACCTGTTTATCGGCGCCTACCCTGCCCAGGGCGGAGCCGCGGGTGGACAGCATGACGAGGCCGGTATTGACCGGTAGCTCGGCGGCTGCCGGGATGAAGACTGGCTCGTGGGTGTAGAGGACGTTGACGTCGTCGTCCGCAACGTCCAGTTCACTGATGCCGGTCCAGCCGGAGTCCTTGACGAGCTCGTTGCGGTACTCATCCGCCTGCAGACCCATGGCGGAAGCCTTGATGCGCATGGGGAGGTCCTTCGAGACCACGGTAACGTTGCGGCCTTCGTCCGCCAGGTTTTTCGCGACGGCAAGGATGCGGGAGTCATTGTCGCTACCGCGGAAGCCGACTGGCAGCACCTCTGTTGAAACGTGGTTCAGTTCGACTCTGAGAGTGCCGCCCATGTCCCCCAGCGGGATAGGGGTGCTGAGTCCGTTGTGGCGGACTCGAAGCTCATCGAGGAGCCTCAGTGCCTTGCGGGCAAAGTATCCCAGGTCCGGGTCATTGCGTTTGGCTTCAAGTTCCGAAATGACGACTACGGGCAGGATCACCTCGTGTTCGGCAAAGCGGGTGATGGCCCGGGGGTCCGAGATCAACACCGAAGTGTCGATGACGTAGCTTCTGGTGCGGGTCTGCTCTGCAACGGCCACTGTGACTCCAGTCCGGGGACTCTGCCCCGAGTTATTGGGAATTTTCCGGGCTATATGTAGTTGTGACGTGATGCTTTGAGACTACGCCTGGAGGCAACAGGTAAGGGCTGTTCGAGCTGTGTCGTTACCTGAAAGCGTCGCGAAGTCCGGGTGAACCGGAGATGAACGACGCCGGTCAGGAACCGAAGCGCCGCTGGCGTCCGGCATAGTCCCTGAGTGCACGGAGAAAATCGACCTTGCGGAAAGCGGGCCATAGCGCTTCGCAGAAATAGAACTCGCTGTACGCGCTCTGCCACATGAGGAATCCTGACAGGCGTTGCTCGCCGGACGTACGGATGACCAGGTCCGGGTCTGGTTGCCCACGGGTGTAGAGGTATTGCGAAATGTCATCAACGGAGAGCGTGTTGGCGACATCTCGAATGTCTGTGTCGGCGTCGAGCTTGTCGTTCAACAGTTCACGGACGGCATCCACGATTTCTCGGCGTCCCCCGTAGCCAACGGCGACATTAACGTGAAGTGGTTCGGTTCCGCCAGATTTTGCTGCGAGTCTGCAGAGGCGTTCAGCGAGGTAATCCGGCAAGAGCTCGGGAGCACCCATGGCGTGAACGCTGACTTTTTCATTCTGGTCTAGCCGATCCAGCGTCTGGGCGATGATGCCCATCAGTTCGTCGAGTTCCTCGGCTGAACGGCTCATGTTGTCTGTTGAGAGCATATAAAGCGTCACAACTTTGATGCCCAGTTCCTGGCACCAGAGAAGGAATTCATGAATTTTCTCTGCACCGGCTTGGTGTCCGTGCCGGGTTGGGGCATTGAACGCGCGTGCCCAACGGCGATTTCCGTCCACCATGACCCCGACGTGTCCGGGTATGGCGTCCCGGTCTAGAGCGCACAGCAGCTTTCGCTCGTAAAAGTCATAGACGATCCCGGGCAGTTGCATAGCGCGGATCACCTGTCCTTCACGAGTCGAATGCTGTCGTTTCCTACCGTACCTTTTCGTCTGGTCAATCCCGGGTTCCGATACCTCTTCGTGCTTGTTACCCGTTGGTAACTTAGGTGGCCGTAGTTTACGCTTTATTCATGAAAGTGGCGGAAGTTCTCGAGGGTAAGCCCACCTGGCGCGGCTGGATTCATGCCGTTGCCGCACCATTGGCCTTGGCAGCAGGCATAGTCCTCGTCGTGCTCGCGCCTACACCGGCAGCCAAAATCACGTCCGCGATCTATGCCATCACGGGGCTGCTTCTATTCGGCATCAGCGCTGTTTATCACCGTGGCAACTGGTCAGCCAAAACCAAAGTCATCTTGAAACGGCTGGATCACACCAACATCATGCTGGTGATTGCCGGGTCTTACACTCCACTGGCTTGGGCTCTGCTGGACCGACCCAAGGCTGTTCTTTTGCTCTGGCTCATCTGGAGCGGAGCCATAGCCGGTGTTGCCTTCAGGCTGCTGTGGCTGCACGCTCCCCGCTGGCTGTACGTACCTATTTACATTGTTCTGGGCCTAGGCGCACTGTTCTATATTCCGGACTTTTTCGCTGCGAGCCCCTCCGCTGCCATACTGATTTGTGTTGGCGGCGCCCTCTACATCGCGGGCGCAGTTTTCTACGCCCTGAAAAGACCAAACTTCAGTGCCACGGCCTTTGGCTTCCACGAACTGTTCCACGCGTTCACCGTGGCGGCTTTCGCAGCCCACTACATTGCGATCATGATCGCAGTGCTGAACCACTCGCAATAAGGGCTCAACTCAACAGCCTCACGAGCTCCTCCTCCGTGGATACCGGCATGCCGCACGCCATGTTGCGGCAGAGATAGGCCTGCAGCCCGTCCCCGAAGGAGCGACCGGCCAATAGCGGTGTTTCTCCGTCGCTCCCGTCGCCGAGGGCTGTTATCAATCCTGAACCGGCAATCTTTCGCGCACTACGGGCAACTGCTGCAACCTGATTCGGCTTTTGTCCGACGACGGCCAGTTCCCCCGGCCCGTAGAACAGGGTGTGCGCAACCCCAAGAGCGGAACCCACAGCGCGTGGCACCCGGTCACCGAGAATCATGGCGTGTCGAACCAGGTCCTCGGCCCTCTGCCGGTCCGGCTCCGAACCCGAGTACGCGGCATAGGTGGCAAGTACGCCAGCATAGAGAGCCGTGCCGCTGGGTGAGGGGCCATCCAGCGGGTCTGCAACTGATTCCGTAGCTTGTGCCCGCGCGAGTTGCGGGCTAATGACAGCACTGTCCTGCAACACGCCGTCGATCATGAACTTCTGACCGGCTGAGTGGACCAGTTGCTTCGCCTCGCGGTACCAACGCCCTTCCCCCGTGGCTGCGTACAACGCGAAGTAACCCTCCGCGACGCCTGCATAGTCTTCAAGCATGCCCTCGATGCCCTGAGCTTCGCCGTTGTGTGACACCCGGAACCACGTGCCGTCGTGGCAGTGAACGTCGATCAGATATTCTGCACTTCGCGTGGCCGCAGCGAGCAGCTCTTGGTCATTGAGAAGGACACCGGCGTCCGCCAATGCCGCAACGGCCAGACCATTCCATCCGGCCACTACCTTGTCATCCCGCGTCGGCTGCGGACGACTGTCCCGTGCACGTTGCAGGGCAGGCCGCACCCGATCCCAGAGAGCTCTCTCGTCCGCATTCCACAAGCGACCGGGATGCAACGTGGATGCACCCGTCTCCATCCGGCCGGTACTGAGATCAAACAGTTCTGCGGCAGCGCGGCCGTCGACGGCTCCCAGTATCTCGTTGAGCTGTTCCGACGTCCACGTGTAAGTGCCACCCTCCACGGCGTGTCCATCCATCAGCGTGTCGGCATCCAGTGACGAGGCAAAAGCGCCACCGGGCACCCCCAGCCTGCGAATCATCCAGCCTGCACTCCTGCGGACGACGTCAGCAGCCAGCCGTCGATGTTCGTGTGAGCCAGCTGACGCAGACCACCAGGCGTAGCTGCGGATCAGTTGAACATTGTCGTAGAGCATCTTCTCGAAGTGCGGAACAGCCCAGGCCGCATCAACCGTGTAGCGCGAAAATCCACCCTCCACCTGATCGTAGAGACCACTAACAGCCATTGATTCAAGGGTGCGGTCTACGAGTCCGGAAGCCGCTTCCATGAGCTCCGTAGGCCCCGATAAGCGCTCTGCGACAAACTTCTGGAGGAAGGGCAGAACGGTCGACGGCGGGAACTTAGGGGCGTCGCCGAAGCCCCCGTGGGAGTGGTCTTCCTGCTTCAACAGTCTTTCCACCGCAGCGTCCGCCCACTGCCGGGACGGGAGCACCGTTCCCGGCGGCGTCAGAAGCAAAGCACGGTTCCGTTGCTGCGCCTCGCCAAGATTGCCGGCGAGTCCTTCAGCACTGGCCTCAACCTGATCGCGGCGGTTCGACCACGCTTCGTTGACAGCTTCGAGGACCTGTCTGAAGGACGGACTTCCGTGCCTGGGCTCCGGTGGATAATAGGTACCGGCATAGAATGCGCGGCCGTCCGGGAAGGTAAAGACCGACATCGGCCAGCCACCCTGACCGGTCATGGCCTGAGTTGCCGCCATGTAGACAGCATCGACGTCCGGGCGCTCTTCGCGGTCCACCTTGATACTGACAAAGTGTTCGTTCAGGTATCCGGCAAGGTCCTCGTTCTCGAACGATTCATGCGCCATGACATGACACCAGTGGCAGGCTGCGTAGCCGACGGACACGAATACCGGCACATCCCGCAGCCGGGCTTGTTCAAAAGCAGCATCCCCAAATGGCCACCAGTCCACCGGATTATGGGCGTGCTGACGCAGGTAAGCCGAGGCTTCGCTACTGAGCCTGCCGCCCATGGCCCTAACCCTTCGGATCCGAATTTGGGTCCGGCACGCCCCGCTGCGGGGGCATCCCGCCGTCGTCGTCGGGCTGGTTCCCTTCCACTGGCATAGCCGTAGCGCCAGCTTCCTCATCCCCGTATTCAACCGGGTATCCGTCGTTGGCCTCCTGAGCACTTCGGTACCGGACGCGCCGGATACGCCTGGTCATGTCCAGAATCAGCAGAATGACGACGGCGACGATGGCGAACGTCGCGATGAATCCCGTCAGACCAGGGGTGACCTGATCAGCGTTCAAGCCCTCTCGCAGGTCCCCTCCGGGAGGAGGAGTGGCGGTCAGCAGCAGGTGAAGGGCGAATCCCAAGGTATGTCTCTTTCGGGAGTGGTGTCTGGCCTCAGACGCGGGGTGGTTGGACCCGTGCCTCTATCGTATGCCCGCAAAGAGGTCCGTTTCAGGCATCGTCGTTTCGACCCGCGAATCGATGAGTGAATAGTCCTCCCAAGGCCACGCCTTGCGTTGCATATCGTTCGTGGCGGCGAAGAAGAAACCGCCCGGCTCAATCTGTGTGCGGTGCGCCAGCAGGGCCCGCTCACGGTTCTCAAAGAAGTCGCCGCACTCGATCTGTGTTGTTGTCGGGTGCAGGGGCGGTGGTGGCGTGTGTCCCTCCGCGTCTTCTTCCAACCAAGCCGCGATGCGCTCCGCGAACGGCGATTTGATTCCGGATTCCTCGAGTGCAAAGTGCAGCGCTTTGAACCGCTCGGGGTTGAAAGCGCGGTCGTAGTAGAGCTTCGACGGCGCCCAGGGCTTGCCGATGCCCGGGTACCTCTCGGCGTCGCCTGCTGCGTGATACGCCTCTACCGTCACCTTGTGGGCCATGATGTGATCCGGGTGCGGGTAACCGCCGTTCTCGTCATAGCTGATGATCACGTGCGGCTGGAACTCCCGAATGAGGCGGACCAGCGGTGCAGTAGCCCGGTCAAGCGGCTGGAGAGCGAAACACCCCCACGGCAAATCCGGCAGCGGGTCCCCCTCCGGCAAACCCGAATCGGTGAAGCCGAGCCAGCGATGCTGCACTCCTAGTTCACGGGCGGCGTCGGCCATCTCGATTCTGCGCAGTCCAGACAGGTCCCAGTGCGCGTGGGGTACGGAGAGCATCGCGGAGTTAAGGATGTCGCCGCGCTCGCCTCCAGTGCAGGTGGCGACCATGACCTCGGCACCGGCCGCCACATAGCTGGACATCATCGCGGCCCCCTTGCTCGATTCGTCGTCCGGGTGCGCATGCACGGCGAGCAGCCGCAACCCTGCAGATGGGAGGGGGTGGTTCTGCTGACTGCTCACGAGTGGCTCCTGAAATGGCTATACGAGACAAAGACGATAAAATGCCGGTATGAGTACCGAGCAGACCCCCGCATCAAACGAATCGTCCATAGTCGATGACAATTCGTCCGCGCAGGAAGACGCTGCCGGCGCTCCCGTTACCAGATTAGCGAATCGGTACGGAGCGCCCAAGCCGGGGCTGTCCTCGCGCACCAAAAAGATCAGCATCATCGTAGCCCTGGGCCTCACGATTGTGCTGACTGGCGTGTTCACCGCACTGTTTGCACTCAAGCCCGTGAGCACTCAGGATGTCGGCTTTTCCATTGGCACTGATGATCTGCACGCCATCGTGGATTATCAGGTGACAAAAGCTCCGGATGCAACGGTTGAATGCGCTGTCTCCGTTTTGAGCGCTAATTACGCCATTGTCGGTTGGAAGACCGTCACCATCGGGCCCTCAAATGAACAGACGACGGCGCACCGTACGCAGTTGCGCTTGGAATCGCCCGGTGTGAGCGGTGGGATCGACTCATGCTGGATACTCGATACACCCGCCTGAGTTCATTCTTCGCCCAACGCGCAGCACTATTCCCATATTGGGTTATGTCGCGGTAATGACTACAATGAATCAAATACGTTGTACCCCGCCCTTCTGGTGATCAAGAAGAAAATTGATCACCGCTGGCGGGGTTCTTGTTTGTTGGACCATTCACTCGGAAATCCAACAACTGGAAACTGTCATTGCTGAGCCACGCCCTGTGGCCCGGAAGTATCTAAGGAGATGCCGTGTCCACCAACAGCGCACCAGTCGCCTGGCTCACTCAGGAGTCCTACAACCGCCTCAAGGCTGAGCTGGATGAACTGTCCGGCATGGGTCGTACTGAGATCGTTGCCCGCATTGAGCAGGCCCGCTCCGAGGGAGACCTCAAAGAAAACGGTGGCTACCACGCAGCCAAGGAAGAGCAGGGCAAATCAGAGGCCCGCATCCGGCAGCTCACACAGCTACTCAGGAACGCCCACGTTGGTGAGGCCCCTGCGGACGACGGCATCGTTGAGCCCGGCATGCAAGTGGTCGCGCTCATTGCAGGAGACAAGGAAACGTTCCTGTTGGGTAGCCGTGAAGTAGCCGGGGACACCGATATGGACGTCTACAGCGAAAAATCTCCTCTGGGAGCAGCCATTCATGGCGCCAAGGCTGGGGACAAGCTGATGTACACGGCCCCGAATGGAAGTGAGATCCCGGTGGAAATCATTTCCGCCACGCCTTACTCAAGCTGACCATCACGAGGTGAAGGGCGAGCCTTTGGGCTCGCCCTTTGTCGTATCTGCGCGTTGAGCGTGGCGGCGTTGTTGCCGGAGTAGGATGGCGGCAGCAAGCCCTCCCAAGGCACCGAAAAGATGCGCCTGCCACGAGATTCCGCTGTTTCCCAGCGGCAGGACGCCCCAGAGGATTGACCCGTAAACGATGAACAGGACTGCGGCGAGAGCTATCTGTTTCCAGTTCCGGTTGTAGAAGCCACGGGCCAGCAGGTAGGCAAACAGGCCGAAGATGACGCCGGAGGCACCTATGGTGGGACCGAATCCGAAGAGCCACGCACCAAGACCTGAAGCGCCCCAGCTCATGGCGACCGCGAGGGTAAAACGCCGGGCGCCGTCGAGGAACGTCAGAAATCCGAAGATTACCAGTGGAAAAATGTTGCTGGTTAGATGAGCTGCATCGGCATGCAGGAGCGGTGCAAACACAATTCCGTCCAGCCCGTCGAGGTCTCGCGGGTCTACCGACAACAAACGTGTGAAGTACCTGTTGCTGAGCTGGTCGAGGACAAAACACGCCACCAGGACCGCCGCGAAAAGCGCAACGGTCGCCAGCCCCTGTCGTGCACGGGTTGCGAGCATCGTTTATCCGTGAACCACGACAGGGCGGAATCCGGCTGCGCGCAGGTTTCCCAGCACCAGCTCGCAGTGCTCATCGCCTTTCGTTTCCATGTTGATGGTGATGGCGACGTCGCCCATGCTGATGGAGCCACCCACGCGGTTGTGATCCACCCCAGTGACGTTCGCGTCCGAATCTGCGATGATCTGCGAGATCGTTGCCAGGGATCCTGGTCTATCGTCCAGGAGGATGCGCACCACCAAGAACCGGCCAGCTGCGGCCAGACCCCGCTGGATGACTTTGAGCATCAGCATGGGATCCACGTTGCCGCCGGTGAGAATGACTGCCGTGTTGCCGGTGTCCTTGATCGTTCCTTCCATGATTGCCGCGACTCCAACAGCACCGGCAGGTTCGACGACGAGCTTGGCACGCTCAAGCAGAAAGACGAGGGCTCGGGCCAGCGCGTCCTCACTGACTGTCACGACGTCGTCGACCAGTTCCTTGATGATGGAGAACGGGATCTGTCCCGGCCTGCCGACAGCAATCCCGTCCGCGATGGTCGACACCCGGTTCAGCGGTACCAGGGCGTCGGCAGCGAGCGACGGCGGGTAGGCAGCAGCGTTCTCAGCTTGGACTCCAATGATTTTGATCTCGCGGCCGAGTTGGCGGGCCCGTTCCTTGACGGCCACGGCAACGCCAGCCAGCAGTCCTCCTCCGCCCACACCGGTGAGAATGGTGTCAACGTTGGGCACCTGTTCAAGGATTTCCAGCCCGATTGTTCCCTGCCCCGCCACGACGTCGGCGTGATCAAAGGGATGTACTACGACAGCTCCGGATTCTTCGGCGTAACGGTGCGCTTCCGCCAGCGCCTCATCAACGGTGTGTCCGTGCAGAAGAACTTCCGCTCCGTGGCTGCGGGTTGCGGCCAGTTTGGGAAGTGCCACACCCAGCGGCATATAGATCCGGGCACTTATGCCGAGGCGACTGGCGGCAACCGCCACACCCTGAGCGTGGTTCCCTGCTGAGGCGGCTACGACACCGCGGGACTTCTCTTCGTCGGAGAGCTGAGACATCCGGTTGTAGGCACCGCGAAGCTTGAACGAACCTGCGCGTTGCAGATTTTCACATTTGAGAAAGACATCGGATCCGAGCTGACGTCCCAGTGCTCGTGAAATCTCGATCGGAGTGTTGGCAATGACACCCTCCAGTCGCGTCCGGGCAGCCTCAATGTCTTTGAGCGTTACTGGCAGCTGTGGTTGCGACGATGGTGTCATGGGGTGGCCTCGCTGTGATTGTCCTGTATGAGTTCGGCTCTGCTCGGCGGCGCACCCAGCGCGGGATCAGATTCCCACTGGCGGGTTGCGATGTACCGGACCATGGTGTTGACGATTGCCAACAATGGTACCGAGAAGAGTGCCCCGGGACTCCCTGCAAGGAGGGATCCGGCGGCTACGGCCAGGACGACTGCGAGTGGGTGGAGCGCAACTGCCTTGCCGATCACGAGTGGCTGAAGGATGTGGCCCTCGATCTGCTGTACCACCAAAACTATCGCAAGCATGATCAATGCGTTTACCCAGCCGTTCGCCACAAGAGCCAAGACGACGACGAGAAAGCCGGTAAAGAGGGCACCGACGATGGGGATGAAAGAGCCGATAAAGACCAGCACCGTCACGGGAAGCGCCAGCGGCACACCAATGATTGCGGCCCCCGCCCCTATACCGACGGCGTCAATGAACGCCACAAATATCTGCGTGCGAACGTAGTGCACCATGGACACCCACCCTTTGCGTCCTGCACCGTCGGTGGCTGCTCGTGCTTTTCGCGGCATGAGTCCAACGGCGAAAGCCCAGATCCGGTTCCCCTCCAGTAGGAAAAAGATGAGGGCAAACACGGTGAGAAGTGACCCGGCCGCCATCTGGCCTGCAGTACTTCCGAAAGAGAGTGCACCGGAGACTATGGTGCTGCTGTTGGATTGCGCCGCCTCGCCGATGTCCTTGGCGTAATTTCCGATCTGGTCGGTGGTGAGATGCAGTGGTCCATCCGATAACCACCGCTCAGCTTTGTTGACTCCCTCAATCGTTTGGTCTCTAAGGTCGGCGAACCCTCGGACCAGTTCTTGCCCCACCAACGACAACCCGCCCACGATGATGCCGAGGAATCCAAGGACGGTGATGGTGACAGCCAGGGAGCCGGGAATACGGTTTCTCCGCATTATTGCCGTCACCGGCGAGAGCAGACCCGCCAATAGTCCCGCGACCATGAGCGGGATGATGATCAGTGAGACCTTGCTGAGCAACCAGGTGAGGATCCCAGAGACCACGAGAATCAGGCCGACGCGCCAGGCCCACGCAGCCGAAACCCGCAGCGCATAAGGCACATCCTCCGACGCATTCTCCGACGATGACTTGACCATGGATCGCTGGAAGGCCAGCGGAGAGTTATGACGACTGTTGGGGCGTCTCATGGGTCAATCTTTCCACATCCGATGGTGTCCAGATTTCCCTCCGCCGATTAAAAGGCGAGGGCCTCCGACCGTAGTCAGAGGCCCTCACAATGGCTCATGAGCTGCTAGTCGTTGCCGCGCAAGATGGCGAGGAGGCGGATGATCTCCACGTACAACCAGATCAGTGTGACCGTGAGGCCGAAGGCCGCCGACCAGGAGTAGCGACGCGGCGCACCATTTTTGACGCCCTCGGAAATTGACGTGAAGTCAATGATGAGGGAAAACGCGGCCAGACCAATCGCAAACAGACCGATCACCACACCGAACGGAATGTTGGTGCCCGGTATATCCATGCCACGGACTCCCCATGGATCGCTAACGCCGCCAAAGATCATCAGACCCATGTTGACGAGGCTGAAGACGCCGTAGCCAATGATCGCGATCATGAAGAACTTCATGGCCTTGGGGGTGGCCCGTACCTTGCCACTGCGGAACAGCAACAGCGTGACCGCGAAAACGGAGAGCGTTCCCAAGATTGCCTGCAGCGCGATGTTGGGGAACTGCGCTTCGAGGAACATGGTCAGCGCGCCGAGGAAGAGACCTTCGAGGCCGGCGTAGGCCAGAATCAGTGCGGGGACGGGCTCGCGCTTGAATGCGTTGACGAGACCCAACACGAGTCCGCCAACGACCCCAACGATCATGAGAACCATTGCGTACTGAGGCACAATGAACGCCGGGATTGCAGCACCGACGAGCACCATGCCAATGCAGGCCAGCGTCTTGACGATGACGTCGTCGAAGGTCATGCGCCCAGTGTCAGTTGGGCCCGCTGACGGACCGTTGTACATGTCCTGAAGTTGCTGTGCCGACATGGATTCAGGGGCACCCTGAGCCAGACCGCCCTGAGAGTAGTTTCCGCCCCGGGTCTGGGCGCGGAAGTTCTTGCCGTTGAAGACAGGGTTACCGCCAGTTGCCATGTGCTATGTGTCCTTCATCTAAGGGGTGAAACGTCTGAATAAGTCTATCAATGACAACGGACAAGTCGTCCTGAAGATTCCATGTGCGTCAATGGTGCCCCAGATGGGACTCGAACCCACACTGTGAAGATTTTAAATCTCCTGCCTCTGCCATTGGGCTACTGGGGCCGCGAAGTGCATCTCCCAGAATACGCGATGAATCCATGGTTAAAAGCCGACGGCGGCGGGATCGCTCCAGCCGCCGTCGAACACTTGGTGCTACTAGTTCGCGGGCTGCTTCTCCGCGGTCCGGCGATCAGCGGACTCCTGCGTGGTTGCAGGAGCTTCCTGAGCGGCTGGCTTTGGCTTGGGAGTAGCGGCCTCTTCAAATTGCCGGCGCGGCGTTTGCAGGTCCATGATCTGCGTGGTGTCGCGGCGGAAGAGGAAGCTGGAGAACCACCCTGAGAGCACGCGAAACTTCCGCTCAAAGGTGGGCATTGCCATGCCGTGGTAGCCGCGGTGTGCGGCCCAGGCGAGAACACCCCGAAGTTTGATGCCCATGATGTTAGCTACGCCCTTGTACACACCGAACCCGGCTACCGCACCGAGGTTCTTGTGCTTGTACTCAGCAACCCTGCCCACGCCGTAGCGCTCGGCATAGAGGTTCGCGGCGAGGCGCTTGGCCTGTCGCACCGCGTGCTGGGCGTTCGGTACACAGAATCCGCCCACACCGCCTCCGGTGAGGTCCGGCACGGCAGATACGTCCCCCGCAGCCCAAGCGCCGTCGATGGGGCCGTCATCGCCCGTAATACGCAATTCTGCGTTGGCGCGGACACGTCCGCGATCGTCGATGGGGAAATCGGTGGACCGAACCATTGGGTTCGCCTGGACTCCGGCAGTCCAGATCAGAGTGTCCGATTCGAACTCGTCCGCAGCGGATTTGTCCGGCATGTTGATGAGTTGCAGCAACCCTCCTTCAGCGTTCGCAAGTGAGGTATTGAGCAATACTTGGACACCACGCGACCTAAGGTGATCAACAACCCAGAGAGCCTGGGCTTCGGTGACCTCGGGCATGATCCGGCCCATGGCCTCAACCAGAACGAAGCGCAGATCTTCGTGCGTCAACCGATCGTTCTTTGCCACCGTTGCTCGTGCGAGGTCCTCGATCTCGGCGATGGTCTCGATACCTGCGAATCCTCCGCCAACGACGACGAATGTGAGCATCCGCCGACGTTCCGGGCCGTCCTGGAGAAGGGACGCTGTTTCAATGCGCTCAAGTACCTTGTTCCGGACTGCAACGGCCTCTTCAATGGATTTCATGCCGATACCCTGTTCCGCCAAACCCTTGATGGGGAACGTGCGGGTGATCGAACCAGCGGCAATCACGACATCGCGGTAGCCGAGCTCAAAGGGAGCGGAACCATCGACGGGAGCCACCACTGCCTTGCGCTGGGCATGGTCAATGGAGGTAACGCGACCGTTGATTAGTTCACTCGCGCCTAGGTGGGTGCGGTGGGAAACAACAGCGTGACGTGCCTCAATATTGCCGGCAGCTACCTCAGGCAGAAAAGGCTGGTAGGTCATGTAGGGAACCGGGTCCACAACGGTCACGATGCCACCATGCGCCCGAACCTTCTTCTGCAGGTTCATCGCTACATACAGACCGACGTAACCGCCGCCGACTACAAGAACGCGCGGACGGTCAATAAATTCAGGATGGGATGCCATGGCCCCAGTCTAACTGCGCCGCTTCACTTTGTGAAAACCTTCACGAGGCCTCATCCTCGGCCTCCTCCGCGGGAGTTTCACCACTTTGACGGCGTGCTTGAAAGACCTGATATCCGCCCGCTCCGGCGATGAAAACGATCAGCGTACCGAAACCCAAAACTATGAGCGCGGGCAGCCCGGAATGCTCCGATGCCGGTTCCACGGCCGCTGGCACGGTAGGTTCGGGCACCAGCGCTTCGGCAGGCTTGCCTTCTTTAGCTGGCGGCTGCGCCGCGGTGGGTGTTGGCACGGCGCCGCGGCGATGGACCCGGATCCAATCATTGATGGTACCGAGCGGGTTCACTGCCACCACTGGAACCGGTGCCGTCACCGCAGCAGCTGCATCGAGCACTCCGTATCCGTAGATGGGGTCAAGGCCCGGCACGCCAGCGTCGGTAGCTGTAGTGATGATCCGATTGATAACCTGCGCCGCGGACATGTCAGGATATTCAGCCCTGATCAGAGCAGCGACGCCCGCTACTAATGGTGCGGCGCCCGAGGTCCCGGACCAGTTGGCATAGAGTCCTCCCGGCAGCGCTCCCACGATCTTCTCGGCGGGCGCTGCAACCCCGATGGTGATGCCCTGAGACGATGAGTCCCAACTCGCTCTGCCGTTGACATCTAGCCCGGCAACGGCCAGAACGCCCGGAATAGTTGCGGGCGCGCCAACCTGCACCATGCCCACCCCACGATTTCCAGCCGCCGTGATGATGACGACGTCGTGCTGTTCAGCGTACAAAAAAGCCGAGTCCCAGGACTTGGGCCAGGATGCGGAAGTACTGCCGAGAGACATGTTGATGACTTGCGCACCATGGTCCACTGCCCACCGGACGGCGGTCGGAATCTGTTCGTCAATGCTGATCCCACCCGGATTGTCCTGCCCGATGAAGGCCGACACTGCAAGTATTTCTGCCTCCGGAGCAACACCGACGATCCCAGCAGGTCCGCGACCGTAGCGGTCCATTGGGTCTGGTTTGGCGCTAGGGGACGGCGATGCCGAAGGGCCTTTATCAACGTGCCCTCGCCCGGCGAGCAGCGAAGCAACGAGTGTGCCGTGCTCCGGTGTTTTGCCAATGCCCTGCTGTCCATCTGCGGCACCGACCCCGGAAACATCTGTCCCGCCAATAACAGCACCCTTTAGATCCGGGTGGCTACCATCCACACCGCTGTCGATGACAGCAACTTTGACGCCCTTTCCCTTGGACGTCTTCCACGCTTCCGTGATCCCGTAGTCCTTGAGCCAGTACTCCTTGCTGCGGATATCATCGGCAGCACGTGCCGGAGCCGCGGACCAGGTACCCAAAAGAACCAGCACGACGACGGCACTTAAGGCGCGTCTTGTGACTGCGTTAATTCTCTGGCGGGACACGGTCACATCAGTGCCGTTCCGACGATGAGATTCTCAGTGCGATTCCATCTAGGATGTCGTGTTCGCTAGTGATAGCTGAATCGATTCGGCCGTCGGTACATTTAGCTAGTTCATCGACGATGGTCCGCCAGATCAACGCTCCAGCGCCAATGACGTCCGCCCTGCCCGGGTGCATGTACGGAAGTTTCCCACGAGCCGACCGCGACATTGTCAGCAGATCCGTGCATGCCTCCTTGGTCGACCGCTGAGATAGTTCCGTTCCATGGATGGCTTCAGAACTGTATTCCGTCAGGCCCAGAGCGTGTGCCGTGATGGTAGTAACGCTGCCGGCAACCCCAACCAGCGCAGTGGCCTCTGAAAGGGGAACGTCGGTGGATGCAGAGTGGATCAGGGCGCGCGCACTTTCCACAGCCGTGGCCGTTTCCGACTCCGTGGGCGGATCGGTTGACAGAAACTTTTCCGTGAACCGGACACAGCCCATGTTCATGCTCTTGGCCGAGGTGACGCCCGTAGCGTTGCCCATGACGAATTCGGTGCTGCCACCACCGAGGTCCACGACTAACAAGTTGTCAGCTTCACCGAGGCTCAGCACACTGGCTGCCCCCTGAAAGGACAGGGACGCTTCCTCATCGCCGCTGATGACCTCAGGTTCCACGCCGAGTAGCTCCCGGACACCATCGAAGAAGACATCCCGATTAGCTGCGTCGCGGGTAGCTGAGGTAGCGACGAACCGGACTCGACCGACGTCGTGCCGTTCGATAAGTTCCGCATACTCGCGTGTTGCTGCAAGGGTGCGTTCGAGCGCTGCTTCGCTGAACCGTCCCGTGGCATCAACGCCTTCGCCTAGCCGGACCACGCGCATCAGTCTCACCACGTCGGTGAGGACGCCGTTGGCGGCGTCGGCTATCAGGAGCCGGATGGAATTTGTGCCACAGTCAATAGCGGCGACCCTAGTCATTGGCTATCCCCGGAGGACGCGCGACGTTCAGCTTTTTTCTGCTCCAACTCCTCGGGACTGAGCCCCTGGGTACGGGCATGTCGGCTCAGCTCCCGGTTGGGTACGCTGGCCTTGGTGTCCCACGCGCCCTCGCACCAACATTGCTCGCGGTTCCACCACCGGGCAATGCCGGCCAACACTTCATCGCCGAGCGGGTTGATACCGGGGCCAGCCGCCAAGGAGTGTCCTACCAGAACGTGCAGGCATTTGACTCTCGTTGGCATGCCCCCGGCGGATACCCCATCGATTTCCGGAACCGGGCCGACACCGGTCCGTTGTCCAACGCCATTGCGGCTAGCCAAATAGTTCTCGTGTGCCGCTTGATAATTGGTGGCCAGACCGGGATCCGCTAGAAGACGGTCGCTCATCTCGGTCATGACGCCTGCGGCCTCCAGCCGCGATACTGCGGCAGTGATGACAGGATGCGTGAGATAAAACGTGGTGGGAAAAGGAATGCCATTGGATAGACGGGGCGCTGTGGTGGCGACCAGAGGGTTTCCGCAAACACAACGCGCACCGATTTCGACGACGTCACGGACAGGACGGCCCAACTGCAGGCTCAGGGTGTCCAGGTCTTCCTGAGTGGGTGCCATTGCATCGTTGTCGCTCATGCAGTGCGGTCCTTGCCTTTCAAGATCGTCTCGTGGAAACAAGTCCCTCGACATTACTACTGTGCAGTTGCAGAACGTTGAACGGAATCCCAGAGAGCGTCGACCCACGCCAGGTCCTCCGGAGCCACGCCGACTGCTTCATTCTCTGACTTCTTGAAACCATCCACACCTTTCACCAAGTAGCGCTTCTCCCCCGGCATGACCAAGAACAGGCGTTCTCTGGCCTGGGCCTTGATGAACGATGGGTCTTCCCACCGGGCCACCTGGCTCTGGATTTCTTGTTGCCGTTCCTTCTGAACAGCGATCCCGTTTTCCAGCGTGGCGATCTCCGAGCTCTGCTGAATGTATACGCGGACAGAAGGTGCCAGCATGACAATGATGGTGATGAGTACGACGGCGAGCGCCAGCAGTCTTCCTGAGAACCGTTTTGCCGGGACTGGTTCGAGCGCCGGCTGCGCGGCGGGGGTGCTGGAGCTTGGCTTTCCGCTTCCCTTTCGGATCGCGGAGGAGAGCTGTGTTCGTGCGCGCTGCCGTTCCTCTGATTTGTCGCTCTTGGCGGGAGGTTTCTTTAGCTCTGGTGGCGATGCAGGCGTGGCCTGTTGCACCTGTTTTGTCTGTTTCGCTCCGAAGTTGGCCCTTATGATCTGGTGTTCGCCGGTCTCGGTGACCTCTTTTTCGGCACTGATGACGTATTCGTGGTCCGTCTGCTGTTCATGGCGTGATTCTTTGGCGGAAACTGAACCGGTTCCGCCCCGCTCAGCACCGCCGGGTAGACCTCTGGTACGCGGAACGGAGGGACGACGCTGTGTCATAAGCCTCCTTGCTGAGCGGTCTACTACGAAAATGGTGGGTACCCGTTGTTAACGAGGGTACCCACCGTAAGCGTTCCTGTTACGCCGTGAAACGCGGGAAAGCCTTGCGACCTGCGTAACGTGCGGCGTCATCGAGCTCTTCCTCGATGCGAAGCAGTTGGTTGTACTTGGCTACGCGTTCGGAGCGTGCGGGAGCGCCCGTCTTGATCTGGCCGGCGTTCGTTGCGACACAGAGGTCTGCGATCGTGGTGTCTTCGGTCTCGCCGGAGCGGTGTGAGGTGATAGTGGTGTATCCAGCGCGCTGAGCCATGGAGATCGCGTCGAGTGTTTCGGTGAGAGTGCCGATCTGGTTGACCTTGACCAGCAGCGAATTAGCCGTTCCGCTGTTGATGCCTTTTTCCAGACGACTGGGATTGGTGACAAAGAGATCGTCACCGACGAGCTGGACGCTGTCTCCAATGGCGTCGGTGAGTGTCTTCCAACCCTGCCAGTCGTCTTCATCCAGTGGGTCTTCAATCGATACGAGCGGGTAGTCGCGAACCAGATCCTGGTAGTACGCGCTCATGGCGTCTGCGTCCAGAGACTTGCCCTCGAAAGAGTACTTTCCGTCCTGGAAGAACTCTGATGAGGCTACGTCCAGCGCAAGGGCGATGTCCTTTCCGGGAGTGTAGCCAGCGTTGTCGATGGCCTCAAGGATGAGGTCGAGTGCTTCGCGGTTCGACGGCAGGTTGGGGGCAAAGCCGCCTTCATCGCCTAGACCGGTGGACAATCCTCTGCTCCTGAGGACGGATTTCAACTCGTGGTAGACCTCCACTCCCCAGCGCAGGCCCTCGGAAAAGGATGCTGCCCCCAGGGGGACAATCATGAACTCCTGAATGTCGACATCGGAATCGGCATGGGATCCGCCATTGAGGATGTTCATTAGCGGGACCGGCAACTCGTGCGCGTTCGGCCCACCCAAGTAGCGGTAGAGCGGCAACTTGGCAGATTCTGAGGCGGCTCGTGCAACGGCGAGCGAGACTCCCAGCATGGCGTTGGCGCCCAGACTGGACTTGTTGTCTGTGCCATCGAGGTCGATCATGACCTGATCGATGGCCCGCTGCTCAGCAGCGTCGAAGCCGAGCAGCGCCGGCTGGATCTGATCGATAACGGCATCAACCGCCTGTTGAACACCCTTGCCGGCGTACCGGTCTTTGTCTCCGTCACGGCGCTCATTGGCCTCAAACGCTCCAGTGGATGCACCGGAGGGAACGGCTGCACGGCCAAAGCTATCGTCGTCCAGAAGAACCTCGACTTCGATAGTGGGGTTGCCCCGTGAATCTAGGATCTCTCGGGCATGGATAGCTTCGATGATAGCCATGGGTGGGCTCCTGTTCTGCGGATGTGAATCTGGGTGTTGGAGAGGGCTGGTGCCACGTTCAACACTAATAGAGTTTCAACAGCACTGCTGGACGTTACGTTCCGTATCGGCGTCGAATGGCAGCCCGGAGTGCCCGCTCGGCGTCGAGCCCTCCTTGAGTTGTCTCTTCGACGAGGTTCAGGAGCATGTCACCGAGCTCTTCTTCCCTCGTAGGCTCCTCATGGTCGGTATTTCCGTGCCCGTGGACTCGCGCCGAGACCTTCGCAGCCATCATCAAGGCGGGCAGGTGTGCCGGGATGCCGTCCAAGGGACTGCTGCGCGCGGGCTTCTCGCGGCGCTTCACGTTCTGCCACGTCTTCTCAATGTCGTTGACGCCGATATCCTCGGCGCCCTCGACCAAGCTGCCGTCGGGAGTGAATACGTGCGGATTCCGCCGGATCATTTTTTCGGTCAGGGTGCGGGCCACGGCGTCAAAGTCAAAGTAGCCACGCTCCTGCTGGATGCGGGCATGCAGGACCACCTGCAATAGAACGTCTCCGAGTTCACCTCGAAGCTCGTCAAGCCCTGCCGGATCAGTATGCCCAGTTTCCACCGCTTCAACGAGTTCGTAGCTTTCCTCGATGAGGTAGCCCACCAGGGATTCCGGTGTTTGCTCCGCAAACCAGGGGCAGCGCTCCCGCAACTGGGCGATAACCTCGACCAGCCGCGGGAGCGCGTCCGGCTCAGTCCCCGGCGTTGTCGAAGCCGTCATTGATGTAGTCGATCAGAGCGTCGCGTTCTTCCAATGGCAAAAATGCTGCCTCCGCTGCGTTCAGCGTGAACGTACGGATATCGTCCAAGTCGTAACTGAATGTCTCTGCCAGAAGTTCAAACTCCCCCGTCAGCGTGATGCCGCTCATCAAACGATTGTCTGGATTGATCGTCACGTTGAAGCCGGTCTGGTACAACAGATCAATGGGGTGACTATCAAGGTCCCCGCCGAACTGCTCGACAGCACCCGTCTGAAGATTCGATGAAGGACATACTTCCAGCGTGATGCGCCGGTCTCGGACCCATGACGCGACCCTGCCGAGCGAGACCAAGCCCACGGCTTCATCTCCGTCAGCTTCGGACGCCTCCGGCTGGTCCTCTTCGTTGAATTCGACGTCGATGTCCTCCGCGATTCGCACACCATGACCCAGTCGAAGCGCGCGTCCATCAACCAGGGCACTGACGATGCTCTCCAACCCTGCTGCCTCGCCGGCATGAACAGTGACTGGGAACTGGTGCGCAGCCAGATACGTGAACGCTTCCTCAAAACGCGACGCCGGGAAACCATCCTCCGCTCCGGCGATATCAAAGCCAACGGCTCCTGCATCTCTGTGCCGGACGGCAAGCTCGGCAATCTCTTGGCTTCTGTCGGCGTGCCGCATGGCCGTGATCAGCTGACCAACCTGAATGAGGTGGCCGCGTTCCTCTGCCGCCGCCACGCCGGCGTCGAGCCCTTCCTGAACGGCCGTCACGGCGTCATCAAGGCTCAGACCCGCGGTGAGGTGCTGCTCAGGAGCCCACCGGACTTCGCCGTACACGACGCCGTCCGCTACGAGGTCTTCCACAAATTCGTGCGCAACACGCGTCAGGGCATTGGCGGTCTGCATGACGGCAATCGTGTGATCGAACGTCTCAAGGTAGCGCTCCAGCGATCCTGAACTCGCGGATTCAAGGAACCATGCGCGAAGGGCTACCGGATCGGTTGACGGCAATGAGTGACCAACGGCAGCGGCAAGTTCAATGATTGTTGATGGGCGTAATCCACCGTCGAGGTGATCGTGCAGGGAAACCTTGGGCAGGCTAAGAACGTCGAAGTCGAGGGCTGTCGCGGGGTCAGTCATAGGTTCAGTCACACGCATCACTGTACGTGATCCCCAGGGATGAGAGGCCAAGCGGTAACCGGTCAGGAGATCCGGTCGATGATGAGTTGCTGCCCCGCTCGTGCTCCTTCCGGGGCGATCATTACAGCACCTGTCAGTGCTTCTCTGGCACGATCGAACTTTTCCGGGGTGTCCGTCAACAGGGTCATCAGCGGCTCTCCGGCCCGAACCACTGCGCCGGGTTTCGCGTGGAGCCGGATGCCAGCACCTGCCTGGACTGCATCCTCCTTGCGGGCACGGCCCGCTCCCAGCCGCCAAGCTGCGACACCAACGGCCATGGCGTCAAGTCCCACCAACACGCCGTCGGCCGGGGCCAGCACAGTCTCTGATTCCTTAGCTACCGGGAGCGTGGCGTCAGGGTCTCCGTTCTGAGCCGCGATCATCTGACGCCAAACATCCATCGCGCGACCGTCCCGGAGGGCTGCTGCTGGATCCGCGTCGTGGACACCGGCACAGGCCAGCATTTCCTCGGCGAGACGCACGGTGAGTTCGACGACGTCCTCCGGGCCTCCTCCAGCGAGAACCTCGACGGATTCCTCCACCTCGATGGCGTTGCCCGCAGTGAGACCCAGTGGCGTCTCCATATTGGTCAGCAACGCCACAGTATTGACGCCTGCGTCCTTACCGAGCGCCACCATGGTCTCTGCCAGCTCCCGCGCCCTGCGCTCGTCCTTCATGAAGGCGCCTGAGCCGACCTTCACATCGAGAACCAGCGATCCCGTACCCTCGGCGATCTTCTTGCTCATGATCGACGAGGCAATGAGGGGAATCGCTTCTACTGTCCCGGTAACGTCGCGCAAGGAATAGAGCTTCTTATCCGCTGGTGCCAGGCCTGCGCCCGCCGCGCAGATGACAGCACCGACATCGCGGAGCTGCCGCATCATCTCGTCGTTGGTCAGGTTGGCTCGCCAGCCTGGGATGGACTCAAGTTTGTCCAGCGTTCCACCCGTATGGCCCAGGCCTCTTCCGGATAGTTGTGGCACTGCCACTCCGAAAACTGCGACAAGCGGGGCAAGAGGCAACGTGATCTTGTCGCCAACACCGCCGGTCGAGTGTTTGTCCGACGTCGGCTTGCCCAGGGAAGAAAAGTCCATTCGTTCTCCGCTGGCGATCATGGCGGCAGTCCACGCTGAGATCTCCTCGCGATCCATCCCGTTGAGGAGAATCGCCATGTTGAGCGCGGACATCTGCTCATCCGCGATGATGCCACGGGTGTAGGCATCAATAGTCCAGTCGATCTGCTGGCGGGTGAGGGTCCCCTTGTCTCGTTTGGTCCTGATGATGTCTACTGCATCGAAATTTTCTGCTCGCCTCTGGCTCATGAGCCCTCCCTGGCTGTCTGTCTATTGGGAGAGGTTCTCCGGACCGAATGCATCCGGAAGCACCTCATCCATGGTCTTTATGCCGCTCACCGTTAATAACTGCATGTGGGGTGCCCGGAATTCGTACAGGAGCTGTCTGCACCGCCCGCACGGCATGAGGACGTTGCCGTCTCCGTCAACACAGCTGAACGCAACCAGCCGGCCACCCCCGGTCATCTGCAGTTGGCTGACCAGCGAACATTCTGCACACAACGTGAGGCCATAAGATGCATTCTCGACGTTGCAACCGGACACCACCCTGCCGTCATCGGTCAGCGCCGCAGCCCCCACCGGATACTTCGAGTAGGGCACATAGGCGTGTTCCATGGCGTTTCGCGCCGCCGTCGTCAGCGCATCCCAGTCCACTTCATGGGGTTTACCTGACACAGTCACTCCTTAGCGTAGGGGACGCCGCTTGCAGCCGGAGCGCGGGACTTCCCGACCAACCCGGCGACAGCCAGAATCGTGACGAGGTACGGCAGCATGGCCAGGAACTGGCTGGGCACCGAGGTCCCCACGATGGACAACACGTACTGCAGGTTCGTCGCGAACCCGAATAGCAGTGCTGCGAAGAAGGCGCCAACGGGGTTCCACCGTCCAAAGATGAGCGCGGCCAATGCTATATAGCCCTGCCCGGCCGTCATGTCGGGCGTGAAGCTACTGACGGCGACAAGCGTGTAAAAGGCCCCTCCCAGACCTGCAACACCTCCGCCAAGGACCACATTCCAGAACCTCCAACGGTTCACGTTGATGCCTACGGTGTCCGCGGCCTGCGGGTGCTCGCCCACAGCTCGGAGTCGTAGGCCCCACTTCGTGTAGTAGAGGCCAAAATATATGACGATAACGATGATGTACATCAGGTAGCCGACGACGCTCTGTTTAAACAAAATGGGCCCGATGATCGGGAGTTCCGACAGCAGCGGAATACTGATGTCTGGCAACCGCGGTGGGTTGTTCCAGATCTGGGGATCACGGCTGAGCAATGTAGAAGCCAGGAAGCCCGTCACACCAGACACAAGGACGTTGAGAACCACACCAACGATGATCTGGTTCACGAAATACTTGATGCTGAAGACCGCCAGAACTACCGACACCAGCATTCCGGCAAGAGCGGCCGCGATAAGACCGATGAATGCGCTGCCGGAAATTGAACCCGCAACGGCAGCCGCGAACGCTCCCGATAGAAGCTGCCCCTCGATGGCAATGTTCACCACCCCGGAACGTTCGCAGAGAACACCTGACATAGAACCGAAAATCAACGGCACGGCGAGCGTGACAGAACCTGCGACCAGACCTGCGAGCGAGATACTCGGAGTGTTGGCGCTGCCCACAACCCAGGTGAGGAATCCTGTGACAAAGAACAAAGCGTAGGCAGCTGCTGCCCAGCGAGAAATGTGGGCGCCCTTGCGGACTTGGAGGAACGCGTAAACCGCTAAAGCGGTCAGCGCGATCGTCACAACCCATCCCACTGTCGTCGCGGGTAGATGAACGTCTTGAAGTCGGAAGCGGTCGTCGTCGGCCGAAATGCGGAAGATGGCCGTCTTGGCCGGGCTTCCAATGGCAAAGACGAGCAGCGAAATCAAGGCACCGATGCCGAAGCCAACGGGGGCCTTCCAGTTGCGCACCACTGGGCGCGGTGACGTGGTTTCCGACTGTGATTCAGCAGTAGTCGTACTCATGACGCCCCTCCAACCATTGCCGCCGAGTGCGGCTTGCGCGTCTTCTTTTTCTTTACGTCAATGCGGAAAATCGCTTTAACCAACGGAGGCGCCGCGATGAACAGGACGATCAGTGACTGCACCACCAGAACGATGTCTATGGGGGTTCCGGTCTGCGTCTGCATTTGGACGCCACCGGCACGGAACGCTCCGAAGAGGAGGCCAGCGAAGAACACTCCCCACGGGTGCGAGCGGCCCAGGAGGGCAACGGTAATCGCATCAAAGCCGAAACTCGCCGCGATCCCCCCCGTGAGGACACGCTCCGTACCGGATATTTGGGCAACCCCGGCCAGACCGGCTAGCCCTCCGGCGATCAGCATGACGACGATGTAACCCTTGTCCACACTGATTCCAGCGGTCCGGGCTGCGTGGGGATTCGCTCCGACCGCACGGAGCTCGAATCCGATGGTCGACCGATTGAGTAGCCACCAAATCCCGTATGTTGCAGCAAGTGCCACGAGGAAACCAAGGTGCAAACGGAATCCACTACCTAGCAACAACGGGAAGAGCGCTGTCTCCTTGATCGGCGGACTGATGGGGTTTGAGGACCCCGGATTCTGGAAAGCGGGGGTGAACAACAGAAACGCCACCAGATTGATCGCGATGTAGTTGAGCATGATGGTCACGATGACCTCGTGCGCCCCGGTGCGCGCCTTCAGTACACCGGCGATACCGCCCCAGAGCGCACCGCCGACGAAGCCCGCGATGATAGCTACCAACAGGTGCACACCGACCGGGAGGTCCAGAGTGAAGCCAACCCAGCCTGCAAACGTTGCACCAAGAATGATCTGGCCCTGGGCGCCAATGTTGAACAGGCCCGCCCGAAATGCCAGCGCGACGCCGAGCCCGGCAAGCACCAACGGAGTGGCAACGGTCAGGGTTTCGGTGAAAGGCCGGAACATCGCCGAGACGGAGGCTGCGTCGCTGTTGAAGACAGCTCCTTTGAACAATGCGATATACGCGCTGCTCGCTGCGTTCCACGCCGCTCCCAACATGTCCAGAGGACGGGTGAAGAAGTACGACGCCGTCGACGCCACCCGCTCGTTGGTGACCGCGATGAGCAACCCGCCCAAGATCATAGACAGAATAACGGCGAGCACGGAGACCACCCCGCTTCCACCCATGATCTGGTGAAGGACGGACCTCGCCTTTCCCTGTGATCCACTAGGGCCACTTCCCGCGACAGCAGGCGAAGGTGCATGCGTGCCGCCGTCGGTCTCTACTGCAGTTTCCTTGTCCAATTGCTGTTCCTGGGACGTATTTTCGTCGCTCATTGCTGCCCTCCCGGATCTGCTGCTGCGCTTCCAGAAGACTGGGCCAGAGCCTCATCCCCCGTCATTCCGGCCATCATCAGACCGAGAACGTCACGGGTGGTGTTCCCTGGCACAATCCCCATGAGCTGGCCATGGAACATGACGGCGATTCGGTCGGCAAGTTCGCTGACTTCATCGAGTTCGGTGGAGACGATCAGCACCGGTGTACCGCCGTCGCGCTCCGCCACAATGCGCTTGTGCAGGAACTCGATGGATCCGACGTCGACTCCCCGCGTGGGCTGTGACGCAATGAAGAGTTTCAGTGGACGCGACAGCTCGCGAGCGAGAACAACCTTCTGCTGGTTTCCCCCGGACAGCGTCCCAACGGCGGCCATTGCCGACTCGGTGCGGACGTCATATTCCAGAATCTTCTTCTCTGCATTCTCGCGGACAATGGCGGGCTTCATGGACGGACCCTTCGCAAAGGGCGGCTCGTCATACCAATTGAGGATCAAGTTCTCCGCGATCGTGAACGTTCCGACGAGGCCGTCTTCCTGACGGTCTTCGGGAACAAATGCGACGCCCTGTCGAATAACATCCCGCACAGATTTACCGACGAGTTCAACACCATTGAGCTTGATCGACCCGCGTACGTGGTCCTGAAGCCCAAGAATTGCCTCGGTCAGCTCAGTTTGGCCATTGCCCTGAACACCTGCGACGGCCAGGATTTCTCCTTCGAAGATGGTGAAGGAAACGTCGTCGACCAATTTATAACCCGTTGAGGACAGGACGGTAAGGCGCTTGACATCGAAGGTGGGCTTCCCGGGCTGCGCCGGTGCCTTGTTGAGGCTGAGGTTGACTTCGCGGCCAACCATCATTGAAGCGAGTTCCGTTGTCGATGTGGAGGGCTCAGCAGTAGCGACAACTTTTCCGCGGCGGATAACGGTGATGACATCTGAAACGGCTTTGACCTCACGCAGCTTGTGCGAGATGAAGACGATTGAGGTGCCGCCTGCTTTCAGCTGGTCGATGATGCCCATCAGCTTGTCGGTTTCCTTGGGCGTAAGAACCGCCGTCGGCTCGTCAAGAATGAGCACTTTCGCATTGCGGACCAGCGCTTTGATGATCTCTACCCGCTGCTGAACGCCTACCGGCAGGTCTTCCACCAGCGCATCAGGATCGACGTCGAACTGATACTGATCCGAGATTTCACGGATTTTCTTGCGCGTCTCCTTGAGATCCAGTACGCCGCCCAGCTTGGTCGCTTCGTCACCCAAAGCAACATTTTCTGCCACGGTGAAAACCGGGATCAGCATGAAGTGCTGGTGGACCATCCCGATACCCGCAGCCATGGCGTCGCCGGGCCCCTTGAAGACCACAGGCTTGCCATCTATGACAATGGCCCCCTCGGTAGGTTCGTAGAGTCCGTACAGGACGTTCATGAGAGTCGATTTCCCGGCGCCATTTTCCCCCAGGAGGCAGTGAACTGTCCCGGGTTCAACCACAAGGTCAATGTGGTCATTAGCGACCAGAGATCCGAATCTTTTGGTAATTCCCTGAAGTTCGAGTTTCACAACTCCAACCAATCCGTTCTTTGTTGGAATCCGTTTGTCCTATGGCTCGCAAACGGCAAAGTTAAGCGACGACGCTCATGCGGCAACGCAGAACGCGCCCCCGTTCCTCAAACGAGATATCCCGTTTGAGGAACAGCGGCGCAGTAGCGAGAGGCCTACTTGGGGCTGGCCTCGGACTCTACCGAGATCTCGCCGGAAATGATGTCGGCTTTGATCTTGTCGAGTTCGGACTTCATGTCGTCGGAAACTGAATCTTCCAAGTCGTGGAACGGGGCCAGAGCAACTCCGCCGTTGTCCAGGGTCCCCACGTAAGGTTCGTTGCTGAAGTTGTCTTCGACATCCGTTTTGATGACGTCCTCAACGGCTTCACCCATCAGCTTCATGACCGATGTGAGGACAAATTCCTTACCGGTGGGCACCTTTAGGTAGCCATCAGAGTCAACCCAGATTACTTTGACGTCCTTGCCGGAGGAGTTGACTTCCTCAACTGCGTCCATGGTCCCGTCACCGACGGGGCCTGCAACCGGCATGATGACGTCGGCGCCCTCATTGACGAAGTTCTTGGTGTTGGTCTTGCCCTTGGTCGTGTTCTCGAAGTCCCCAATGAACGTACCGGTCTGGGCCTTCTTGTCCCAGCCGAGGAGCTGAACGTCCTCACCCTTTTGTTCGTTGTAGTACTTCACACCGTCCGCAAAACCGTCCATGAAGATCGTCACTGTAGGAATTTGAATGCCACCGTAGGTAGCGACCTTGCCAGTTTCTGTCGTTCCGGCAGCCAAATATCCGGCCATGAAAGCAGCCTGAGCCGTGTCATAAATAATCGGCTTGACGTTCGGAAGATCAATCTGGTTGTCGTCCACGATCGCGAAGTTAGTGTCCGGGTTAGCTGCGGCGACGTCTTTAGTGGTACCTGAGAGCAGGAAGCCGACGGTGACGATTAGATCGCAACCACTAGTCACCATTGAATTAACGTTGGGGCCGAAGTCCGTCTCCGCCGAAGACTCAGCTTCGAGCACCTCGATACCAAGGTCTTCTTCTGCCTTCTGGATGCCCTCGTAGCTGGATTCGTTGAACGAGTTGTCGTCGAACCCACCGGAATCCGAAACAATGCAACCCTTGTAGTCGCTGTTAGCGCTCTTGTCCTGCTCCGCGTCCTCAGCAGGCGGGGCGCCACAGGCGGATAGCAACAGTGCGGACGCCGCGAACAGGGCAGTTGCTGTGCCCGTGCCACGCTTGATGGTGCGAGGTGATTTCTTCAAGATTCCTCCGATGACGAAATTAACCCCAGGCCGCTATCTCAATGAGTGTCCGCTATCAAGTTCTGTTTTCACTGACTTGCCCGTGGTGCCATGTCCACGCATGATGTGGACGGCAATATGAACTTAGAGTAATGGAAAGTAGCACACACATACCACCGTCCTGCTACGCCAACGGTGCATCGTTCAACTTTCGTTACCATCGAGTAGCTCTCCGCAGTCGACAACTACGCAGTTCCGGGCGAAAAGACAGCTCGCACGGCAGCTCCAGCCATAACGCGAACTCCACAACCAATCGCCTGTTCATTCGGGGAATAGTCTCCTCGGTGCAGGTCATAGGTTTCACCGCCTAGCGTCCTGGTGCCAAGACGCATCATGGCGCCCTGAACTTCCTGTGTCATCCAGGCAAAGTCCTCACCACCCATTGACTGAGGGGTCAAAACCACGGAATCTTCACCCAGTTCGGCACGGGCGGCCACCTCAATCAGACGCGTTTCCGTTTCCGAGTTGATCACAGGAGGCACGCCTCGGGTATGTTGCAGATCCACCTCGACCCCGTAGGGAGCCGCGACTTGTTTCACCACAGAGTCCAACAACTCACCGGCTGAGTACCAAGCTTCATTGTCAAGACACCGCATGGTGCCAGACATAAATCCGTGCGCTGGAATGGCGTTAGGCGCCGAGCCAGCGCTGATCTGCCCCCACACCACTGAAACGCCACTTCGGACATCCACGCGTCTGGAGAGTACCGCGGGAACGTTCACAGCAATCTGGGCGAGCGCGAACACCATGTCTTCCGTCAGGTACGGCCGTGAAGTATGACCTCCTCGGCCTGATAGCTCGATGCGAACGGTATCCGAAGCAGAGGTGATGGCACCGATACGTGTCCCGATCTTCCCGACATCGATTCGGGGATCACAGTGCAACGCAAGGATACGGGGAACCTCATTCAGGACGCCCTGGCTGATGACGTCGAGGGCGCCGCCGGGCATCGTCTCCTCGGCCGGCTGGAAAATGACGCGCACGCGCGCAGGGAAGGGGGCCTCAGCGTCGAGTCGCGCCAGCACCCGCGCGACACCAAGCATGACCGTTGTGTGGATGTCGTGGCCGCAGGCGTGCGTGATGCCCTGATTGCGCGATTCATACGGGAGAGCGGTCTCCTCCAGAATCGGCAACGCATCGATATCAGCGCGCAAGGCAAGCGCAATCGGGCCAGCGCCGATGTCTACCATGACGCCGGTCTTGTCCAGACGTCGTGGTGCTAATCCGGCCTCCGAAAGTTCGGCGTGGATGCGATCCGTTGTGCGGAATTCTTTGTGGGAAAGTTCCGGATTGGCATGGATGTCGCGCCTGAACTCGACCAGAGACTCAAGTAGGGGCGCAACCAACGGGCCTATGGTGGCTAGTGGATTTTCTTCAGCTGTTGAAGTCTGCACTCTTCCACCCTAGCTACAACACATTCAGCTTGGGGAAGTGTGTCGCTACAGGACGTCGGTGTCTCCGCTTGCCCTAAGATGCTCTACAGCCTTCTTGACTTCCTGGGCGTGTTCCTTAGTGGTCACCAACAGTGCATCGGGGGTATCGACCACCACCACATCGTCGATTCCGATCAGCGCGATCACACGCTTGGTGTCCGAAACCACGACTCCTGAGGCGTTCTCTGAGTACACTCGGGCGCCCTCGCCCATGACAGTAACTTTGCTGTCTTCCGATGCTGGGTTCAGTCGACCAATGGCAGCGAAGTCCCCTACATCGTCCCAGCCGAATGTTCCCGGGATCATAGCTACGTCTCCGGCGGCGGCAGCTGGCTCGGCGACCGCATAGTCAATGGCAATTTTGGGCAGCGTTGGCCAGACTCGTCTGGCCACTTCAACTCTCCGCGGGGTATCCCATGCTTCAGCGATCTCCGCGAGTCCGGCGAAGAGCTCCGGCTCGTTGGCCTGCAGATGCTTCAGCATCAGATCCACCGGCGCCACAAACATTCCCGCGTTCCAGCTGTAACCGCCCTCGGAGAGGTACCCGGCGGCGACGTCGGCAGATGGCTTCTCCACGAACTCATCCACCGTGTGCGCATCAGGGGCCCCGGCAACGTCAAGTGGCTTACCCGCATGGATGTAGCCGAATCCGGTTGAGGGGTGAGTTGGTTTAATTCCGATGGTTACTATGTAGCCCTGCGCTGCTGTATGCACTGCCTGCCGAACAGCGTCCTGGAAGACTTCAACAGGCGTGATGACCTGGTCAGCGGCAAAGGAACCCATAATGATGGCCGGGTCTCTACGGTACAGAATGGCTGCTGCTAGTCCGATGGCCGCAGCGGAGTCCTTCGGTTCACTCTCGAGAACGAGGTTGGACTTCTGCAATTCAGGCAGCTGTTTGAGAACCGCCTTCCTGTGCACAGTCCCGGTAACCACCATGATTTTGTCACCGCTCAGAGGAGACAACCGGTCATACGTAGCCCGAATTAACGTACTGCCAGACCCCGTGAGGTCGTGAAGGAACTTGGGTGCGGCAGCTCTCGACAGTGGCCACAGGCGGGTACCTACACCTCCAGCTGGAATGACGCCGTAGAAACGGTCGAGATCCGCGAGGTTATCTGGGCTGTGCTGGTCAGTATTCATCGCTGTTAACGTTAGACCACGCCGTCGAGCTGGGTACTCATCCCGCAGGCTGATTTTCGCGAAGGTGTCAGAGCTAACAAAGGGATACCTACATTGAACTCACCAGTCCGGGAAGCCTAGGTTAGAATCGAATTTGGAATGCTTTTGCCTGGACGTCATCTCTTGCGTGGGACAACACGCCAGCGTTCGGTGAGGCAGGGAGGTTAATACAGTGTCGAAGACACCAGCAGGGACTCTCTACCGCGGCCGTGAGGGCATGTGGTCTTGGGTAGCGCACCGCATTACCGGCGTCGCGATCTTCTTCTTCCTTTTAGTCCACGTTCTCGATACGTCTCTGGTTCGAGTATCACCAGAGGCCTATGACGCAGTGATCGGTTCTTACAAGAACGTCATCATGGGTATCGGCGAGCTGGGCCTAGTGGCCGCAATCGTATTTCACGCGTTCAATGGACTAAGGGTCATCGCCGTGGACTTCTGGAAAAAGGGCACCAAGTACCATCGGCAGCTCTTGTGGATTGTCGTGGCCCTTTGGCTAGTAACCATGATTGCCTTCTCGTTCCGTCACCTGCCGATTGTCTTTGGGAGCCACTAAACCATGAGCACCGAAATTGAAGCTCCGCGCAGCGGTCGGGTTTCACCCAAGTACCTGCGTTCCGGTAAATCTGCTGGCAACTTCGAAATGCTGGCCTGGCTCTTCATGCGCCTCTCCGGAGTCATCCTGGTGGTCCTCATCTTCGTCCACCTCTACGTCAACCTCGTCATGGGCGACGGAATCAAAGGCGTCGACTTTGGTTTTGTCGCAGGTAAGTGGGCTAGCCCCATCTGGCAGTTCTGGGATCTCACCATGTTGTGGCTCGCCATGCTCCATGGCACCAACGGCGTGCGGACCATCATCAATGACTATGCCGAAAAAACCACCACACGACGTTGGCTCAAGGGAGTTCTCTACTCCGCGACAATCGTCATCATCGTTCTCGGTACCCTGGTGATCTTCACCTTCGACCCTTGCCCCGTTATCGACGGCGTCGCAACGGTTGCGGACTACTGCCCGGCTCCGTAGCGCCTTTCGCAGCACATCAGTAAAACAAAGCTTCCGACAGAAAGAGCAACAGGCATGCAGGTCCACAAGTACGACGTCGTTATTGTCGGTGCCGGCGGCGCCGGCATGCGAGCCGCCATCGAATCCGGCCAGCGCGCGCGTACTGCGGTTCTGACCAAGCTCTACCCCACGCGGTCCCATACTGGCGCCGCTCAGGGTGGCATGTGCGCAGCACTAGCCAACGTAGAAGAAGACAACTGGGAGTGGCACACCTTCGACACCGTCAAGGGTGGCGACTACCTGGTGGATCAGGACGCGGCCGAAGTGATGGCCAGGGAAGCAATCGAAGCTGTACTGGACCTGGAGAAAATGGGCCTTCCTTTCAACCGGACCCCTGAAGGTCGAATCGACCAGCGACGTTTCGGCGGGCACACGAGGGACCACGGCAAAGCTCCCGTGCGCCGTTCGTGCTATGCCGCAGACCGTACGGGCCACATGATCCTTCAAACGCTGTACCAGAACTGCGTCAAGCACAACGTTGAGTTCTACAACGAGTTCTACGTTCTGGATTTGCTGACCGTTGACGAAGAAGTTGTGGTTGACGGCGAAACCCGCATACAGAAGCGCGTTGCAGGCGTGGTTTCCTACGACCTCGCGTCGGGGGAACTGCACGTCTTCCAAGCCAAGTCCATCATCTTCGCAACCGGCGGTGTGGGCAAGGTTTATAAGACCACGTCCAACGCACATACTCTGACCGGCGACGGCATGGGTATCTCCTTCCGTAAGGGGATTCCGCTGGAAGACATGGAGTTCTTCCAGTTCCACCCGACCGGTCTGGCAGGTCTTGGCATACTGCTTTCCGAAGCAGCCCGCGGTGAAGGTGCCATTCTCAGAAACTCAGAGGGTGAGCGCTTCATGGAGCGCTACGCTCCAACGATCAAGGACTTGGCGCCACGCGACATCGTGGCGCGCTCCATGGCCAATGAGGTTCGTGAAGGCCGCGGTTGTGGACCAGATAAGGACTATGTCCTGTTGGATCTGACGCACCTTGAACCGGCGCATATTGATGCAAAGCTGCCTGACATCACGGAGTTCGCACGGACTTATCTGGGCGTAGAACCGTACACCGAACCGGTGCCAGTCTTCCCGACTGCGCATTACGCCATGGGCGGCATTCCTACCAATATCAAGGCAGAAGTTCTCCAGGACAACGACACCGTGATCCCCGGAATGTATGCGGCTGGCGAAGTAGCGTGTGTTTCCGTACACGGGTCTAATCGTCTAGGCACTAACTCACTGCTGGACATCAACGTCTTTGGTAAGCGTGCGGGTATCGCGGCAGCAGAATACGCGTTGACCGCGGATTTCGTTGAGCTCCCGGAAGAGCCCACAGCATTGACCGAGAAACTACTGGCAACGGTGGGCAACTCTGAGGGAACTGAGCGCGTCGCCAAGATTCGCAAGGAGCTCCAGGACATCATGGACGCCAATGTCCAGGTGTTCCGCACCGAGGAATCTTTGCGTGAGGCCCTGACCGTGATCGGTTCACTCGAGGAGCGATACACACGTATCAATGTGCAGGACAAGGGCAAGAGATTTAACCTTGATCTCCTCGAGGCAGTGGAGCTCGGATTCCTTCTGGACATGGCCAAGGTCATGACCGCAGCTGCCCTCCACCGGAAAGAATCTCGCGGAGGACACTTCCGTGAGGACTTCCCAGACCGCGACGATGAGAACTTCATGGTTCACTCCATGTCCTATCTCGATCCAACAGCCACCGAAACTCTTGGTATCCGTATGGGAACCAAGCCGGTTATCTTCACCCGATACAAGCCGATGGAGCGGAAGTACTAATGAGCACCGAAACAGCGGAAACAGCTGAGCCCGCCTCGAAGGTGGAGCTACCGGCAGGAGTTGGCGGCGGCGGAGAGATCCCTACCTTCGATATCACCTTGCGTGTGCGCCGTTACAATCCGGAGATTTCCGATGTAGCGCACTGGGAAGATTTCTCCATGACCATGTACGGCACAGACCGGGTTCTTGATGCACTGCACAAGGCCAAATGGGAACAGGATGGCTCGGTGTCATTCCGTCGGTCCTGCGCTCACGGAGTCTGTGGGTCCGACGCCATGCGCATCAACGGTCGGAACAGGCTTGCGTGCAAGACTCTCCTGAAAGACCTGGACACGTCCAAGCCAATCCTCGTGGAGCCCATCAAGGGCCTCCCCGTGGAGAAGGACCTGATCGTGGACATGGAGCCCTTCTTCCAGTCCTACCGTGAAATCATGCCGTTCCTCATCAACAAGGGTCACGAGCCCAGTCGTGAACGCATTCAGACCGCTGAAGAGCGCGAACGGTTCGATGACACCACCAAATGCATCCTCTGCGCGGCGTGCACATCTTCGTGTCCGGTGTTCTGGACTGATGGCCAATACTTTGGTCCGGCGGCCATCGTCAACGCACACCGGTTCATCTTTGATTCGCGCGATGACGCTGGAGACATGCGTCTGGAAATACTCAATGACAAAGAGGGCGTGTGGCGTTGCCGCACCACTTTCAACTGCACTGAAGCGTGTCCTCGTGGCATCCAGGTCACCAAGGCAATCGCCGAAGTGAAGCAGGCCATTCTCGCGCGAAACGTCTAACTGACAGGACCAAAACCTTACGTGACTTCCTCAACGCCAGTAACGTTCCCAGGTGTCGGAGGGACCACTCTCTCCGGTGTTATCGATATACCGGAGGGAGACGTGGAGGCGTGGGCGCTATTTTGTCACGGGTTCACGCTCGGTAAGAACAGTCTGGCTGCAGCGAGGGTCAGCCGTGAACTGGCCAGCCTCGGTATCGGTGTTCTTCGCTACGACGCAGCTGGCCTGGGCGACTCCACCGGCAATTGGGAAGACGGTACTTTCAGCAGCAAAGTCGCCGACGTCCAGAGCGCAGCCGCGTTCATGCGTTCAACGAACAAAACTATCTCCATTGCCATTGGGCACTCCCTCGGCGGGGCAGCCGTCTTGGCGGCGGTCAAGGACATCCCGGAAGTGGACGCAGTCGCCACTATTGGAGCACCCTACGAGCCCAGCCATGTTGTTCACCTGTTCGAAGCCGTCCAGGAAGAGATACAAAGCACTGGACGCGCTACCGTGCAGCTCGGCGGACGTCACCTCGAAATCCGTCACGAGCTGCTCTTGGACCTGGAGCGCACAGACATCAAGGACTGCATTCGCACACTCGGCGTACCGTTGTTGGTAATCCACTCCCCCATGGACAACGTGGTGGGCATTGAAAATGCGGGCGATATTTTCCGTACCGCGAAGCATCCCAAGTCATTCTTCTCCTTGGAGAAGAGCGATCATCTGCTCACCGGAAAGTCGCAGTCCAAACGCGCCGCGACGATCATCGCGGCGTGGGCAGAGCAGTACTTGGAGATTGACGAGTAGGCACTCGTATCAACGGCATCATCATGAATCTTGGTGCTGTCCGATCCGCGCGCGCTGTCTGAGCGAAAGCCTGCGCACACCACGTCGCTCCCTATTCCTGACCGCCTCACGATCGGCCGTGCCCACTGCTCCCCACGCTGTCGCCAGTAGATAGACCTGACTGAGTAGAAAGAACCAAACAAAGAGACCCGGAATCACCGCGAATGTCGCGAGTAACGGGTTCTTGTCCACGAATTGAAGTAGTAGTGAACTGAACGTCCGTAGCAGGGTGCTCCCGAGGCCAGCGATCAGAGCCGACTGCAGCATGACCACCCGCGGCATTGCGATGCCGGAAACCAGCCGGAACAGGACGACGGCGACTGCCATATCCAGTAGCAGCATGACCATAATCCCGGCGAGGGACGTGAGGGGAACGGCGAGCGTGCCGGTGAAGTTGAGAAGATCAGTGATGAATTTAACCGCCGTATTGGTCACCGCGGCCACAATCGACGTTACTATCAGTGCGATCCCAAGCAACAGCAAAGAGCCGAGATCATTCAGCTTTTTGACCAGCGGATTTTTGACGATGGGTGGGAGATCGAACACCCCGCGCATGCCGTCGCGCAACCCGGCAATCCAACGCAGAGACGTGATGAGCATGGTCGCTGTAGAAATGATCAGAGCCCAGCCGAACCTCGTGTTGGAGGTGAAGAGCTCTTCGGGCTTGGCCAGTCCGCCGTTACCGGTGTCAATAAGACCTGGGGTGCTCTCGTCGACGGCCGAAATGATCAGCGACTGAAAACCAGTGTTGCCCGTAGCCACGAGACCGAATATTGAAAAGCCCACCGCGAGAAGTGCTGCCACAGAGAAGAACATCCTGTAGGACACTCCGGCCGCCAATAACGGCCCATGACGGCGGCTATAGAGCTGAAGTGTTCGAGCTGGCCGCCAGATACTGAGTTTGGCCAGACGATAGTCCACGAATGCCTTTGCCTTCACCGGGAACGCAGCCTCATCCCGAACGGCGCGCGAGAAAGTTCGCTTGGTCTCGCTGACCCGCACTTTCAACTGCGTCCGGTCGATGGGATGAGCCCTAGTGGGGTCTGGTGTCCTGGCGTCCAAACGTTAGCTCCTCCCGCGGCGTCCAACCGCCGCCCGCCTCGTGTTCAAACAGCCCCATTGACCGCACTTGGAATGACTCTTCGAAGTCTACGAGTCGCCGTAGAGCGGTGTCCATGCTCGCCTCGCTGACATCGTGGGCAACTGTGACGTGAGGGTGGTAGGAAAAATCGAGCTTCCGGGCCAACGGACCAGACTGGAGTCTCTCATGCATGGCCACGCACTCCTCGAACCCATCCGTCACGTTGATGAACACCACTGGAGACAGCGGACGGAACGAACCTGTTCCCCGGAGCGTCACCTGAAACTCCTCCTGCTGGCTCGCCGCCTTGCGTACGTGTTTTATGACCTCCGCCCAGTCCCACGCCGGCGTTGTCGTGATGAGTGTTATGTGCGGTGGCACAACTGAGGCCATCGGGTCTCCGAAGGAGGCTCGCCACGCCTCAAGCTGACCGGCCAATGGATCGGGTATTGGAATGACAATGCCGATGCACCGCGCAGGCACCCCTGAGCCGTTTCCGGTACCCCCGGTTCCTGATCCAACGTTGACATCGCACATAGCTGGACTATGCCTGCTTCCTGGGGAGGAATCCCATCCGGTCATAAACGGTCCCCAGTGTTGTGGCAGCTATGCCTCGCGCCTTGTCTGCCCCCTGCGCCAAGAGCCTGTCCAATTCGGCAGGGTCTGCGAGCAGTTCATTGGTGCGGTCCCGGAACGGCGTCACGAATTCCACGAGCGCGTTGGCGAGATCCACTTTGAGGTGCCCGTACATGCGTCCCGCGTAGTCAGTCTCGATTTCAGCGATCGTCTTTCCGCTGATGACGGAGTAGATGGTCAGGAGGTTGGATATCCCAGGCTTGTTTTCTTCATCGAATCGGATGTCGGCGCCGTCGTCCGTCACAGCAGACTTGATTCTTTTCGCCGTGACCTTTGGGTCATCCAGCAACTGTATGGCGCCGTTGGCCGACTCTCCTGTCTTGGACATCTTCGCCGTCGGATTCTGTAGATCATAGATTTTCGCGGTGTCTCGAAGAATCGTTGCTTCCGGAACCGTGAAGGTTTCACCGAAACGCATGTTGAAGCGCTGAGCGAGATTGCGAGTCAGCTCAAGATGCTGACGCTGATCCTCACCCACCGGGACGAGGTCCGCCTGGTACAACAGTATGTCCGCCGCCATGAGGGTGGGGTAGGCAAATAAGCCGAGTGTCGTTGAATCGGCTCCCTGCTTTGATGACTTGTCTTTGAACTGGGTCATGCGGGATGCTTCCCCAAAGCCGGTGATGCAGTTCAACACCCACGCCAGTTGCGCATGTTCGGGAACATGCGACTGAACGAAGAACGTGGACTTTTCCGGATCTATGCCTGCTGCGATGTATTGAGCCGCGACGGTCCGGGTGCGATGAGCGAGCTTGGCGGGGTCAAAGTCCACCGTGACGGCGTGCAGATCAGGGATGAAAATCACTGCGTCATAGCTACTCTGCATCTCTGCCCAGTTGCGGACCGCGCCAATGTAATTGCCCAGATGTAGCGAGTCGGCAGTGGGCTTGGCCCCCGAAAGAATGCGCTGGCGGCCAGCGGGTTGCTTGGATTCTGTCATGTTCATGGAAAGTACTTCCTCAGGTGCTAGAGCCGGTAGTCCACTACCAGCGGTGCATGATCGGAGAAACGGGCGTCGTAGGACGCTGCCCGGTCAACGACGGCATTACCTGCGAGGGCGGCCAGTTCCGGAGTAGCCATCTGATAATCGATGCGCCACCCGGTGTCGTTGTCGAAGGCCTGCCCACGCCATGACCACCAGGTGAAAGGACCGTCGACGTCGCCAGCAAGGCTTCGCTGGACATCTACCCAACCAATGTCTTCACCAAAGAAACGGTCAAAGTAGGCTCGTTCGTCCGGCAGGAACCCCGACCGTTTGACGTTGCCTTTCCAATTCTTGATGTCTAGCTTGGTGTGCCCAACATTGAGATCTCCGACGATCAAGGCGTAGTCGCTGGCCTCGCGCAGCGCCGGAAGCCGCGTGCACATAACGTCGAGGAATCTGTACTTGTCCGCCTGCTTGGGAGTATCTACTTCGCCCGAATGCACGTAGGCGCTGGCAATCGTGAGGGTTTTGTCGTTGACCATGAAATCGGCCTCCACCCAACGGCCAGAGGTCTGGAAATACTCGTCACCGATGTGCTCACGGGTAGCTAGGGGTTTCATCCGCGATGCGATAGCGACGCCGGCCCGGCCCTTCGCCTCAGCTTCAGCGTGGACAATATGCCAGGAATCACCGAGGAGTTCCCGCACGATGGCGTCAGGGGCCCGAACTTCCTGAAGACACAGGACGTCGACGTTCCGAGCGGCCAACCACTCCGCCATGCCTCTCTTATAGGCAGCACGGATGCCGTTGACGTTGACGCTGGCCACACGCAGGCGCGTGGCAACTGATGTGCTCATTACTTCCGCGACAACTGACTCTGATACCGGGCTCACGCATTCCACCTTACTCGTTCACCACTGTGCCCTGGACCGGCCCGTCATCGTCCGGGGCCTTCATCATTCCGCGGGCATTATGGGCTGTGATCTCTATGGTTTCGAGCGCCCTATCCACCACGGCCTCGTCCTTGCCTTGATAGTCACGAACAACTTTTGTCTGCACCTGGATGATCTTGAAACTGTGATCGAGTTTCTGGTCCCGCATGGCGGCGGACCCTGATGAGGGCCCTCGCGGGCTTCTGCCCGCTGCTAGATTGAATGAATCCTGTGCCTCGTCGAACTTCGCGGAAGCCTTTTTCGCCGCGGAGCGGAGGCTGAACACGACGAAGCTGAAGACCAGCAGCCAACCAAGGGAAACGATTACGACCAGCCAGCCGACGACGTCGTTCTCATTGGCAGCAAAAACTAGAGCTACGAGGAAGATCACCAGCATGATGGTCATACCGATGGTTCCAGCTTTCAAGCTGACGCCGCGGGAGGGTTTATTGGCAGGGTTTTCCGGAGTACCGAGAGATCGCATAAGAAGATTCTCTCAAATATTCCCGATCCCACCCATCCGTGATGCGGACCACGCCGAATGACAGATGTGAGCGGTTCGTATTGGATCGCCGCGAGATGTCATTTATGAGGAGGAACTCACGATGAAGAAGTCACTTCGCTACCTTGCAGTACCCACGCTGGCCCTAGGCGCAGTCGCCTTGGCAGGTTCGCCTGCAATGGCTGCTGACAGCTCCTACCAGGGCACGTTGAACGCCATCAACGGCAGCAATGCGACTGGTCAGGTCACGGTTGATCTGAACGGCAATGAGGCAAGCGTCAAGTTGAACGTCTCCGGTCTTGCGGAAACCTTCAACGATGCCGCTTACCCCCACGTTCAGCACATCCACATCGCTGGCAACGGTGTTTGCCCCACTGCGGAAGCAGACACCAATGGCGATGGCATTGTCGACACCCCTGAAGGCCAGCCTTCCTACGGCGAAATCGGCACTACGCTATCCGCGAGCGGCGCAACGGACACCAGCACTGCTACCGACCTGAAGCTTGCTGGTCAGGGCGGCGCTTACACGTACGAGCGCACATTTGAAATGAATGCAGCGACCATGGAATCCCTCAAGGCTGGCACCAGCGTTGTTGTAGTTCATGGTCTGGACCCGTCCACACTGAGCGACGAGGCTGCAAACGCCAAGTCCAGCCTGGTTCCGGAGCTGCCCTTGGCAGCTACGTCACCAGCTGCATGTGGTGTCCTGACTGCATCACAGATGGGCGCTATGCCTGAAGGTGGCGCCGACACCGGTGTTGCCATGGAAGGCGCCAGTGACTCCAGCGCTCTGGGCACGATCGCCCTCGGTGGAGGTCTTGTCCTTGCAGCAGCTGCGGGCGGTACCTACATGGTGCGTCGTCGTAACAGCGACAACGCATAGTCACGGTTCGTATTCATGACGAATCATGAGCGCAGCCGCCGCGGAGGTCTTCGGACGTCCGCGGCGGCGGCCCTCGTCGTCGTCGCAGCCCTGGGCCTCCAGGGCTGCGGTGGCGCCGCAACCACTGCCCCTCCGTCCAACGACCCATCAACCAGCGCGTCAAGTCCGACGGCGACGTCGGACTCCCCCAGCGCTAGCCCCACCGCCACGCAGGCGGCGCCAGCACCCACAAAGACACCCGAGCTTTCCGTCATGGAAGCCTCGAAACCGGCATCGCTCGTCATCCCGGTCATCGGAGTTCAGTCCGAACTGGTGAATCTCGGCCAGCGGCCGGACGGCACGCTGGAAGTACCCACCGAGGAGCCAGGGGCCCCCGCCAGCTGGTACACCGCATCACCAACTCCTGGCGAGCGTGGTCCCGCGGTCATGCTCGGCCACGTCAACGCTACCGGCGGCGGACCCGGCGTCTTCGCAGATCTTCGCGCCCTAAAGGCCGGAGCAGAGATCAAGGTCCCGCGTGATGACGGATCCACTGCGGTCTTCGTCGTCGACAAGGGCGTGCAATATGAGAAGGACGACTTCCCCACGCTCGAGGTGTACGGCAACACTCCGGGATCGGAGTTGCGCCTCATCACCTGCGACGGGTACCAGGAGTCCACAGGTCTGTGGGACTACAACTACGTTGTCTACGCAAAACTGAAGGTGTAGTAGTACCGCTGCTACTTGAGGAAGAGCTTCCGTAGCCTGAACGTTGTGAGCACCAGTCCACACAGGATCATGACCAGGAAATACAGAATGTGCAGAAGCATTTCCGGACCAAACAATCCGGCGTTGAGCTGTCGAAGCAGCTCAACGCCGTGCCACAGCGGCAGTGCCTGAATGAACCACTGAACTGCTTCTGGGTAAACGCTCAAGGGATAGAACGTTGCCGAGAACAAAAACATCGGCAGCATCACAAAGTTGATCCAGTCCATCTGCTGGAAGGTCTTCATGTAACTGGTGATGGCCATTCCAAACGATGCGAAGCCAAAGGCTATGAGGACGGCAGCCGGCACCATGAGCAACGCCCAAGGTGAGCTGATCAAGCCCATAGCTCCCATGACTGCCGTGAATCCTGTGGCGTACATAGCCCCGCGAAGGAGCGCCAGGAGAATCTCCCCCAAAGCGACATCCAGCGGCCCCAGAGACGTGTACAGCATTCCTTCGTAGAGCTTGGCAAAGTTGAGTTTGAAGAATACGTTCCACGTCGAGTCGTACACGGCCCCGTTCATGGCTGACACAGCAAGCAATGCAGGGGCGATATAACTCGCGTAGCCAATGGGTTCACCGCCTGGGCCCTCCACCTGCCCCACCAGGGATCCCAACCCGATGCCCATGGCGACCAGATACAGGACCGGCTCAACGAAGCCACTGATCATGATGGCCCAATTGGTGCCCCACGTGGCCTTCACCCCCCGAGAGAAGACGGCACGGATATTCCCTGAATACAGTGAGCCAAAAGGCCGTCGTGGCGGCTTGATCAACACGTCAGCCGATAGGACCTGCGTCAATTTCCCAGCCTCCGCGCATAGTTACGCCGGGCGACGTGGAGTCCCACGAAACACAGAAGTACCAGGTATGCCACGTGGACTACTGTCAGGGCCGCGGGCTCGCTGTAACCGTAGGAGAGGACTCGGCCGAGCTCGGTTGAGTGCCATAACGGAGAGATCCAACCAATCCAACGAACTACCAACGGCATGGCGTCCAGCGGGAAAAATGTCCCGGAAAACAGGAACAACGGCATCACAATGAAGCGCTGGACCATGGCGAACTGCCCCTTGTCCTCAATGACCGACGCCGAATAGGCCATCAGCGGGATGCCAAAGGACAATCCTGCAAGGGCCGCAGAGAAGATCATGATCCAGCCGGTACCCTGTTGGACAGCGCCAAAGAGCAGCAGGAACACATAGTAGATCCCGGTGGTTGCCAGAAGCCTGACAGAAACCCCAATAACGTGCCCGTTGACGAGCTGACCGCTGGTCAACGGTGAAGCGTTGGGACCATAGTAAGTGCGGTGCCATTTGAAGCCGCCCATCACCGTATAAGTGTTCTCCTCACTCGCCACCATGATTGCCGCTGTTGCCAGCAGGGCGGGAGCGACGAACACCAGGTACGAGACCGGCCCCGCATCCCCGCCGTCGAGCGAAGCGTTGCTGTTGGCATCCACGAGTGAAGCAAGCCCAACGCCCATGGCGAACAGGTACACCAGTGGTGTGCCGATGGACGTCATCACGACAGTCCATCCATAGCCCCTGAGCGTCCGCAGCCAGTGCTCTGCATAGTAGATGGATCCAAACCGCCGAGCCTTCATCGCGGACTCGGCCGGGGTCAGCGGCGAACGTAGACCGAGCACCGGATGACGCTTCACAACCTTGGTTTCGGGCCGCGTTGGTCTCTCAGTCAACGAGACTCCTCCCGGTCAGACGCAGGAATACGTCCTCCAGCGAGGATCGCCGCACGAGCGAAGTGATGGGATGGAGCCCCCGTGCGGTGACTTCTTCAAGGGCAGACTCGCCGTCATGCGCATAAATCAGAACACGGTCCGGAAGCGTCTCCAAACGATCGCCAATGCCAACGAGGTCCGCGCTGACTGTCGTATTACGGTCCGAGCCGAAACGCAGTTCCAACACCTCCCGGGTGGAGTGCTCACGGATGAGCGCCGCAGGTGAGCCTTCTGCCATGATGCGGCCCTTGTCCACAACGATCAGACGGTCGCAGAGCTGCTCTGCCTCATCCATGTAGTGCGTGGTCAGGATCAGGGTGACCCCTGCTTCCTTCAGACGGAAGAGCCGGTCCCAGAGGATGTGACGAGCCTGCGGGTCCAGGCCCGTAGTGGGCTCATCAAGGAGCAGGATTTTGGGGTCGTTGATCAAAGACCGCGCAATGGTCAGGCGGCGTTTCATTCCACCGGACAACGCGTCCACTCTAGACTTTGCCTTGTCCTTCAGCTGGGCAAACTCCAGCAATTCGTCAGCCTTCGGTTGCAGATAACTCATCGGCAGACCAAAGTACCGCCCGTACACGAGGAGATTATCGCGGACCTTGAGTTCCTCATCCAGGTTGTCCTGTTGCGGCACAACACCCAGATGCGCCCGTACCTCAGGACCATGCTGCTCGGGATCGAGCCCCATGATCGTGAGATCGCCGTCGGTCCGCTGGGACACGCCGCCGATCATCTTCATGGTGGTGGACTTACCCGCCCCGTTGGGGCCAAGAAGGCCGAACGCCTCCCCTGCGGGTACGTCGAAAGAGATACCGTCCACAGCAACGAAATCACCATACTTTTTGGTGAGACTATGAGCGGAAATCACGAATTCAGGCGGTGTCGAATTAGGCACTCGATAAGAGTAGTTGACCCGACTGACGGATTTTTCACTCGACCCCATGTTCTGTAGGCTCGATCACATCCACACGGGAGCCCTGTTGCAGGGGCTGAGATCGGGCTGACGCAGCCCGAGACCGTCGAACCTGTCCGGGTAATGCCGGCGAAGGAAGCAGGAAATCTTTCCATGAACGCAATGAATTCGCATTCGCTCGCCTATGTCCAAGACATGGACCACGGAATCGCGGTCCCAGTGACGACGATCGCTCTCGAAAACTCCCCCAAAGGAGTGAAAAACCCAGATTTCGTGGTGTACCGCACCGCCGGGCCTGGCAGCGACCCGGTTTTGGGTCTGGAACCTTTGCGCCAAGGCTGGATCGAAAACCGTGGCGACGTAGAGATCTACGAGGGCCGGGCAAGGAACCTGCTCGACGACGGGAAGTCCGCGCAGCGCCGCGGCACAGCATCAGCCGAATGGAAAGGGATCAGCCATCGGCCGCTCCGATCTCTGAAGGGTCGGACCGTGACCCAGATGCACTATGCCCGCCGGGGAGTCGTAACCGAGGAGATGCGGTTCGTGGCACTGCGAGAGAACTGTGATGTTGAGCTGGTCCGCAGCGAAGTGGCCGCTGGGCGGGCCATCATCCCCAACAACATCAACCACCCCGAATCTGAACCCATGATCATCGGTAAAGCTTTCCTGGTGAAGATCAATGCCAACATTGGCAACTCGGCGATCACCAGCTCCATCGCCGAAGAAGTCGACAAACTGCAGTGGGCTGCGCAGTGGGGTGCCGATACCGTCATGGATCTGTCCACGGGTGATGATATCCACACCACCCGCGAGTGGATCATCCGTAACTCCCCCGTTCCAATCGGCACGGTGCCGATCTACCAGGCGCTCGAAAAAGTCAACGGCGAGGCGAACGACCTGACGTGGGAAATCTACCGGGACACCGTGATTGAGCAGTGCGAACAGGGCGTGGACTATATGACCATCCACGCCGGTGTGCTACTGCGATATGTACCGCTGACGGCCAATCGGGTCACCGGAATGGTTTCCCGCGGCGGGTCAATCATGGCTGGTTGGTGTCTGACGCACCGCCAAGAGAACTTTCTCTACACCCGGTTTGACGAACTGTGCGAAATCTTTGCTCGCTACGACGTCGCGTTCTCTCTTGGTGACGGCTTGCGTCCGGGATCAACAGCGGACGCCAATGACGAGGCGCAGTTCGCCGAGTTGAACACCTTAGCCGAACTGACCAAACGCGCCTGGGAATTCGACGTCCAAGTCATGGTGGAAGGCCCAGGGCACATCCCGTTCCATCTCGTCCGTGAAAACGTTGAACGGCAGCAAAAACTCTGCAACGGCGCACCCTTTTACACCCTCGGGCCATTGGTCACGGACATCGCACCCGGCTATGACCACATAACCTCAGCCATCGGAGCTACCGAGATCGCTCGCTATGGCACCGCGATGCTCTGCTACGTCACTCCTAAAGAGCACCTCGGCCTGCCGAACAAGGACGACGTCAAGACTGGGGTCATCACCTACAAGATCGCCGCACACGCCGCGGATCTTGCCAAGGGCCACCCGGGTGCCCACGAACGCGACGATGCCCTGTCAAAGGCCCGGTTTGAATTTCGCTGGCGGGACCAGTTCGCTCTCTCCCTGGACCCGGAGACGGCCGAGGGGTTCCACGACGAGACGCTGCCCGCGGAGCCTGCCAAGACAGCGCATTTTTGCTCCATGTGCGGACCGAAGTTCTGTTCCATGCGGATCAGCCAGGACATCCGTGACTTGTTTGGCGGCGCCACCGAACAAGAAGCCATTGCTGACATGGGTGCCCATTCCGCCGAGATCCGTGATCCTGGGGGCAAGGTCCATCTGCCCAACCCTGCCCTTCCATCGTCCTAAGGAGCCTCTCCCGACGCTAGACCTGATCGTCACCAACCAATCAGTCCCTGAGAGTTAACTGAATGAGACATCGCCTCCCGAGGTACCGGGAGGCGATGTCTCATGCGATGGGGTCAGGAAGCGGCGGCGCGTTCCGCGGCCTCGACCACGTTGGAGAGCAACATGGCGCGAGTCATCGGGCCCACTCCGCCGGGGTTGGGCGAAAGCCACGACGCAACCTCTGCAGCGGCCTTCTCGACGTCGCCCATAAGGGTGACCTTCCCGGTTTCCGGATCCTCGACCCGGGTCACACCGACATCGAGCACCACTGCTCCCGGCTTGAGGTCCTCAGCCTTGACCATCCCCGGGAACCCGGCGGCGGCAACAACGACGTCGGCCGTTCGCAGGTGCTCCAACAGATCTGTCGTTCCCGTGTGAGCCAGCGTCACCGTTGCATTGATGGGCCGCCGAGTCAGCAGTAGACCCAGCGGACGTCCAACCGTGATTCCCCGGCCGATCACCAATACGTTCTTGCCCGTGAGATACACCTCGTGACGGATCAGCAGCTCAACGATGCCCTGCGGAGTACAGGGCAGCGGCGACGCCATGGGATCGCTCACATTGAGCACAAGCCGACCGAGATTGATGGGATGCAGCCCATCCGCATCCTTCGCCGGATCCATACGCTCCAAGATCGCGTTGGCATCCAGATGTGCAGGCAGTGGCAGCTGCACAATGTAGCCCGTGCACTCTGAATTGGCGTTCAATTCATCAACCACATCCAGGAGCTCAGCCTGCGTGATGTCCACGGGCAGGTCCCGGCGAATGGACTGGATGCCCACTTCTGCACAATCGCGGTGTTTCCCACCCACATAAGAGTGACTCGCGGGGTCATCACCCACGAGGACCGTCGCCAACCCGGGCGTAAGGCCATGGACGGACTTCAGCGCTTGAACCCTCTCGGCAAGCTCCGCTTTGATAGCGCGAGCAGTTGCCGTTCCATCCAGTACCCGAGCGGCTTCTCTGGTGCCCAGCGGTGTGCGCTCCTCGTTGCCGGCAGGAACCCCCGGTTCATCTGATGGCTCCGCAGAGCCCACCATGTTGCTGCCCTGCTCCACGATTTACCACTCCTCGTGTTCTGGGTACAGCGGGAACTCAGCTGTCAGCTTCGAAACTCTGGCACGGAGCGCTTCGATGTCCGCGCCAGGTTTGAGAGTGCTCGCAATGATCTCTGCCACCTCGGTGAATTCCGTGGCTCCGAATCCACGAGTCGCCAGAGCCGGTGTACCAATGCGCAGCCCGGACGTCACCATGGGTGGACGAGGATCATTGGGTACTGCGTTGCGGTTGACCGTGATGCCTACAGAGTCCAGCAAATCCTCGGCCTGCTGACCGTCGAGCGCCGAATTGCGCAGGTCCACCAGAACGAGGTGAACATCGGTTCCGCCGGTCAACACCGACACGCCATGCTCGGCAACGTCAGCTGACGTCAGGCGGTCAGCGATGATCGAGGCACCCTCCAGGACCCGCTGCTGACGTTCCTTGAACTCATCCGAACCCGCAATCTTGAACGCCGTGGCCTTCGCCGCGATGACATGCATCAGGGGCCCACCCTGCTGGCCTGGGAAGACATTCGAGTTGAGCTTCTTTGCCCACTCCTGCTTGGCCAGAATCAAGCCCGACCGCGGACCGGCCAGAGTCTTGTGAACAGTGGAGGTGACGACGTCGGCGTGTGGCACCGGATTGGGATGAAGCCCGGCGGCCACAAGGCCAGCGAAGTGAGCCATATCCGTCCAGAACACGGCCCCTACTTCATCGGCGATGGAGCGGAACGCCGCAAAATCAAGCTGCCGTGGATAGGCGGACCAGCCAGCAATAATGACTCTGGGCTTTTCTGCGATAGCTTGCTCGCGAACCCGGTCCATATCAATGCGGTTTGTGTCTTCCTCGACACCGTAGGCAGCTACCTCGTACAACTTGCCGGAGAAGTTCAGCTTCATTCCGTGGGTCAGGTGGCCACCGTGCGCAAGTGACAGTCCCATGATTTTGTCACCGGGCTTGGCCATGGCGGCGAGCGCAGCTGCGTTTGCCTGGGCACCGGAGTGCGGTTGTACGTTGGCGAACTCGGCACCGAAGAGGGCCTTCACTCGCTCGATGGCAAGGTTTTCCGCTACGTCCACATGCTCGCAACCACCGTAGTAACGGCGTCCCGGATACCCCTCGGCGTACTTGTTGGTCAAGACCGATCCCTGCGCCTCAAGCACTGCGCGGGGCGCAAAGTTCTCCGATGCGATCATTTCCAGCGTGTCCCGCTGTCTGCTGAGCTCTTTGTTGAGTACGTCGGCGATTTCCGGGTCGATTTCCGAAAGGGGTGCGTTGGACACGGACTGGCTTGTTGCGGTCACTCTAGACTCCTGGGTGAGGGAACGGACTTCCACCTCACAGGCTACCGGGTGGAGATGATCGGGGTGTATTTTATTCCGCCCCGATGTGGCAAATTTCTACTCCTCTAAGTCCTCCCAGACCACCGGCGTCGTCGTTCCGCTCTCCCAATCAGATTTCAGGATGGTGTAGGCAACGGAATCGAAGAATGTGCCACCATCGGCCGGCCAGCCTTGACGGTAGTGTGCTTCCTTGACAAATCCGCAGCGCAAAAGTGTTTTCCGCATGGCAATGTTGTCCTCGCGAGTCTGTCCCTCGAAGCGTCGAAAATGTGGAAACTCCTTGAAGACCATTCCGGTCAGTGCGTTGAGCACGGGCACTCCGTGGCCTTCGCCGCGGAATCGCTCGGCCAGCCGCAAGTCGAAGACAGGATTATCGTCCTCGAGGTCTTCGAGCATCAGCAGTCCTAGCCGCTGGTTGTCCCCGTAGATCCAGTACGTCCGGGTTTCGTCGCTGAGAAACTCTCCGGCCACCATCTTGGATCGCACTTGCTCTTCGGAGGGTGCACTGTTGACATGGAACGGGAAGGGGTTCGTGGTCAGGAACTTAACCAGCTCGTCGTCGTCCTGATCTGTCAGCGAGGCGAAGGTAACGTCCATGAACACAGGCTACCGGTGGAGAGACGCACAGGTAACCTAGGTGCGTGACTGAACTTTCATACTCTCTCTCCCTCTCCTGCTCCGACAGGCCCGGCATTGTGCACGCCGTCTCCGGTGCACTGGCCGAAACCGGCTGCAACATCACAGAATCACAGCAATACGGGTCACCGGATACGGGTACATTTTTCATGCGCGTCGCCATGACCACGACGTCGGCGGCTGAGGTACTCGAGGCTGGACTGGCACCGGTAGCTCGGGAGTTCGGAATGCGATGGAGCCTCAACCGCGACGGAGCGCGGATGAGAACGCTGGTCATGGCGTCCAAAGCGGGTCACTGCCTGAACGATCTGCTGTTCCTACAGCGCTCGGGCACCCTTGCCATTGAGATCCCGGCCATCGTTTCAAATCATCGGGACCTAGAACCGCTGGCGGACTTCTACGGCATCGCCTTTCATCACGTGCCTGTCACCCCCGACTCTAAAGGCGAAGCTGAGGCCGCGCTGAGAGACATCATGGCCGGGGCCGGCATTGAACTGGTGGTGCTGGCGCGCTACATGCAGATCCTTTCCGACGATCTCTGCCGAGACCTCTCTGGCCGGGCTATCAATATCCATCACTCATTCCTGCCATCGTTCAAGGGAGCACGTCCCTACCATCAGGCGCACACCCGTGGGGTGAAACTGATTGGCGCCACCGCGCACTACGTCACAGCCGACCTCGATGAGGGGCCGATCATCGAACAAGAGGTGATCCGAGTCGATCATGCCCGGTCCCCTGAATCCCTGGCGACGCTGGGCCGTGACGTGGAGGGTCGCGCCTTGGCTCAGGCCGTACAGTGGCATGCCGAGCACCGAGTGCTCTTGGATGGAAAACGAACCATCGTCTTCAACTGATCACTGCCGCCACGTAGGGTGGAGCCATGGCTTACATCATCGATTTCGACGGCAAATCTCCATCCATCCACCCCGGTGCGTTCGTTGCGCCGACGGCGTCGATCATTGGGGACGCCTCGCTCGCGGCCGATTCGAGCGCCTTCTATGGTGTGTCGGTCCGCGGTGACACTGCGGCAATCACCGTAGGTGAGGGTACCAACCTGCAGGACAATGTGGTGCTCCACGCAGATCCTGGATTTCCGACCACCGTGGGCAACCGCGTCAGTGTTGGCCACTCTGCGGTGGTCCATGGCTGCACCATCGCTGATGACTGCTTGATTGGCATGAGCGCCACCGTGATGAACGGCGCCGTGATCGGTACAGGTTCGCTGGTCGCAGCCGGCGCCGTCGTGCTTGAAGGCACGGAGGTACCACCGCGGTCCCTCGTGGCAGGAGTCCCGGCAAAGGTCCGTCGAGAACTGACCGATGAGGAGTTCCAATCCATCCGGGACAATGCCTCGCACTACCGTGAGCTGGCACAGAAACACCGCGAAGCTCTGGCGTAGGAATTTTCGGTGAATATCACTTTCCACAGATGGTGTGAGACCAGCTAGGTTGTTCGTGCTCATCTCATCTTGAATTTACTTCTTGACGGCAATTGCTTCGTGTAGCACTCTTACCCTTATGCCAGTTGCCCCATTCAACTCCGCTCCACCACGCCCCGGATCCCAATCGGCCCTCAGGGCGCAGAACCAGCAGCTTCTCGTCGCAGCTCTGACCCACAACGGATCTTTGACGCAGGCCGAGCTCTCCCGCCTCACCGGCTTGTCCACCGCCACGGTTTCCAACATCATCAAACGTATGTCTGCGTCAGGGCTGGTCCACTTGACGCCGATCACCAGCTCCGGCAGGCGTGCGTTCGCGGTCAACCTGGTGGACTCCGGTGAAGCTGCGGTCGGCATCGACTTTGGTCGCAGGCACCTTCGAGTGGTCGTTGCGAACCTCTCGTACGAAGTACTCGCGGAAAGCACCGCCCCTCTCTCCGAAGCCTATTCGGCCGAGACCGGGATGGCGGCTGCTTACTCAATGGTTCAGGACCTCCTGGAGCAAGCAGGCCGTACGTTCAATGATCTGACCGGCGTCGGGGTTGGAATACCTGGCCCCCTCGACAGCAGGACCGGGCGTGCCGTTGGCGGAACCATTCATCCTGAATGGGTTGGAGTGGCAGTCCGGGAAGACATGGAAGCGCTTTTTGGCGTCCCTGTATACGTAGACAATGACTGTAATCTTGGCGCTTTGGCCGAGGTCACATGGGGTGACTACCGAACAACGGAGAACCTCGCCTTCGTCAAAATCGGGACGGGCATCGGTTCAGGGCTGGTCATCAACGGTCAGCCCTTCAGAGGCAAGATCGGTGTCACTGGCGAGATAGGCCACACCACACTCGATGACCAGGGCAGTGTCTGCCGATGCGGCAACCGCGGCTGCCTTGAGACGGTGGCTTCAACAAAAATCATGTTGGACCTCCTTAGCGGACACTCTCCTGCCGTGCTGACAACAGAGGACATTGTTCGACTCGCATCCAACGGCGATGCCGCCACCCTCCGAGTCATAGACGACACGGGGCAGGCTGTGGGACGTGCGTTGGGAACACTTGCAAACTTGATAAACCCTGAAGTCATCGTTGTCGGCGGACCCTTGAGCGCCTTGGGTGAAGTTCTCGTGGCACCAGTGCGCCGCGGGCTTATTCGTTACGCCATCCCCGTTGTTGGAGAGTCCACTACAGTGGCGCCAACGTCGCTGGGGGATCGGGCCGAGGCTCTTGGAGCGGCCACCCTTGTCATTCAGAGTGCAGGGCAGCAACGAAAAACGACGACGAAATAACGTGTCACATCTCGGCGACAAGTAACCCCTCTTGTGTTTAACACTTGACGGCAGGAGTGTGACGGGGTTAACTCATCTCATCACGCGACTCAGTTCGCTGATCCCAACGCACATGAATTAAAACTGGAGGCGAAATGCGACGAAGCCTATCAATGCTTGCCGGTGCCGCAGCAGTGGCACTGGCTCTTACTGCTTGCGGAGGTGATAGCACGACACCCGCAGCAGGCGAGGCCAACGCCAGCGAAGCAACGGGCGAAGTCGGTGTGTTCACCTGGTGGGCTGACGGATCCGAGAAAGCGGGTCTCGACGCGCTCGTCGACATATTCAATGAGCAGTACCCGGATCTCACGTTCAACAACCTTGCCGTAGCCGGTGGGGCTGGCAGCCAGGCAAAGGCCGTACTTGCAGCGCAGCTGCAGGCAAGCAACCCGCCCGATTCTTTTCAGGCACACGCCGGCGCGGAGCTACAGGACTACATAGTTGCCGATCAGCTTGAAGATCTCAGTAAGTTCTACGAGGAAGAAGACCTCGCGTCCGCGTTCCCTGCAGACCTGATGGAACGCCTCACGGTTGACGGCAAGATCTACTCGGTTCCATCCAACATCCACCGCGCCAATGTTGTCTGGGCAAACGTTGAAGTACTCGAAAAGGCCGGGTTGGATCCGGAGAGCCCGCCTGAAGACCTCGATGCCTGGTTCGCCGACATGGAAAAGATCAAGGCCACCGGAGTGACTCCCCTTGCTGTAGCTGGATCATGGACACAGACCCAACTATTCGAGAACATCATGCTCGCCACGCTTGGGCCCGAAGGTTACAACGGACTCTGGGACGGTAGTACCGACTGGTCCGGATCTGAGGTCAAAGAGGGCATTGAGAACTACAAGAAGGCCCTGAGCTACAGCAACTCGGACCGAAACACGCTCAGCGACTGGGGGCCTGCAACCCAGCTGGTTGAAGACGGCACGGCCGCCTACAACGTCATGGGCGACTGGGCTGAAGCAAAGTTCCAGCAGGACGACAAAGTTGCCGGTGAGGACTATGTCTATTTCCCCACCCCCGGCACTGATGGCGTCTTCGACTTCCTGGCGGATTCCTTCACGCTTCCCGTCGGAGCGGAGAATCCAGCGGGTTCCAAGGCATGGCTGAACACGATCTCCAGCGTCGAGGGCCAGCAGGCCTTCAACGCGGCGAAGGGATCTATCCCAGCTCGTACCGACGTCCCTGATGAAGATTTCAGCGATTATCAGAAGAGCGCAATCGCTGACTTCAAGGAGGACACGATTGTGTCCTCGTTGGCGCACGGTGCGGCTGTACCCGTCTCCTGGATGAACGAATTGAGCACGGCTGTCAATAAGTTCGGAGGCACCGGCGACGTCGATGGACTGCAGAAGTCGGCCGCCGAAATAGCCGAGAAATTCAGTAAGTAAAGTTGGTCAACGTGGGGAAGGGCGGACGAGACGAAAAGCTCGGTCGCCCTTCCCCACGTATACAGCCCGTTCGCCGGGCCAACGGAGAAAACCATGTTTAAGCGCATAAAATCTTGGGGGCCGCCGCTGCTCCTTGTGACGCCGTCCATCATTCTCGTGGCTGTGTTCGTCTATGTTTTGATCGGACAGAACCTGCAGATCTCGATGTCGAACAAACACACGGCAGCTCCTGCCACCAAATTTGTCGGCTTTGATAACTACATCAGGCTGCTCCAGGACGATGATTTCCAGCATTCGCTGCGGAACCTGGGTCTGCTCACCGTTGTCTTCCTCGCGGGTACGCTCTTCTTCGGTTTCCTCTGGGCCTGGATACTAGAACGTCCCGCCTTCGGCGAAGGTTTCTTCCGGTCGGTGTATCTCGCGCCGATGGCCGTTTCGTTCATCGCCTCGGGTGTTGTCTGGCGCTGGCTCCTTTCCAGCCTGCAAACCGATCAGCCTGGTGGAGAACGCGCGTCCGGACTCAATCGTCTGCTGGACGACGTCGGGCTAGGGTTCCTACAGAACTCTTGGTGGTCTGACCCCAACTGGGGCATCGCGGCCATTGCGGTTCCCGCCATATGGCAACTTTCCGGATACGTCATGGCACTGTTCCTTGCAGGGTTCCGGGGAATCCCTGACGAGTTGCGTGAAGCTGCCCGCATTGACGGCTGCAGTGAATGGAAGCTCTACCGGCACGTTATCTTTCCCCAACTCAGCCCCGTCATGCTCTCGGCCGTCATTATTATCGGTCACATGTCGTTGAAACTCTTCGACCTCATCCGCGCCATTGTCCCGGACGCGAACACTTACGCGATTCAGGTGCCGGCTACGGAAATGTGGGTCAAATACATTGGCGGTGACTATGCGGACTCTGCCGCAATCGGCATGATCATGCTTGTACTCGTAGCGCTCGTGGTCATCCCTTACCTCGTTTACACCTCACGTCAGGAGAAGAGCTGATGACTACAGCAACCGTTCCGGCCACGGCCGACGTCGACGCTGAGGATCTCCGCCGGGGCAAGCAGTCCGCCAGACGGAAAATGAATCGCACCCTGAAGTATGCGCTACTACTGGTTGGCGTGATTTTTGTACTCATTCCTGCCTATGTTCTGGTGGTGACCAGTTTCAAGGGGCCATCCGATGCCGATCCATCGACGGCGTGGTACCTCCCCACGGAGTGGGTCACCGGCGGCTGGGTCAAGGCTTGGGAAACCCTTTCTCCCGCATTGGGGAGGACGTTTGCGCTAGTCATACCGGCTGCGATCATTTCAGCCGTCATGGGTTCCATGAACGGTTTTGTCCTCTCTCGCTGGCGCTTCCCGTACGCCAACTTGGTCTTCACCATGATCCTGTTTGGCATGTTTATCCCCTACCAGGCGGTCATGATTCCGCTGACGCAGCTGCTGCAGAACCTTGGCGTCCCCGGCGGCATACCGTCGCTGCTGCTGCTGCATATTGTCTACGGCATTCCCATTTGCACGCTGATCTTCCGCAACTATTATGAGTCGATCCCGATGGAACTCATAGAGGCCTCGAGGATGGACGGCGCCGGGCTACTACGCACCTACGCCTCGGTCATTATCCCGCTGTCCGCTCCTGGCTTCGTGGTCGTGATTATCTGGCAGTTCACAGCAGTATGGAATGACTATCTCTTTGCGGCGTTCTTCTCCTCCGGAAGCAACGGCCCGGTGACGATTGCCCTGAGCTTCTTGGCCGGTGGCCAGCTGACGGACTATGGGGCGTCCATGGCGGGCGCGTTGATTGCGTCCGTTCCCACGCTGATCGTGTACATCCTGCTCGGCAAGTACTTCGTGGGCGGGCTGATGAGCGGCTCAGTAAAGGGCTAACCCCTTTAACGACCAATGGCCGCTCGTGGCGGTTTGTCTCCAGCTGGGACAACCACGAGCGGCCATTGGTTACTGGTATGAGATCAGGATCCACTGACTCCCGACACCGAGGTGATCCAGTTGATGCCGTGGGGAACAGAGGAGTACCAGGAGTAGGCGCTCGTGTTGCTTCCACCGCTCGCACTCGTGGACGCGACTCCGATGACCTTTCCGTTGATCACCAGCGGTCCACCGGAGTCGCCCTTCCACGCTTGGCCGTTCAGGCCGTAGTGGCGGTAGGCCGGTCCGTTGTACGCATCGGTTGCAAGGCCGTCAACGTAGACGTTGGCTGTCTTCAACTGTGACGACGGAGGTCCGTTCGGTGTTGTGCGGCCCCAGCCGAAGATGCTGCCGCTGGTGGTGTACTGCAGTTTGTCTGCTTCCAGGCTGGCATAGCTCCCGTAGTATGGGCTCCGCAGCTTCAACAGAGCCAGGTCTCCGCCGTTGTAGGAGTAGTACGTGGAAACTCCCACGTTCGTGCCGCTACCAAGCCGGCCCGATCCAAGGTTCACTGACATGTTGCCACCAACGCAGTGCTTCGCGGTGAGAACCCACTGCGAGGAAATCTGCGATGCGGAGCAGGTGAAGTTGCCGTTGGAATAGACCTGGGCGGCGAAGGGCGCTGCGGTGATGCTGACCTCGTTGCCGCCAACAATGTTTGGCGATGCTGTCTCGGGGCTGGGGGCAGCGTTTGCTGCTGCAGGGCCTGCAAGTGCCATGGCTGCAACGGCGGCGATGCCTGCAAATTTCAAGTTCTTTTTCACGATTTATTCTCCTACTGCTTATTGTCCGGTAACTCCGCTGACTGACGTGATCCACGGCATGGCGTGGTAAACGTATGTGTAATTGGCGTAACGGTAGATGCTGTCCGGGTTTCCGCCACCAGTGGACAGAACACCTGACTGCTGGCCGCCGACCATGAGAGGTCCGCCGGAATCGCCCTTGTAGACCTGTCCGTCAACACCGTAGGTTTCGACGGCCTTACCGTTGTAGGCGTCATAGGAACCACCGGTGATTTTTACGTTGGCGTGCTTGAGCAAGGACGACGCCCCACAGTTACCGCAGGTGCGGCCCCAGCCGTAAGCATCCGCTGCCTGATTCACAGACACGCGGTCCTTGTTCAGCGTCACCGTTGTGCCGGAGTACGGGGTGCTGAGCTTCAGCAGCCGCATGTCTCCACCCGACCAGGCGTAGTCGGCGGACACGGTGCGCAGTGTTCCCTGATTCAGTGAACTGGAGCCCAGTCGGACTGACTTGGTTCCTTCACAGTGGCGCGCCGTCAGCACCCACTGGGAGGAGATGAGGGAGCCAGAGCACATGAACGAATTTCCCGAGTAGTTCGTGTGGATCTGCACGGCATACGGAGCACTGCTGATGGGGATTGTCTCGCCACCAACGATGTTCGGGCTTGCCTGGTCTGGGCTCGGTGCAGCGGTTGAGGCTCCGGCAGTTCCCATGAGGGCCAGCGCCACAATTGCTGCGCCGCCCAGTAGTTTCTTCCTGATCATGTTCATCCTTTGCTACGTCCGGTGGGCGCACCATTGCGCTTCCCGGAACTGTTGTTGAGGCGGCCCGATGTCTGCCAAACGATCGTTTGAAATCTTCGGGCTGATCCCAAGGTAGAGACATATGGCAGCTTTCTGCCACAAATCTGTGAAAAGAATGAGAGTTTGCGCAAAGTTGTCCCGAAATGGACACGATTCGTTGACACCTTGAAGAACCTGTGAGTAAATACGCTTCATGGCCCATGATTCTCGTCTACCCATCCATGCACCAGCACTGAACGAACAGGAGAATCCGACGTCGTCCACCGGGCGGTCCCTCCGGTGGGGAGTTGTGGCGACCGGAAAGATCGCCGCAACCGTCACCGCAGACATTTCCCTCCTCGAAGATGCAGTGCTCCACGCAGTCAGCTCTCGCACAACCGAAAAGGCCAACGCCTTCGCGGCACGCTTTGGCTTTGCCCACGCCTACGCAGACACCGGCAGCGCCCCCGGGTATCGCGTGCTGTGTCAGGACCCAAAAGTAGATGTTGTCTATGTTGCCGCACCCCACGGGCAGCATTACGAGATTGTCCACACGGCACTTGAGGCGGGCAAGCACGTCCTCTGCGAGAAGTCTCTGACCATCAATGCTTCGGAAGCACGGGCACTCACTGAGCTTGCAGCGCTACAGGGCGTGTTTCTCATGGAAGCAGTCTGGAGCCGTTTTCTCCCCTCCCTCACCAGGGCTTGGCAGATCATCCGTTCAGGTGAGCTTGGCGACATCCAGTGGGTTCAGGCAGATCTTGGCTTTAAAGCACCGCTGGACCCAGAAAGTCGCATCTGGGCCCCGGCAGCCGGTGGTGGGGCCTTGTTAGACCTTGCTGTCTACCCGTTGACCTGGGCGTTAGGGACCCTCGGCTTTCCCGACGAAGTTCGCGCCTCGGGTCATCTCAACGCCGACGGCGTGGACGTCCAGAACGCCCTCACCCTCCGCTACGCCTCGGGCGCCCACGCACAACTCACGACGTCGTTGGTGGCCTCGTCGCCCCGCACGGCCACCGTATGTGGAAGCCTCGGGTGGCTGCGAACCGGCGCTCCGCTTCACCATCCGTTGGAACTCACTATCGCGGCAGCGGGTGATGCGGAGCCGCGCGTAGAGCGATTTGCGCCGGTGGGTAACGGATACACATACGAGCTACGCGAAGTTACCCGCTGCGTTCAGGAAGGACGCACGCAGAGCGCAACCATGCCCCTAGCGCACTCCATCGCCACCATGGAACTCTTCGATGACGTTCGAAAGCAACTTGGTGTCCGCTACCCGAACGACGCCTCGGTGGCGGGCGCTTAAACCACTGATGGGCCACCCTCCACGGCGTCACGCCGGGAGGATAGCCCATGTGGTGAAACAGTTGCGCCCTACTTTGCCAGTCGTGCAGACAGATTTTCGTCGAGGGCCGCGAGGAACTCCTCGGTGGTCAAGTACTCTGCGTCCTTGCCAACCAGCAACGCCAGGTCCTTGGTCATCTTGCCCGACTCAACGGTCTTGATGACAACGTCTTCCAGCGTCTGAGCGAACTCGGTGACCTCCGGAGTGTTGTCCAGCTTGCCACGGTGCATCAACCCACGCGTCCAGGCGAAGATCGACGCAATCGGGTTGGTGGACGTTGGCTTACCCTGCTGGTGCTGCCTGTAGTGACGAGTCACGGTACCGTGGGCAGCCTCCGCTTCTACAGTCTTGCCGTCCGGTGTCATGAGCACGGAAGTCATGAGACCCAGCGAGCCGAACCCCTGAGCCACAGTGTCCGACTGAACGTCGCCGTCATAGTTCTTGCAGGCCCAGACGTAACCGCCCTCCCACTTCATCGCTGAAGCCACCATGTCATCGATCAGTCGGTGCTCATAGGTGAGGCCTGCGGCGTCGAACTGGTCCTTGAATTCGGCGTCGAAGACTTCCTGGAAGAGGTCCTTGAACTGACCATCGTAGGCCTTCAAAATGGTGTTCTTGGTGGACAGGTACACCGGGTATTTCCGCTGCAGACCGTAGGCGAAAGACGCGCGGGCAAAATCACGAATCGAATCGCTGAAATTGTACATACCCATCGCTACGCCGCCGTCTTCACCGTAGGTGACGACTTCCTGCTTAATCTCCTGGCCGCCGTCCGCGGGCGTATAGGTCAGAGTCAGAGTACCGGCGCCGGGAACCTTGAAGTTCGTAGCCTTGTACTGATCGCCGTGTGCGTGGCGACCAATGATGATCGGCTTGTTCCAGCCCGGGACCAACCGCGGAATGTTGGAAATGATAATCGGTTCGCGGAAGACCACACCGCCGAGGATGTTACGGATGGTGCCGTTGGGCGAAACCCACATTTTCTTCAGACCGAACTCTTCAACGCGCGCCTCATCGGGAGTGATGGTGGCGCACTTAACGCCCACACTGTGCTCCTTGATGGCATTTGCTGCATCGATGGTCACCTGATCATCGGTGGCATCGCGGTTCTGAATCGACAAATCATAGTACTTCAGATCAACATCCAGATAAGGATGGATCAGGCGTTCTTTGATGAACTGCCAGATGATGCGCGTCATTTCGTCGCCGTCGAGCTCTACAACCGAACCCTGGACCTTAATCTTCTGTGTGTCAGCCACACGTTCTCCTTGCATCGTCAGGGCTTGGTGAGCCCCTGTTATTTCCGGGTTGTGTCCTGACCCAACTATGCCACAAGGCCCAATATGCCTCGAAATGCGCTAGTGTTCGCTCCGCACCCCAGCTGGATCAAATTATCAGTGAAAGAAGTGCCGCGATCCCGTGAAGTACATAGTGATTCCGGCGGTCTGCGCAGCCGCAATCACTTCCTCATCCCGCACCGAACCGCCAGGTTGGACGACGGCGCGGACGCCGGCGTCGAGCAGGATCTGCAAGCCGTCAGCGAAGGGGAAGAACGCGTCCGACGCCGCTACGGAACCGCGTGCGCGTTCCTGGCCTTCCCCACCAAGGGTGTTGGCCCGCTCCACCGCCAGTCTGCAGGAGTCCAGCCGATTGACCTGTCCCATGCCGACTCCGACGGCGCCACCATTGTGGGCCAGCAGAATCGCGTTCGATTTTGCAGCACGGCAGGCCTTCCAGGCGAAGGCGAGATCCGCAAGAGTTGCCTCGTCTGCAACCTCACCGGCAGCAAGCGTCCAGTTCTCGACAGAATCGCCGTCGGACTCGATGGTGTCCCCCATCTGAAGGAGCACACCGCCGGATACCTGGCGAACTTCCACGGGATCTCGATGATATCCATCGGGGAGGGTGAGCAACCGGATGTTCTTCTTGGTCTTCAAGACCTCCAGAGCCGCTGGCTCAAAGCCGGGTGCGATGACGACCTCGGTGAAAATATCCTTAATAGCACGTGCCATACCTTCGCTGACCTCGCGGTTAGCAGCAATCACACCGCCATAGGCGGATACGGGATCGCAGGCGTGGGCTTTGGCATGGGCGTCAGCCATGATGTCCGCGGCTTCCGCAGAAGCCACGGCAACCCCACACGGATTGGCGTGCTTGACGATGGCTACCGCTGGTTCAGCGAAATCGAAGGCGGCTCGCAACGCTGCGTCCGCATCCACAAAGTTGTTGTAGCTCATCGCTTTACCGTGCAGCTGATCGGCCTGAGCAATCCCAGGTGCCGCGCCCTGCTCAACGTAGAGCGCAGCAGCCTGATGGGGGTTTTCTCCGTAGCGCAGAACCTCGGAACGCTCCAGCGACAATCCCGCGTAGGCAGGGAAAGCCGGGGCCGCAGGCGCATCGCCATGATCATCGCCAAACTGCGCTGCGGTCCATGCCGCCACCGAATGGTCATAAGCAGCTGTGTGCGCAAAAGCGAGGGCGGCCAGCCGGCGTCGTGCGGTGAGATCAAAGCCGCCTGCAGCAGCGGCATTCACGACGTCCGTGTACCGTGCCGGATCCACTACAACGGCCACCGATGGATGGTTCTTGGCTGCAGAGCGGACCATCGCTGGTCCACCAATATCAATCTGCTCCACGACGTCGTCGTCTGCGGCCCCGGACTTCACGGTCTCCACGAACGGATATAGGTTCACCACCACGAGGTCAAACGCCTCGACGTCCAACTCTCGCAGCTGATCTATGTGTTCCTGCCGACGTCGATCCGCCAAGATTCCGGCGTGCACCCGAGGGTGAAGAGTTTTCACCCTTCCGTCCAGACACTCCTGGAAACCTGTCACCTCTGAAACCTCAGTGACCGGTATCCCAGCGGCGGCAATTCGCTGAGCAGTGGAACCGGTTGAAACAATGCTCACGCCCGCCTGGTGCAGGCCAGCGGCCAGTTCCTCGAGCCCGGTTTTGTCATAAACGGAAATCAGCGCACGGCGGATGGGGACACGATCAAGCTTCAGAAGGCTCACGCAGCTACTCCAGAGATTTTCAGACGGGTGTTTACTTCTAGCTTAATGGGTGGTGCTACTGCTCCGGAAGCTCGACTTCCGGGGTCTCCTCCAAGTACGTCAGCCGCCATTCGCCACCACGGAAAATCAGTTTGGCTGTGTGAATGGTGCCTTCGCTGCTCCACTCACGGGTATCCGATACGGTGCCGTCTTTATTGAACTCCGAGTAGGCGGTGGGGAGCGACGGCAAGAGGACCGTGACCTCTACCCCTTCGCCAATCTTGGAGGCGTCAGGATCCATGACAAAGACATTCTGGATGTTCTCTGTGCCGCCAAGAATCCAGCCGCCGTCGTCGTAAACGGCGTTGATGTGTTCTGCCTCAGCAGCAGGCAGGGTCGCGTTATCCACAGACTCCAGCATCGCGGTGGTGTCTCCGGTGAGCTGCGCATAGGACTCGAGCTCAAAGTAGTAGTACAGGAACGCTTTTGCGCCGTCCAGGGTTGGCTGACCGGCGAGTTCATTGGTCTCTGGGCGCTCAACGTTGATCGCGGGGGCGGTTGAGCTGGCTGGCTGCGGGCCGGTTTCGGCAGCTACTGTTCCGGGTGCTGCGTCATTGCCGCAACCTGTCAAAACCATGGCGGCAAGGGCGGTCACAGCCGCAAATTTGGCAAAAGTGTGAGTCATTTTCTGGTCCCTGGGAGTCTGCGCGCGTGAACGGTGAATCAAACGTCTTCCAACACCTTATCTGTGGCCCAGAGCAACGAGAACCGGAACCCAGAAACTTGTGAGATACATCACTCTCAGAGCCAATTGTTTCGTCTAAAGGTCCAGTAAAGCCCCACACCAAGCATGAGCATGAGTCCTATGGAGAACGGATACCCCAAGGCCCAGTGCAGCTCCGGCATGACGTCAAAGTTCATGCCGTAAATCGAAGCAATCAGTGTTGGTGCGAACAGGATGGCCGCCCAGGAGGAGATTCTCTTCACCTCATCGTTCTGCTTCAGCGACGTCTCCGTCATCCGTTGCATTTCTGCGTTCTGTCGCTGTGCCACAAGGGTGGAATGTACCGTCAAGGCGTTCTGAAGCAGGGCGCGGAAAGTGTTGGCGCGGTCCACGACGCGGATCACATGGTCGTGAACATCTCTGAGCCTGCGCCCGAGTTCGTTGTCAATGGTGTATTGACTTTCGCCACGCTGAAGGGTCTCGATCATATTCTGCAGCGGCTGTGTGGCGCGCTGGAACTGGAGTACCTCGCGATGGAGTTTGTAGATACGCCGCGCTACACCCGGATTTCCGCCGAAGAGATCATTCTCGATTTCGTCGATGTCATTCTCCAGGCCATTGGCCACCGGTTCATAACCGTCCACCACCTCGTCCAGAATCGCGTAGAGAACGGCGTCTGGCCCCATAGCCAGCAGCTCCGGGGTGCCTTCAAGACGATGGCGGACCTTTCCCAGGTCAGGAGCCTCCGCATGTCGAATGGTCAGCACGAAATCCGGTCCCACAAAGACATGAACTTCTCCGAACTCCACCCTTTCCTCACGGTCCAGATAGCGCGCTGGACGAAGCACAACGAACAACGTGTCTTCATAATTTTCGAGTTTGGCTCGCTGATGCCCTTTGGAGGCGTCCTCCACACTGAGGTGGTGAAGACCAAATTCATTGGCGATCGCATGAATTTCGTCGTCGTCCGGACGATACAGTCCTATCCACGCCATGCCCTTGACGTCTCGCATGAGTTCGAACGTCTCGTCGAGGCTGTTCGGCTCCAGAGCCCGGCGGCCGTCCACGTAAACAGCGTTGTCAACGAGTGGCATGATCCGTCCCTTCGGCGAGGCGCGAAAGAGTCTCGATCAGTAGACGACGCTCCAAAACCTTGATGCGTTCATGGAGGGATTCTTCCGTGTCATCGTCAAGGACCTTCACCGCCTCCTGAGCGAGGATGGGGCCGGTGTCAACACCGGCATCGGCGATCATGACCGTACAGCCCGTCACTTTGACCCCGTAGGCCAATGCATCTCTCACCCCATGAGCACCGGGAAAAGCAGGCAGCAGAGCAGGATGAGTATTCAGATACCTGTTGGGAAAGCTATCCAAAAACTCTTCGCCGACAATGCGCATGAAGCCCGACGACACCACGTAGTCAGGCTGGTAGAAGGAGACCGCTCGCGTTAGCGCAGAGTTCCACTCCGCTCGCAGGGGATAATCGGCAAAATCCACTACGAACGTATCGATGCCGGCGTCGGCAGAGCGTTCAACGCCACCGGTCCCCGGGCGGTCAGAGCCCACCGCCGCGATCTCCACCTTGAGCACACCGCTACTTACGGCATCGATGACGGCTTGCAGGTTGGATCCGGTGCCTGAGACCAGGACTACTATGCGCATGCGTCAACTTTAGGCGTCGGCACCCTCTAGGCTGAAACAATGGATCAGAAGACATCGCCCTCCCCCGACCAGGAGCAGGTTCTGAAGGGAAGGACCCTGCTGCGGTGGTTCATGGTCTTCTTTGTGCTCATGCTCATCACCGGCACTCTGCCGCTCCCGTGGAAGGTCCTGGGGCTGGCCACCGGAATTGCCGCCGTCGTCATGGGTATCCTCACTCTTGTTCACCTGTTCAGATACAAACTCTCCCGGATTTTGAAGGTCACCGCCACGCTTGGCCTGATCATCACTCTGCTCTCGACGCTGAGTACGGGGGCCATGATTGTGCTCTGGCCGTTCACCGCGGATTACGAGCAGTGCATGGAGCTGGCTCTAACGATAGAGACCAAAGCGGAATGCCAGGAAAACTACCTCTCCCTGAACGGTCTTATCCCCACTCCGTAGGCCAATGGTTAAGCTGAGCGTTCGCGCTCCAGCCACGGACCGAGCGCGTAGCCGATGACGACGCCGAGCGCTATTTCCGGGGCTAGCCAAAGTGCCACTTCCAGTGGCACCGGTCCAAGATCTACAAACCGGCCGATCCCGGCAGACCCCTGAGCGAGCCACGCTACAACCGCACCGCAGAGACCACTGATGACACCGATAAATCCTGCAAGCACGAGGGTGGAAATGCTTGACGTCAGCCAGCGAACGTCGAGCTTGATGGCTAACCACTCATCGAAGTGGTTTTCACCTTCGCGCAAGAACCACCAGCCTGCCAATACGCCAGCGAGCACGGGCAGGAAGAGTACTGCAAAGCCGTAATCGAGGGTACCTATTGGAAGCGCTCCCAGAATAGGTACGGCCGGGAGCGGCCCTGCACTCGTCGCCAACGGCGTGATGGAACTGCCCGTCCCGAGCGCGAAACCCGCACCGGTGGACCAAGCAAATGACCAGCCAACCAAGTTTGGCAGGAACCCCAGTTGCGCAATGGTCAGGACGCTGCCGCCGACTATGCCCGGCTCCAACCTTTCGTAGAGTGTGACGACGTCCGCCCAGTGAAGCCCGATCGTGGTTGCCAGCAGCAGTGCGGCCAAGCCGGTGGCTGCAGTGACACCCAGAAGGCCTGCACGGATAGCAGCCCAAGCATAGGATCCTGCCCAGCGTGAGTGCTGACTGGTTTTAGCGATCCAGACGGCAAGGTCCATGCCAATCAGTCGTGGCCAGGACCCTGCTTCGCGGTAGGCACCGACAACCAACCCAGCACCGGCCGGGATCAGCGGGATCAGCGCGCCCGCCACCAAGGACGCCGAGGCTTCGGAGGTGCTGCACAAGTACGCAGTCATCAACCCGAGCGCAGCGTAAATTCCCAGCGCCCCCAGGAGACCTTGCCACAACTGGTCCGAATAGGAGGCCCGTGCGAGCCGTCGCCCCGAACGCCAGGCCAACGCAAAGGGGATCAAGCTTAGACCGAGCGGGATCAAGGAGAGCACACCGCTGCTCTGCCCAGTGGAGGTTACGTCTTCGGGAAACTTCAGTGTCAGGGGTACGCCGTGTATCAGCAACCAGGCTTGACCAGCTAGGCGTGCCATCGAGAGGAAACCGCGGTCTGTGAAGCCGTTGGCAAACCAGACGCCGGTGAGGGGAAGGACAACGGCGAGCGCGGATAGCAGTGCGGCTTGACCGAATTCAAAGACGCCTTGCAGCCAGAGCGGCATGGCGGGCATGGGGCGCGTTGAAAGTCTCATCTGCTCTATCGTCGCACCCCCGCGCGAACGCTTTAGCCAGCCACGCGGTGAGAACTCACGCGCCAGCTTAGGTGGAACTCACGCCAACAGGTCGGTGAGGCCCTTACCGAATGCAGTTGCCGCGCCGATGAAGGCTATGACGATGACGGCGAAGCGTGCGTGGTCATCGCGGATATGGCGTGCAAGCCTTTCGCCGACGAATATTCCAGCGCCGATGGCGACGGCTATTCCGATCCACGCCCACGGTGGGATCGGCGGCACCTGGCCGGGGGCAAGCGAAATCTTGGTCATCAGCGTGACGAGCCCGATGACAACGAAGAACGGTTGCAGCGTGGCTGCGAAAGGGCGTTGCGGCCAGCGAGCTAAGAGCGCGTAGACGCTGACGGCCGGACCGCCGACGCCAGCCATGGAGTTGGTCAACCCCGCTGCCACTCCCGCCGTCGCTTTAGGAAAATTGCCGGTAAGAACAATGGTGGAGCGTTGCATTAGTAGCGAAATAGTCAGGGCGGCGAGGACCACGGCACCGACGGTCACGGCCAGCGGAGCGGCCGGCAGATAGACGGCGGCGAAGGATCCGGGTACTGATCCGATCGCGGAAGGCAGTGTTAACCATCGGAACATGCTCCAGTCCACGTCTTTCCAGACACGCACGGTGATGATGGCCGAGGAGACAACGCCGCAGATGTTGACCAGCAGCACGCCTTCGTGGGGTCCAAGCATCAGGACCAGGAAGGGCACGATTAGCATGGCGAAGCCGATTCCGGCGATGCGCTGAGTGGTGGATCCCAGGAAGATGGCCACGATGATGGCGATGAGGAGTCCTGTTGTCACTTGTTTACCCTAGCCCGCGGGCGACTCTCACCCGCGGAGGTCCAAGGTCAGTGAGAGGAAAACACCATCCATGTAGTTTACTAAGCATGCTGTTCTTTAGTGGTGGTTCGTGTCTATGCTGGTCCCATCATCGACCACGCCGTCGCACTGAGTCAGGAGTAGAAAATGATCACGAAAGAGAACGTCGAAGAAATTCTCAACAATGGTGGACATTTGGTCGGGGCCGATGATCACAAGATCGGCTCCATTGGGCAATTCTACGTCGACGACGATTCGGGCCGTCCCAGTTGGGTCACCGTCAAGACGGGGTTGTTCGGCACGTCGGAATCATTTGTTCCCCTCTCGGAAGCCACGGTGGACGGTCACGATGTCCGCGTCCCGTACGACAAGGACACGGTGAAGGACGCGCCGCGGATGGAAGCCGATTCTCAGCTCTCCCCCGAAGAGGAAGACCGCCTCTACCAGCACTATGGTTCTGCTGGCGCTCGTGACACCAGTACAGACAACGACGCCCACTCGGCCGCCGCAGGAACGCATTCCGGCGTGACTACCGGAACGGACGATATGCGCGGCGAGCGCACGGGGACACACCTGGGCGACGACGGCCTGGGCGATACTGACCGCGACGACGGCCTGGGCAATGCTGACCGCGATGACGAGGCGATGACGCGTTCCGAAGAGGAACTGCACGTTGGCACCGAGAAACAGGAAACCGGCCGAGCGCGACTGCGCAAATACGTGGTGACGGAGAACGTCGAGACAACTGTGCCGGTCAGCCACGAAGAGGTCCGGGTAGAGCGCGAACCAATCACTGATGCCAACCGTGGACAGGCCTCAACAGGAGCAGAGTTCAGCGAAGAGGAACACGAGGTCACCCTGAGCGAGGAACGCCCTGTGGTGGAAAAGGATACTGTCCCCGTGGAACGAGTGCGTTTGGACAAGGAAACCGTGACGGAAGAAGCGCACGTCGACGAAGAAGTTCGCAAGGAACAGGTTGAAGCAGAGGGCGTGGACAACGACGGTAGAGACAACCGCTGATCCCACCGCATCTCCCGAAGGCCCGGCCCCGACATGCCGGGCCTTCGGCGCTTAATAGTCCGTCCGCGATTTTGTGCGTGGCTTTACCATTGGAGAAGACGTACACCCACACATTTCGGAGGCATCCATTACAAACTCAGTCGCGCAACAGGACGCCTACTTCGGAGCCCCGGAACCAGGGCCAGAGCAAGAGGCTTTCGAGACAGTATCCAGCGCAGCGGAACAACGCTTCCGCAGTCGCAGTGACCTGATGCTCGTCAAGGGTCGTTTTGCCTTGATCAATCATGACCTGACTCCGAACGATGCCATGGTGGAGGATCTGCTGTTCATCCGCGCTGTCCTCGACAACGCCGGTATTGGCTACCTTCTGGTACGCGGCAACGATGCGCGGCCCGTCATCGCCGTCGACCTTCAGGAATCAGTCCCGCTTCGCGATGCCTTGGTCACGGCCTGCGCCAACGAACCGTTCTACGTCCGCACAGTGGACACCAAGGGCCGCTCCACCCGCTTGGTAGCAGACGGCACCTTCTCTCGCAGTGGTATGGCGCGCATCTTCAGATTGTTCCGGCCCCGAATTGAGCCCTTTGGTGAACTGGTCTACGGCCCATCTGCGGGAGTGCAAGTGGAATTCTGGGAGCGTGCCGGTGAGCGCATGATCCTGCCCATGGAGAACTCCCTGACGCGGCGCTCCATTGACGCTTCGGAAATGGTCCGGGGAACCGTGGAGCGCCACGGCCTCGCCTGGCCAACAATCGACAACATGTTCGCAGACCATGCAACCGACATTGATTTTGACATTGACATGGTGTTCTCGTGGGTTGACGGAAGTTCCCCGGAGTACCGGGCCGCCCGTGCAGCACGCATGCAGGGCGTCACCGTGGGCGAGGGAGACGACAACGAGGCACGTTTTCGTCAGATCGATGAACTCAAATACGCGCTACGTTCGGTGTACATGTTCGCTCCGTGGGTGCGCCGCATTTTCATTGCAACCGATTCCGCTCGACCGGACTGGCTTGCCGACCACCCAGCAGTAACGCTGGTGCCCTCCGAAGAGCACTTCCGAGACTTATCAGTGCTGCCTACCCACAATTCCCAGGCAGTCGAGAGCCAGCTGCAGCACATTCCAGGCCTGTCCGAGCATTTCCTCTACTCCAACGACGACATGTTCTTTGGACGACCCGTCAGCCCCGGACTATTTTTCTCACCCGGCGGAGTCACCAAGTTCATTCAGGCAGAGACACGCATCGGGCTGGGCGATAACGACGCCGAACGTAGCGGCTTTGAAAACGCGGCCCGTGTCAATCGCCGTTTGCTACACGAGAAGTTCGGTCGGATTACCACTCGGCATCTGGAGCACTGCGCCGCGCCGCTGCGCAAGAGTGTGCTGCTGGAGATGGAAGAAGAGTTTGCAGCCGAGTTTGCCTCCACGGCCGCCTCACGCTTCCGTGCCAAAGACAACATCTCGGTCACCAATTCGCTCTACCACTACTACGCGCTGCTCACCGGCAGGGCGGTCACCCAAGAATCTGCCAAGGTGGGCTACGTGGACACCACCACCTATTCGGGGCTGAAGAGTCTGCGGAAGCTTTTGGCAAAACGGCACCGAGATTGCTTCTGTCTCAATGACGGTAGCTTCCCCGAAGTTCCCGCCGAAGAACGAACACACTTGGTGACCGATTTCTTGGAGAAGTACTTTCCGCTCAAAGCTCCCTGGGAAAAATAGCCTAAACCGAGGTCAGCACGGATGCGCCCGGAATTCTCACTCCGTGCGCCTCTAGGCGCCGCTGAGTCTCCTCCCGAGTCACCGCCTCGCCGACCGTGAGGTAGGACCCAACCGGTACTACGGAATGAACAATGGTCTCCGGGTAGACATGCACCAGATTGTAAGACTGGGCGCCGTCCTGACCTCGGGTACCGCCGGCGTCGTACTTGAGATCCTGCGTATAGCAGGTGGCGGAGGCAACTGAGACGGGAATACCGGCAAACGTGGCCGACGTCGAATAGTGCAGATGGCCAGCCAAAATGCCGCGAACATCGGTGCCACGCACGACGTCGGCCAGGCTGGCCTGATCTCGCAGTTCGACGAGCACAGCCAGATCCTGAACGCTCGGCACCGGAGGATGGTGCAGGGCCAGAATGGTTCCCATGGGAGCTGGCATGGCCAGCTCGGTGGCTAGACAGGAAAGCTGCGCACCGGAGAGGTGACCGTGATGATGACCCGGAACCGTGGAATCAAGGGTGATGACGCGAAGGCCACCCACCCAATACGTCCTGTCCACAGGCCCCGTGCTGGCCGGTTCATCCAGCAGCCCCACACGAAAAGCGCTCCGATCATCGTGATTCCCCATGGCCCAGATGACCTGCGCTCCGAGCTTTAAAGCCGCAGGCTCAACAATGGAACGAAGCTTTGCGTAGGCCTCCGGTTCACCCTTGTCTGCGAGGTCGCCGGTGAACAGAATAGCTTCTGGATGAACCCCCGAAGCTTCTAGCTCCTCGAAGATGTGCCGCAGTCTTGCCTCGCTGTCCACCGCGTCATACAACGGCGCAGCTCCTGCGAGCAAATGAGTATCGGACATGTGAAGAAGAAAATGCTGCGACCGTGAATGCTCGGCCGTCCGGTATTCCATGGTGACCTTCTCGATAGCTGGTCTTCTGGCACTCTGTACGTCACATACAACCAGAGCACAGTAAATTCTTGGTGTACAACGACCGGCAAGTCGGGAAACTATCCATCGGAACCTCTTCGCGGTCACTGGACCAACATGCAGCAGGAACGTACGCTCGAAGGGAATTCTTTTACCACCGAAGGGAACACCTCACCATGAAGCTATCTCACCTCCCACTCCGACTTGCCACCGGCGCGTTCATCCTCAACTCGGGGGTCTCCAAGCTCAACCTCGACAAGGACACCGCTGGCTATTTACAGGGCATGGCCAGCAACGCGTTCCCCCAGGTGAGCAAGCTGGAGGCGGAGAAATTTGGCAAGGTACTCAGCGCTGCGGAGATAACAGTCGGTGCCATGCTGCTCGCTCCCTTTGTGCCCAGCAGACTTGCGGGTCTCGCACTCGCAGCGTTCTCAGGGGGCCTCCTAACCATGTATTTCAAGACACCAGAACTGACCGAAGAAGACGGTGTCCGCCCTTCTCAGGATGGTATTGCCGTAGCGAAGGACTCCTGGATGGCGGCCATCGCTCTCGCTCTGATCTTCAACCGCAAGCATAAAAAGTCCAAAAAATAGTCTCATGATCAAACACACCGCGTCTGTGATTCTGGCCCTGCTGATGGTATTCTCACCGGCCTCAATCGCTGGCGCGGTGTCGTCGACACCACCGCCGTCGCCGTCGTCGTCGTCGTCGGAGGAGGAATGGACACAGTACCGGTTGACCGCGGACAAGAACGCCGTCATCGTCAATCCCGCGGTGAAAGACCTCGGAGAAATCACGTACGCAACGAACGATGAGGTACGTGCCACACCCGTCGTGGTTGGAAACCGGCTCTTCGTGGGAAATCACGGCTCTGGCGACCTCTTTGCGTTCGAGTTGACGACGGGCCAGGAAATCTGGCACAACCAGGCGCCCAACTGGGTACATTCAGAAATGATCTACCGGGACGGGACGGTCTTCGTCGGCTACGGCAACCGGTTACCTCAGGAAAACAAGAAGTTCCGTGGCACAGAAGAAAGCGGCGTTCTGGCACTCGATGCAGAAACCGGCCGCATCGTCTGGAACTTCGAGACCGACGGCGAAGTGATGCCAACACCAGCATTCGCCAACGGGTCCGTTTACGTGGTCACTGGGGACCACAACCTGTACCAAATCAACCCCGAAACCGGTGAGGAACAGAGCCGAACCGATATCGGTTCCGCGGTAAGCATGTCCTCCCCCGCCCTCAAAGACGGAATCTTGTACTTCGGCGCAGGGCATCCGCCGCCGGGATTCAGCGTCACCGCCTACGACACCGAATCGAACACCGTCCTCTGGCAGTCTGACTTCCCAGAGACGCTCTACGGCCTGGACGATGTTCCTCCGGCCGTGCACGACGGCGTGCTGGTCACCACAGCCATTGAAGCCGTGCCGGAAGACCAGAACCCGGAGGACGGTGAATTCACGCACACGATCTACGGCGTCGACATTTCCGACGGCACGGTGCTGTGGAAAGACACGCTGGGTAAGGGCAAGCCCAAACCGAACAACAAATCTGGGGCACCCATGATCTACAACGGCAACGTCTTCGTGGGCAGCCCCACCACTAAAAATTTCTACGCCTACGACCTGATGACCGGCGAAAGGTTGTGGCAGTTTGATTCAGGTACAGTCAAGGGCGCTCCCGTCGCCACAGACGGCGTGGTGTACTTCGGCAACACCGATGGCGTCATTCAGGGCCTGGACGCCGAAAGCGGCGAAGAGCGAGGGTCTCATCAGTTGAACGGTAAACTAGCACCGGCCGGACCAATCATCGTCAACGATTCGCTCATCGTTGGGAGCCAAGACTCCAACGTCTACGCTTTCCCGTTGGCGGCCGTCGACGAGGAAAACGCCAAAGCGTTGCTGATGTGGGGCACGATCGCCGTCGCTGCGGTACTGCTCATCGGTACCGCAGCACTGTTTCTCTTGCGACGACAAGGGAAGCTGTCGTCGGGCCACCCTCACGAAAAAGTACACCCCGACTCACCTCCTCATGCGAACAAGGACCTGAACTGAAAACAGAATCCCCGGCCATCAACACCGCCGCTGCTTCGCACACCCCGTATCACCGCGCCGCCAGATCCTGGCCCGGCTACCGCTGGTGGAAGCCGCTACTCACCGCTGCGCTAGCCGTGACGTTCTTCTTGGTCTTCACCCTTCTGCTGATCGGCACACTGCTGGCCATTGCTTTCACCACAGGTGAAGGGCTTGCCGCACTGGAGCGCATGGCAGAACTGGATCTCAGCGATCCGTTGACCTTCGGGTTCGCGATGGTCTCCGTGATCTTCATGCTTCCGGCGATCATCCTGGCCACGCTCATCACGGGTCCGCGCCCCCTGGGTATCCTGTCCTCCGTGGTCGGCAGGCTCCGCTGGAAATGGATGATGCGATGTGGAGGCCTCGCCGCCGCCATTTACGTTCTCAGTTTCGGTCTCACGATGATTCTGCCCGCCGGCGCGGGGGAGGACATTCCAGCCCCAGGTTTCGACGCCGGGACGTTCCTACCGCTGCTCATCCTGACGCTGCTGCTGGTGCCCATCCAAGCAACGGCCGAGGAATATGTCTTTCGGGGATACCTGATGCAGACCATCGGTGGGTGGCTGAAGCATCCCGCGTTTGCGATCCTGCTACCTGTCCCGCTGTTTGTTCTTGGTCACGCATACGAGCCGCTCGGACAAATCGACATCGCACTATTCGCGATTTTCGCGGGCTGGATCACCTGGCGGACCGGTGGCCTCGAAGCCGCGATCGCAGCACACGTGATCAATAATGTGACAATCTTCGTTCTCGGCTCCGTGGGACTCGCTGATGTCAATGCCACCAACGTCCAGCCCATTGCACTGCTCATATCAGTACTGACTCTGGGTGCCTACGGGTGGCTGGTCGTACGGATGGCAGACCGCCGCGCCATCAGCCGATCGGTGCCGGTTCGCTCGATCGATGGCCAACTACCGGGACCTCTTCAGAATGTCGTTCCCAACGCCTAATGTTTGATGCATGGCATCTTCTTCAGACAATGGGCCCGACGCCCAACACCAGCGCCCGGCCGGGCTGTCGGACACCTCCGTCGAGGCACTGGGCAAACTCTCCGAAGCGCTCGAGACGGTGGAGCACGCACGCGGTTACTTGTACGGCTTCCACCGGCTGACCGGCATGGCGGATCTGGCCCTCGGCGAGGCGGTGGAGCTCTTCCGCGAAGCAGGACACCACGAGCTAGCGGAAACACTGCAGCAAAAAATCGTGGGTCGCAACGTCATCCACGGCCGCTGGACCTTCCAGATCGTGGAAGATTACGACGACGGCTACTACGCGGATTTCAAGGCCGCGGAGAAAGCTTCGCGAGACCAGCTCGCCGAAGGGAAGCGGCATCTGTTCGAAGCGGAGATGAAAGAAGACCGCCGCACCCATGGACGTCGGCACCACGAAGCGTTGCCGCCGAAGGACGCGTGAGCCACGCCTGGGTGGCGCTTCTGCGCGCCGTGAACGTGGGTGGCACGGGAAAGCTGCCCATGGCCGAGCTCCGTGACATCGCTACCACCATCGGCTTTGAGGATGTGCGGACATATATCCAAAGTGGGAATCTGCTGTTCTCTTCGGACCTCCCTGAGGAAGAAATCCGGGTACTGCTCGGGAAGGCGCCCGTGGAGTCAACTACCCTGAGCGGGCTGCGGACTCCCGGAGATGAAGAGGTTGTCGCGGGCAGGCGTGAAATCTACGTCCACTACCCGAATGGAATGGGCCAATCGAAGTTCGTACTCCCCCGCACGGCGGGACCCATGACCGTCCGCAACATGAACACGTTGACGAAACTCGCTGCGTCCGCATCTGGCTAGGCGTGGGCGTTCGGGGGTAGCGCGTCGGCGCCAGCAATGTTCCGAAGCGCGGCCAGGTGGCTGGCCCAGACCGCGTCTCCTTCAGGCGTTGTGCGCATCGATGTCCGGGGGCGTTTACCCCTGTAGCCCTTGCGAATTTTTATCAGCAGCGCGATTTCTAGCGCGGTGGCCTGTTTGCTCAGCACGGAGTCGCTGACCTGAAGGTGATCCCGCAGCGTGCCAAAGTCTGTTTCCGTATGAGCCAGGGCCGCCATGATGGAGAATCGGACCGGATGCATGAGGACATTGTTCAGTTGATGTCGCGGATGGACAGGGGCTGTGCTGTTGTCGGCGTTCATCGCCGGGCCTCATACCAGGCGCAAGCCGTAGTGGCCACGGTGATCAGCGCGGCGCAGAGAATGTAGAACCACATCTGGTCCTGAAAGACGAACCCTGAAAGCAACGAACCCAGCGTCCACAGGACACTCCAGATAGCGATATAGGTGACCCATCGCCGCCCAAACCCCTTCTTGACACTCCTGCCGAAGTACACGCCAGTTGCCGTGAAAATACCGAGCCAGATGAACATCGCAATCATGGGAACTGTTGGCACTCCACCGGGGATGCGCTCCACCAAACCGAAGCTGATGATGCTCAGCGATGAAATGGCTCCTAGACCCAGCAACATGGTGATCTGCGGCCAGCCTGCGCCCGTTCGAGCTGAAGCACCGAGTTGGTTTGCCTGTTGGAGCATTCCTCTGGCATTCTCCGCACTTATCGACTCATTCATGGTTCTGCTCCGTATTCTCGTGGTTCGACTACTCTCATCAATAATCTAGAAAGTACTTTCCATTCTGTCAAGTACTTTCCACGTTATGGAGCGACACGTGGAGTTCAGCCAGAATCAACCATTCGATGGATCCCACCAAGACGGATTCGCTCCTAGGCTGGAGGCATGCAAACAGTTATGAACGTTCTCCACGTCGTCTCCGCCGTTTTCCTGATCGGCCCCATGGCGATTCTGCCGATGACAGCAATGCGCTCACTCCGCGCCGGGCAGCACACACAGGTGGCGTCTCTGGCCAAGACAACCCAGATTTTCACGCTGCTCTCACTACTCGTGGTCGTTTTTGGGTTCGGGCTGCAGGGGATGTACAGCATCCCGCTCACGACGCCGTGGATCCTGTACTCGATCATCGCCTACGTTGTTGCACTGGCCCTGAACCTTTTCCTGGTGGTTCCGGCCATGCGAAAGGCCGCTGCAGGAGCTGATAACGGCAAGGCCGGCAGCTACCCGCAGATCGCGGCGGGGTCAGGTGTTGTGTCGCTTCTCCTGGTGGTCGTCGTCGTGCTCATGACCTGGCAGCCGTAGGCGGAAAGGAGCGCCAGACAACGTTTAGAACCAAGCAACCACAAGCCGCGCTGCTTGCTGAGGAACGGTCGGGTCGATTCCCGTCACCTCAGTAAAGCGGCGCAGCCTGTTCATGAGCGTGTTCCGGTGGCAGTACAGCAGCGATGCGGACTCACCGACGCTACCCGTACTGAGGTACGCACGCACAGCAGCAACAAGACGGTCTCGCTCGGTACGGCCGCAGCCCGATATAGCGCGCTCTATGTCGGCAACAACCGGCATGCCTGCGTCGGCCAGCCGCAAGCGAGCAATCCGAGTCCACGACCGCTCCAGGGTCAACGCGCCCTCATCGCGCTCCTCGAGGAGGCTGGCAAGCTCCCGCGCGAACCGGGCCGCGGCAGCCAACGATGCCAGGCCTTCCGTGTGCTCCACCAGCCCGCACCTCAGGAGCCGCATGGCCTCCACTGTCTTCTGACCCGAGGAACCCGGACGCTGATCAGCAACCCAAAAGGCCACGAGGCCGTCTCCGAGCGGGTGCGTTATCGGCTCGTTGCCCCTGCGGGCTGCGAGCGCGACGGCAACCCGGAGGGCTGGCGCCACGTCCCCGAGGGCGACGGCGACTCCCAGCGGTGAGTCGACGTCGATTCCGATCCCTTCAGCTATGCGTGCCAGCATGTCCGGCCCGGACTGTTCCTGCCCAAAGATCGCGGCGACATAGCCTTGCCGGACGGAGGATGCTTCGGTGAGCATTCGCTGCCGCTCGGCCACGTAGGCGGCCTGGGTCTGACTGGCGTAGGAGTCGACTACGAGCCAGACCTGTTCGGCATGATCCACCAGGAGGGCGGCATCTTCGGGCTCGGCCAGCGCGGTCAGTTCGGCCCAGAGGATGGAGAAGTCCAGGCGGATGGCAGTCATCAGGGATTCAATGGGAATGTTGGCGCGGGCTCTGGACACTCCGACGTCGGCGGCTTGCTCAAAGCCGGGGCTCTGCGTGTGAATGGGTCTGTGCGGCCCGTGGAGCCGTTCGATCAATGCGCTAAAGGACGCCGTGCCAGTTCGACGGATCTCGTTGACGGGCAGGATCGCGTCGCTATAGTCCGCCACGGTCAGCACGCGTTCGAGAAATGACTCGGTGAGCCCTGCGACGTCGAGTCCGTCAAGCAGTTGATGCCAGCGCGTATCTCCAGATTTAGCCAAACGACTGTTGGGTGCTCGCGGTAGTGGGGTCACTTGCTCACAATATGTGCATTTGCCCAACATTCGGGGATTTTCCGTTTTCTTTCCACATCCCGTGACGCGCATCACTTTGTCATGATGGACTTGTCCCACGGTCCGGATCGTTTTGGCCCGGCCATCCCCTCACGCGGAGGCACCATGAGTAACCACGATGCGAGCACCCGGCCGCACCAGAGCAGCGGCCATATTGAGGCGGGGGCAACCCGCACGCTCTCGGATAAAGAAGCCACGAAGGTTGCCATCGGTGCGCTGGTGGGCACTGCGATGGAATGGTATGACTTTTTTCTGTTCAGCGCGGCAGCAGCTCTGATCTTCAACGTCCACTACTTCGCCAACGACGACCCGACGGCGGCAGCGATGGCCTCGTTCGCCACGTTTGGCGTCGGGCTCGTTGCCCGCCCCCTCGGCGGCATGTTCTTCGGTGCCATGGGCGACAGAATCGGCCGGCGGAAGACGCTCCTGATCACCATCGTGGGCATTGGTGTTGTCACCGGGCTGATCGGCCTCCTGCCCGATTACGGGGCCATCGGCATAGCGGCACCGATTCTGCTGGTGCTGCTTCGCATCTTCCAGGGCCTGTTTGTGGGCGGTGAATGGTCTGGGGCCATGACCATCGTTGTCGAGAACGCTCCGCTCAAACGGCGCGCACGGTACGCGGCGCTGCCGCAGATCGGATCCCCGATCGGCACCATCCTGTCCTCGGGCGGGTTCTTCCTGATGACCCTGTACTTCTCACAGGAGAACTTCAGCTCCTTTGGCTGGAGGATCCCGTTCCTCGCCGCGTTCCCGATGCTGCTCGTGGCCCTGTACATCCGGTCCCGGCTGGATGAATCACCGGTGTTCAAAGAACTGATGGAGTCAGGTGGAACGGAGCCTGCTCCGATCAGAACCGTCCTGCGAGATAGTTGGAAGCACATCATCGTTGGTATGGCTGCGGCTCTGCTCGGTGTCGGCGGCTTCTACCTGGTGACCGCCTTCGTGGTGTACTACGGCACCACAGTTCTGGGCAACAGTGCCTCTCTGATGCTCTTGGGTACTCTGGTGGCCGCCGTCGTCGAAATCCCCGTACTCATCATCGGTGGGCGGCTGGCCGAACGCTTTGGTGCTAGCAAGGTCATCATCTACGGCGGGCTCCTCTCGGCTGTGGTCGCAGTCCCCGCTTTCATGATGTTGGAGAGCCGCAATCCGGTGATCGTGGTGCTTGCTATGACCCTCGCCGTCGCCGCCCTGTCCTTCCCGTATGCTGCGTCCGGTACGGTACTTACCGGCCTCTTCCCCGCGTCCACCCGTTACACCGGCGTCGGGTTTGCCCAGAACGTTGCTGGCATGGTGAGCGGATTCATTCCCCTGCTGGCCATCGCGCTGGTTGCTTCGGCGGGAGACCACTGGTGGCCTGCAGCTGCCATCCTCGTTTTCCTGTCCTTGTTTACCTCTGTTGCCGGTGTCATCGCACCGCGCATGAGCGTTGATCTACCCGATTTCAAGCACTGACTCGTCGAGTGAGTAAAGGAGATTCTATGCCGCAATCGGCTGGCCATCTGATCGTCCGGGAACTTGAAGTGCACGGCGTCCAGCGCGTCTATTCGGTGCCGGGAGAGAGCTTTCTGGACGTTCTTGACGGCTTGTATGACTCGCCGATCGAAACCGTGGTCGCTCGTCACGAGGGCGGCGCTGGGTTCATGGCGCTGGCCGAAGGGCGGTTGACGGGAACCCCCGGTATTGCCATGGTCACGCGTGGCCCCGGCGCTGCGAACGCCATGATCTCCATTCACACTGCCTGGCAGGACGCGACGGCGATGGTCCTCTTTGTTGGACTGATTCCGGTGGCGGATCGAGACCGGGATTCGTTCCAGGAGTTCAACCTTTCAGGCTGGTTTGGGACCACCGCCAAGAAGGTACTGATGCTCGACGACGAACACCGTGCCGCCGAGGTGGTTGCCGATGCCATGCGCACGGCTGCGTCCGGCCGGCCCGGTCCCGTGGTCGTTGGACTTCCTGAAGACGTACTGCGACGCGAGACGGATGCCGGGCCGGTGGCTCCTCTACCGGTGGCCCCGGCAGCAGTAGCCGAAACACTGGTCCAGGACGTAGCCACGGCTTTGGCCGCAGCGAAGAAACCACTGGTGGTCGTCGGCGGCGATGGTTGGGACGGCGACGCCGGTTCGCAGTTGATGAGGTGGGCCGAAACGCTGAACATCCCGGTGGCCTCTGACTGGCGAGCGCACGACGCCGTTTCACACCGATCGGCGGCGTGGGCCGGCTGGCTCGGGTACGGCCGCGCAGACACCCTTGCCTCGCGGTTCGATGAAGCTGACCTGCTGTTGTTCATCGGCTGTGGACGATCGGATGTGATGAGCGATAGCTACACGCGCGGTTTCGATACCAAGACAATCTTGGTGCTGCCGGACCCAGATGCCGTGATGCACGCAGGCCGGATCGACCTGCAGATCGTTGCCACATCGGCGTCGTTCGTGGCAGCACTCCCCTCCCCCGACTCGGTTCATGGAGGCCGCGACGCCCAATGGATGACGGAACTCGCCCAAGACCAACGACGTTACGCAACGACCGGGGCCACCGACGGGCCGATGGACCTCACCGAGGCGTTCCAGATCATGGACCGGGTGCTTCCCGAGGAACGGGTCCTCACCTATGGCGCGGGCAACGCAACGCTGTGGGGACACCGCTACCTCAGCCACACCGTCCCACATTCACTGGTGGCCCCGCGAAATGGTGCCATGGGCGCCGGCGTTCCGTCCGCCGTCGCCGCTTCCCTGATCTTTCCGCAGCGGCAAGCCGTCGCTATCTGTGGTGACGGCGATTTTCTGATGAACCCACAGGAGATCACCGCCGCTTTTGCCTACGGGACAGCGCCACTGATCGTCGTCGTCGATAACGGAATCTACGCAACCATCGCTAGCCACCAGCGCATCCACTATCCGGGACGCCCCTCCGGTACCGCGGCCACGAACCCGGATTTTGCGGCGCTCATGCGGTCCTTCGGAGGACACGGTGAGACGGTGGCGGAAACGGCCGACGTCGAGAGTGCACTCCTGCGGGCGCTCGCCAGTGGGGTGCCTTCGCTGCTGCATATCCTCCTCGATCCGGAGGTCCTACCGCCGTCATCCGCCAACACGCCCGAGCAGGGAGAAAACGCGTGAAACTCGATTTGATCCTCACAGACGCCAACATCCTCACGATGAATCGGGAGCACCCCACTGCTCGCAGCGTCGGTGTCCTCAACGGACGGATTGTGGGCTTTGATCAGGACCTCGAGGGGTGCTCGGCTCATCAGGTGGAAGCCCTCAACGGAGCCACGGTAGTTCCGGGTTTTATTGACGCGCACTGCCACACCACGTGGTGGGGGCTTGGTCTGAGCGCTGTGGATCTGGACAGTGCCCGTGGACTCGATGAACTCTACGCACGGCTGGAGTCTGAAGTTGAGCGGCTCCACAATGAGCCTGGAGCCTGGATCAAAGGAACGGGGTTTAATCACAAGAACCACGGCGGGAAGTTTCCGAGCATCGACCGGCTGGATGCCATCACCGGTGACCGTCCCCTGTATTTGCGTCACGTTTCTGGTCATCTGTCCATCACTAACACGGCCACTCTGCGCCTGGCAGGCTTCTTTGAGCCGGGATTCGAGGACCCGGAAGGCGGGGCCGTACTGCGCGACGCCGACGGGAAACCCACCGGCATTATCGAAGAGGCCGCTCAGTCTCTGGTGCAGAACCTCCTGCTGCCCTACTCCACCGAGCAGATTGTGACAGCGCTCGACGACGCCACCACCCGGTACGCCGCCGAAGGCATCACGAGCTTCACCGAAGCCGGAATCGGCGGCGGTTGGATTGGCCACAGCCCGATCGAGCTGCAGGCGTACCAACTGGCACAGACCACCGGCCGGCTGCATTGCCGGGCGCAACTCATGCCGGCGCTCGACGCTCTGCGGCCCATCCAGGGGAATGAAGCGGACATGCATGGCCGGGGCGAGGGGCTCGGTTTCGACCTCGGCCTGCCCAGTGGATTCGGAAACGAATGGTTGTCGCTTGGCCCGGTAAAGGTCTTCCTCGATGGTTCCCTGCTGGGCAAAACCGCTGCAGTTACGGAGGACTACTGCGGCCACCCCCACAACAGCGGTTACCTGCTGGGTAAACCGCAGAACTTCCACGACCGGGTGGACGCGGTCTATCGGGCTGGCTGGCCGATTGCACTGCACGCTATCGGCGACGCGGCGATTGACCTCGCCACGGACATTATTACCGGTTGCCAGGATCGCTATGGTCTCAATGCCTTGCCGAACAGGATCGAGCACTTCGGTATCGCACGGCCAGATCAGTTGGAGCCGGTTGCCCGGGCGGGCATCGCCGTCGCGCCTCAGGCCGCCTTCATTGGGCCACTCGGTGACCAGTTCTTTGATCTGGTGGGTCCGGATCGTGTTTCCTGGCTCTACCGCGGCCGCTCTCTGGTTGACGCTGGCATCACCGTCGCTGGCAGCTCGGACCTTCCCGTGGCGGACAATAACGTCCGGCGCGCCCTGCAGTCCTGGGTTGATCGAACCACCGACGACGGCGTGTTTCTAGGAAAGCCCGGCGAAGGGCTCACCCCCGAGGAGGCGCTACGCACGTACACAGAGTGGGCCGCTCAAGCCACCGGGCTGCTCGCGGAGAAGGGCACGCTGGAGTATGGGAAACTGGCGGACTTCGCAATCCTGTCCGGTGACCCGTTGACGGCTACCAATATTGCCGAGCTCGACGTCGTCGCCACCATCATGGGAGGCCAGTTCACCTACCGCGCTACCAACGGAGTACCAGCATGAGCACGCCCAACTTCCTCGCAGATTTTCGTTCCATGAGCGCTATTGGTGCAACCGCTGGTGGTGGCGTGGACCGGCAGGCCGGCACGATCGCTGATGGGCAGACCCGCCACTGGTTCCGCGGGCTAGTGGAGGGCCATGGCTTCGAGGTCCACTACGACGACGTCGGTAATCAGTTTGCACTGCTGGAGACCGTACCCGGCGCACCCTATGTAGCCGTTGGGTCACACCTGGATTCGCAGCCGCTGGGAGGCCGGTTCGACGGCGCCTACGGCGTACTAGCCGGAGCACATGCCGCGCTTCGCCTCCGCGATTCGTTGACGTCTCCAGGGGTTGAACCGGCGTTCAATATTGCCGTCGTCAACTGGTTCAACGAGGAGGGCTGTCGCTTCAAGCCGTCCATGATGGGCAGCTCCGTGTTCACGGGAAAAATTCCGGCCGAACAGGCGCTGGAAACCACAGACCCGAACGGGGTCACGGTGGAGTCGGCGTTGAATGCCCTTGGAACCCGGGGAGACTACCAGCTCGACGTCGCCGCCTACCTGGAGATTCACATTGAACAGGGCCGGTCCCTCGAGGATAACGGGCTGACCATTGGCCTTGTTGAGTCCACCTGGGGCGCCAACAAATACGAGTTCATAGTTCACGGAGAGCAGGCGCACACCGGCGCCACTGTTATCGCGGACCGCCATGATGCGCTGCTCGGCGCCGCTGAGCTGGTAGTAGCCGCGCGCGATATCGCAAACCAGTTCAGTACGGACGAGCACATGGTCATCACCTCCTGCGGCGAGTTCACCGTATTCCCCAACTCCCCCGTCGTGGTTGCCAGCCGCGTGAACCTCCTGGTGGACCTCCGCTCAACTGACCCCGAAGTCCTCGCAGCCGCAGACGCCGAACTGCATCGCCGGGTTGCCGCCATCGAAGGCTCAGCCAAGGTGCAGATTGAACGCGGCGCTGAGCATATCTGGGCGGCGAAAGCCTACGATGAGGCGGGTATGACCTTGGCTGCGGCGAGCGCCGATGCACTCGGGCTCTCCCACGGCGTGGTTCGTACGCTGGCGGGGCATGATTCCACGAATATGAAGGACATCGTGCCCACGATCATGCTCTTTGTTCCCAGCGTCGACGGAATTTCACACAACGAGCGCGAGCTGACCAGCGATGAGGATATGCTCGCCGGCGTCGATCTGCTGACCGAGCTGCTGGGACGAGTGGTGCAGGGCGAGTTCGTGGCGCCCTGACCACAAAAAGCTCTCGCTTGTGATCGACCTCACGAGTAGGCTTCTCTTCACCACTGCGAGTGAGGAGAAGGACATGTCCCGACGCAAAAGTGACGCCCGTTCGCGAGTACCTGGTGACGACACGTCTCTGATCAAAGCACTGGGTGGTTGGGACACCCTCGCCATAGGGTTCGGCGCGATGATCGGCTTTGGCTGGGTAGTCCTGACCGGGGGCTGGCTGGAATCGGCGGGAACATTTGGCGCCGTTGGAGCCTTCGTCGCAGGTGGGGTGATCATGGCCCTCGTTGGCCTGACCTACTCAGAACTGGTTTCCGCCATGCCCTTGGCCGGAGGGGAACACAACTACGTCATGCGAGCCATGGGCGCGCGTTGGGCTTTCATCTGCTCGTGGGCGATCACCGGCGGATATATCACCATTGTTGCGTTCGAAGCCGTGGCCCTGCCGCGCACTGCGCTATACCTGTTCCCCGGGCTGAAGCAGGTGAAGCTATGGGAGATTGCAGGCGCCGAGGTCTACTTGAGCTGGGCCCTGGTCGGAGCAGGAGCCGCCGTGCTCCTGACCGTACTAAACATCCTCGGAATCCGACTAGCCAGTGCCGCCCAGACCTTCGCGGTCATCTTCCTCCTTGTTATCGGCGCCCTTCTTATTACCGGATCATTTGTAGGCGGTGAAGCAGCTAACTTTGAGCCACTGTTCAGCGGCGGCTTCGCCGGCTTTATAGCGGTCCTCGTCGTCGTACCGTTCCTCTTCGTCGGCTTCGACGTTATTCCCCAATCCGCGGAAGAGGTCAAGATTCCTCCACGGCAGGTCGGCAAGCTGGTGGTGATCTCAGTCGTTTTGGCCGTCCTCTGGTACGTCATGATTGTCATCACGACCGCTTCATCCATGAATGTAACCCAGCTCGCTGGGGCTGATCTCGCCACGGCAGACGCCATGGGCATGCTCTGGGGAACGGACATTATGGCCAAAGTGCTGGTTGCTGGCGGTCTCGCTGGCATCTTGACCTCATGGAACTCCTTCCTCATCGGCTCATCCCGCCTGGTCTATGCGATGGGACGTTCGCGCATGTTGCCAGCCTGGTTTGGGAAACTCAATCCGCGCTTCAGAACACCGGCCAATGCCGTAATGTTCATCGGCGCGCTTTCCATTCTGGCGCCGTTCTTTGGCGAGGCAATGCTCGGTTGGCTCGTGGATTCGGGTTCACCAAGTATTGTCATCGCGTACTTTCTGGTTGCTGTAGCCTTCTTGATCCTCCGTCACCGCGAACCCAACATGGAACGGCCGCTGCGCATCGGTGGCAGCGGGAAGGGCGGATTAATTATCGGCGTCGTCGCGGCCGTCCTCTGCCTTGGTCTGACAGCCCTTTACCTACCGGGCATGCCCGCATCTCTGGACCCAGCCCCTTGGCTGCTCTTTGGTTTGTGGTGGGTATTGGGCGCCGTCTTCTTCTTCAGGGTTCCGGCCGGAGTTCAACCGGGGCCCGACGCCGAAGAACATCTGGCCGCGAAACTCGCGGCCCGGCACTCCAAGGGAGGCCATTAGACCTGCCACCTTCCACCGTCCTAGGATTCGACGTCGGCCGCGTCAATCGCCTTGTCCGTGAGGAGGGGCATCAGCCCGAGCAGGCCCAGAGTCAGCACGCCCATGATGCCAAACATCGCCTGAAGCCCCAGCCACTGGGCCAGGAGTCCTCCGGCTGCTGCCCCCAGCGGCATAGTGCCCCACGCCAGCAGTCGGTAGGCACTGTTGACCCTGCCCAACAAGCGAGCAGGTGCGATGCGCTGGCGCAGCGACACTGTGATCACGTTCCAGATGACAACCAGCAGACCTCCCACAAAGAAAACTGCGCCGAGGATATAGGGGTTATCGGTCAACGCTGGAGCCCCCACGAACAATCCTCCACTGGCAATTCCGAGTGCCAAGGACTTGGAACGGCCGAGCTTGCTTTCCACCCGTTCGGCCAGGAACGAGCCGACGAGGGAGCCGATCGCGGCGGCAGTCAAAAGCACACCGAATCCCACCTCGGAGAGTCTCATGGCCGACGTCGGGCCGACAGCAAAAAGCACGAAGACTGCAAATGCCGCGCTGGTGGCGAAGTTGAAGGTCCCTGTCATCACGGCCAAGGTGCGCAGGACCTTCTGGTTCCAGAGAAAACGCAGGCCCTCGGCTACGTCATACCGCAGCGTGGTCTTCTCCGTCCGCTCGATGCGGAAAGACCCGGGAACCAGAAACAGTGCGCCGACCGCTGCAAGCCACAGCGCGGCAGGTACGGCAAGGCCGGCAACTACTCCGGCTGCCACTAGCAGTCCACCCAGCGGCGGGCCGACGAACTGATTGGTGGTGAGCTCTACCGCGTAGAGCCTCCCGTTGGCACGCGACAGCTGATCCCGGTGGACCACCTGCGGCATGATCGACTGCGCAGAAGTGTCATAGAGCGTTTCCGCTACACCCACCATGAGCGCAACCACGTAGAGCGCCCAGAGGGAGCCGAGATCCAGCAGGATCACCGCCACCAACAGCGCGGGCAGGACTGCACGACTGAGATTTGCCGCCAGCATGATCTTGCGCCGGTCCAACCGGTCCGCCAGCGCACCGGCGGTCAGCGCAAAGAGTAACCACGGAAGCGATGCCACAAATGACAAGCCAGCTATCAGCGTGGGCGACTGGGTGAGCTGAATGGCCATCAGCGGCAACGCGATCTTGAAGATGCCATCGGCGAGGTTGGATAGCCCGGAAGCTGACCAGAGTTTCCAATAGGCGGGTCCGAGGGGCCCACGAGTCTGGACTACTGCTGGTGCGGCGCGATTTGTCATAGTTGAACCCTTACACAGTGATTTAGTAATTTCAAGGCGATGGAAAATACTAAATCAGCGTACGCTTGGTCGCATGACCTCTCAGGAACCGAAGGACGGAGCGCACCGTGGCCCGGTTGCGAACGCCCAGGAGATCAAAGCACTGTCGCATCCGCTGCGTCTACGCATACTGCGGCTCTGCGGACTTCACGAACTCACCAACAAGCAACTAGCCGATCGCCTGGAGCAGGATCCCGGCACGGTGCTCTACCACGTAAGACAATTGCTCGCCACGGGATTCCTTGAACCTGCCGATATCCGCAAGGGAGACAGCGGGGCACTCGAAAAACCATATCGCTCCACGGGGCGGTCCTGGAATCTCAGGGGCGTGCTGGGAAAGGCCAACACCGGAGGGCCCCTTGCCCCGGTCGAAGCGTTTCGGGAAGAGCTCAACAGCGCCGGGCCGGACGCACTCGCGAGCCTTTCGCGCTTTGTACTGCACCTTTCTGAAGAAGACCTCAAAGACGTCGTCGGCCGCATCCACAAGGTACTGAGCGACTACACCGACAGCGACGAACACCGAGCTGACCAGCCCGCATATGGCGGGATCTTTGTCTTGCACCGCTCAGCTGACTAGACCGACGGCGCTCAGCCTGTTGTGCAGGTCACGGGCTCAAAGCAGACGCGAGAGCCCGTGAGCTGCCCGCCAGAATCCGGTTCTGTTGCGGCCCCCGGGTTGTAGATCAATACTTCTAGACTGGCCGCATGGCTGAAACGGGCAAGTACGTGAGATATCAGGCAACTCAGCCGAATCATCGCGGCACATTTCCAGGGGTCTTTGCGTTGGCCAATGGGTTGTCCCGCGACGGGCTCCTTGCCCCGGAAGACCAAGCATGGTGGAGGAGCGCGAACAACTGGTGCAACGGTGCCTATGCGGACCCCTGCTCTGAAGCCCCAAAAATTTACGACCGGACTCTGAACCCGGGCGCGCAAAGTTGGTTCAAGTCCTCGGCGCAACACCTCCTAAAAAAGGCCGACGAATACAGGGACCTCCTGACCCGTTATGGCGTGGATTGCGATCGGATACTGGCCGATGACCCTGGAAAAGTCGTCTATGCGGATGATGTCCAGGTAGTTGTCGTGCCCTACTCAGCGGTAGGTCTTCCACCCGAGGAAATTGTCTGATAACGCAGCCGGGGTAGTGTTGAATATATGTTTGCAACGATTCCCCAAAGTCTTAAATCCGAAGAAGAGCTAGCTAATCGCCGGTCAATGCTGGAAACGGCGCCCCACATTCAGAGCCTGGAGGAGTGGAGAGTGGAGTATGCTTCCACTCGATCAGTGACCATCCCCAACTTCGATCCAGCCGACGCCGGCGACCAAGCTCGTGTGCTCTGGCTCTTGGATCAGCCGCCTGCCACCGTCGTCGCACCCGATGGCACAGGCATTGTTTCCGTGGATAACCCGGACAATGCAGCGGAACGGTGCTGGCATGAGCGCAACGAAGCTGGACTGCACGACGGCGTCCTCATGTGGAACATGATTCCCTACTGCGTCGAAGGGAAAGCGACTGCCAGCGACAAAATGGCGGGTATCAAGGCGCTCGGGCCAGTGCTTCGGCTACTGCCACGATTGGAAGTTGTCATCTTGAGTAGCGCCGACGTACAGCAGGCGTGGAAGACGAGCCACCTTGGCGGGCGTGTCCCTCGTGCCACCGTGTTGGATGCACCGGGTGTAGGAAGACAAGCAATGTCCAGAAATGCCATGCAGTCCAAGCTCACCAACGCAGTTCAGCGGGCCAAGCGCATCGTCGGCTGATTGCAGGCTTAGCCTGTAAGTGCACGCACTGCCCGCAAATCGGCCGGCAGCGGCGCTGAAAGCGCCATCGCAATTCCTCTCTATAGATGCCCCGAGTCTGGTCTGTGGCTCGACGCAGTGCAAGACTGTTCCTACGCGCAATTCACGAAGTAGAGGAGCAGCAATTGAGTGACTTCAAGGTTGGCGACCACGTCCGGTGGAACTCCGAGGCGGGCCACGTCGAGGGGACCATCACGAAGGTCCACACCAAGGACACCGAGTTCAAGGGCCGCACTCGCCGCTGCAGCGAGGACGATCCTCAATATGAGATCAAAAGTGACAAAACAGATCACACAGCGATGCACAAGGGTTCAGCTCTCAGTAAGGCCAGCTAAGCATTGGATTCGAAGTCAGTTGCCGGACAAGGTCTACTCATCCACCATTTCGGAGCAGCGGACGAAGAACACTTAGCGCCCGCTTTCCGAAGCGCCCAGAACGCCGTCCTTGCTATGCCAGAAGCTGCCATAGAAGTCGTTGTGCAGGGCCCCGCCGTAGCGCTCCTAGCCAACGGAAGCGCGATGGCCGAGGATGTCGGTGCAGCAATCCGCGATGGAATTGCCGTCGTTGGGTGTGGAAACAGTATGAGATCCGCCATAGTAGATTCTTCCGATCTACTCCCCGGCGTCGTATCCGTTCCCGCCGCTGTGGCGCACTTGGCCCAGCGTCAGTGGCAAACATGGGCGTACGTTCGGCTGTAGCCCTCGGGCTAGACTGACGACAACAAACCCTAAGTATGCTGCCCGTCCACGACAGGTCAGGAGCCTCAAGCATGGCCAAGGAACTCGCCACTCAACTGATTGAACAACTACAAAGCGCAGGCGTTCGCCGCATCTACGGCATTGTTGGCGACAGTTTGAATCCGATAGTCGACGCCGTCAGACGCTCTGGCGGATCACGCAAGGGTGGCATTGACTGGGTCCACGTCCGGCACGAAGAAGCTGCGGCTTTCGCGGCCTCTGCAGAAGCACAACTCACCGGAGAACTCGCCGTCTGTGCAGGTTCTTGCGGTCCAGGAAACCTCCATCTGATCAATGGGCTCTACGACGCCAATCGCTCCGGAGCCCCTGTACTGGCTATCGCCTCCCACATCCCGAGCAAGCAGATCGGCATGGACTTCTTTCAGGAAACCCACCCCGACCGTCTTTTCAATGATTGCTCTGTTTACTCCGAAATGGTCAGCAGCGCTGAACAGTCACCGCGCGTTGTCAACAGTGCCATACGCCACGCTGTCGGACGGGGCGGCGTCGCCGTCGTCACCCTGCCCGGTGACATAGCGAGCTTGGACGCGGCAGCGGACACGCCTATGTACTCCCCCGTCACTCAGGGAACTGTGACGCCAGCGCCAGAGAGCCTCCAGGAACTCGCCGACGCCATCAATGAGTCCCGGAAGGTCGCCATCTTCGCTGGCTACGGTGTCAAGGGTGCTCACGATGAAGTGATCTCCCTGGCAGAGAAGATCTCAGCACCCATTGGCCACTCACTGCGCGGCAAGGACTTCATTCAGTACAGAAATCCCTACGACATCGGTATGACGGGGCTATTGGGCTATGGCGCCGCCGCTGAGGGCATCGAGGACGCGGACCTCCTCATCATGCTGGGCACCGACTTCCCATATGACCAGTTCCTCCCCTCCACCCGCACCGCACAGGTGGACAGAGACCCCGCCGTCCTTGGCCGGCGGACCGATGTGGACGTTGCCGTGCACGGCGACGTCCTGCCAACCCTCGCGGCGCTCATGCCTCTGATCAAGGCAAAAAAGAGCACCAAGTTCCTGGACCAGATCCTCAAGAAACACGATCGGCTGATGAACAAGGCCGTCGGCGCCTATACGCGCAAGGCCGAGAAACTCACGCCCATCCATCCTGAATATGCAGCATCATTGCTGGACCAAGTAGCAGATGATGATGCCATCTTCACGGCAGATACGGGCATGTGCAACGTGTGGACTGCCCGCTACATCAACCCATTGGGTACCCGCAGATTGATTGGCTCCTACCTGCACGGTTCCATGGCCAACGCACTCCCCCAAGCCATCGGCGCGCAGCTGGCTTACCCCAAACGGCAGGTCGTCTCGGTCTCCGGCGACGGCGGGCTGTCGATGCTGCTTGGCGAAATGATCACGGCAGCCGCCTACAAGCTACCGCTCACCATCGTGCTGTTCAACAACTCGACGCTCGGCATGGTCAAACTCGAAATGTTGGTGGACGGGCTTCCCGATTTCGCCGTAGACGTCCCAGACACCAACTACGCCGACATCGCAACCGCCATGGGCTTCCACGCCGAACGCGTCACGGATCCCAGAAACATCGAGAAGGCCTACCGGAAGGCTTTCTCACACAAGGGGCCAGCCCTAGTGGAACTCATCACAGACCCGAACGCCCTTTCCATCCCACCAAAGATCTCCGGCGGACAAGTGATGGGCTTTGCCTCGGCAATGTCCAAAGTGGTGCTCAACCGGGGAGCCGGCGAAGCCGTGAGCATGGCCCGCAGCAACATCCGCAACATCCCCCGCGGGTAGCCCTCATCTGGTTCTCCTAAACTGGTCTGATGACTGCAACTCTCGTGGCTAAGGCTCTCTCTGGCGGCCATGCCCACCGAACGCTCTTCGCAAACCTCAATCTCACTGTTGCCCCGGGCGACGTCGTCGGGGTGGTGGGTGCCAATGGTGCCGGGAAAACAACGTTGCTTCGGTTGCTAGCGGGGGTGGATGAACCGCTTGCTGGTTCGGTCATGGCCTCCCCCAGGGACGCCTTTGTGGGCTGGCTTCCGCAGGAGCATGAGCGCGTTCCCGGTGAGACGGTCGGCGAATATATTGCACGGCGCACAGGTTCGACGGCGGCTACCGAGGCCATGGAAGCCACCGCGGACGAGCTCGTGTCCGGGACCAAAATGGCCGAAGACCGCTATGCAGTAGCGCTGGATCACTGGCTCGCCTCAGGTGCCGCTGATCTGGAGGATCGTCTGCCCGCTGTACTGGCCGACGTCGCCCCCGGCATTGATCCCACTACAGAAGTGACCGGACTTTCGGGCGGTCAGCTGGCCCGGGTGGCCCTGGCTGCGCTCCTCCTGAGCCGGTTCGACGTCGTGCTTCTGGATGAGCCCACCAATGATCTGGACCTGGATGGGCTGGCCCGGTTGGAAGGGTTTATGCGGAACCTGCGCGGCGGCGCTGTGTTGGTCTCGCATGACCGCGAGTTTCTGTCCCGCTGTGTGACAACGGTGGTGGAGTTGGACCTCGTCCAGAACAAGGTGGACGTGTACGACGGCGGCTACGATGCTTTTCTGGAGGAGCGTGCGGTGGCGAAACGTCACGCCCGAGAAGCTTATGAGGAGTTCGCCGACAAGAAGCAGGATCTGGTGTCGCGGGCAAGGACACAACGTGAGTGGAGTTCCCAGGGGGTGCGGAACGCCATGAAGAAGAGCCCGGACAATGACAAGATCCGCCGCAAGGCCAGCGCTGAGTCTTCCGAGAAGCAGGCGCAGAAGGTGCGACAGATGGAGTCCAGGATTGCCCGGTTGGATGAGGTGGAGGAGCCGCGGAAGGAATGGCAGCTGCAGTTCACCATCGGTAGTGCACCGCGGTCGAGCTCGGTGGTAGCGACCTTGAACGGCGCTCTGGCCCGGCAGGGTGATTTCACGCTGGGGCCGGTGTCGTTGCAGGTCAACGCCGGCGAGCGCGTAGGCATTACGGGGCCAAATGGTGCCGGTAAGTCCACGCTGCTGCGGCTCCTTCTAGGACACCAGGCCCCGGACGACGGCGGTGCAGCGCTGGGTGCCAACGTGTCCGTTGGCGAAATTGACCAGGCACGCGGTCAGTTGGCCGAGGACCAGGATCTGGCATCGGCTTTTGAGGCCGCAGTGCCAGATCTGGCGCAGGCCGAGGTGCGGACTCTGCTGGCGAAGTTTGGGTTGAAGGCGGATCAGGTGCGATCGCTGGTTGGGCGCCTGTCTCCCGGTGAACGCACCCGTGCCGGACTGGCGCTGTTGCAAGCCCGAGGGGTCAACCTGCTGGTCCTCGACGAACCGACCAACCACCTCGACCTGCCCGCCATCGAACAGTTGGAGGAAGCCCTGGAGGAGTACTCGGGCACGCTGTTGCTGGTCACCCATGATCGACGGTTGCTGGAGAATGTGCGGCTGGATTCGCGGTGGAACGTCGACGGCGGTCAGGTCACGGTGAGGTAGCTCGGCCCCTCTACCTGGCCGACGTCACCCCGCGTCGCCGAAATAGCTTGCGCAGGGGGTGACCTCGGCGGTAAACCCCGATCTCGCGCCACGTTGGACAATGCAGGAAGCGGCGGGGCAGGAGGCGACGGGGCGGGACGGCCGCGGCGGAATAACTCCACCGTGACGGGGGTTACGGCCTCCATGAGCGAAAACAACACAACAGCTGTCCCCGCGACCATCACTCTCAAGGACCTGGGCGAGGTGCACCGGCTCGGATTCGGCGCCATGCGCATTGTCGGCGAAGGGGTGTGGGGCGAGCCCAAGGACAGAGCCGGCGCTATCAAGGTGCTGCGCCGCGCCGTCGAGCTTGGTGTCGATTTCATTGACACTGCGGATTCCTATGGCCCGAATGTCAGCGAGGAAATCATTGCTGAGGCGCTCCATCCGTACAAGGACGGTCTCCGGATTGCAACGAAAGTCGGTTTTACGCGCACCGGGCCGGGTGACTGGGTTCCGGTGGGTCGCGCCGAGTATCTGCGGCAGCAGACCGAGCTGAGCCTGCGTAAACTCAAGGTTGATTCACTGGATCTTCTGCAGCTTCACCGCATTGATCCGAAGGTCGACGAGGAGGAACAGTTCTCCGTCCTGCGTGATCTGCAGCAGGAGGGCAAGGTTAAAGCTCTCGGCCTGTCTGAAGTCAGCGTGGAGCAGTTGAAGCGGGCCGAGAAGTTCTTCACGGTGTCCACTGTTCAGAACCGCTATAACCTGACGGACCGGAAGTCGGAGGACGTGCTGAGCTACGCCACCGAGAACGGCATCGGGTTCATTCCCTGGGCTCCAATCTCCGCCGGTGAACTTGCACAGCCGGGGGGCCCACTGGACGCCGCCGCGAAACGACTCGGCGCGACGACGTCGCAGGTAGCTCTGGCCTGGTTGCTCCGCCGCTCCCCCGTCATCATGCCAATCCCAGGTACTAGCTCCGTGGAGCACTTGGAAGAGAACATGGGCGCGTTGGACGTAGTGCTCGACGACGCGACCTACGAGGAGCTAGAGGCTGCCGCGTAACTTGTGACCGGCGTCTACTGCGTCAACTCAGTTCAGCTCAACTCGAGAGCGCAGTCGACTCCGCGAGCCGCTTCAGCTCCTTGAGTTGCTTGCGCATCATGAGTAGATCGCCCCAGGCGAGCACGTATCGCCGCGAAGCCTTCAGCGGTCCCGGGGACTGCGGAACAACCATCTCCACGATGAGACGGGACTGCTCTCCCCTGGCTTCAACCTCGTAGTGCACCGTCAGGGAGCCAAAGAGCGAAGTTGGCCGTCCCTCCTTCATGCTCAAGGTCATCGACGTTCCAGGCTCCACCGCGATGACCGTGAAAATGGTCATGACGGTGTCGCCAACGGCAACATTGACCATGCTTCGATCAAGAGTTTGTGGACTGCGCCGACCGAAATTATCGACCCAGTCGTAGCTGTAGGGCGCTCTGCGTAGTTGTGTAACCCAGGCAAAGAGGTCCTCCGGCGTTGCCTCGACGTCGATGGCCCTGACCCAGTGTTGGCCAGGAGCGACGGCGGTGAACTCCCGCGGCGCAGGGCCTTCGGAGGATGTGTTGGGGTACCACCACCAGGGAGCTCGCTGCGGCAGGGAAACGCTCTGGCCACGACTCATGCGTTGACCGTCTGCAGGAACTGCGACAGTGTCTGCAGGTAGGCGTCTTTGCTTCCCTTGAAAGTACCCAAGTGTGCTCCTTCGAGAACCGCAACCTGCACGTTCGGGTAGTGGTCCGCGAGCGCCTGAACCTCCTGCGGCTCGATCACGACGTCTGAGGCTCCTGAGATGAACATCATGGGGATGGTGGACATCAGTCCTGCGTTCGGCGGGGGTGGCCATGTTGCACCCAACATTTTGACGGCTGCACCTGCAGTGGACTCCTTGAGGGAAGCTTCCGAGGATGGGGACGTGAAGCCGGGGATTCGAGGGAACTTTCCGGCCTTCATAAAGCCCTGAAAAAGCGACTCAAGGGTCAGCCCGGGACCGCTGTCACAGACGACGGCGTCGATGTCCACCAGCCCTCGCGAGGCAGAGTAGACGCTGGGGAACGTCGAAAAGGAGTAGCCAAAGACCACCATCTTGGCGTCCGATTCACCGGCGTTGGTTCGGAGCCATGAGACGCAGGATTCGACGTCGAGCGTGAACCTGCGTGCCATGTCCATGGCGTTGAAGTCCAGCGACGATTCGCCGTGGTTGCGGTGATCGAACATGAGGACCGTGAACCCCTGCGAATTTAGGTACGCGGCCTGGCCAAGCGAGGCCGACTTCGAGAGCCCGATTCCGTGCCCGACGACGGCCAGTTTCTGCGGTCCACCGTGCAGCAGCCAGCAGCTGAGCTTTTTGCCATCCGAGGTTGGCACGGTTTGGTTGTCCCATGTTTCGACGGCGAAGTCAGTGGGGCTTCGGTGGGGCTTCCTGCGTTTGGGGTGCAGCAGGGAGTAGGCCAGGACAGTACCCATCGTTCGGGCAAGGAAATTCATGCTCGCTCCATCTCATCGGTGTTCGCGTGTTTGGCCTCAGCGCAATGTCTTCTACCAAGAACAGTCTTGCAAGGACTGCCGATATCCGATGAATATCCATACACAATCATGAAGCTTCCGTGTAGCGTGAGGGCAAGCCCTACCCATCCGAGGCTATTCCTTCTGGAGTGCCCTGGGCGGAGTCAGACTTTGAGTAACGGTCCCGGTTATCCGGCCGGGATCAACTGAAACTGAAAGGCATATCGATGTCAGGGAACAGAGCAGTTGCGTACAAGGGAACCGGCAAGGTCGAGGTCATCGACACCGACTACCCCACTTTTGAGCTCAAAGACGGACCGGGAGTGCACCCGGACAACGTCGGTCGCCAGGTGCATCACGGCGTCATTCTGAAAACCGTGGCCACGAACATCTGTGGTTCGGACCAGCACATGGTCCGAGGCCGGACCACTGCACCCAAAAACTTGATCCTGGGCCATGAGATCACCGGCGAGGTGGTAGAAGTTGGCCGCGACGTGGAATTCATCAAAAAGGGAGACATGGTCTCTGTTCCCTTCAACATCTCCTGCGGCCGCTGCAAAAACTGCAAGGAGCAGAAGACCGGTATCTGCCTAAACGTCAATCCTGCCCAGCCAGGCGGAGCGTACGGCTACGTGGATATGGGCGGTTGGGTAGGTGGCCAAGCCGAGTACGTGCTGGTGCCCTACGCCGACTGGAACGCGCTGAAGTTCCCGGACAAAGACCAAGCACTGGAGAAGATCATGGATCTGACCATGCTCTCCGACATCTTCCCCACCGGTTTTCACGGTGCTTACACGGCGGGAGTGGGTCCGGGATCTACTGTCTATATCGCCGGGGCGGGCCCTGTGGGGTTGGCTGCTGCAACGGCTGCGCAACTGCTGGGCGCCGCCGTCGTCATTGTGGGCGACATGAACGAAGAACGGCTCAAGCAGGCACGCAGCTTTGGTTGCGAAACGGTTGATGTCTCACAGGGTCACCCGAAGGACCAGATTGAGCAGCTCTTGGGCGTTCCGGAAGTGGATTGTGGTGTGGATGCAGTCGGGTTTGAGGCCAAGGGACACGGCGCGGACGCGGACGAGGCGCCCGCGACCGTCCTGAACTCGCTCATGGACATTACCGCTGCCGGTGGCAAGCTGGGGATCCCTGGTCTGTACGTCACTGGTGATCCGGGTGCATCAGATGAGTCTGCCCAGAAGGGTTCACTCTCGTTGAGCCTGGGTACGGGTTGGGCGAAATCGCTATCCTTCACCACGGGTCAATGTCCTGTCATGAAGTACAACCGGCAGCTGATGCAGGCCATCCTGCACGACAGAGTGAGTATCGGCAAGAACGTCAATGCCAAGGCGATTGGCCTCGAGGACGCACCTCGCGGCTATGCGGAGTTCGACGCCGGAGCGGCAACGAAGTATGTCCTGAATCCCAACGGCTACCTGGCTGCTTGACCCGCCGAAGCGTCGCTGAGAGCGCAATGGCATAGGTCGCACCTAGAATAGACAGATGCCTTCCAATGAAAATCAGGCCGGGGTCAAGGACGGTTTTGTCCAGGTTCGCGGCGCTAGTGAAAACAACCTGCGCGACGTCGACGTCGACGTCCCCAGGGACTCGATAGTCGCTTTCACGGGGGTCTCCGGCTCCGGGAAGTCGTCGTTGGCCTTCGGCACCATTTTTGCCGAAGCTCAACGCCGATTCCTGGAGTCGGTGGCGCCCTACGCCCGGCGGCTTATCCAGCAGGGGCACACACCGAAAGTGGAGTACGTTGGCGGGCTACCACCCGCAGTCGCCCTACAACAGCGCCGGGGAACGCCCAGTTCCCGCTCCACCGTGGGTACGGTTACCACTCTCTCCAACTCACTGCGCATGCTGTTCTCACGCGCGGGAACGTATCCGGCGGAGGCCGAAGGTCGGCTGGAATCGGACTCCTTCTCTCCCAACACGGCAATGGGCGCGTGCCCGGAATGCCATGGGACAGGCACCGCGCACACGGTCATAGAGTCCTTGCTCGTTCCCGATCCAACCCTGACCATCCGCGAAGGGGCCATTGCCTCTTGGCCGGGGGCGTGGCAAGGAAAAAACCTGCGTGACATTGTTGCCACCCTCGGTTACGACATCGATCTCCCCTGGCAGGACCTGCCGCAGAAGGACCGCGAGTGGATCCTGTTCTCCGATGAGCAGCCCGTTGTTGAGGTCACGCCGCAGCGGGACAGGATCGCGAAACCATATAAGGGTCGGTTCTGGAGTGCCAAGGCAAATGTCCTGCACACCCTTGCTGATACCAAGAGCCAGAATCTGCGTAACAAAGCCCTTGCCTTCATGCATTCGGGTCCCTGCCCTGTCTGTGGCGGGAACGGACTCAAGCCGGAAGCCATGGCTGTCACCTTCGCCGGTCGAACTATTACTGAGCTCAATCAGCTCTCCATGACTGATCTGGCGGACGTCCTGCGTCCCACCGCTGAGCTGGTGGACACCGAGACCGCGTGGGCGTCGGCTTCCTCCGGTGAGGGAACGGACGTTGCTGCGGCCATTGCGGGCGATCTGCTGCAGCGCATTGAGGTGTTGCTGGAACTCGGCCTCGGGTACTTGGGGCTCGGCCGTGCCACTCCCACGCTCTCCCCCGGCGAAATGCAGCGGCTGCGCATTGCCACCCAGTTGAGGTCAGGGTTGTTCGGCGTGATCTACGTGTTGGACGAGCCTTCCGCCGGTCTGCACCCCGCGGATGCGGAACCACTGCTGGCCGTTCTGGATCAGCTCAAGATCTCAGGGAACTCAGTGTTCGTGGTGGAACACAACATGGACGTCGTGGCGCGGGCGGATTGGATTGTCGACGTCGGTCCGGGCGCTGGTACCGGGGGCGGCTGCGTTCTCTACAGTGGTCCGGTTGCCGGGTTGGCGGAGGTTTCCGCCTCAGCGACCAGGCCATTCCTGTTCCCGGACAAAGCGACTTCCGAGCCGGAACGCGTGCTTCGCTCGCCACAGAATTGGCTTCGACTGACCGGTATCACCCGGCATAATCTGGATGGGCTCGACGTCGACATTCCGTTGTGCGTGCTGACAGCCATCACCGGGGTGTCCGGTTCCGGAAAATCCACACTGGTCAGCCATGTGCTGCCCGACGTCGTAGGTCGTCACGTTCCGTCCCTGATCGAGACCACGCCCGACGTCGGTGGTTCGGCTTTGGGGGCCGACAGTTCCGGACCGTCCGAAGTTTTGGAAGACATAGACGTCACTGTCGTCAAGAGTGTTGAGGGCTTGGACAGCATCGACCGTTTGGTGAAGGTGGATCAGAAGCCTATTGGGCGTACTCCCCGATCAAATCTGGCCACCTACACGGGATTGTTCGACGCCGTTCGCAAGGTTTTCGCTGGCACCGATGAGGCCAGAGCGCGTGGCTATGGCGCCGGACGGTTCTCCTTCAACGTGGCAGGCGGTCGCTGCGATACGTGTCTCGGCGAGGGTTTCGTGGCTGTCGAGCTGCTATTCCTGCCCGGCAGCTACGGCCGTTGCCCTACCTGCCACGGCTCTCGATACAACGAGGAAACTCTGCAGATCACGTACCGAGAGAAGTCTGTTGCGGATGTGCTGGCACTGAGCGTTGAGGAAGCCGCTACATTCTTAGCGGACGTTCCGGCTGCCGCGCGGAGTCTGGACACACTACGGGAAGTTGGGCTCAGTTATCTGCGGCTCGGGCAGCCGGCCACTGAGCTTTCCGGCGGTGAAGCGCAGCGGATCAAGCTGGCTACCGAGCTGCAGCGTGCCCGGCGTGGGCACACCCTGTACCTGCTCGATGAACCCACCACAGGACTTCATCCTGCCGACGTGGTGTTGCTACTCAAACAGCTGAACCGGTTGGTGGATGCGGGCAACACTGTGGTGGTGGTGGAGCACGATATGGACGTGATTACGGCAGCGGACTGGGTCATTGATCTGGGCCCTTCCGGCGGAGATGCTGGCGGTCGCCTCATGGCCGAGGGCACGCCGTCGGACGTTGCCGCATCAGAGGCCGGCGCGACGGCAAAGTACCTCAAGCAGCGGCTTGGGTAGGTCTTGCGGGTAGGAGCCCTGCCGACTGATGGCTTCCGCGCTCTTTCTGGCGCGAAGTCGGGGTTTGTCGCCGGAGTCACCCGGTAATGTCACCTGTTGCGTATCCGCAATATAAGCAACTATAGTTGCTTATATGCAAATGGTTCAGCACGCCATTCGAGAGTCCAAGTACAGCCGCACTGAGGTAGCCAGGCGCGCTGGCGTCTCTGTGTCGACCATCACCAGGATCGAGAAGGGTTCAATCGATCCGACTCTGACAATGGCGTCGCGGGTGCTGGCCGCGCTCAACCTCCAGATGCCGAGTCCAGCAGAGCCGCTCTGCATGCCGGAGTTGATCACGGCAGCCCGAAGTATATTGGGAGGCCAGAAGAATCAACCGGCACCGGAAGCTGCGGAACTATTGATGCGGTGGGTCAAGCCTGATGGCAACCCTCATCCCCGTGAACTGGCCAGAGAAGCAGGGGCGGGCGCAAACCCCAGGCTCCGCCCTGGTGTCATGAGGATTACCAGTAATTGGTCGTTTCTCCGGGTGTGCTCAGCAGTATCAGCGACCCGTAATCGTTGGGCCGCAAGCGGTGCTCCAGCCGCAGTCCGCATCGGAGCAGACTCGACAGGTGGCCCCGTGATCATCTATTCCGAAAATCCGGGGCAGGCGGCAGCCTCCATCACATCCGCGAGGTCTGGAGCTGAAGTGATAGTCCTCCCCATGAATTCGACTACCGAGTCAGGCATTTGGCACGAGGAAGGCATCGTTTGGGTAGACCCTATTCAGGTGATTCTGGATTGCTTTGGGATGCCCGAAACTATGCGGCAGGCCGAACAGCTGACCCGCGATTGGGAGGAAGACCATGGCTGAACACGAAGGTTGGGATGTCGACTCTCGCCAGTATAAAAAGGTTCCCCGGCAGTCGGGACCTGAAGCAGATGATGTCCGGTCGACGAACGCGCGCCATATTGAAGCTTTGGGTTTCAGCTGGGACTCCTCTTCTGTGCCATGGCACGTGATGCTCCCCATGCCGGTTAAGAGGGCTACTGCACGCTTTCAGGGACAGCTTGCCAGCCACGTTTGGGATGCCGCCGCCCTTGAGGGGAACCCGTACACACTGCCGGAGGTACAGACTCTCCTGGAAGGGGTAACAGTTGGTGGCCACCGGCTGGATGATGAGCAGCAGGTTTTGGCTCTGGGCGAGTCAACTAAACGATTGCGCGATCTGGTGAACAGTGAACGATTTGAGGCATCAAAGCTCATTTCAGACGGCCTTCATGCCATCGTTGCACCCCACGAAGCCATTGAATCCGGCCACTTCCGGGGTGAAGGCACAGCGGGTGGTGGTGGAACCGTGAACCTTGGTGAACGGGGGACGTTCAGGGCGACGGGCTGCGATGACGGCGGTGAGGCGCTTCGAGACGAGTACGACCAGGGCCTGCGCTTCTTGTCAGCTTTGAAGAACCCTGTAGAACGCGGCATTACCTACTTCTGTTTTGGAGCTCGTGGCCAGTTCTACTTTGACGGCAACAAGCGGACGTCAAGACTGATGATGAACGGCATACTGATGGCTTCTGGCCATGATGCGATTTCCATTCCTTTCAACCGCAGGCTGGAGTTCAACCAGCACTTGATCGCACTTTGTGCTGACGCCGACGCCACGCCGCTCATGCAGTTCATTGTCGATTGTCGCCCTGAATCCTGAATCCTGAATCCTGAATCCTGAATCCTGAACGAATTCTCACGCTGTTGACAATTAAACTCCGGACTTCACGAACCATCCTATTGCTCACGCACGACGACGGCGCCGCCACCAGGGGCGCGAACGTTCGGCAATCTTTTTGTCGGGCTGGCTGATTGCAGCGATGCGCGCTGCGCGCCTTTCCCGCCAGCGGATGAGTTCCTGCTCCATGTCGCGCAGTTTGGTCACCACGGGTGGGCCGCCCAGTAATTGCCTGCGTGCTTCGATAATGCGGGCGTTGAACTCTTCAAGGGTTTCTCGGACTCGCGCCTCTGAGTGCTGCTTGTCCAAGAGCTCATCGAGTTCGGCGTCTTCTTTACGCAGGAGAAATGGTGCAGGCGCAAGCCCTGTGAGTTGCTCACGCTCGATGAGTCCTTTGACCCACCAGTCCGGATCCAAACTCTGGGCCAGTTCGGGGAGGGGTTTACCAGCGTACTCGAGGTTGTCGAATGCCCCGCTGGCCTGCGCATCCTGAACAGCGGACTCCGCTTTGGCCGCAACGTCACCAACATAGTGCGACGCCGGACCAGGGCTGGCTGCCTCGCCGTCGGGCTCCCTGCCAGCCCCCCGCGCGGCACGATACTCTGCGGCCCGCTGCATTTTGCGTGCTTGTTCGTCGCTGTCCCTGTTCATGGCCCCTCCTTTCGCCGCACGGGTCCAATGCACTGTCCAGCATCGCCAAGGTTGCGGCCGAGGTCGAGGGGCAACAAGCTCGGGGGTACAACAGTCCCTTGTAGGGTTGTGCCATGAAACATAATCCACCTATTGGTTTTTGACTTCGGCGACGTTGACTCCATGAGAAATAGGAATCAATCCAGCAATGAAGACTGGACAGCTAGGGACGACGCCCTGTGGGCTACAGCGGAAATAGGTGTTCTACTCAAGCGCAGGCAACTGCATTTGCGCGTTCCAAAAGCAGTTCCATTCTCGATGCAGCTTGGCGGCACCGACGAAAGGATCTTTGCTCACGGACCCTTCAAACTTCTTGAGTGGCGAGCTCCTGAAGACGGTTCCTACGTGCACAACTCGAGCTCTTTCGTTGCCGTTGGCCGGGGAGCACTTCCGGCTATGGTCGGTTTCGCGGCAGTACGAGCCCTGGGAAACGCTTCCCGCCGTTCAAGAGCACGGGCTATGGCTCAGCCACAGTGGATGCAAATTGATCAGGGTACGTTGAACGTGGGTAACTACGGTTTTTACATGCATACTCCACACGCAATCCTCGCTTGGGACTTCTCGAGCATCCATTTGGCGTCGCTCGCTGGCCCTTCGTCATTGAACATTCAGGGACAATCGGCGACGGGCCCCGTGTCGTGGGTGCTCCATTCGGACTGGGCAGAATTGGTCTTCCTGCTCTGGGCCTCGACGTGCAGCCCTACTCACCCTCAACTGATCGGACGAGATTGGCTGCCGGAAGAGTGGTTAACCAAGGCCATGATTCATTCCATGACGAGCAACGGGCACGCGGGTAGCCGAAGCACCTTCCAGCAACTCATGATCGGCTTGGGATAGCAGTAACGCTTTCGAGGAAACTACCCTCCCTTGTAGGGTTGTGTCATGGAACACAATCGACCTATTGGTTTTTGGCTGAAGCTCGTTGACGGTCTCGTGGATTCGAGGTTTGAGTCCATGTTGGAGGAGCACGGCGTGACTCGCCGCCAGTGGCAACTTCTGAACCTGTTGGCGGAGAGGCCGACGACGGTATCGGAGTTGGAGTCCGAGCTCGAGCCGTTCCTCAGTTTGCCGGGCGGAGAAACCATCCCCGAGCATCTGGAAGAACTGACCGAGAGCGGTTGGGTCTCTCAATCCGATGGTCTGTACTCGCTGGAGGAACTCGGCCGGAACAGTATGGCCATCCTCAGCGAAGTGGTGGCGGAGAACCGGGCGCAAGTTACGGATGGCGTCACGGATGCGGACTATGAGACCACTGTTGCCGTCCTCGAACGGATGGCGAGGAACCTTGGTTGGGGCGACAATAAGCAGCAGCCCATTCCGTAACATCCCGCCTCCCGCCCCACCATCACCACCACATCCTCAAGGGTGTGGTGGTGATTTTGTTGGCGATCCGATCGGCACAATGATGGCCGCGTAGCTACCCTCCGGCGATATCACTGTTTGATTACGGTCGTCAATACCGTTGTATACCGTCTTCGATTGTGCGATGCTGATTTGCGTAAGACCCATCAATGAGGACGAGGGCGAAAATGCGTGGTAAACGGTTGGGGAAGTACAACACCGTGAACCAGCATGCACTCGGCGCCGCAGCCTTAGAAGGTTCCTCGGCGAGATCTCACTCACCCAAACGCACGCGTTTCGTGTGCCCAGAAGGGATGTAAAAATGTCTAAAACCTTCTTCCGGGGTGGCCGCGCGGCATGCCGCACCACCGCCCTCTTAGCTGGCTCACTGCTGATGCTCACCGCCTGTGGTGGCGGCAGCCTTGATACCGACGACGCCGAGGGGGGCGACGGCGGGGCAAATGGCTCCGGCGATACCGTCACTGTTGGCCTGGCGGTCCCCCAATCTGGCGTTTACGCCGGTCTGGGCGAGGACATGACGCAGGGCTTCGAGCTCTACCTGGACCAGGCGGATAACAAGCTCAGCGGTTACGACATCAAGGTGGTCAGTGCTGACACCGGCGAGGGCCCACAAACAGCCATTCCAGCCACGTCGCGTCTGATCAAGCAGGACAAAGCCGACGTCGTCACCGGAATCGTCAGCTCCGCTACGGCGCTGGGGATAAAAGATTCGTTCATCCAGGCGGAGGTGCCGCTCATTATTGCCAACGCTGGCGCTAATGACATCACCGCCGAGCCCTCCCCCTACATCTGGCGCACCTCATACACCAACGGCGAGGTGAGCGGGGCCATCGGCAAGCACGTCGCAGAGGAAGTCGGTGACGGTTCCGTTTACCTCATCGCAGCCGACTACGCCGCGGGACAAGAGCACGTTGACGGGTTCCGGGAGCAATTCGAGGCGGCCGGAGGCAAGGTAGCTGGCGAAACCTTCACGCCCTTCGGTTCAACGAGCGATTGGCAGCCGTACCTCAGCAAGATTCGCAGCTCCGGGGCATCCGCCGTCTTCGCCTTCTACGCAGGTGCGGAAGCGGCGAACTTCGTCCAGCAGTACTCCACCTTCGGCTTGGCCAAGGAAGCCCAGCTCTACGGCAACGGCTTCATTGTCGAAGGCGATGTTTTGGAAGCCCAGGGCGATGCAGCCCTCGGAATCCAGACGTCCCTGAACTACAGCCCCACGCTCGATTCCGAGATCAACAAAAAATTCGTAGAAGCCTACAAGGCAGCCTATGACGAGGTACCCACGGTTTATGCCATGCAGGCCTATGACGCAGCCGCAGCCATCGAGGCCGCGCTGAAGTCAGCCAAGTCAGCCGATGGACCAGGGATCGCCGAGGCGCTCTCGGAGGTCGGGGAGTTCGAGAATAGCCCGCGCGGTCCGTGGAGCTTCAACGAGAACCACGACCCGGAGCAGAACTACTACCTTCGCGAAGTGCAGGACGTAGACGGCAAGCTCGCAAACGTGGTTCTCCGCGAGATCCAGGACTGAAGGGCAATCTAAAATGCTGGCATGGTTCGATGCGAACACCGCAACCATCCTCAACGGCTTGGCGTTAGGCTCCGTACTGTTCCT
>JBBPYK010000012.1:0-18873 GCA_038199985.1 Actinomycetales bacterium | reverse complement strand
CGCTCCTGCGCGCGCGTATGACCCTGCTGGGCTAAACGCGCCATGGCTACCAAAGCCCGATCAATAGGACTATTTTCATACACGGAGGTACGCACGTAGTAGCGCGCTGCCCCCTCAGTGTCTTGGGTCATGCGTGTCAGATCCTCCCCGACGAGACCCTGAAGCCTGTCGCCGAGTGCTTCCACCATGGCCTCCTTCGAGGGAAAATGGTACAGAAGGCCACCCTTGGAAACATCCGCTGCGGCTGCAACGGCTTCTACAGTCGCTGCCCGCTCGCCTTCATCAATGAGGATCCGTTCAAAGCTGTCGAGGATTCTTTCTCTGGAACTTGCCATGCGCTCAATGATACGGCTCACAGAATGTTTACTGTACCGGCTGGACGGTATAAGCTCGATTTCTATGAGCATCTTTGTCAAGTCCACGGCACAGAACCGTGGGGAGTTGAAGTCACCGCAATCAGCCAAGGCTGGTAAACGCGAATGGCTGGCTCTCGCTGTCCTGATGTTGCCGGTGCTCCTCGTGTCCGTAGACAACACAGTGCTCAGCTTTGCCATCCCTGCAATTTCTCGTGACTTCAACACCACCGGAACGGCGCTGCTATGGATCATTGACATCTACCCGCTGGTCCTTGCAGCACTACTGGTTGCCATGGGCAGTCTGGGCGACCGATTCGGCCGACGTCGCCTCCTGATCATTGGTGCCATCGGGTTCGGCGTCCTCTCCGTCCTCGCCGCATACTCCCCCAACGCGGAGTCCTTGATCGCGACGCGCGTAGGCATGGGATTTTTTGGCGCCATGCTCATGCCCTCAACGCTGTCTTTGCTCCGCAACATCTTCACCGATCGCAACCAACGCCGCCTGGCCATCGCCATCTGGGGCTCCGGATTCTCAGCGGGCGCAGCCTTGGGCCCGATTGTGGGCGGGATCCTGCTGGAGCATTTCTGGTGGGGCTCGATCTTCCTACTCGCTATCCCGGTCCTCCTGCTGATGCTCGCATTCACACCGCTATTTGTCCCCGAGTCCAAAGACCCCAACCCCGGTCCTATCGACGTGCCAAGCACACTGCTGTCCATCGCCACCATGGCCCCGGTGGTCTTCGCCATCAAGAACATTGCTAAAGAAGGCGACGTCGCCATTTCAGTTCTCGCCGTCGTCGTCGGGGTTTTAGCTGGTACAGCGTTTGTCCGGCGCCAACTCACTCGGCTGCACCCGCTTCTGGACGTTCGCCTTTTCACCTACCGTCCGTTCACGGGATCAGTACTGGTGAACCTGCTGGCCATCTTCTCCCTCGTGGGCTTCCTCTACTTCGTGTCCCAGCATTTGCAGCTGGTGCTCGGTCTCAGCCCACTCAACGCTGCCCTGGTGCTGGTTCCAGGCCTCGTCATCACCATCCTCGCTGGGCTCGCCGTTGTACCCGTTGCCAAGAAAGTGCCGGCGCACGTCCTGGTTCCCGTGGCGCTCTTGTTCTCCGTGGCCGCGTACGCCATGATCGCGCTGAACGGCCACAACGAGTCGATCGAGGTAGTCATGATTGCCTTCGCGGTGCTCGGCGCGGGCGTTGGTGCCTCAGAAACGATCTCCAACGACGTCATACTGGCCAGCGTGCCCTCGAGCAAGGCCGGAGCGGCGTCTGCCGTGTCCGAAACCGCGTACGAAGTAGGGTCTGTGTTCGGCACCGCGCTGCTGGGCAGCGTGCTTGTTTCCTCCTACCGAAGCCATCTCAACCTTCCCAGCGGGCTCAGCCCTGAGCAGGCAACCATTGCAACTGACACGCTAGGTGGCGCCCTGAACATGGCCGCTTCGCTGCCCGGGCCGGCCGCTCAGGAGCTTATTACTTCCGCGCAGGCAGCTTTCACCTCGGGTGTTACGGCGACCTCATGGATTGGCGCCGGGCTCATGGTGCTTGCTGCCGCTATGTCCTTCCGGATGCTGCGGGAGACGCCGACCCCTGAGTGACCAATGGTCACCCGAGATTCCCGCCGAGCCGCTCCCTAATCATCAATGACGCGTCGTTAAGGCCAATGATGACGACGTCGGTTCCGTGGCGCCGGTACTTCTCGGTCACGGCGTCGATAGCCGCCACCGTCGAGGCGTCCCACACGTGGGAACGGGTCATGTCGATGACCACTTTTTCCGGATCGAGAGCGTAATCGAACTGTGTGTAAAGGTCATTGGAGGACGCGAAGAACAACTCACCGTCCACCGTGTAGGTGGCCGTTCCGCCGTCGTCGTCGAGCGTTCGCTTGACCGTGACAAAGTGCGCCACTCGACGTGCGAACAGAACCATGGCTGCAAGGACCCCGACGCCGACGCCAATAGCTAGGTTTTCAGTGAGGACCACCGCTATGACAGTCAGAAGCATGACACCGGTCTCAGACTTGGGCATGCGCCGCAAAGTCGCCGGACGAATGCTGTGCCAATCGAATGTGGCCACCGACACGAAGATCATGACGGCCACCAGCGCGGCCATCGGGATAATGCCTACGATGTCCCCCAGCGCCACCACCAGAATCAACAGGAATACACCCGCCAGGAACGTGGAGATGCGAGTTCTGGCGCCCGACGCTTTCACATTGATCATGGTCTGCCCAATCATGGCGCAGCCGCCCATCCCACCAAAGAACCCGGTCACTATATTCGCAACGCCCTGGCCCCAGGATTCGCGGCTCTTGTTGGAATGAGTGTCAGTGATGTCGTCCACGAGCTTCGCAGTAAGCAGCGATTCGAGCAGACCCACCAGCGCCATGGCCAGAGCGAACGGGGCGATGATGGTCAGCGTTTCCATGGTCCATGGAACGTCCGGGATGAACAGCGACGGCAGGCTATCGGGAAGCGCGCCCTTGTCCGCAACCGTTGGCACGGTGATGGAGGCAATGACGGCGAGCGTTGTCACGACGACGATAACGACCAGCGGTGCGGGAACTGCAAGCGTCAGCCGTGGTAGCAAAAACACAATCAGCAGCCCGAGCGCAGTCAGCGGGTACACCATCCAGGGGACGCCCAGCAGTTCGGGAACCTGTGCGGAAAAAATCAGGATGGCCAGCGAGTTGACGAACCCAACCATGACGGACCGGGGAATGAACCGCATCAGTTTTGCCACGCCCAAAACACCGAACAACACCTGGAATATGCCGGCGAGGATGACTGCGGCAATGAAGTAGTTTGTTCCGTGGCTGGCGACGAGCGGAGCAATGACGAGGGCGACGGCGCCGGTGGCCGCGGAAATCATGGCCGCCCGTCCGCCGACAAACGCGATGGTCACGGCCATGGTGAATGAGGCGAACAGGCCAATGCGGGGGTCGACGCCGGCGATGATGGAGAATGCGATGGCCTCTGGAATGAGGGCCAGCGCTACAACCAGCCCAGCGAGAAGCTCGGTTTTCAGGTGGCGCGGGCTCTTCAGGGTACGGAGGACGGATTGGCGTTCGAGCGGCGTGAGCGTGGGCTCGACCGTTGTTGCTGGAGGCATAGGGGGAATTTTACCGGTCTGCGGTGATCTACGGTCACCCGTAGTAAGCGCCGGCTCGGTAGTGTTGCGGTGGTGGGAACCAAAACAATGCGCGGCCGGTTGCTGGTGCTGGCCGGACTCCTGACGATGGCGTTCAGTATGCGTCTGGCGGTAACCAGCACGCCGCCGCTTTTCGGCCACATACAACCAGAGCTTGTCATCGACACAGCGACCGGCAGCATCCTTGGCCTGTTGCCCACCGTTGCGTTTGCGTTGTTTGCAATTGTGGTTCCGTATTTGGCCCGGCGAGCGACAATCGAGCTGCTCGCCGTCGTGTCCCTTGTCCTGACGCTGGGTGGTCAGCTTCTGCGTGCGATGGTCTCGGACGTGCCGATCTTTATGGTCCTCACCTTTGTGGCGCTGGCGGGGATGGGGATGGGCAATGTGTTGCTGCCGCCCCTTGTCAAACGGTATTTCCGGGACAGGGTTGGTTCGGTGACCGCTGTTTACGTCACGCTCATTGCCGCGTGCACGGCCATTCCGCCGCTGATCGCTGTTCCGGTTGCGGAGGCTGCGGGCTGGCGCTTCTCCATTGGTTGGTGGGCGATCTTCCCCCTTGCTGCGCTGATTCCAATGCTGGTGACCTGGCTTCGGACGCGGAAGACGACGGCGCCCGGGCAGGCTGGCCTTGCGCCGCCGTCGGAATCGCGCATCCAGGTCAATGCGGCAAAGTCTCCTGCGGCGTGGGGGTTGGTGCTGATGATGGGGATGACGAGTCTGAATAGCTATGCGATGTTCACGTGGCTCCCCACGTTCTATGTGGATCAAGGGATGAACCCTGCCGCTGCTGGCGGCATGTTGGCGTTGTTTGCGTTCGTCGGGATGCCGGTGAGCATTGTTGTGCCAGTGCTTGCGGCGCGGATGCGGAACCAGCTGCCCATCGCACTGTTCGCTGCGGTAGCGTTCGCGACCGGTTATGCCGGCATGCTCTACGGCGATGTGGCGCATGCGTGGATCTGGGTCATCATTGTGGGCTTTGGCCAGGCGACGTTTGCGTTGTCGCTGGTCATGATGAACCTACGGACGAGGACGCACGAGGGATCTGTGGCTCTGTCCGGTTTCTCGCAGGGCCTCGGCTACGTGGTGGCCGGGCTGGGGCCGCTCCTCTTCGCGTCATTGCACGAGTTGACCGGAACCTGGACGGCGTCCTTCGGGGTGTTGTGGGCGTCACTAGTGCTGTTGGTACTCGGCGCCGTCCTGATCTGCCGCCCGAAAATGTTGGAGGATTACGACGGCGTCGCGCGCTCAGCTGAGGCTCCGACGACGTAATGCAGGCTGGCCACACCATCGACCTTCCACGTACGATATATTGTACGTGGAAGGAAGTGTCATGAAAACGATGTCGTACTCGGAGTCTCGTGCCCGCTATGCAGAGACCTTGAATGCCGTCACCGATGACCGTGAGGAAGTCATCATTACCCGGTCGGGTCGGGAGCCTGTGGTTATCGTCTCTCTTGACGATTACGAATCGCTGAAGGAAACGGCTTACCTCCTGAGAAGCCCGGCCAATGCCAAGCGTCTGCTTGCATCAATCGAGCGCCTTGAAAACGGCGACGGCAACGAGCGGGACCTTCTGGAGTGAAACTGGTTTGGGACGAATCAGCCTGGGGCGACTATCTCTGGTGGCAATCGCAGGACCGAAAGATTCTGAAACGAATCAATACGCTCATCCAGGACATCTCACGCAACGGAAACGAGGGTATCGGCAAGCCGGAGCCCCTCAAACACGGGTTCCACGGCTACTGGTCCCGCCGCATCACCGAAGAGCACCGCCTGGTCTATAAAGTTGAAGCGGACACAGTAAAGCTCGCTGCCTGCCGATATCACTACGGCTCCTGAACCGGCCAAGACACGGAGTGCCATCGTCTAGGTGTGGTCGGTCCAGCAAGCCAGGACAGCCATGGCCACGGAGTAGGCGGCGTCGCTCTGCGTGACGTCGCCCTCTGGCCCAAGTTTTCCGGGAAGCTTTGTCGCGTCAACGTGAAGCGTTTTGCCGTCCTTGAGGAACGCGACCTCACCTTCGCCGGTGGAGAATGCTGGCATATCGAGGGCGAACATTCCCTTCAGGTTCTCTGCGCCTGAGGAGCTGGCTTCCAGTTCATCGAAGTACTTCTTGCCCTCGGCCTCGTCGGTGTCGTCGTGGACGGTCAACACCAGCGGCGCACCGTCAATGTCGTAGGTGCAGGTGAACTCTGGTTTCGTCCAAGCTGATGACGGCTCCGGAGTCGTCTTGAGACCGAAAATGCCCTTCACGTTGGTGGTCACCTGTCCGGAGCACACCATGCGGGCCGCATCTGAGGGACCAGCCACGGAGGCTGCGTCCGCGTTCTTTTGGTCGTCGTCGGCCTCTGCGCCGCTTTGCTCGCCGTGTTCAGCGCCCGACATCACCGTGCCATCGGCCATGGTGTGTTGTACTTCCGGGGTGCTCTGCGTATCCGCAGTGGGAGCGCTGCAGCCTGCCAGCAGTACGGAGGCGACGGCGATGGTGCCCAACCAGCTTGTGCGGTTCATGTGCTTCTCCACGTTTCGTTTGAATTGACTCTACGGACTATTCGTCGCCAGGGAAGGAGCGGATGGGTCGAGTCATTGACATATACCCCCTGGGGGTATATGTTCCAGCTATGGACACATCAGCGGACGCGCTTGCAGGATCAGTTGACGATCCACACCGCGAACACGGTTATACGGCGGATAGATCCGCATACCTCAAGCGCCTCAAGCGCATCGAGGGGCAAGTCCGAGGCATTGCCAAGATGGTCGAGGAAGACAAATACTGCATCGACATCCTCACCCAGGTGGCCGCGGTTAACAAGGCCCTGCATGCGGTAAGCATTGGGTTACTGGAAGAGCACATCGGCCACTGCGTAGTCGGTGCTGCTAATGAATCTGTGGAAGCCGGGCAGGAGAAGGTCAAAGAAGCCTCCGACGCCATCGCGCGGCTGCTTCGCTGATTTCACCAGGGCCCCCCTACAACCGAGAAGGAAACACCATGAACACCACCATCAACATCACCGGCATGACCTGCGGACACTGCGTTGCTTCCGTCACTGAAGAGCTAACCGAGCTCGATGGCGTCGAAAACGTAGAGGTCAACCTCAACAAGGGCGGCGCCTCCACCACAACCATCACGTCCAGCCGTGAACTCAGCTTGGACGAAATCAACGACGCCGTCACCGAAGCCGGGTATCAGGTCGTCACCGAGAACGCGTAGCAACTGGGCCGGCGCCCCGCGTCGGAAAGGACATGAGCCATGAGTGGCAAGGATCTTCTCAACCAACCGGATAGCCGGGTCATCGAACTCGATATCGACGGTATGACCTGCGCGTCCTGTGTGGGCCGGGTAGAACGCAAACTCGGCAAACTCGACGGCGTTGAGGCAAGCGTGAATCTGCCACTGGAAACGGCGCAGGTCACGGTGCCGGCCGGCATTACAGATGCAGAGATCATCGAGACCGTAAACCGGACCGGGTACAAAGCCCGCCTGAAAACTCCCGCGCATAGCGGCTCGCACCCTTCCTCCGGTAGCGCGTCCGACAACAGCCACGCCTCCGACGTCGAGCACGAGGGCACGGAGCACGACGCCGGCAACCACATGAATCACGGCGGTTCAGCCAGCGAGCTCAAGCCACGGCTGATCCTCGCCGCGATCCTCACGATCCCCGTGTTCGCAATCTCCATGATTCCCGGACTGCAATTTCCGCACTGGGGCTGGGTAGCGTTCGCGTTGAGTCTGCCGGTTGTCACCTGGTCTGCGTGGCCTTTCCACCAGGCAGCAGCTATCAATGCCCGTCACTTCTCATCAACGATGGACACACTCGTATCTATTGGTGTCACGGCTGCGTTCCTGTTCTCCACGTGGCAGCTGTTCAGCGACCCCATGATGACCGCGCATGTGGGCATGTCCATGACCGAGCACGCCCTGTACTTCGAGGTTGCCGCCGTCGTCGTCACCTTCCTGCTGCTGGGTCGCTTTCTGGAGGCTCGAGCCAAGGCGAAAGCCGGAGACGCGCTGCACGCCCTGTTGAGCCTGGGCGCCAAGGAAGCCACCGTTTTGCGGGACGGCGTTGAAGAACGCATCCCTGCCGACCAGCTGGTGCTGGGCGACCTGTTCGTTGTCCGACCAGGTGAGAAAATCGCCACCGACGGCATGGTGCGCGACGGCAGTTCCGCGGTCGACACCTCACTGATCACCGGCGAGTCCCTACCCGTAGACGTGGACATTGACGACGCCGTCACGGGTGCCACCATCAACACCACCGGCCGGCTCACCGTCGAAGCAACGCGTGTGGGCAGCGAGACCACTCTGGCGCAGATGGGGCGGCTCGTCAGTCAAGCGCAGTCCGGCAAAGCGCCCATCGCGCGGTTGGCCGACCGCATCAGCGCGGTGTTTGTCCCGATTGTGCTGGGTATCGCGGTTCTCACGTTCATCCTGTGGATGGTGTTCTCCGGCGACCTCAACTCAGCGTTCACCGCGTCCGTCACCGTTCTGGTCATCGCCTGCCCCTGTGCGCTGGGCCTCGCAACGCCCACTGCCCTCCTCACCGGAACCGGCCGTGGCGCGCAACTCGGAATCCTGATCAGGGGTCCGCAGGTCCTGGAGGATACCCGGACCGTCAACGCAATTGTTCTGGACAAGACCGGAACAGTCACCACCGGAAAACTCTCCGTCTCCGGCGTCACCGCGCTCAATGGATTCGCGGACGATGTCGTCCTGCGTCTGGCTGGCGCCGTGGAGGCTGCCAGCGAGCACCCGATTGCTCAGGCGATCGCGGCGTCTGCTGCCAACTCCGGGGCGCTGCCCGCCGTCGGGTCCTTCCACAGTTCCGCAGGCGGAGGTGTTCGCGGTCAGGTGGAGGACGCCGTCGTCGTCGCTGGTCGTAGTGGCTGGCTGGAAGAAAACGGGATCACCCTGTCGCCGGACGACCTTGCTGTGCTGCACTCCGAGGAGGAGGCTGGTTCGACGGCGATCTGGGTTGCCGTCGACGGGCAGGTTGCAGGCATCGTGAGTCTGAAAGATGCCATCAAGGACACGTCCGCGAGCGCCATTGCGCGCCTTCGCGAACTGGGGCTGCGGCCCATCCTGCTCACGGGCGACAACGAGGCCGTGGCGCGCAGGGTTGCCGAGCAGGTGGGCATCGACCCCGAGGACGTGTTTGCTGGGGTGCGGCCTGAAGGCAAGGTCGAGGCCGTGAAGAAGCTCCAAGCTGAGGGCCTCACTGTTGCCATGGCGGGCGACGGCGTCAACGATGCCCCGGCTCTGGCGCAGGCGGATCTTGGAATCGCCATGGGTTCGGGGACCGACGTCGCTATTGAGGCCGCGGACCTGACCGTGATGGGCAATGACCTAGCGCAGGTTGCCCAGGCGATCGAGCTGTCCCGAAAGACGCTCGGCACTATCAAAGCCAACCTGTTCTGGGCGTTCGCGTACAACACGCTCGGCATCCCGGTCGCGGCCCTCGGGCTGTTGAACCCGATGATTGCTGGCGGTGCCATGGCATTGAGTTCCGTCCTCGTGGTGGGCAACTCGCTGCGGCTGCGGAGATTCGGGCGGCAGGAGGGCTGAGGCTTTCAGACCCTTGCTAGCTCCTTCCTGCTCCTTGCCATCGCTCATGACGTCCCCTTATTGTTTATCAATATGTATTGATAAACAATAAGGGGACGTCATGAGCACCATTGCGCAGTCGGAGAAAGTCTCAGAAACGCCGGTGCGAGCCGCCGTTGTCATTGTCTGGATCATCGCGATCTCCGCTGCCATTGGGAGTGCGCTTGAGGTCTTTGTGACGATCGCTGGCCGTGTTGTTCTCGCTTTCAACGGAGCGGATCCGCGACTACCGCTCACAAGTTTGCCCCAGATCAACCAAGCTGAGCTTCGCGAGGGCGCTATTGGCTACCTCGTGGACGCGCCGGTCTGGCTACGGGTTCTCTGCGCAACCCCGGCTATGCTCTTCATCCTCATCGTGATCGCCGCGGCCGTCCTTATTTCGCGAGCACTGCACAGGATCGCAGACGGACAACCCTTTTCGTCCATTGTGAGACGGAGTATCGCCGCGCTCAGCTTCATCCTCATTGGAGGTGGCCTTCTCTATGGTCTTCTCGACACTCTTGCCGGCGGAGCGATCTTCAGCGTCGCCAGTTCATTCACTGAAGGTGTCCAGTTTCCCCTTGGAGCTGACTACGTAGTGACGAGCACCAACATCCCTCGCTGGCCGTTCTTCATGATCAGTTCCGGAGTCGTAGGCATCGCCCTGTCCAAAGCGTTCAAGGCAGGAGCACGTCTCGAGGAAGAAGCTGATGGCGTTGTCTAACCAGGACGGGGAAAATTCGTCATCAAAGCACCGTATCGAGTGCCATCTGGACAAGGTTCTCGAACTGCGAGGGATGACATTGACAGAACTATCTCGTCGCACCGGTATCACTATGGCCAATTTGTCCATCTTCAAGACAAATAAGGCGAAGGCCGTGCGTTTTACCACGCTCACGGCCATCTGCGACGTCCTGGACACTACTCCAGCGGAACTCATCACCATCCGACCACGCTGATGGCGATCAACGTCGTTGGTGTGGAGCGCTGAGACCTCTGGAGCCACAGACTTGTGCCGCTGTTAGAATTCGAAAATGGAACCCAAGGAGAAGCGCTTCTACGTGATTTTTTTGGTGGGTATAACAACGTTCATGCTGGCTGTCATGCTCATTCTGACTTCCGGCGTCTTGGCCAAATTCTTTGACCCTGAGCCTGAGTCGGACGTGACGCAAGTCGACCAGTAGCGACGAGGGAACCCGCCCCTGAACCGAGGGATCCGCGGTCGCTTAGTTGGTGAGCCGCTCTCGGGCGTGGAGTTTGACGACGCCGGTGGCAATTCCGAGGACCAGGGCTGCGGCTCCGCCCGCTAGCATCACTATCAGGAACGACCAAGGCAGAGTGACAGTAGTGGGTGTGGGAGCGATAGCCCAGACTGCGGCGGCCGCTGCGCAGCCAGCGATGACTCCGCCCAAGCATGGCATGCCAATAACGGTGAGCATTTGCAGGCTCACCGTACGTCTGAGTAGCCCCAACGGAACGCCGACGGCGTTCAATCCGCTGACATACGGTCGAAGGCTTTTCGCCTGGCTCCTCGCCACGACGATGGAGATGAGCGAGACAATTAGGCCAAGTACCGCGGAAGTTATCAGCCAGTTTGCAGGTACCGTGAACTTCTCCGGCTCGATATGCGTATTCAACCACGAAGCATCGAAGTTCACTGATGTGGGGGCGTTCCGGGCTGCCGTTAGCTGTTCCTGAGACACGCCGGTGTACACAAAATATCCGGCCTGCAATGGCAGATCATGGTTCTTGGCCGTTTGTGTGGAGATGAACCCACCACTTGCGTAGCGGTACTCTTCAGGTACTTTCGTCAGTGGATGGATGGGGTAATCCACCAGCACACCAGGCTTTGAGACGGTCTCCACGGGCACGGTGGCGTTGGTGGACTCCGCTGATAGGGACAGTATTGCGCCATGGCGCCAAGCCGATTCCTCTGAGTTTGTCAGCGGGCGTTGAAGGATGCGACTCAGATCATCGGCTGTGGGCACAACGGTGAGCAGACCATTCAAGTCCGGGGAACTGGCCAGTGCAGTTCGCAGAACCACAGGATCTTGAAGTCCTGTCGCTGCTTCGAACTCGGGACGAAGCTCAGAGGGCAAACCGTTTCCTGAGGAAACGGCGCGGCCAAGCTCCACCTGTCCCGCCGGAACCGCCGCCACGATGGACTGGTTGGTGAACGTGACCTGGGTTGCTGCTGTCACGGCCACGGCAACGGGGATACTAAGGGACAGAGAGAGACCACCAGCAACCAGCATTATCAATGACGGTGTTCGGCCAAACCGTCGCATGGCAAGAGAGCCCACCACGTTCTGGTGCGGAAAACCAATGAGACCCCTTACGATCAGCGCCAGTGCACCAGCGCAAGCCACAGCCAACATGATGACAGCAGTACTCATCGCGTTTGTCGACGCGATATTGCGCACTGTGGCCAGGACCCAGAGGACAAGGACAACGCACAGGACCGCGATGAAGCCGATAGTGGAAATATCTGCGATACGTCGACGACGCGAAGAAACCCGCGCACCCATGGCGGGTTCGCGGCTGGAACTTCGGACCGGCCTGGTAACTCCGGTCAATATACTTCCTACGACGACGCCGAGAATTGCGAAGGCGATCAGCAGGGTGGCCGGAACCAGGGGGTTCGCAAAAGGGCTGAGAGGCTGGGACGACAGGCTACCGACCAATGGTCGTACGAGCGCTGACCCGCCCAGACCGAGGAGGCAACCGGCAACTGACCCGGAGACGACAGCCGCAATCAGGGCGATGAGGCAGGCTCCCGCCGTCGTACTCCAGGGAAGACCAACCCGCCACATACTATTTCGCGCGCGCTTGGCGAAACGCGACACAAGAACCGACCCGATCAATGCGGCGAGAGCCGGTATAAGTGTGAGAGGGACAGTACCTGTCAGGGCCGAGGTGGACTCGAGACCACCCGCTTTGCGGTTCGCCAATTCGCTCCGGACCAGAAGCGATTGACCCAGCTGTGTTCTCGCTGCGTCCAAGGGCAGCTGAAGACTGTCCGCGACGGTTGTCCCCAAACTGTCGATTACAGTGTCTGGGTTACCTCCGTTCCATCGGAGAACAGTTACCGCTGAATCTCGCGAAAAACGTTCCGAGGTAGTCGCCTGCAAGCTCAGGATCCGCTCCCAGGCATCGGCCGCGGCGAAAAGGGAATCCGCGGATCGCTGGTAATCGTCGCTGACGATTCCGACAACGGTGAATTCAATAGCACCAGAAGATAGGGTCAATGTGTCGCCCACGGAGTATGCCCCGGCCAGCTCTTGTTGAACAGCAATCTCATCTGGCGTAGTCGGCCAACGGCCGGCGGTAACTGTGAAGCGCTCAGGAAAGGGGTTCTGGATCCAGTCACCCTCCATCAAGACCGCGTTCCCAGTACGTACACTTCCATCCAGGTCCAAAAGAAACGCGGTCTGAGTCACGCTCTCCACTGAACCTCCGGCGGACTCCACCGCAGATTTCATAGCGGATTCGAGTGCTCTGAGATCATCAACCGTTGAAGGATCCACCCCAACCTCAAGCGAGTAATCCACAGCGCCAACATTTTTCTGAGCTTGCTGTTCACCCGCAAGTTGTAGGGACATCACCGTTTGATAAGTACCGAGAAGACCGGCAGCAACAATGAGGTGCAAAATCATGACGGTCCGGAAAACTGATGACTTGAAGAAGAACGGGACCAAGTCCAATGGCCTACCCCTCAACAGTGTTCCTCTCCCGTTGCAGATCCCTGTCCTCGGTAATTCGCCCATCCCTCAGATAGACCACCCTGTCCGCATATTCATGAATGAGGGGATCATGGGTAGCGATCGCGACCGTTGTGCCTTCGTCGCAGAGCCGACGAAATATCGCAAAGAGAGCCCGTGAATTATCGGTGTCCAAGGCACCTGTCGGCTCATCGGCCAGCAGGACACTCCGTCCGCCCACAAGAGCCCTCGCGACGCCAACCCGTTGTTGCTGTCCGCCTGAAAGTAGCCGCGGGAATCGTTTTTCCATCCCCTCTAAGCCCACGGACGCGAGAGCGTCGGATGCCGCCTCGCGAGCGACCTTCCGTGCCATACCCTGAGCAACGAGTGGTAGAGCAACATTCTCCAGAGCAGAAAATTCTTCGATGAGGTTATTGTCCTGAAAAATAACGCCGACATCTCCCAGGCGCATGTGGGCTAGGGCTGATAAATCACTGCGGGCCACATCCATGTCAAGAACGTGCACCTCGCCCTCGGTAGGTTCTTCCAGTCCGGCGAGGACATTGATAAGAGTTGTCTTCCCACACCCGCTGGCACCCAAGAGCGCAAGGAATTGACCGGCAGGAACCTGAAGATCGATACCGTCAAGGGCCGCAACAGTCTCCGCAGGTGTTGTAAATACCTTACGCAGGCCGGTGGTGCTCAGAGTTGAAAGCTGAACATCTACATTTTGATTCACCGACAGATCCCCACGATATTTTTACTTGGTGTGACCGGTCCACAATATAGGTGGAGTAGCAGAACTACGATTGGGTAATCAGATCGTCACTCATCCGATATGAATGGCTCCACCGCGTTCTGCAGGGCATCAAACTACGCGTGCCAGACGGCCCCTCACGAGGGGGGTGGCGTCTCATCGCCGTGTGGAAACAGCCTAGACGTGTTCAGACGGGACAGGTTCGACGTCGTTCGCGTGGGACAGTTCCGCTGTGCCGTCGTCGCTGAGACCTGTACGCAACTCATCCAAGCGCACCAGAATCACGCCGCCCACAATCAGCAGACCACCCGCGAGCTGCATCAGCCCCGGCAGCTCGCCGAGCATGATCCACGAGGCCAACACGGCAAAAAGCACCTCGGTCAAGGCTACGAACGAAGCAACCTTGGAACCCAGCCGCTGCGCGGCCAAGATGCCTGTGACGTAAGACGTGACGGCCGCAACCAGCACCAGCGCAAGGACTGGAACAATCCAATGTACATTCTGCCCCGCGAGCGTCACCTCACCGAAGGCAAATTCAAACGGCATGACGCCCAGAACGCCCAGAATCCCAATGGAGACAGCGCCAACCACCATGCCACCACCGGCCATGACCAGCGGCGGGAGGTCGTCGTCGACCTTGGCCGACATGATGAAGAAGACCGCCAGCCCCACGGCGGCAGCGAGTGCGTAGAGCACACCGATCGGATCGAGAACCTGTCCGCTGAGCACGTCAAGGACCAGCACGAGCCCCACCATGGCCACCGCCGCGCCGATCAGAGTGAGTCTCCGCGGCGCCTGTCGGGAACGAAACCACAGCCAGCCGACCACCATCACAGGGGCCAGATATTCGAGCATCAGAGACACCCCAACCGACATGCGCTGAACGGCACTGAAGTAGAAGAACTGGCACAGGGCAATCGCCATGATGCCGTAGATGGTCAGGCTGACCCAGTTACGGCGCAGGACACCCCACCGGCCACGCAGCTGCAGTGCCACGGGGATCAAAAGAACGACGGCGGCTCCCGCAATACGGACACCGACGGCCGCCCCCGGGCTCCACCCAATATCCAGCAGTGATTTGGCGAATGGGCCGGAAACACCGAAGGTGGCTGCAGAGGCCAGGGCGAACCAGAGTCCTGAGACCGAAACTGAGCGGTTTTGTTGCACGTGCTTCCTCCTTTCGGCCCCGAGCACAAGAATGATGTCAGGGGTAAAGTATGCTGATGGTAATGACATTAGACCGTCGACAAGTCAGGAGTCAAAGCCATGTTTGCCAATGACACCGACGTTGCCCTCGGGTCCGTGGTGGCACTGATCAACACAGGCAAGGAGGAACCGGACAAACTGCTCACCCACCAGGATCTCGATCGGTTCCTGGAAGCCGAAAAGTTCACCGGATCCCGCACCCACGACAACAAGGAGCTCCACGCAGTCCAGCGCCTGCGCACTCAACTCGAAGAAATCTGGTCCGCCCCCGAAGCTGAAGCCGTTGAACACGTCAACCGGATCCTGCGCGAATCCAAGGCACTCCCCCAACTCGTCAAACACCACGACTGGGACTGGCACCTACACGCCACAACACCAGAAGCACCGCTGGAAATGCGCATGGCCACCGAAGCGGCCATGGCCCTCGTGGACGTCATCCGGACACAAGAGCTGGAACGTCTGCGAATCTGCGCGGCCGAGGATTGCAGCGCCGTCGTCGTCGACCTCACACGAAACCGCTCCAAACGGTACTGTGACATAGGCAACTGCGCCAACCGCGAGCACGTCAAGGCATACCGTGCTCGCAAGGCCAACGCGCTCACCAAACAGAGGGTCCCCGAATGACGAACCAGACCGAACTGACCGACTTCGTAAAAGCACCAAACCAGGGTGAGAACCCGAAGCTCTACGAGGTGGAGAACCTTGCGCTGGACCGCGAAGGCACCGTCTGGGATGCGCTGCAGCAGGTAGCGCCCTGGGAGGGTAAAACCATCCTCGACCTTGGCTGTGGCTCAGGCTTCTGGCTCCCCCGGTACGCCGAGGACGCTGCTGAGACCATCGGCGTCGAACCTGATCCAGACCTCCTGCCGAAGGCAGAGTCCCGGACGCCAGCCGCACGAGTACTTTCCGGTTCCGCGGAACACATTCCACTGCTGGATGACAGTGTTGATGTCGTCCACGCCCGGTTCGCCTACTTCTTCCCAATGGTGAACAACGACTGCACCGCAGGGCTAAAAGAAGTCCTTCGGGTACTGAAGCCCGGCGGAACCTTTGTGGTGATCGACAACGATCACCACAACGGCGAATTCGCGGACCTGCTGGCGAAAAGCCCATGGGCAATCGCCGGCCAGGGCGAGGAACGATTCATCAACGAGTGGTGGGCCGGAAACGGCGCGGACCGAACCGAAGTGATGAGCAGCTGGACGTTTGACTCAGAGAAAGACCTGCGAGACGTTCTGCATCTGGAGTTCCCGGCCGACGTCGCCGACCCCTGGCTAGAAGCACATCCTGGACGGACCCGCCTGACCTACGGCTACGTGCTGCACCACCTGAAAAAGTAGGAACTACTTCTCGGGGTTTTTCGAACCCGGGCGCTTCACGGGCTTTCCGTCGCGGCCGATCGAACCAGCGCCGCCAGGGATCTTTGCCGAGCTTCGGTTAATGCCCGTACCTTGGCCCAGAGATTCCTCATTGGGCTTTTCCGTCATCATCAACATGGCCGAGAAGACCAACGAGACGATGAACGCGACCCCCGCGGCCGTGAAGCCCAAGTCCCAGCGAAGCTCCCTGGACCCTCCGCCCGTGGCAAAAATCATCGTGGCAATTCCAGCTATAGCTGCAAGCACCACCGAGAAGATCAGGGGTGCTTTGACCGAACTCCGCTCTTGCGGATTGCCGGGTGCACTCTTGGTCACTGTGTTCCTCCTCGACTGACGCCATACCCACGTTCTACCGCTCGTAGAACAAGGTCTAGTTCAAGTTTACGCCTTCACAGGTCGGGTCGGCGCCTCGTGCCGATACGTCAGCCCCGCAATCAGCAAGAACACAGCGATAACGACCGCCGCACCGCCCACCACGCCAAGCAGCGCATGCGCTTGCAGCTGAACGAACAACGGGAGGAACAGTGCCGTTCCCACACCGACGACGCCGGTCACCAGCCAATCACGGGCGACCACCAACTGCTTCCGCAGCTTGGCCCACAGCACCAGTTCGACGACGCCGGACCCGCCCAACGCAATAACCGCCGCCACAGTGAAGCCAACGGCCGTGGGGATGATGAACGCCAATACTGCGCCAGTCACAAAGAGTCCGGCTTCTACGATGAGCAGACGGCGGGCCAAGGCAAGTGAACGCCCGCGACTCATGATCCAGATTGCTGCGCCGGTGAAAAGAAAATACAGACCCCCCGCCACTGCGAGGACAGCCAGCGAAGGATCCTGCCAAAAGATGGTGAGCGCACCGAAAACGGCCGCGACAGCGGCGCGAAGCAGAACCGGTTTCCAGACTGCGTGCAATGACGTTTCAGGGCTGACAGAAGACACCCCACAAGCTTATGCCGAGAAGGGTTACCGCTCTAACCGTTGGCTCATTAGCCACCCTGTTCACTCAAGCCAATACGTACCGACTGCGTGAGAGACTTACGATTATGGAACGCCACGATCCCGATCCCACCGGTAATGAACGAGCCATCTTGGAACAGTTTCTCGATTATCATCGAGTGACTTTGCTCCACAAAGCCGAAGGTTTGACCGCCGATCAACTGCGCCAGCCACTGCCGACGTCGTCCCTGACCCTGGCAGGGCTACTCAAGCACCTGGCAAATGTGGAGGACCACTGGATTCAGGTCCGCTTCCTGGGTAATCCTCAGCCGGATCCGTGGGCAAGCGCGCCCTGGGAGGATGACCCGGACTGGGACCTCCACAGCGCCGTACATGACGACCCCGATGCGCTGCGCGCCCTCTACCGGGCCGCGTGCGAGCGGACCCGCCAGTCACTAGCCACAGCAAACCTCGATGATCTGTCCGTGGGCGTCAACCATGACGGTGAACAGTGGAACCTGCGCTGGATACTGACCCACATGGTCGAGGAAACAGCCCGCCACAACGGTCACGCCGATCTACTCCGCGAGGCGATAGACGGGTCCGTCGGGGAATAGCCGAGCTTATCGAGAGCTCCGTCGCTTCTTCCATCGCGAAATAGTGACGCTAGTGCTCACCTTGACTAGCCCATGGTTAGGCCTAGGACGATTGCCACTATTCCAACGGCGACGGTCGAGACGCCCAGCACCGGAATAACCCACAGCGGAGGAGACTTTGTATCGGAAACTCTACCCGGCGCCGCTCTGCGGAACCTCGACTCGACATATTCTCTAGCCCTTGAGCGATTAGCGAGGACCCAGAGTCCCACCGCTACGTATACGACACCGAAGATAAGCGCGGGCCAGAATAAACTCATCGAGTCCCTCCATCCTTCTTATGATCGACCTCGGTCAGGTCGGCGGCATATCCGCGAAGCGCTACCTCGTAGCGCGCCACGTCAGGGGTTCGAATGCTGTCAGCAGCAAGTTCGAGAAGCTCGGCTACGGCAGCGTTGCTTCGTGAGGCAGAGTGCAAGGACAGTGCCAGGAACAGACGCACAGAGTCGGACTCCGGAAACTCCGCCCGTGCCCGTTGGAGCGCCGCTAGAGACTGCTCATGTCGATCCACATTGCGCAACGTGCTCCCGTACTGCAACAGGCAGCGGCGCAGTACGTCGCCGTCGAGCCCACCGTCGAGGGCCTGTTCGTAGTAGCCGCAGGCACGCTCTTCCTGCCCGTCGGTGTCGTACGCACCAGCGACCTCATACAAGACCACGGGATTGTCCGGGTTGGCGTCCAGCAACTCGTGGAAGTACTCGATCGTTGGCTGCATATTCTCTCGGTCGCGCTCGGCGTATCCCTTTTTGATGGCTGCTTTAAGCTCCGGCGTCAGTGGCGATGGCATATTCTCTGTTTACCCGTTGATGGCGGGGCTACCTAATCTGAGGTTCCTGTCCCATCGAGGATGATGTCCCGGTTGAGAATGAAAACGCCGTCAGGGCCTTGCGGTATAGCCCGCTTACCCTGGTTCGCATAAACGCTGACAGACCAGGGGTTGTCCACTGTGAACGGGCTCAGGTGCCAATCGGAGTAGCGGCCAATGAGGGTCAGACCGGCTGGCGCCACCGCTTTGTCTTGATCAGTTGGCCCACCTCTCACGTTTGCAGTAGTCCCAACCACCAACAAGCCGCCTCCTTCCAAGAGCTCAGATACCCGCAGAAACGCGTCAATCAAGCCCTGTGGACTCAGAAAGGCGGGAACATT
>JBBPYK010000011.1:0-6860 GCA_038199985.1 Actinomycetales bacterium | reverse complement strand
GGGGTCTTCTTTTTGCCGCGTAGGATTGCCACTGAACAAGTGTCCTTTTCTGCTTGGTGATTTTAGGCTTCGATACCTTAATTATCCCAAGTCAAAGAGCACTTGTTCGGCTTAAACACACCTTTAATTCAGATGCTTACTCGCGGATTCGGGTCTGACCCGTCCGTCCTTCACCCAGGAATTGAAGACATCATCCCGTGGGTAGGACCCGATCGTGACCTCATCCATCTTCACACTCATCGCCTCCCGCCCGATTCTAACCCGTCACCCGTTGCTGACACCCGCCCAGGCGATGGCCAAGAAGCATATCTCTTCGCTGATCTCCAAGCTCCGCGAGCATGGTCCTGCTCGGCCCAGCATACTTCGAACCCCTGTATGACGAGCACCGACCGGTTCGATAACACCAGAATCGTCAGCGTCGAACCCGCCGATGAAGACTGTGCATCTCCGGCCTGGCCAAGCTGAAGGACGCCTAGTCGCTCGCCCGCGACGTGCGCAGCCAGTTGGTCGCCGTCTAGCCACTCCCGACTCCATGACGAGCCCCGCCGATCCCTGAGACCGGCGGGGCTTTCCCATGTCGAAGACGTCCACCGATCATGGCGAAGGTCGAGTGGTCCTTGCTATTCCCTTTGCGCAACTTCAGGCACAAACTGTTCCTCTACGCCGGCAAATGGCTTTCGTCCTCGCCCTTCTGTTGAGCGCTTGCGGCGGTGGCGAGGCGCCGAAATTTACGCTGACTCCATCGCCGACGTACGAGGCCCCGACCCCTTCCACCATTTATGAGACCCCAACTCCATCATCCGTATATGAAACCGTGACTCCGTCGTCAATTCTGAGCCGGCAAGATATTTGCGTATACGAGGGGGAAGAATACGGCTTGGATGTTGTCACCACGAACGTTGCTGAGATCCCCTACCTCGCCTAATGGGATGTGTGTCAGAGCACCAGTGCGAATGGGTCTGCCAACACGTGGCTTCGGAACAACACCGATGCTGTGTGGGTGCTGCCTGGTGTCATGCAGGGTGAGCTATCAGATTTCAAGCGCAGCGCCAACGTTCTGGACGCGACACGAGCGCCATCGTTCGACGCCGCGGCTGTCAAAGAGAGCGCGGGGATGCTCTTCCTCAAACCAGGCGAGTCCGTCCGAATTGCTCGGCCGCCTGAACGGGTTGAATGGGATCTGGACTTGTCGCTAACGCTGGCCTGGTCTTCCCAAGGTGCCCTCATCGACAAGGTCGAAGAAGAAGCCCCCGGGTACGGCTCGAGGCACTCACTCCAGACAGCTCCATCAATCGTGCGGTCATCGCATGTACATTCAGCGTTCTAGGCTATGCCAGAGAATACGAAAAGTTGGACACCACAGACGGCTCCAAAGTCTTCATTGCAGGACTCAAATCTGCCAAGAGCGCGGTGAGCTGCGCCTCGGAAGCGGACGATGCGAGGATCACTCTCAGAGACGGGAGAACCAGTACTGTCCAGTCTGCAGTCCTCGAGGCGTTGCCAGAAGATTCCCGTGCGCTGAGCCTGGTCACGAGTAAGCTCGCGCCGCATCAGCAGTTCGTCCGAAAAGGGATTCTCCGGCTTGTCACCAGGGGAAGAAGCGGCTGAGCGGGCATCCGAGTGTTACATTCCGCTGGATCGCTCGCTTCATCATCCCGCGTTGCGAATAGCTGCACGCGTGCGGGACGAACGGCTACCGATGCGGTTGGTGGCTCCAGTGCGGTGCGTTCGCGCCTTCTGGTCCTGGTGGGTGCCCGCTTCGTCAGAGGATGCGAATGCGACCCTCCGGACCACAATTTCTATTGGAAGCGCGAACGTGCGCTTGGCTTGCTTGCGGCTCTTGGCCATGGTGATCCTCTCCTCGGTGACGGGGCCATGAAGGCCCGAAGTCCATTTGTGCGGGAAGAACTCAAGAAGCCGGCAACCCGTGCAGCGCTTCGGGATGGATCCTTACCGGAGCGTGTAGAACGGTCCCGTGTATTCGGGGTTCTCGAGCGGGACTCCAGACCAGCTGTACAAGATGCCTCCACCTACTAGCCGGAACGATTGCGCGCCGCCGGGTAGCGGGCGAGCAGCCACGTAAACCGTGCAATCCCGTGGCGCTTGGAAGGCTTTGCTGTCGCACAGTTCAGTAGAGCCTGACGATTGTGCTAACAGTTGCCGTAGCGGGCGTTTCTTATAAGAATCTGGCGCCGTCCCATAAACGGGTCGCCAGACTGGTCCGTTGAATGCAAAATGGCTGATTCGAGACTTCCCGCTCGTGATGCTTTACAGGGGAGAGCCCAGGACTAATAGCCTAAGCGAGGATTCACAACCGTTGCTTTCTGGCCCGCCCGTCGGGCACCATCGAGACATGACCAAATGCCTCATCTCCTTCCCGAGCGAAGCCATGGTGCTCACAGACGAGGAATTCCCCATCGTCTCCACCGAATCTCACGCCGTGATCGAGGAGGCGAAGGCTGCCGGCGTCTACATATTCGGCGGAGACATCGAGGAGGAAATCGATCCTGTGCTGGTTTCTGCCGACGGATCGGTGAGCACCGAAATCTACCCGGGCAGCGAACTTAGGGGCGGGTTAACCGTGCTGGAGCTGCCGACTCGCAACGATGCGCTCGAGTGGGCGAGGAAGATCGTGGTGGCCTGCCGTTGCTTGCAAGAGCTCCGCGAGTTCGGATACGGCCCGGCTAGCTAGCGCCCGACCACTCGTCGTGTGTGGTTCGGTGCGGCCGAGCTGAACGCGATCGAGAGCCGCCCGGTAGCCGCTCGCCAGTCAGGGCCACTGGGCTCGAACCTGAGGTTTCGAGACTTTGTGGCGCCAATGTTCCGAAGCGGAACCCCTCGCGGGCACCCATCAAGAACTGCAGGACTTGGTTGAACGGTTCGACCTGATCTATAGCACCGAACGCCCATAAGTCGCATGACACGCGGCTCCTTGAATAACTCCCCAGTCGCTGCCTAGGCTGGTGTCATTGGTGCCTCGAAAGTGCCTGTCAGGCAGCTTCGCATTTGTAGAAAGTTAGGAGATGTGGTGAAGAAGAGCTCGTTGATGGTGACGTGCATCATAGGGATGGGATTGTCTTGTGCAGTGCTCATCCTGCTTGTCCCGTCACTGTTCAGTTCGGACGGTCAGGGCAACATCTGGATCATTGGAGCGTTGGGGTTCATCTTCTTGGCTTTTGCAGCGGGAGCCCGATATTGGAAATCATCCATCTCGGTGGCAGGCGACGACAGGTAAAAACGTCCCCGGAAGTGTCATTGTCCGAAGGCGACTACATTGGTTGTCCACAGTCGTTTGCGCTGCGAACTCAAGCCCGTAGGCGGAAAGGGTCAGCGGGACAGCGGGCTCTTGACGGTCGCCAGGTGGGTCAGTCCGCGGTGAAGTGCGAGACGTACCGGCGTTGCCATGGCGTCTCGACCGCGCGTGGGTTGTAATGCTCGCGGACGAACTTCACTGCCTTGTCAGCTGGTAAGCCGTCGAGCACAGCCATGTACGCCAGCACAGTGCCCGTGCTCCTGTGACCGCCATCGCAGGCGATTTAGACTCTCTCATTCTCCGAGCGAAGCCATGCTTCACGCAGCGCGTCCCGTGCGCCACCGCGGTCTCTTGGCAACCGAAAGTCGGACCATGGAACCCATCGTGCTTCCCCTTCGACTGGTGCCGGTCTCTGTCCCAGAAGGTAGAGCGCGAAGTCGGGGGTAGCGCCAATGGGGAACGGTTGGCGAAGGCCACGGCCGCGCAGTAATCGGCCCGACGGCAAACACATCACACCGGTCTCGCCAACATCCCAAGTACTGCGCACGATCCCAGCGTACCGGCCGACAAGGGGTAAGACGTTGCCGATCGCGTGGATGAGCCCGAAAGCCGAACCTGCTGCGGTACCCGCACGCGGTGAACCCGTACCCCTCAGAACGGTAGAGCGAAACCACTCAATAAGGTAGACTAGTAATGCTCAAAACGGTAGCCTAGAAGCACTCAATATAGTGTTCTAATCAAGAGGTGCGGGAGAATCATCACAATGAATGGGTACATGAGACGGATCATTGATGACTCAATCGATGAGCTCTTCCCTTCGTTCGCTGCAATCTCCATTGATGGCGCTCGCGCGATCGGTAAGACCTCCACTGGGAGGGAGCGGGCGAAGACAATTCTCGACTTGGACCTCCCTGAAATGCGGCAGCTAATCCAAGCGGATCCCAAGTATCTGAGCAGGGTGGACACTCCCGTCCTCATTGATGAGTGGCAAAATGTCCCCGAGGTCTGGGACCGTGTCCGCCGCCTCGTCGACAGTGACTCGACCGGCGAACGATTCATCCTGGCTGGCAGCGCTGCACCCGTGGGCGCCCACCTCCACTCCGGCGCCGGCCGTATCATCAGATTCCGGATGCGGCCCCTCTCCATCGCGGAACGTAACTTGGCAACGCCCACCGTCCGGGTCCGCGATCTGCTCAGTGCAACCACCCCGGACATCCGCGGTTCCAGCGACGTCGAACTGCGCGACTATGTCCGCGAAATCGTTGCTTCGGGCTTCCCGCAGGCTCGGCAGATGAGTGATCGAGCCCGTGGAGTTTGGCTGGATGATTACATCGAGCGTGTCATCACTCACGACTTCACCGAACAGGGACACCGCATCCGGCGGCCGGAACTTCTGCGGGGTTGGCTGCGAGGGTATGCCTCGGCCACCGCCTCCGCAACCACGTTTGCGAAGATCGGCGCCAGTCTCGACCCAGGAGAACCAACAGGACCGACGAAAAAAACGTCGATCGCCTACCGCGACGTTCTCAGCAGCCTATATCTGCTCGACCAAGTCGATGCCTGGTCACCCAGGCAGAAGCTCCTGGCACGAGCGGCCCTCGCACCGAAGCACTTTCTTGCTGACCCGGCACTCTCCGCGCGACTACTTAACCTCAACGAGGTCAAACTGATGTCTGCCGCTGAGCCCACGACCAACAATGGAGACCGAACACGCCTCGGCGATTTCTTCGAAGCACTCGTAGCTCTCAGCCTCCAGACCTACGCAGCGGCAAACGATGCGCGGGTGTCCCACTTCCGCGACCATGATGGCCGGCGCGAGATTGACTTCATTCTCCACCGAGGGCACGCAGAAGCCGTGGGGTTCGAAGTGAAGCTAAAGTCCTCGATCACCGACCACGACGTTCGTCACCTTCTCTGGCTAAAGGAGTCACTCCCCGACCAAATCGTCGACCTCGTCGTCATCAACACCGGCACCCACGCCTATCGTCGACAAGATGGCGTGGCGGTCATCCCGCTCGCATTGCTCACCGCCTGAATGGCAGCATGCGGGCACAGAAAGCTGTGAAGCCGCTCGAGGTGCCGCGCCCGCAAACGGAACGGTAGACGGCATGCGTTCGAACGCTGGGTCTGTGCGCCGGCTACGTGGCATCCCTGTGAGGACAGGTACTCGCATCTGCCTGCCGACTAGCGAATTGCAGAGCAAAGTTAGTCTCTCGATCCTTTGGACACGGGATGTATTCAGGTGGGATGAAGGGGGTCAGCGAGTCATGGGCGACGGGGCTGTGTTTTCAACCAGAAGAATCTCCTCGAGGGCTTTTCGATGGCCGGCATAGGCTGCCCGTCCCTGGCTGGTCAGAGACAGCATGAGACGTGAACTGCCTGATCTAACGAATTGCTCATCTTTGAGATGGCCGACGTCGATCAGCTGAGTCAGGTGTTTGCTCAACGCCGACTTTGATAGACCAGTGCGGTTCTGGATCTCACTGAACTCGATGCCTTCGGCTTGGGAGAGCATCGCGCAGATCCTCAGCTTTTGCGGCGAATGGATGAGTGGGTCAAATTGCGCTTCAGTCATTACGGCTCTTGCGCTGATAAGGAACACCGGTGGCCAGCACCAAGACGGCAAGTGCTGCACCTGCTGCAATCCAGACCCACGATCCCAATACATCGTCCAGAGCGATTGCCGCGATCGGGAAACACGCTGCAACGAGCGTTATCGCGATAGTCGGGCCCCAAGGAACATGGATTCCCCTATAACCGGGCTGATTTACACTGAACCTCCAAACCAAAGCGGAGATGCTACATGCCAAGCCCAGTACCAACACCACGGTAACGACTCGGATGAAACCGGCAGGTTCGTCAATGGAGTTAAAGGAAGAAATAGCGAAAAGAACCAACGCGATAACGGGGTAATACCAAATAGGCACCGGGCGATTAACCGTGGAGTGTTCCTCGGTGTTAGCGCTAGCGAGGAGCTCACGAGCTTCCTCAGGGGTGGGCTTGGTCCACGAGTCTCCTGTTTCCATATAGGCAACATTAGCACGTGTTGCCTATATGGAAACATCCTTACCTTCAGTGCAGGAGTCGGAGTTCTCGAAATCGCGACACGTGTCCTGCGCGACAGTCAGCACACGGTTCACTGAAACCAGTGCGGCACCGTTGGCGGGTCCGTGCTGGGCCTGTGCCGCGGGGCGACCCTGAACGGGACAGCAACCAATGTTTGCCATTGGTGCAACTGGAATCTGCGGGTGCGATGGAACTTTCACGCTGAACAGTATTTATCCGCCCGTTCTATGGGGTTCGCGTGATGCTCGTGGATATCAGTCCGGTGACGGGCGCGTGGTTGATGATTTCGGTAACGTCGCTGATCTCCGTGATCCAGTCATGGACTTCTGGTGAAACGAGCATGAAAAGAGAATTCATATCTGCCAGACGGCTCGTGACGCTGGTTGAGGCGCTGGCGACGGGTTCGAGGTGGGCCAGCCGGTTTCGTAGGCTGACCGCGGACTCCAGAAACTTTGCGACATCGGCCCGGGCTGTTCCGCGTGGAAATGCCTTGTGTAGATAAGGAGTCCAGAGTGTACTTTCTCGTGCCCTTGGTGTGATG
>JBBPYK010000010.1:0-3523 GCA_038199985.1 Actinomycetales bacterium | reverse complement strand
GTCGGTGAGCCGGTCGCGGAGGGGGTCAGCGTCATGCTCTGCGATGCCGTCGGTGAGCCGGTCGCGGAGGGGGTCAGCGTCATGCTCTGCGATGCCGTCGGTGAGCCGGTCGCGGAGGGGTTGAGCGTCATGGTCTGGGCTGGGGACGGGGTGAGCGTCATGCTCTTCGACGGGCTCGGTGACTCGTAGGCGACAGCCGTCGGAACGGCCATGCCCGCCGCGAGGACTGCGACGCTGATAGCGGTGAGAACGTGCCGGAACTGGGGTCGAGTACCCCGCTCTGGACTTCGGGATGATAAGGGAAAACGCATAAGACACTTCCTCTTCTGTGAGGTGGTAACGGTTGTTGTAACTTTTTTACAGCGAAACTTCTCCTGTCAACATCTATCCAGCGCCAGCTTCATGACGGAGCTCGTTCAGAATGCTTAACGAGAGTTCGTATAACTTATTTGCAATCGATTCCTTTCCTGAATGTGTACCAAAGTGGTGAAGACCGGTGGAACACTAAGCACGCCGACCTATGAACCGTGCGGAGAGGCGTGGTTCTTGCGGACCCAGCCGTCCAGACTGCGCAAGATGGGGCCCAACAAGACACGGATCCTCAGGTTTTCGTTGCACGACATCGGCGGCTGCCTGACCCTGCCTCGTTGTGGGTAAGGTGTGGTGAGGGAGCAAGACTCATACAGGTAGCACCCTTCAGGAAGACTCAAGATAGACAGCGATGTCTGCAAAGTCAGGATGCCATCAGAAGGACCTATCTGTAAGCGCCCGGACATCCTAAGTAGATATTGTTCATAGTTGCACTGACCCACCCAAGTTTTTGCACGAATGTGCGCCACGCACTGAGCCTCAATCCACCGGGCTCCTTGGCAGCGCGGTGAAGCTGGGCACTTGTGTGCACTTGGGCTCCGCGATCGGCACACAACACCATGCGGCCGCTGAGCTGGCCGCCCAACGTGTGAGGCCATCTGCAGCACACGCTCCACCAGCTCAACGTCTTGACGCTGGCCCACCGCCCACCCGAGCACCCTGCGGGAATACGCATCACGTACCTGCGCACAGATGCAACCAACCCTCACCGGCTTGGATTCCAGCCATCGTCGCAACACCGGTGTCTCAACTGACTGCCAGTAAAGCATGGAGCCGCTCGGCAGGGGTATCCCAGTTGAGTGTTTTTCGCGGGCGTGTGTTGAGTTCGAGGGCGACGCGTTGGAGTTCCTCTGGTGTGTGCCGGGAGAGGTCGGTTCCTTTGGCGAAGTACTGTCGCAGTAGCCCGTTGGTGTTCTCGTTGCTGCCGCGCTGCCAGGGGCTGCCGGGATCGCAGAAGTACACGGCCATGTCTGTGGCGACGTGGAACGCGACGTGTCCAGACATCTCGGCGCCTTGGTCCCAGGTCAGTGATTGTCGCAGCGCCGTCGGTAGCCCACTGACTGTTTTCACTAGGCCGTCTCGTACTGTCTCGGCGGTGTGATCATGGGGAAGATGCACGAGAGCGACGAACCTGCTGGCGCGTTCCACGAGAGTTCCGATCGCTGATCGGCTCATCGTGCCGACGATTAAATCTCCCTCCCAATGTCCAGGGACAGCACGATCCTCAGCTTCGGCGGGGCGTTTGGTGATGGAGATCATCGGATCGACGAAGCGGCTCGTCCTCTGTGCGGGATCGCGTCGGGGTTTCCTGGTGGTTCGACCACGACGCATCGCTGCTGCGATCTCACGTTTCAGGGCGCCACGACCTTGGATGTAGATCGCCTGGTAGATCGTTTCCGCACTCACCCGCATCCGTTGATCATCGGGGAAGTCTTTCACCAACCGGTGAGCGATCTGCTCCGGTGACCACCGTCTTTGGAGTTTCTCCCCGACGTAGGTGCGCAACCCGCCATCGGAGACGAGTTTGCGGGCGCGCTTCCTCGGCCGGCGGGAGGCAGCGAGACGATGCGCCGCGTAAGGCAGATATCCAAGCGTGGTGGTGGTGTTGCGTTTCAGTTCCCGGCTGATCGTTGACGGGCTGCGTCCCAAGGATTTCGCGACTGCTCTGATCGATTCGCCACGGCCGCGCAGATCGTGGATCTGCTCACGCTCGGCCAGACTCAGGAAACGGGGATCTATCGGCGCCTCAAGGCGGGCCAGGTCGACCGCGTCGCCTCTGGAGTACACGTCACGGGGCTTCTTCACAGCCGCCAGTATCGCTGCCTGTCGGTAGAGGACCATCCGTCCATCGGGATGTCGCCGCCCACCAGGGACTTGCCGGATGCCCTTGTCCCAGTCCTGCGCGGAGCGTTTGTCGGTACCGACCTGTTTGGCTGCTTCAGCCCGGCTGATGCCCTCGGATCGAAGGCGTGTGAACTTCGCCCGTTGAGCGCGAGTGTCTTTCCCGGTGAAGATTCCGGCCTGATGCGCCCATTTGTAACACGTGACCCTGACGAAGCCGAGTTCGTTGGCGACTTTCGACACGTTGCCCGAGAGCGCCAGGCGCCGGAAGAACTCTGCCTTGTCCTCGGCCGTGTAGGTCCGGCTCTTTCCCCGGGTGGTGGAGACACCGGCCTCGCGCCGCCAGCGGTAACACGAGTCGACACCTAGTCCGAGTTCGGCCGCCACGGCACGGATCGTGCCCCCACGATCCAGCCGTCGGAAAAACTCTTCCCGTTCCTTGGCCATGTACTGCACATTGTCTTTCCCTCTCGGTCGTCCCGCCATCCCACACGCCTCTCACGTCAGGGTGTTGCGACGATGGCTGGAATCCAAGGGGTCCAGTGCCCGGTGATGTCGCCGATCCACAGCGCGTTAGCGGCATCGGTGGCGAATACGTGCCTGGACACGCCGTGCCTATCGACGACGGCGCACAAATCACCGTGCACCCGCGGCCCAGGCTTCTTCCCGTTCTCGCCACGCTTCTTCCCAAACGCTGACCACCAGCGGTTCTGGGAGCAGATCCGCCACGCGGTCCGGGCTGCCATGGGTTGGCCGCCGTCGCGGGCTTCATCCATCAGGAGTCGGTAGCCGAACTCGGGATCGTCACGGTGGGCGTCGAACAAGGCGTTGGCGCGGTAGGCCCTGTCGAGTTCAGCCGTCGTGATCGGGTTCGCGAGCCACCGGTAGTAGGGCTGACGAGCGATCTTGAGTACCCGACACGTCACCGTCACGGGAATACCGTCTACGGCCAACTCGCGGACGAGCGGGTACATCATTTTCCCGGCAAGTTGGCCTGAGAGAGATACGCCGCAGCACGGCGCAGAACTTCGTTCTCCTGCTCCAGGAGACGGATCCGCTTCCTGGCTTCACGCAACTCCGCAGACTGCACTGCAGTGGTACCGGGGCGATCACCGTCCTCGATATCGGCCTTCCTCATCCACGAGTACAGGGTCGTGAAGTGGACTCCGAAGTCCTCGGCGATCTGGGAGAGCTCGACACCGGGCTCACCGCTCCTCGCGACACAGACCACGTCATCGCGGAACTCCTTGGGATACGGCTTTGTCACGGTGAACATCCTTCCAGCCCAACCCATAGGTTAGACAGATCGGTT
>JBBPYK010000009.1:0-21734 GCA_038199985.1 Actinomycetales bacterium | reverse complement strand
GCTTTTCACGTGTCAAACAAATTATCAACAAACATCGCCCCGCGGGCCCCCCCCGCCCCCGCCCCACTTTTCTTTCTTTAAAGGATTTGTCGAAGTTCATCCGCGACGCTGATTCTCTAGCCCACTTGGTGTAGCCATCTAACGGGCGCGCCCTCGCCTGCGTGTCGGAACGGCTCTAACTCCTCATCCCACGCTTCACCAAGAGCAAGGCTGAGTTCGTGGTAGACAGCCGCAGGGTCGCCGGCGCCTGCCTCGTATGCGTATCGGATACGGTCCTCGGAGATCATGATGTTCCCGTGGACATCGGTTGTTGCATGGAAAATACCGAGTTCCGGCGTATGTGACCAGCGACCGCCGTCAGACCCTGGGCTTTGTTCCTCAGTGATCTCGTATCTAAGATGTGCCCACCCCCGCAGGGACGACGCAAATAGAGCGCCCGTACCCTGAGGTCCAACCCACGAAAGCTCCGCACGGAACATTCCGGGCGCAGCGGGCTGCGGACACCACTCAAGGTCCGTCCGTTTATCCACGACGGACCCAATCGCCCACTCGATATGTGGGCACAATGCCGAGGGTGCTGAATGTATGTACAGCACTCCACGAGCCATCACAACAGTCATTACATCCTCCATAGCTGTAGGTACGTCTTCCCCAACGACCTTCAGCGTGGATGCGTTGCATCAGCTAGGGTCCATTGTGCCTCAAATATCACGTTTGTGCTACTGGAGAGGCGAGCGCCTACAGAAAGGCATATCATGCGTAAAATCGCTTAAGCTCGGGGATGTGCCTGCTGATACGTTGTGCGAAGTCGGTCGACTGACACATGCGTGTAGATCTGGGTTGTTGCCAGCGAGCTATGTCCCAGCAGTTCCTGAACTCCCCGTAGATCGGCACCACCATCGAGGAGATGAGTGGCGGCTGTATGGCGGAGGGCATGGGGTCCGCTCGCTGATGTGTCCGGCAAAGCTCCGAATAGAGCGGCTACAACAGCTCGGACTTGTCTCTGATCCACTCTCTTGCCCCGCCTGCCCAGAAACAGTGCGGCTCCGCTGTGCTCATGTGCAATCACTGGACGGCCGCGGCGCAACCAGTCATCAACGGCAGTGGCTGCAGGCACCCCGAAGGGAACAAACCTTTCTTTGTTGCCTTTGCCGAGTACCTTGACCATCCGCCTGTCGTGGTCGAGGTCGTCCACATCGAGTCCTGTGAGCTCTCCTACCCTGATGCCAGTTGCGTAGAGAAGTTCCAGGAAGGCTCTATTTCTCACGGCGATCGGATCACCAGAGGCTGCTTCGCTTTCCAAAGTCTCGAACAGCGTCGACAGCTGAGCGTGGGCAAGGACGTGCGGCAACGTCTGCTCTCGCTTGGGGGCCCGAAGCCTCAAAGCCGGGTTGCCGGATATGAGCTCTTCACGAACGGCCCACGTGGCGAAACTGCGGGCCGCAGCCGCCCTTCGGGCAAGGGTTGATCTCGCTTGACCCCTGGTGTTGAGTGCTCCCAGCCAGCCCCTGAGCATATTCAGAGATATGTCTTCCAGCTCGTTGGCACCACCAGCAGAACAATGAAGTAGCAACGATGTGAGATCAGATTCATAGGCTCTGCACGTATTGACGGAACGACCCCGCTCAGCGGCGAGGTACCGCAGGAACCCTTCTATTGCGTGTCTGAACTCCTTCGGCAACCGGGTCTGCCCCTGTTGCCCCGCCTCTGCTGTCATGTGACTACTCTGCGCCTACCTGAGCACGCGCTCAAGCCGACTCGCTGCACGCGAGCCACTCTGCTCCGACGACGTCGTGAGAGCCGCCAGAGGTGTAGTGCCATTCGAGTTGCAGCAAGCGCTTTTTGGCGAACATTTTTTCGGTAGACGCATACGGATCGCTGCCAGCACGAACAACCCTGTGGCCAGGGAAGATGATGGGGATGGGATGGGTTGCTATCGCCTGACCAACAGCACGAGCCCGGTATGGATCTCCAAGAGCCTCCGCTACCTGACGATACGTTTGTTGCTCGCCGTAGGGAATGCTCTGCACATGAGCCCAAACACGTTGTTGGAAGGTTGTTCCCGTTATGTGCGTCTCCACGTCGAAACTGGTTGACCTGCCTGAAAAATAGTTCGTGAACTGGTTCTCGAGGTCGAACCAGCGCAGCGGTGCCTCAACTCCGATGTCCGTTCCCGCTGGAGCGCTGTCACCGACCCATAGCCGGGTCAAGGCGCCTTCGCTGACAACGCAAGTCAGGCAGCCCACGGGCGAGTCGATCAAGTAGTGCGTCTTCATAGGGTGTCACTTTCTGTTCTTTCAACGGTTTTTGCGCCATTCATCGCTCGTGTTTCGTACTGCCAGTGCTGCCAGTTCCAATCGTGCGAGGCCCACTCTGACGCCCTGTAGGCTCAACCCGGATACGTTGGCCAATTTGTCGCGACTCGTGAAGACACGAATGGGTAGGGCGTCCAGGAGCAGCAGGTCTTCGACACACAGACCGTCATGATCCGCGCGTTCCGACACCTTTTCCGGTGCCACGCTGGTTTCCTCTAATTCCTGCCCCATTGGCCCGCACAGTTCCTTGACCTCAGAGGCATCCGTGACGCACACAGCGTCTGCTTCTCGCAGAAGCCGATGGCAGCCTGCTGAATTCGCCGAGTGCACAGGTCCGGGAACGGCTCCGAGTGCCCTGCCCAGTGATGCAGCATGATGCGCAGTATTCAGCGCCCCAGAGCGCCACCTCGCCTCAACTACAACGGTGGCGGCGCTCATCGCCGCGATAATCCTGTTCCGCTGCAGGAACCTCCACCGGGTTGGCGAAACACCCGGGGGCACCTCAGCGAGGATGATGCCCCGCTCGCAGATAGCTCGTAGTAAATCTTCGTTCCCTGCCGGGTAGAAGCGATCCAGACCACACGCCATGACGGCGACCGTGGGAATAGCCACCTCCATTGCGGTAGCGGCCAGGGCCGCCCGGTGCGCGTGTGCGTCGATACCGTAGGCTCCGCCGCTCATCACCGCGTACCCACTGCCAGCGAGCCCGCCTGCAATCTCTCCAGTAACTGACGCTCCATAGTGAGTGCTGTCGCGCGAACCGACGATGGCAACGGTCTTTTCATGGCTGGGAAGACCATCTCCTGGGTTGCCTCTGGCCCATAAACCGATAGGAGTATTGAGCTGGAGGTCCTCCAGTGCCGCGGGCCAGAGGTCATCACCTGGTATCAGCAGCGTGCCACCGAGTCGTCGGATTGTCTCTAGGTCTCTTTGTGGCGCAAGGTCTGTTACTCGCGGACGCCAGCGGTCCATGGATTCGGAAATCAACGCACGTCTGCCGGTCAGACCATGCTCGGCAAGGACCTCCGCCACCAGTTGCTGAACAGCTGCGCTTGTCGATATTTCTGCCGTCGCTATGCGCAGGGCATCAATTGCTCCGACAGCCCTGATCAAAGCCATTCCCACAAGATCCGACGGTTCGAAAAGTCGAGACAATGCAGCCCGCGATTGCCGTTCTGAGACAGCTCCGGTCATGACGACACCACCTGTTGGCGCAATTGCTGTGCCTCAAGAATCTCGTCTGCACCAGGCATCGCCAGCCCGCGCAGATCCCCCATGGTCCAGGCAACTTTGAGAACGCGATCATATCCGCGCGCTGTGATTGTCTCGCGGCGCATTGCCTCGTTGAGCGGTCGCAGCACCGACTCTGGCAGTTTGAGCTCCTTCTTCAGGAGCGTTCCAGGCACTTCGGAGTTGGTCCAGAGACCCCATGAACGCAGTCGCTCCCGCTGGGCAGCCCTGGCCTGCGATATCCGGCTAGCCACAGTCGCCGTTGACTCGGCATCAGTAGACGTTGAATAATCCGCCATCGACACCCGTTGAACAGTCAGCTGCAGGTCCACCCTGTCGAGCAAGGGCCCAGAGATCCGACCAAAGTATCGTCGTCGTTGCTGCGCCGTGCAGGTGCAGTCCACTCCTTTGCCCGAGGCTAACCCGCAGGGGCAAGGGTTGGCCGCCAGCACTAGTTGGAACCGCGCAGGATACGACGCCGTACCGACAGCCCGATGGAGCACCAGGGATCCACTTTCCAGGGGTTGGCGCAAAGCGTCCAGCACCCGGCGCTCGTATTCCGGCGCCTCATCCAGGAACAGCACGCCTCGGTGTGCTCGTGACGCTGCGCCGGGTCGTGGAATTCCGGATCCTCCACCGATAATCGCGGCCGGTGTTGCCGAATGATGTGGATTCTCAAACGGGGGTCGTCTGAGAAGTTCCGTGCAAGAGGCAGCAGCACCCGAGATTGAATGGATGGCGGTGGCTTCCATGGCATGGCTGTCGCTGAGATCTGGAAGGATCCCCGGCAGCCGCTCCGCCAACATGGTCTTTCCAGCACCCGGCGGTCCCATCATCATAAGATGGTGTGCGCCCGCAGCTGCGATTTCCACGGCGAAGCGAGGTTCAGCCTGCCCCGCGATGTCGGCCATGTCGAGCCGCCGCGGTTCACCCAGAGAACGACTGACGTCAACACCTGGTGCGAGCCTCTCCAAGGCGGGCATGATCAGCTTTTTGGGCTTTGCGCCGAAATGCAGCAGGGTAGCAGCGACCGAAGCGAAACCAAGGACCCTTACACCCGGCACCAATTCCGCTTCGGCCAAATTCTCTCTGGCAACCACTACGTCCAGGTGCCCGGCTGCGACGGCTGCAATGACAGCCGGAAGAACTCCTCTGACAGGCCGTAAGCGGCCGTCGAGCCCTACCTCGGATAGAAAGACCGTTGGACCAGTATCGCGGATGTCACCGTTGGCCCGCAGCGCTGCCATCAAGATCGCGAGATCAAACCCGCTGCCCCGTTTGGGAAGCGATGCAGGAATGAGGTTGACCGTAATCTTGCGTGCACTCAGTGGGATGCCGGCGTTCTTAGCCGCCGCCCGAATTCTGTCTCTAGATTCATTCAGTGAGGCATCAGGAAGTCCGAGGATGACGAAATTCGGTAGGGACTGGCCAATATCGGCTTCGACTTCGATCAGGGAGCCGTCCAACCCCATCAGGGCTACTGCGTAGGTTCTACCCAGCGACATTCAAGACACCGCCCGCAAATGCTCGATCCGCGGTGCGTCCTCGCCCGTGTCCAGAATGGCGATAGCGTCCACTCGGAACCCGGCAAATCGCAGGTCATGAGCACGAGCCCACTGGGAAGCCAACGAGTAGAGCCTCGCCAGCTTGTTTGGGTTAATCGCCTCAAACGGGTGACCGTAGTTCAGACTCGACCGCGTTTTGACTTCCACGACGACAAGCGTCCCGCGGTCGATGGCAACGATGTCGATCTCGCCGGAAGAACACTTCCAGTTTCGATCAATGACCCGCAGACCCAGATTTGTTAGGTAATCAGCAGCAACGGTTTCCCCGCGCCTGCCCAGTACATCTTTGGCTTTCATCAAGCACCTCCACATCCAGCGTGGAGGTGGGAGTGCGGGTTACTTTCACCACGGAACGGCTATGTGGACAAACGCTCACCGCTAAGGCGCTGTGGAGGAAGGGTCAGAGTTCTAAACCGGCATCCTTTGGAAGTGATAGGTCATCATTTCTGACCAATTCCTCAACGTTCACGTCCTTGAACGTGATCACACGAACGCTCTTGACAAACCGTGCGCTGCGATAGACATCCCAAACCCATGCGTCTTGAAGAGTGAGGTCAAAGTAGATCTCGCCGTCGGCCGATTTTGCCTGTAGATCAACTTGATTCGCTAAATAGAAGCGGCGCTCCGTTTCCACGACGTAACTGAATAGGTTGGCGACGTCCCTATACTCCCGGTAGAGCTGCAGCTCCATGTCCGTTTCGTAGTTCTCCAAATCCTCGGCACTCATAAGTCCATCATCCTCTCTGGCCTCCGATGTTTACAGTTGAGGGCTCAGCTGTCGTGTCCGGCACCAGACGCCAGCTCCTCCGGTGATATTCGGAGGCACCGTGTGTGGCAATTGCAGTCCTGTGAGATTGCGTCGCGTAGCCCTTGTTGGCCTCCCACTGAAAGTGCGGATAAGTTCCAGCCAGATCTTCCATCATGGCATCGCGCTCAACCTTCGCAAGCACAGATGCTGCTGCAACTGAGGTGCAGTGCATATCGGCCTTGATCCTGGTAAAGACCGGCGAATCGCAACCCTGCTCAGGTCCCACCGGCTCCTCCTCAAATAACGACGCCTGATATGCCGGAGACAGCCAGTCATGATTGCCGTCCAGCAGTACGACATCCGGACGCACGGTCTCTGCCGCCGTCTGCCACGCCCTCGTACCTGCACGCCTCAACGCCGCAATCAATCCGACCTCATCGATTTCCGCCGCTGACGCATGCCCGACGGCAGAAGCGACCGCCCAGCGGGCGATCTTGGGTACAAGAATTTCGCGGTTGGGCCGGCTCAGGAGCTTGCTGTCACGAACGCCCTTCAGGCCCCGCACCACTGAGAGGTCGATGACGACGATTCCGACGCTCACGGGCCCCGCAAGGGCACCGCGGCCTACCTCGTCACAGCCTGCCAGGTACCGGTGACCCTGCAGAGAAAAAGTACGCTCAAATCGGAGCGTGGGTGCGCCCGTGACCATTTAGGGGACCAGGGATCCTTCTGGCGCACCTGAAGGGACCGGAACGTTGTCAAAGACGTCCGGGTAGCTGCCGAGAAAGCCTATGTGATTGAGCGGCCAAGCGATCACTCCCGCTTTGCCTTCGACGTCGTCAATGTTGATGAAACCCTGGCCTTCACCCTGACGGTGCTCACGGGAGTCGGCAGAAGCGTTGCGGTGATCTCCCATGACCCAGATCTTGCCCTCGGGAACAGTCACATCAAAGGGAATATCCGACGGCGAAGCGCCCGCATAGATATACGGCTCATCAATCGGCTCCCCATTGATGGTGAGTTGACCCTGCGCATCGCAGCACCGGACTCGGTCGCCCGGCATACCTATGATCCGCTTCACCAGATGTTGCTGTGACTCGTCCGGTTGCAACCCCACGAAAACGAGCGCCTCATGGAGCCACGTCCCAGGACCATCTGGAGCGACTTCCTGTGGCGGCAACCAGTTCTTGGTGTCCTGGAACACCACGATATCTCCACGTTCAAGCTCGAACGGTCCCGGAACCAAAAGGTTCACGAAGATGCGGTCATCGATTTGAAGAGTGTCCTCCATCGATCCGGATGGAATGAAGAACGCACGGAACAAGAATGTCTTAATCAGGAATGACAGCAGTAGCGCAATCACAATGATGGTGATGATCTCTTTGAGCCAGCCTGTAAAACCGCGGCTTCCGCCGTCGTCGTTCGGTCCGTCAGCAGAATGACGACCGGAGACACTGTCCTCCGGTTGCCCGAGTTGCTGGGGCTCATCCCGGGATTCCCCGGGGACAGACTGCGACATGTACGCTGCTTCCTCTATTGGTCCTGCAACTGATCTGGAGCCGTCGAATGAGTACCCTCGAGCTTGCCTGCAGATGAAAACGGCCAGATGATCGCTCCCGGTTGGCCGATGACGTGATCTTCGCGCACCATTCCACCGCCGGGAGCACCGAGAAGGGATCGGGAATCGGCCGACACAGATCGGTGATCCCCCATCAACCACAATCTACCCTGTGGGACCTCTACCTCGAACTCCACGGTGCTCGGCTTATCACCGCTGAACAGGTATGGCTCTTCCATCGGAGCGCCGTTCACCATCAGGTGCCCCTTCGACGAACAACAGGCGACTGTGTCCCCTCCGACGCCGACAACGCGCTTCACATAGACGGTGTCGCTGCTGATGAACCCGGTCCAACGTCCTAGCGCCATCATCCCGTCAACGAGCTCTGACCGGCCACTACTGATCGGCGCAAAAGATCCGCGACCGTCAAAGACGACAACGTCTCCTCGGTCGATGTCAAGGTTCAGCTTGGAGACCACGATTCGGTCGCCTTCGTTGAACAATGGGGCCATTGAACCAGAAGGAATGTAGTAAATATCGAACAGCGACGCTCGTACGACCCCGCTGATCAGTACTGCCAGTAGTAGAGCAGAGAGCGCAAAACGCCAGCCCGGGAAACCGGACCGGCGTTTTGGTGGTGTCCCCGGCAATGCCGGAGAACCAGGTGATTTCGACACCCGAAAGAGCTACTTTTTGGTATTGAAGTCGCGCTTTTCCTTGATCTTTGCTGCCTTACCGAAGCGTGCACGCATGTAGTACAGCTTGGCCCGACGAACATCGCCCTTGGAAGCAACTTCGATCTTGTCGATGATCGGAGAATGTACCGGGAAGGTACGCTCTACGCCAACGCCGAAGCTGATCTTACGGACGGTGAAGGTTTCGCCCACGCCGCGACCCTGACGGCCGAGCACGTAACCCTGGAAGACCTGAACACGGGTGTTCTTGCCTTCAATAATGTTGACGTGCACCTTGACGGTGTCACCAGCCCGGAATTCCGGAACATCGCTGCGCAGCGAGGCTGCGTCCAAATTGTCGAGGATATGCATCTGTATCACTCCTGGCGAACGCCACAGGTCATTCGCGTCGGTCACGACGGGTAGCGGCCGGTAAACCGGACAGTATCCGCCGAAGATTTTAGACCAGCGGACCAAATGATGACGCTGGCGTGTTCAGGCTGTTGACGCCGCTCCCCCTGTGGCAGGTTCGGGCCCAGCAAACACAATTGTCAATTTTGCCACACGTGCTCCACTCAGTGCGAATCAGCCGCTTACGGACAGGTGTTGGCCTTCCTCACGACCAGCGCGGAACCGCCGCCACGACGAACCGGTTCCGACACCGCAGTCATCGTGCCATCCGATTCGAATCCGATAGCTGTTGCCGCGCCGATCTCCGCCGCACTGGTGAACTGATCCCCAGAAACCACCAATTTGTGGCCAAAGGGCGTGAGCGCGTCACTGTATTGCACCATGAATTCCGGTTCAGCCGTCACGTTCGGAGTATCGCGTTGCGAAGCACGAGGCGCGGCGATCGCCTCAGGAAGAGACATACCCCGGTCCACGTGATTGAAAATAATTTGGGAGACGGTAGTGATGATGGTCGATCCACCGGGCGAACCCAGGGCCAGAAACGGTTGACCATTTTGGAGGACAATCGTTGGCGCCATAGACGAACGAGGCCTCTTGCCAGGCTCAAGTCGGTTGGGATCATCCTGGTCATATACGGTCGAAAAGTCCGTCAGCTCATTGTTCAGCAGGAACCCACGCCCCGGTACCAACATGCCTGACCCACCCGTCTGCTCAATCGTCAGCGTGTACTCTACAACGTTGCCCCACTTGTCAGCGACGGTCAGGTTCGTCGTGGAAATGTTCTCGGTATCCTCGTCAATAGACCCCGGCTGCGCGGCACCAGTGCACTTGCCGTCGTAATTGTTGGTATCGCCCGCAGCGACTGGCTTTTGCAGGGCCGTACTGCCGTCAACGGCGCAGGCGCGCTCAGCCGCGAACTTGTCCGAGAGCAGATCTTCGAGCGGGACATCAACAAAGGCCGCATCGCCGAGGTACGCACCTCGGTCGGCAAAAGCGAGTGCACTTGCTTCGAGGTAGTGGTGCAGTGCTGCGCCGTCGTTCATTCCGTCAACGTCAAACCGCTCCAGAATGTTCAAGGACTCCCCCACCGTTGAACCACCCGACGACGACGGCGCCATGCCATATACATCAAAGCCCCGATATTGAACGTGCGTGGGGTCCTGCACAATCACCTCATAGTCAGCCAGATCGCTAGCCTGCATGAATCCCGCTGGTACGGGAAGGTCCGTCGTCGGGTTCTTGGGCGGATTTCGGACGAGGCTGGCAATTTCGTCCGCGATTGGCCCATTGTAGAAAGCGCCCATTCCCGTCCGGCCAAGCATCCTGTACGTCTTCGCTAGTGCCTTGTTCTTGAAGACCGATCCAACTTTGGGTGCATCACCACCGGGCAAGAAGAGTTGTGGTGTGGTGGTGTACGCCTCGAAGCGCTTCTTGTTATCGAGTGTCTGCTGGCGGAACGTCTCGTCGACGACGAATCCGCGACTGGCCAGTCTGGCAGCAGGGTGCAGCGCTTCACGTAGCGAATACGTTCCCCACTCGTCCAGCGCCGTCTCCCACGTGGCAGGCGTTCCCGGGACACCTACTGAGACACCGCTCGTGACGAGTTCCGGCGTGAACTTGTAGGGATCGCCCGTGGACGGATTGATGAAGGCGTCTTGGGGTATCGACATTGGAGCGGTTTCGCGGCCGTCAATGGTTTTTACCTCGCCAGTAACGGCATCGAAGTGCACAAAGTACCCTCCTCCACCGAGACCTGCACTGTAGGGCTCGGTGACGCCGAGCGCGGCTGCCATAGCAACAGCGGCGTCCGTGGCATTGCCGCCACGTTTGAGAATCTCCAGCCCAATTTTTGAGGCCTCTGGATCAACCGAAGTGACCGCTCCACCATGACCGATGCTGGTAGGCGTCTTCTCTGGATAGCGCGGATCAGCCTGGGCAGTCCCTGTACCCACGAGACCAAAAACGATAGCGGTAGCACTCACCACAAAGCCCGCGATGACCCGTTGCCCCGGCTTGGTGTGGTGAGTGCGCTGGAATGCGTGTGCCATAGCTCTCCCGAGTGATAGAGGATGACGCCGTTGTCAACCTCCATCACACCCTATGCACAGCTTTAGGCCGCTGTCACTGGTCTAAGTCAAAACCGAGCGAACCAAGTAGGACAATGTCCGCTGCGTTCAGGCTGTCCCTTTCCAGTCGTTGGATCAGATCTGGGCGCCGTTCAGCGGTCCGCTTCAGTTGCTCATCGCGGCGAAACCGGGCAATCTTTGCATGATTTCCGCTGAGGAGAGTCTCCGGGATGTGGCGGTCACGCCAGGTCGATGGCTTGGTGTAGACGGGATACTCCAGCAGACCGTCCGAGTGGGACTCCTCAACCAGGGACTCTGGGTTGCCGATCACGCCCGGTAGCAGCCGACCCACGGCCTCAACCATGGCCAACACGGCTACCTCTCCCCCGTTCAGCACGTAGTCACCGAGGCTCACCGGGAGGACCTGAAAGCGTTCAGCCGACCACTGAAGAACACGCTCATCGATACCTTCGTAGCGCCCACACGCAAAGACAAGGTGATCGACTTCAGCGAGTTCATGGGCTAACGCCTGATTGAACACTTTCCCGGCCGGTGAGGGAACAATCAGGGTTGGCATTGACCCTTGTTCCTCACTCGATGACTGCGCAGCAACGGACTCCAGAGCCTGCGCCCAGGGTTCCGGTTTCATCACCATCCCGGCGCCACCGCCATACGGGGTGTCATCAACAGTTCGGTGGCGGTCCGTGGTGAACTCCCGCAGATCGTGCACCGCTAGGGAAAGCAGACCGTCCTGTCTGGCCTTACCGATCAGTGAAAGCTCCAGGGGCGCCAAATACTCGGGAAAGATGGTGACGACGTCTATACGCATGTCAGCTTTCGCCGTCCACCGCTTGTGCATTGATGGTGAACAGTCCCGGCGGAGGCGTCAGCTCAATGGCACCGGATTCCAGATCAACCACGGGAACAATCTGCTCAACGAAGGGCACCAGAATTTCCGTCCCATCCTGGCCTTCAATGACGAGTAGATCCTGTGCTGTACCCGTGCGGAGGCCCGTCACAGTGCCGACAACTTCACCGTCGACCCTCGCTGTCAGGCCTTTCAATTCATGTTCGTACCAGCCTTCAGCGCCGTCGTCGTGCGCTTCCTCGGTTTCGATAAATAGTGCAGCGCCTCGCAACGTTTCTGCACCATTGCGGTCGCTGAACCCGCTGAAACCGACCAAAAGGATGTCTTTGTTCCAACGCGCAGACGTGACAGTCAGCGGGCCAAGAGCAGCTGGTTCGACGATGAGGTCCGATCCCGGCACAAAACGATCCTGGGGTGCATCTGTGAGTACCTGCACCGTCACTTCGCCACGAATGCCGTGAGGTTTTCCGATCCGTGCAACCTGTAACTGCATTTTTCTCCCTGCACCATGGCCTGTCGGCCTGCATTAAGACGTCCGGCCCCTCCACCAGTAGCTGGTAGAAGGGCCGGACGGCATGTATTTGATCAGTTGCCGTAGCTATTTAGCGACGGCGGTCGGTGTCTACAACATCAACGCGGACGTTTTCGCCACCGGCGAGTGCCGCCACTACAGTTCGCAGTGCGCGGGCTGTGCGGCCCTGCCTGCCGATGACCCGGCCCAGATCTTCCTGGTGAACGCGGACCTCGAGAGTGTCTCCCCGCCGGTTGTTCTTGGCGGATACCTTGACATCATCAGGGCTATCAACGATTCCACGAACTAGGTGTTCGAGTGCTTCGGACAGCAACTTACTCTGCCTCGGTGGTCTTTGCTTCTGCCGGAGCAGCCTCATCGGAGGTTTCTTCGGACTTCTTGGCCTTCGGCGTGATGGCCTCAGGGACGATCACGGAACCCTTTTCGGGAGCAACAAATGCTTCCTTGGGAGCCTTGGTCTTCAGAGTGCCTTCCTGGCCCTCGATACCCTTGAATTTCTGCCAGTCACCAGTGATCTTCAGGATCGCGGCAACCTGCTCGGTTGGCTGTGCGCCAACTCCGAGCCAGTACTGCGCGCGGTCCGTTTTGACCTCAATGAATGAAGGCTCTTCGGTGGGGTGGTACTTACCGATCTCTTCGATAGCACGGCCATCACGCTTGTTGCGTGCGTCCATGACGACGATGCGGTAATGCGGTGAGCGGATTTTTCCAAGGCGCTTAAGGCGAATCTTTACGGCCACTTTTGTGGTCACTCCTGGTTCTAAAGAATGGGCAAACCCGATTTCTGCACCCGTGGGGCGGGCCATACTCAAGGGCTCTGAGGACAAGAGACACGCTCGGAGAGAGGGGCCGGACGGCTCAAGTACCCTCCTATTGTGCCAGATGCACCCGACTTCGCGCGACTTGACGCGCCGCGTCCGCTTTCCCCTGGCCCACATCAAGGTGTATCCAGCGGGGTGGAACGTCGCTACGGCTTTTTGGTGGACCGCACAATTCCGTACAGCACGAGACTGGCCGCGGCGTCCGCGGCGAAGAACGCACCGCCAGCTCGGAGCATTCCGCCTGCACCCATCTTTCCGCCGCTGCTGCGTCGCGCGGCGCTGGAGAGTACGACGGCGACCGTCACGCTGACAGCCGAGGCCGCCACCAGCAGCTGTGGCCGAGCGAGAACAGCACGGTGAATCTTGGCCAGCGGCGACTTTCCCGGCGATGGGATGACCAACGTTTCTGCCAGCGCCCTCGGTAAGGGGTGACTCGGCACAGTCTGGAAACCAGCCACATCGTCGAGGGAAATAGAACCATCTGCAAGCGCACCGGCTCGGGCAGGGAAACCGAGGCTAGACGCTGCTGCGGCCAGGATTGAATCACCCTCTGGTCGTCCCAGCACGTCCCGGAAAGCTTCTTCCTCTTCTGGGGTGAGGCCTGCGGACCTGGCAAAATCATGGGTTTCCGGGACCTCGGCCGCGAGGAGCAGGTTCATCACCTCCTGCAGGTCGTGGTCCGCGTATGAGGGAAGGGCCAAGGCCGGAATGGGCAGGGCGGTCCAGGCATGCCAGAAGTCAGATCCGGGACGGGCACGACGTCGGCCACCGGCCCAAACCTCGATGGTCCGGAAATCGCCGAAGGACGTGAAGGCCGCAACAGGCCTCGATGATGGCTCCCAGACCTGCCACGTCAGGACCGAGACGTCCGGCACCAACACAATGCGCCATGGGCCCTCATCGAGGTATTTGAGCGGCTCGCCCCAGGACGAGGCGGCCAGAACCAGTTCAGGCAGCGCAAATTTTCCGACGACAACTGTGGGAACAGCGTCCTCGAATTCATCCGCGCCCAGATCCACTGGTTCATCCTCGCGTACTTCGGACTCGGCTGAGGAGTCGGCGTCATGGGGATTCTCGGAGTCCTCTGAATTACCTGCTTCAACGTGAATATCCAGCAGCGCAACACTGGCTTCCAGTGTTTCGGCGATCTGCGAGGCAAATTCGGCGTAGTGCAGGCCACGCCGAAGTGTCCCATCCGTGCCGGCCGTAGCCAGCAGACCGCCGTCGTCGACCGCACAGCGAAAAGCAATGTCCGTGTGTTCGGCGTCCGGTTCCACGCCGTCGAATACTGTCAGAACGCCTGCGTTCTGAATATAGGGGCGCAGCGATTGGGCTCGCGGACGCTCTATCCACGAGATGACGCCGCTGATCACGGTCCAGGTGTTGACAGACTGTCCGCTCATGCTCTGCCTCCATGGTGCTCTAGAAATTCTCTCAGGTATTGCATGCCTTCTGGTGTGTCGAGCGGTTTGTGCCCTCCGCCCAACTGATGATGTGCGGCTCCCGTTGATGCAAGGAACGCCGCCACTTCCTCGTACATCGGCTCCCATCCACCTGTAAGAACCATAGTGGGCACACCGGGAACAATACTCAAGGGCGCTTCCCACGGAGGAGCCTGAAGTTTTAGACGGGCCGCTCCTCGGCGCGCCGACGCAGTAGCTGGTCGCGTTGCCGGAACTCCGTAGAGCAGGGAGACGAACTCAGTCAGGAATGCTTCGTCGTCGAGCTCCCACCGCCGCGCAAAAAGGTTGCTTACCAACTCTATGTGCGTTCGCGTCGCCGGCAGCTCGCTGGTGAGCGAGAGACAGGCGGGCTCTGAAAGGGTCAGGGACCACACCAGTTCAGGACATTCCACGGCAGCCATCATCGCCGAGACTGCACCTTGGCTGGCAGCAACCAGGTGACCGCCGCGGCCCAGGGCCGTCAGGACAATCTGCACGTCAGCGCCGAAGTCCGTGGGCAGCGGAGGCGCAACAGGATCAAATCCGTGCCGCCGCAGAAACAGGCAGTCGTAGGTTCCGGCAAGGACATGCTGGGTGCGCCACGCAGCAGCTCCGAATGAGCCGCTGCCATGGACAAAGACGATCCGTTCCTGCTTCACGTCACCGGCCAAGGTGCCAGGCCCCGATGATCACTTACCGAGGAACTTTTCGAAGCCCTTGGGCAGATTCAGGGACGCGGGATCGAAGTCCTCTTGCTGCTGACCAAATGATGCACCAGGCGCGGAAGCCTTCTCCTTGCGCTTGGTTTCCGCCGCGGCTAGTTCCTGCGCGGCCTTGGCCGGGTTGCCCGAACGTGCCTTCTTCTTCTTGACCTGTTTGCCCTTACGGCCTCCGCTGAAGCCACCTGGTCCGGCCATGCCCGGCATCCCCGGTACACCGCCGCCAGTGGCCATCTTTTTCATCATCTTCTGGGCTTGTCCAAAGCGCTCGAGCAACCCATTAACATCCGAGACTTGCACGCCCGAACCACGGGCAATACGCGCCCGTCGTGAACCGTTGATGATTTTTGGGGCCACACGTTCATGCGGTGTCATGGAGCGAACGATCGCCTCAACGCGGTCGATTTCGCGTTCATCGAAGTTCTCCAGTTGCTGCCGTATGTTGGCGGCACCGGGCATCATCATGAGCATCTTCTTCATGGAGCCCATGTTGCGGATCTGCTGCATCTGAGCCAGGAAGTCATCCAGGGTGAAGTCTTCTTGGTCAGCGAATTTCTTCGCCATCCTGGCTGCTTCGTCTTTATCCCAGGACTTCTCAGCCTGTTCGATCAGCGTCAAGACGTCGCCGAGATCCAGAATGCGCGAGGCCATGCGATCGGGGTGGAAGAGTTCGAAGTCGTCCAGTGCTTCACCGGTGGAGGCAAACATGACGGGCTTACCGGTGATGGACGCTACGGAAAGCGCAGCGCCACCGCGGGCGTCGCCGTCGAGCTTGGTCAGCACCACGCCGGTGAAGTTGACGCCCTCGTTGAAGGCCTGCGCCGTGTTGACGGCGTCCTGTCCAATCATGGCGTCAATGACGAAGAGGACTTCGTCCGGGGTGATGGCGTCGCGGATGTCCGCGGCCTGTTTCATCAGTTCTTCATCGATACCCAAGCGTCCGGCAGTATCCACAATGACGACGTCGTGCAGTTTGGACTTTGCCTCCGCGATGCCCTGTCGAGCAACTGCAACGGGATCTCCGCTAGCTGACTCGGATTCTGAGCTGACCCCCGGGTGGGGCGCAAACACGGGGACACCCGCGCGCTGCCCATTAACCTGCAGCTGCTTGACGGCGTTGGGGCGTTGGAGGTCACAGGCCACCAGCATGGGGCTGTGACCTTGGTCCTTCATCCACTTTGACAGCTTGCCAGCGAGCGTGGTTTTACCGGCACCCTGAAGGCCCGCGAGCATGATGACTGTCGGCGGGTTCTTGGCCAGACGGATACGGCGGGTTTCTCCGCCGAGAATTCCCACCAGCTCCTCGTTGACGATCTTGACAACCTGTTGCCCGGGATTCAGCGCCTGCGAGACTTCAAGTCCAAGTGCGCGTTCCTTGACCTTGGCCGTGAACTCCCTAACGACCGACACGGCGACGTCGGCGTCGAGCAGGGCACGGCGGATCTCCCGAACGGTGGCATCGATGTCCGCATCGGACAACCGGCCCTTGCCACGGAGGTTCTTGAAGGTTGTTGTCAAACGGTCAGATAGTGAATTGAACACGAGGGGTGCACTTCTTTCATCAGTTTGCGTTCGGCTGCCAAGCCAGGACTCAGCTCTTAAGGGTATCAACTGCTGTCCGGCTGCGCGCGCGGCCCGTTGTGGTTGCCTGCATCGCTGCCAGGACACGGACTTCGCGAAACCACGGACAAGCGACGACCGGGATGGCAGGCTAGGAAGGTGAGCACACCAACTGACGACGCCAACGTAACGTACACGCCATCGCCGGAGGGTGCAGTTAAAACGCTGCTGATCCTCGGTGCGTCGGGGGATTTGACCGGCCGACTCCTCCTGCCCGGCCTCGCTCGTCTCATCACCCGTGGTCGTGCGGAGGGCTTGCAGCTTGTCGGGGCAGGATCGGATGGTTGGTCCACTCAGGATTGGCAGGGTCGTTTGGCTGACTCTTTTGCCCCTGCACAGGAAAAGGCGGACGACGCCGGTCGCACGGCGCTGGAGCGCATTTGTCAGGACAGCACCTATCATCCGGTGGACGTCACGGTGGAAGGAGAGCTTGCGAAACTTCTGGGTTCCCTCATCGGACCTGTCGCCATTTATTTCGCCCTTCCGCCAGCGATCAGTCAAAAGGCATGCGAGCTGCTTGAGCCCGACGACGTTCCGGCCGGTACTCGGTTGGTCATGGAGAAGCCGTTTGGTTCCGGCGAGGAATCGGCCAGGCGCCTGAACAAGACGCTCAAGGCGCTTGTGCCGGAGGACCATATTCATCGGGTAGACCATTTTTTGGGCAAGGCCACGGTGTTCAACATCCTGGGTCTGCGCTTTGCGAATCGCATGCTGGAACCCGTCTGGAGTAATCAGCACATTGAGAAGGTGGAAATCTTTTTCGACGAGAAGCTCACGGTGGAGAAGCGGTCCCGTTACTACGACAAAGCGGGCGCGCTGAGGGACATGATTCAGAGCCATCTGCTGCAGATCATGGCGCTCATGGCTATCAACGGTCCGGCTACCATCCACGAGCGTGACCTTCGGGACCACGTAGGAAGTACATTGCGTGCGGCTTCCATTGGACCTGACTTTGCTCGCTGCACCCGCCGGGCCCGCTACACGGCTGGGCTTATCGGTGATCGTTCGGTGCCAAACTACCTTGACGAGGACGGCATTGATGAGCAGAACATGACGGAAACTCTGGCGGAGGTGGAGGTTTCCATCAACAACGAACGCTGGGCCGGTGTTCCTTTCATCCTGCGTTCGGGTAAGGCTGTGGGGCGTACCCGCAAGGAAGCCATCGTGACGTTCAAGGCAGTCAATCATTTGCCCACAGGGTTCACTGGGACTGATGCGCCCACACGGCTGCGCATAGGTTTTGGTCCCGACACACTGCAGTTAGAAATGGATGTCAACGGTCCAGGGAACATTTTCAGCCTGGACCGAGCCGTACTCAGCGCTGATCTCAATGCCTCTGACCTGCTGCCCTACGGCGAGGTGCTCGACGGCGTCCTCTCCGGTGACCCGCTGCTGTCAGTCCGAGACGATATAGCGGAGGACTGCTGGAGAATTGTGGAGCCGGTGCTCGAAGCGTGGGCAAACAACACGGTCCCCATGGAGGAGTACGAGGCGGGATCCAGCGGTCCATCGGGTTGGATGACGTCGCAAGAGGATGTGCCGCTGGCACCTTAGCCGATTATTGACCGGTCCGCGCGTCCCGATATGCTTTTGTATCAAGCCAACGGAGGAAAATGCCTGACGAGTTCCCGGGATCGCCCGAACCTGAGCCCACTTCCCGCCATCGTCATATGAGGGACGAACGCGCACACAAGAGCCGCCGCCTCAAAATTGGGGCCGCTGGCGTGGCAGTCGTGGTGGCTGCCACGATCGGAACCGGCGTCGCCATTAGCGGCGGTGAGGAGCCTGTCGCGTCACCGTCACCCACCATGCAGACATCGACTGCGGCACCGACTCCGACACCCACGCCTTCCCCGACGCCCGTCAAGAAGCTTGGGCCCGAATACCAGCAGCCGGGCCCGCCCAAGGGGTCCCCGCTCAAGCCCGTAAAGCCGATGCAGATCGATGTCTCCGGTTCACCGGTGGGCACTGAACTGAAACCTGGACTCGTGGGACTATCGCTTGAGGCCACAGATCTGGGCGATCCTCGACTCTCAGGCAGTAACAAGGAAATTGTCAGCAGTTTGCAGGGCCTTGGGAAACCCATGCTGCGCTTTGGCGGCAACGCCGTTGACCGCAGATTCTTCTGGACATCGAGCAACGAACCACTTCCCGGCAGACTCGACGGCGACGACGCTCACCCCGTGCGGGCGGTTGGCCCTGAGGACTTGACGCGGATCAACACCCTGCTCGAGGCTGCGGACGCAACGATCAGCCTTACTGTGGATCTTGGTCACTACGATCCGCAGCGAGCAGCAGACATGATGGGCTATGCCTCAAAGACTTTTGGCGACAGGCTGGTGGGGTTCACCGTTGGTAACGAACCAAACGGCTATCCAAAGACCGGGCTCCGGCCCTCCGATTGGGGCGTAAATGACTACCTGACCGAGTTGGAAGCTTACGCCGATGCTATCCATGAGAGGGCGCCGAAGGTACCCATCGTGGGACCAGGTACGTACTCCGAATCATGGTGGGCACCTTTTGCGAATGCTGAGCTGCCGCAAAAGAAAATCCTCTCCTTCCATCACTACCCGCTTTCTCAGTGCGACGGATCCAAAGACGCTCAGGGCGAGCCCCTCATCGAAAACCTGATGGACCGCACCATTCACGACAGAGCTCAGGATTACCGCAAGAGGGCCATGGTGCCAGCGAAGGACGCCGACCTACAGACGTGGATCCCGGAGACAGGAGTTTCGGCCTGCCCAGGTTCCAACGAAACCACTGAGACGCATGCTTCGGCGCTGTGGAGCGTGGACTATGCGCTCAGTGCAGCGCAGCTAGGGATTCCGCGGCTTGGCTTTCACAGTTCGCTACTGACGTGCACCGGTGGACCGCCCATGTCGGCCATCTGCGCCGGAGGGCCATACCTCCAACCGGATGCGACCTTCGACGAACGCGCAAACTACTTTGGGCTGTCCCTGGTATCAGAGTTGCAACCCGGGAAGTTCCTCAAGCTCGAACAGTCCGGTGGTGGCCTCTCCTTTGCTTACGCGCTGAAACAGAAGGATGGAAGCGTCAACGTGATTGTTGTCAATGAAAACAATCCGGCCCAGCACGCGCAAACAAAAGTGACCGTGAAGCTGCCGGCCAAAGCAGCTACTGGCACCATGACGCAGCTGGCAGGGGCCAACTATACGGTGGAGAACGAGTCCCGGATTGATGGCAAGGAAGCACCCGCCATCGATCCTGCCAAGCGTCCCCGAATCCCAAACTTTCAACCGGGTACGGATTCGGTGACGCTACCAGTGACGGCAGGGACGGCGTCGGTTTTTCACTTCACGTTCGGCGGTTAATTGAGGAGAGCGTCCACGAACTCTTCGGCATCGAAGGGTGCCAGATCGTCGGCGCCCTCCCCCAGACCAATCAGCTTCACCGGAACACCCAGACCACGCTGGATCGCGACGACGATTCCACCCTTGGCTGTACCGTCCAGCTTCGTTAGAACGATGCCGGTGATGTTGACAACTTCGGCGAAGACTTTTGCCTGAGCCATGCCGTTTTGCCCAGTGGTGGCGTCAAGGACCAGCAGGACCTCGTCGACTGATGCCTGCTTTTCTACAACCCGTTTGACCTTGCCGAGCTGGTCCATGAGGCCAACTTTATTCTGCAGACGCCCGGCGGTGTCGATCATGACAACGTCGACTTCTTGTTCAATCCCCGTCCGCACTGCTTCGAAGGCAACTGAGGCTGGATCAGCGCCGTCGACGTCGGACATGATGGTGGGCACGCCTACACGCTGGCCCCACGTTGCCAGCTGTTCGGCGGCAGCCGCACGGAAGGTGTCGGCAGCACCGAGAAGGACATCTTTGTCCTCGGAAACCAGCACGCGTGCCAGTTTGCCCACCGTTGTCGTTTTACCAACGCCATTAACGCCTACAACCATCACGACTGCAGGCAACGAATCATGGCGGTCAACGGCCAAGGACCGGTCCATGGTGGGGTCCACCAACTTGATGAGTTCCTCGCGGAGCATCGCCTTGACCTGCTCCGGATTGCGGCTTCCCTCAACCTTCACCCGTTCGCGGAGGGCGTCCACGAGTTCCAGAGTTGGCTCGGTACCAAGATCCGCAAGTAGCAGCGTCTCTTCGATTTCGTCCCAGACGTCCTCGTCAATATTGTCGCTGGAGAGTAATGCCAACAGGCCCTTGCCCAGCGCATTGTTGGACTTGATCAGGCGAGCTCGTAGCCTCGCAAGGCGTCCCTGAGCTGGCTCGGGTGTCTCCAACGACGGCTCGTCCGGTTCAACCTCGACGACAACGTCTGCAGAACTGCCAGCATCCGGGTGTTCAGTCGCTATACCTGATCCGTCCACATCTGTGGAACCACCGCCAGGAACCGGATCATTGGTGTCGCGCGTGGTCGTGTATTTCTGACCAGGCGCCTTTCTGCCCTTGAGGAGAACAAGGGCCAGCGACCCGACGATCCCGATAGCGACAACAACGAAAATAATTACAGCAAGAGTCTCATTCACGCTTTCAAGCTTCTCACAATCACTTCTGTAGAAGCGGTGAAAGCACTCATCTGTCCATGCGAGGTGAAAGACTAGTCAACATCATGACCCGTCTACTGCGCTTTGGCCGCGCGCGCGTCACAGCCGGCCCACAAGAATCCGCCCGTACCTCCCGAATCGCCACCCCACGTGAAATCAAGGTGTTGATCGCGGCGGCCTTTGTCATCGCCATTGGCTTCGGTCTCGTGGCGCCGGTCCTACCGCAGTTCGCGCAGAGCTTCGATGTGGGGACGACCGCGGCGTCGATCATCATCAGCGCCTTTGCTTTCGCTCGCCTGGTATTTGCACCAGTCAGCGGGAAATTGGTGGGCAAGCTCGGCGAGCCATCCGTCTATGTGACCGGTCTACTCATCGTCGCAGTGTCCACCGGCGCCTGCGCTTTTGCCCAGAACTATTGGCAGCTGCTGATCTTCCGTGGTCTGGGCGGTGTTGGATCCACTATGTTCACAGTCTCGGCGATGGGCCTGATCATCCGACTGGCGCCGCCAGCTATCCGCGGTCGCATCTCGGGCACGTACGCCACAGCGTTTCTTCTGGGCAATATCGGGGGGCCTCTGATCGGTGGTCTCTTGGCCGGGTTCGGGTTGAGAGTGCCGTTCATTGTGTACGCGGTGGC
>JBBPYK010000008.1:0-41208 GCA_038199985.1 Actinomycetales bacterium | reverse complement strand
GTGGCCATGACGTGCTCCACCTCGGAGGTGCCGATGCCGAACGCCAGCGCGCCCACGGCACCGTGCGTTGAGGTGTGTGAGTCACCGCACACCACGGTCATGCCCGGCTGGGTCAGGCCCAGCTGCGGGCCCACCACGTGGACAATGCCCTGCTCGGCGTCGCCCAAGGAATGCAGGCGCACACCGAACTCGGCGCAGTTGTTGCGCAGCGTCTGGATCTGGGTGCGGCTGGTCAGGTCCGCGATCGGCTTGTCGATGGCCAGCGTGGGGGTGTTGTGGTCCTCCGTGGCAATCGTCAGATCGGGGCGGCGCAGGGGGCGTCCGGCCAGGCGCAGGCCCTCAAAGGCCTGGGGTGAGGTAACTTCGTGGATCAAGTGAAGGTCAATGTACAACAGGTCCGGCTGGGCGGCATCCCCCTCGCCTCCGCCTTGGCGGACAACGTGGTCACGCCATACTTTTTCGGCCAGCGTCTTCGCCATGACCGTCCTTTCCCTGCTCTCGATGGGCGTATTTCTCATGCTGCGGAAGTCACCGCTGGCAACAACGGGGGTGCCTGCGCACTATTATCAATGCTCCTTCACCTGCCCTATTCGGATGCTTCTGCACGGTGAAGTGCCAGCCATTTCGATTCCAGCACCCCAATTGCCTTGTTGGCGACGTTCAATTAGTTTCCGGCCAACGGGCCGTGGCTAGGTCGTGGCGGGTTCCCCCGCGCGAGACGAACGATGTCGACGGGCGGCCGGTCAGTTCAGCAATCCGGTCCGAGACCTTCATGTATTTCGCAAGGTCAATCCCGGTTGCTATCCCAAGTCCGTCGCACAGGTGGATCAGATCCTCCAACGCCGCGTTGCCTAAGACTGCGGGATCTCCGGGGAACCACATGTCTCCTCCTAGCCCTCCGAAGGATCCCTCCAGCCAGGTGGCGCCAGCCATCATGGAAGCAAGTGCGTTGGCCGGGGCGAAGCCGTTGCGGTTGTGAAGATGCACGCCCACGTCTAACTCCGTATATTCTCGGCACACTTCGGCCACGCCATCATATATTTCACCAGGATGTTCTTCCCCTGAGGTTGCCGCTAGGTACACACCGCTGGCGCCTGCATCGACGGCGGCCTCCACCACGCGGAGCCGCTCTTCCCTGCTGACAGGCCCGCGGGCCGGCGCAAAGAATGCGCAAGCGACGGCAACAACCAGACGTGTGCCGACAGACTGCGTCAATTCACCAATTTTGGCCAGGTCCGCCAGGACTTCATCCACGCTCATACCCTGATTGCGCCTGCTGACCTGGTTGTCCGCTGAGACGACGACGACGAGCTCGTCCAGTCCGCAATCGGCCGCACGCTGTGCGCCGCGGAGGTTGGGAGCCAACCCCCTGTACACAATACCGGGGAGGCGCGGTACCGCCGCCATGACTTCGCTCGCATCCGCCAGTTGTGGCAATACCCTGGGATGGGCAAAAGAGACGGCTTCTATCTCCCTCACACCAGCATCGATGAGCATATGAACCAGTTCCACCTTGTCCGCGGTGGGCACTGGCTTGACAACCGATTGGAGTCCGTCGCGCAGACCGACTTCAACCAGTCGGATGGAAGATGGCAGCTGTGGCAGACTCATGCAAGGCCCCTGGTTCGCAGTGCGGACAAATCAGAATCCGTAATCCCGATCCCGGAGAGAACCTCCGCGGTGTGTTGCCCCAATGCAGGGCCGGGCCAACGGACGGTGCCAGCTGTGCGACTCAGCTTCGGAAAGACGTTTTGCATTGAGACAGGGCCCAGAACGGGGTGGTCCACGGAAATGATGGATTCGCGGGCCAAATACTGAGGATCGTTGAGCATGTCCACAGGCCGGAAGATCTTGCCTGCAGGAACTCCATGCTTTTCCAAGAGCGCTTCCAGGTCCTCGGCCGGCTGCGTGCACGTAAATTCACCGATGATCCCGTCCAGTTCCTCCTGACGTTCACCGCGGGCAGAGTGCGTCGCATAGCGCGGATCGGCGGCCAGTTCAGGCTGGTTGATGGCAACAGCCAGCCTTCCGAACACCGTGTCTTGATTGGCGGCGATGAGCACCCATTTTCCGTCTTTGGTGGGGTATATGTTGCTCGGGGCGACGTTGGGGAGAATGGCGCCGGTGCGTTCACGCTGATATCCGGATACTTGCCATTCCGGCACCAGTGATTCCATGACTCCGAGGACGGACTCATAAATGGAAGAATCTACGATCTGACCCCGCCCGCTGGACTCACGTTCGCGGACTGCCGCCAACGCTCCTATTGTCGCGAACAGTGCTGCAAGGGTGTCTCCAATGGAGATTCCAACGCGCGAGGGCGGCATAGAAGGATCACCCACCACATACCTGAGGCCACCCATGGCCTCGCCGATGGCACCATACCCTGCTCGCTGGGAGTAAGGGCCGTCCTGACCGAAACCGGAAACCCTCACCATAATGAGTTTGGGATTCAGTTTCTGCAGGTCCGTGTAGCCCATGCCCCACCGCTCCATGGTGCCTGGACGGAAGTTCTCTATGAGGATGTCTGCTGTGGACAACAGCTCACGAGCGATATCCTGCGCCTCGGGTTCGCGCAGGTTTAACGTGACCGATCGTTTGTTGCGTCCCACGATCGACCACCAGAGCGACTGGCCCTCAGGTAGTTGCCGCCCCCATTGGCGAAGGGGATCGCCCTTGGCCGGGTCCTCAATTTTGACAACGTCCGCTCCCATGTCGCCGAGCATCTGACCACAGAAGGGCCCTGCAAGCAACTGGCCCATCTCAATTACGCGGAGGCCCGACAACGGTCCTGAATCGGATTTCGCTTCAATGGTGGTGGTCATGGCAGCCCTCCCGGGAAATGGCTTTGGCAATGGCGGAGTTGTTCAGCGGTTCAATACGAACAGCAATAATGTATACAACTTGGCAGCATTTTGATGGAGAGTCAAGCAAATGCTTAATATTCCAGCGATATAGTATGCAATCGGGTTGACAGTTGGCCTTTGTCACCTTAGCCTGAACGAGAGTTAATGTGAGCTGCATTACAGCAGTCAACTGCGTAGTTTTCCAACGGGACACCGGGCCCAGGGAATGGGTTCACACCGTCGGCACCGCATGGCATGGTCGTCGTTTTGCACTGAGGCCCAACTCAGCGGCGCACCAACGCGCAGCATTGAGCAGAGACAGATATTGAGGAGAACTGATGGCATTTCGACTAGGTGTAGATGTTGGCGGCACCTTCACGGACATTCTGCTGATCAACGAGGAGACCGGTGAAACCCACCGGTTCAAAACCTCCTCCACTCCCGAGGATCAGTCCATAGGCGTGCTCCACGGCATTGAACAAGTCTGTTCCGCTGCCAACATCCCGCTATCAGAAGTGCACGAAGTGCTCCATGGAACAACGGTGGCCACCAACGCGATTCTTGAGAAAAAAGGGGCCCGCGTTGGTCTGGTAACCACCAAGGGATTCCGCCAGGTGCTTCAAATCGCACGGTCGTTCGTTCCCGGCGGGCTGGCCGGATGGATCATTTGGCCCAAGCCTGAGCCGCTCGCGGACCTTGAAGACACTGTTGAAGTCATTGAACGAGTGACCACTAGCGGCGAAGTTCTCATTTCCCTGGACGAGGAAGACGTCAGGACCCAGCTCCGCAAGCTGAAGAAGAAGGGTATCGAGGCGCTAAGCATCAGCCTGATCAACTCCTACGCCTACGGGGACCACGAGGCACGCATTGCCCGGATCGCCGCCGAAGAACTTCCCGGGATCCCCGTCTCGCGATCCTCCGTGGTTCTTCCTGAACTCCGCGAATACGAACGCACCATCACCACCGTCGCAAACGCGTACGTTCAAGGCCAAGTATCCCGGTACGTCGGCAATCTCGAGAGCAAGTTGGGTGAGGCCGGGATTGATGCCCAGTTGTCCATCCTTCGCAGCGACGGCGGCCTGGTGTCGGGCAAGGTGGCCGCGAACAATCCAGTGTCGTTGTTGCTTTCCGGACCCGCCGGCGGCGTTACCGGTGCCGTATGGGCCGCCGAACAAGCGGGATTCTCCAATTTGTTGACTTTTGACATGGGCGGTACGTCCACCGACGTGGCACTTGTGCAAAACCTGACACCGCGTATCGGCCGCGAAACCACCGTCGGAGACCTGACCGTGCGCGCCACCTCTGTAGATGTTCGGACCGTTGGTGCGGGAGGGGGCTCGATCGCGCATGTACCCCCTTTGACCCAGGCCCTGCGTGTGGGTCCTCAGTCAGCAGGGGCATCCCCGGGACCCGCCTCATACGACCGCGGCGGGGTGGACCCCACCGTCACCGACGCGAACGTGGTCCTGGGCTACCTCCTGCCGCAGCTCGCGGGCGGGGAAATAGGCCTGGACGTTGAGGCGGCCGGAACTGCAGTGAAGACCATCGCCGAAGCGATCGGACTGGACGGGATGGAAAGTGCTGCCGAAGGCATCATCCACATCGTTAACGAGAACATCTACGGTGCACTGAAGCTCGTATCAACTCAACAAGGATTTGATCCTCGCGACTTCGCCCTGGTGGCTTTTGGAGGGGCTGGGCCATTGCACGCCAACGCCCTGGGCAAGCTGACCGGCGCCTGGCCGGTCATCATCCCGCCTTCGCCGGGTGTCCTGTGCGCTTACGGGGACGCAACCACCAGTTTGCGTGACGAATCTGCCCGCACCTTGGTCCAGCGCTTTAGTGAACTCAGCGACCAGATGGTCTACGATGTCCTAAAAGAACTCGAAGGCAGTGCCCGAGATTCGCTCTTGGCAGCCGGTCTGGATGAGAAGGACTTGACCGTCAGCTACTCGGCGGACATGCGGTATCACGGTCAAGGCTTCGAAATCCCCATCACCATGGACCTGAGCACTTTTGGCGACGGAGGTGGACTGACCAATCTTCGCTCCCAGTTCGACGCCGAGCATGAGCGGCTGTTCGCATTCTTGCTGGACAATGAGCACGAGTTTGTCACAGCCCGCGCCACGGTCAGCGGTCCCCGTCCAGAGGTGGCGTCCGTCACCCTCGAGGCCGGCGGCACCGATCCCTCCCCCGCAGAACTGAGCAAGCACACACTGTTCGTGGATGGGAGCCACGTCCCGGCCGTCATTTACGATCGGGGTCTGCTCAAGGCAGGGAATGTGGTCAGCGGACCCGCCGTCATCACTGAAATGGACTCCACGACACTGGTCCTTCCAGGTCACGCTGCGACTGTTCACTCGCATGGCAGCCTTCTCATCCGCCCCACCGAAGACACCGAAACGACAAAGGACTGACTCCATGGCAACGCTAATTGAAACCGCCACACAACCCCTCAATGCTGTGGACGTGGACGTTGTTACCCTTGACCTGATCGAAAACGCACTCCGCAGCGCGCGCTATGAAATGGACGAAACCCTTTTTCGAACAGCCTTGAGCCCGGGAATCCGAGAACAACACGATGAGTTTCCGTTGATCGCGGATCCCGCCGGAAAGATGATTGTAGGGCAGTTCGGCTTGTCCATTCCGGACTTCCTGGAAAACTTCAGCGGCACCATCGAGGAGGGTGATGTGCTGATGACCTCCGACCCATACTCGTGCGGAGCAGCGATCAGCCACGCCAACGACTGGCTTGTGGTCATGCCCATCTTCTTTGAAGGGCGTATCGTCGGGTGGGCATCTCAATTCGGCCACATGACCGACGTCGGCGGCAAGACCCCGGCGTCCATGCCCACTGACGCCCGCACCATCTTCGAAGAGGGCGTCATTATTCCTCCTTTCAAGCTCTACAAGAAGGGCGAACGCGACGAGACGTCGCTGGGGATCATTTTGAACCAGGTCCGCAAACCGGATTGGAACCGGGCTGACCTCAACGGGATCGTCGCGGCCTGTCGAACCGCGTCGCGACGGGTCCAGGAGATGTGCGCGCGCTTCGGTGTGGACAGTTACACCTCAGCACTAAACGCGCTGCTCGACCGAAACTACCGGGCCATGAAAGTCCTGCTTGCCCTGGTCTTCAAGGAAGGGGAAACGCTTTCCTTCACCGACTACATTGACGACGACGGCCGCGGGCACGGTCCCTACGAGCTGAAGATGGCCATCACCCGCACCGGGGACAAGGTGCTGATCGACCTTACGGGCAGCAGCCCCCAGGCCCAGGGCCCCATCAACTATTACATCAATGAAAATCTCATCCGCATGTTCTTCGGCATCTACATGATCACGGTGGCAGACCCGCAAATTCTCTGGAATGACGGCTTCTATCCCCTGGTGGATGTGACGATCCCAGACAATTCATTCTGGAAGCCCCAATACCCGGCTGCCCTCAACGGAAGAAACCACGGAATCGGTCGGCTCTTCGATCTCTTTGGAGGGTTGCTCGGCCAGGCAAACCCGGATCTGCTCAACGCGGCCGGATTCTCCTCTTCCCCCCACTTCATGTACTCCGGGAATTACAGTGGCGGGGAACGCAAAGGTGAATGGTTCCAACTCTATTCCATCGGATTCGGCGGCATTCCCGGACGCCCGATGGGTGACGGCCCCGACGGACACTCGTTGTGGCCGTCCTTTGTCAACATTCCCTGCGAATATCTGGAATCCTACTACCCGCTGGTGGTGGACTGCTGGGAAACCATCGCAGACTCCGGAGGTGCGGGCCTGCACCGAGGAGGCAACGGCGTCGACGTCGCCTACCGCTTCCTGGAACCTGGAACCATCGCCATCCACGACGATCGCTGGCTGACGTATCCATGGGGAGTCAAGGGTGGGGAACCCGGCGACCGCGGCAAAAAATGGATCGACAGGGCAGACGGGACCACTGAGATACTGCCAAGCAAAGTGCACGACGTCGCCGTTGGCAAAAACGACGTTCTGCACTTCGTGACTTGGGGTGGAGGCGGCTGGGGGGATCCGTTGGAACGGGATCCCGAGCTGGTCTGCAAGGAGGTTCGGCGTGGACTGGTCACTTGCGACGGCGCCCGCCGCAACGGCGTGGTGTGCAGCGAAGACGGGGAACTCGACTCCGCTGCAACCGATGTGCTGCGGGCCCAGCTCCGCTCGACCCGTGCCGAACCATTGCCTCTCTTCAACCGGGGTGGCGAGATGGAAACGCTGTTGGCCAACTGCCTGGAAGAGACCGGCTTGGCGGCACCGATGCCGCCACTGGTGTTGTGATGGCCTCGGTGGACAATTTTGACGCCGGCTTCAATGGCACCCTGACACCCGGCAAAAAACCGGCAGTCCTATCTATCGATCTAATGCGGGCTTACTTCGACGCGGGGAGCCCTTTGTGCCTGCCCACCACGGACTGCCTGGGCGTGGCGGCTGCAGTCATCGCGGCAGCGCGACAACGAGCAGTGCCGGTGATGCACACCATTGTCCGTTACGGTCCAGACGCCTTGGACGGCGGTGTGTTTGTCAAGAAAATTCCCGCGCTGAGAAGACTCATCGGGGAGACAACAGATGGGCAGCTCATGCCCGAGGTCGGCGCTTTACCTGAAGAAACCGTGATTACAAAGCAATATGCAAGCGCCTTTTTCGGAACCAGCCTTGGCTCGATGTTGCAAGCCCAAGGGGTGGACACCGTCATTATTGTGGGCACCAGCACCAGCGGCTGCATCCGTGCAACCGCCGTGGATGCAATTCAACACGGTTTCATTCCCATAGTCGTGAGCGACGGTGTGGCGGATCGCAGTGACACCGTGCATCAAGCGTCCCTGTTCGACCTTCAGGCCAAGTATGCTGAAGTGATGGACAGTGAGGCTGCCATCGGCTACATCGAAAAAGGGCGGACTCCCTAGCCGGGCCCAGGGCACCTGAACCGTGCGGTGCTGCCTTGGCCAGTCGAGTCTGACGTGGCCAAGCGGTCTGTGCCTTGATGTTGCATGCAGCCACAAGTTCATTAGTGTCACGGACGGCATCCCCACTGGCCCGTGATTAAAGCCAATCCCCAAGTATGGAGGTGCGACCGTGGTGAACGTTGATTCGACCCCACCGGATAACGACTACGGGCAGGACGCAGATGAGAGCGCTTACGCTCAGCTGCGATCCATGCTGGCCTCAGGCATATTGGAGCCCGGCGCCTGGCTCAGGGAAAAAACTCTGGCAGAGCGGATCGGGGTCAGCCGCACGCCTATTCGCGAGGCCCTTAACAGGTTGGCCGCCGAAGGCCTGGTGGAAATCAGCCGCAACAAGGGAGCACAGGTTGTCTCCTTTACCGCCGGGGATATCGCAGACCTTTATGACGTTCGTGCTGGGTTTGAACCCCATGCAGCCCTCCTTTCAGTACCCCTGTTCACCGATGAGGACGTCGCGCGGCTTGAGCTGTTGGCCAACCAAATGGAAGACGCTGTGCAGTCCGGCAGGCACACTGAGCTGAGCGCCCTCAATGGCGAATTTCACGGCATATTCGTAGAGCTGTGTGGAAACAGGCACCTCTCCATTGCACTACGGGCAATCCTCCGGCCAACAATGGTGGCACACACCTTCATGAGCTACACCCCAGAGGAACTCAAACGAAGCATGCAGCACCATGCCGAACTCGTTGCGGCCGCGAAAGCGCGCGACGGGGAATGGGCGGAGGCTGTAATGCGTGTTCACATTCTGGCCGCCAGGAACGCAGTGGTCACCGCGAACGCCGTCGGATAGAGATGCTTTCTGACGCCAGCCGCCGACAGGCCGGGGCTGCTAGCCGAAGCTGCGAGACGATTGACTGATCTTTTCGCTTGCACCGCCACTTCTTTGAGTTGATTTTGATACTCGGCCATAGCTCTATTCGTGCGAAGAACCGTGAATTGATCCGGAGATTCCACTTAGCGGTTCGCCGCTTCCGCCCCACTGTTTTGAGATGATCTCCGCAACAATTGAAACTGCCGTTTCCTGCGGCGTACGGGATCCCAAATCGAGCCCAATTGGACTACTCAGCCGCGCGAGTTCCTCCGCGCGTAGGCCCGCTTGCATCAGCCGTTTCATCCGATCCTCATGGGTGCGCCGTGACCCCATGGCTCCAACATAGGCCAGTGCCGGGACGCGCAGGGCAATCTCCAACAAGGGCACATCAAACTTTGGGTCGTGGGTCAGCACACAGATCACTGTGCGCCCGTCCAGCAGGCCTGCCTCGAACTGGCTTTTCAAGTACCGGTGCGGCCACTCCACGATCACCTCGTCCGCGTCCGGGAACCGCAGAGCAGTGGCGAAAATGCTTCGCGCATCACAGACCGTCACGTGGTAGCCCAGAAGCGATCCCTGGTTGGCCACCGCGGCGGCAAAGTCAATGGCCCCAAAGATGAGCATTCGCGGTCGCGGCGCATAGCTGGCAACAAAAATTTCCATCCCCTCACCCCGACGTTGTCCTTGTGGGCCGTAACCCAGGGTCGCAGTGCGGCCGGCGGCCAACAGTCCGCGCGCATCTTCGGCCACGGCGTGGTCGGCGGATGCGTGGCCGAGCGAACCGTTGCTGTCGGCGGGGCGCACCACCAGCCGACGTCCCACCCAGTCAGCCGATGGGTGCCTGATTACCGTCGCCACGGCTACCGGTCTACCAGCGTCAATATCAGCCCAGACCGCCTCCAGCTCGGGAAACGTTGCCGGGCTTACCGGCTCAACAAAGATGTCCAGGATCCCGCCGCAGGTCAACCCCACAGAAAACGCGTCATCGTCGCTCACTCCGTAGCGCTGCAGCACCGCCGTGCCGGTGTGCTCCATTTCCCGGGCCAACTCATACACCGCACCTTCCACACAGCCGCCGGATACCGATCCGACGGCTCGACCATCGCGCGTAACGAGCATGGAAGCCCCGGCCAGCCGCGGAGCGGATTTGTACGTCCTGACAACGGTGGCTAATCCTGCCGTATTTCCGAGCTCCCACTCCGATTTCAGCTCGGCCATCACATCACGCATCGGAAAGTACCTCCAACATATCTTCAAATCTCCACAGTGAATAGGCGGACGGTAAGCGGTTGTTTGAGGGCGGCGCGGCCCTCATGCTGCTCTGCCATGGACGCTCTCCCGGCAGAGCCTGCATGATCGGCCGGGCCGGGAGTACGCGTTTGCCGTAGATGGCTTGGCTGCCGCCGAACCCCTCCGGGCACTGCAAACGGATCAGCCCGATACCGGGCGTTTGAGCGAAAGCCTCGGCCAGAGCTGTCTTGCCGCGCAGCGGTGGGCCGCCCACGAGTAGAGGTTGCAGCATCTCCACTGCCACATCGCGGAGGGTGACGCGCCCGCCATCTCCCAGATGGCCGGTTGACAGAAGCCTGTCGGCAAGCTCTGTGTTGGACCTGATCGAAGCCTGGCTCATGGGTTCGGTTCAGCCTCCACAGTCCGGGCCGGAAGAATGTGAAGATGCTGGACCCATTGTCAGGACGATTTTGCCTGTGCTCTGTCGGCTCTCGAGAAAACGATGCGCGTCTGGAGCCTGGTCCAATGGAAATGAACGAAAAATCTGGACATCAATGACCTTGTTCGCGATGGATTCCATGACTTGGCCGCTCAGGCGTTCCAAGTCCCCCCGATTGGATATGAAGTGCATCAAGTTCGGCCGCGTCACATACAGCGACCCTGCGGCATTGAGGCGCCCCAGGTCAAAGGGCGGAACCGGGCCGGATGCCTGCCCGTACAGTGCGAGGAGCCCGTGTGGCTTCAATGAAGCCAATGACGCGTCAAAGGTCGTTCGTCCGACTCCGTCGTAGACCACGTCCACGCCAACGCCATCCGTCAAATCCCGGACCAGCGAGGGCAGTTGCTGTGTCATGTCGGCAAGCAGGTCGTAGCGGATGACGTGTTCGGCACCTGCCGCGTGCACCAGTACACTCTTTTGCTCACTGGAAACCGTACCTATGACGCGCGCGCCTCGGGCTGCGGCGATCTGGGTCAGCATCAAACCAACTCCACCCGCGGCTGAATGAACCAGTACGGTGTGCCCACGCGAAATCGCAAAAGTTGAGTCCGCCAAGTACTGAGCGGTCATGCCTTGAAGAAGGCAGGCCGCCGCTGTCACGCTATCAACGGAGTTTTGCAACCGCAAAGCCGCTTCCACCGGAACAACCAGCATCTCGGCGTACGAACCCGGCACCCAGACCCACGCCACACGGTCATCAACTTTGAACTCCGTGACGCCGTCGCCGAGCTCTATGACGACGCCGGCGCCTTCAAGGCCGGGAACGTGTGGATAGCCCACCGGGTAAGCACCGGATCGTCGGTAGATGTCAATGAAATTGACTCCGGCGGCTTCCACCCGTACCAAAATCTCTCCCGCGCGCGGCTCAGGCCGCGCAGATACCTTGACCACCATGTCGTCGGCATTCCCTGGGCCTTCTATGACCACTGTTCGCATTGCTTACATTTCTGATTGGGTGGCAACGATAAGGACGTGAACGTCAGCACGAGCTAGCACGTAGCGTCCTGGGGGCGCACAACGAGTCAATTCACTCACTCGGGTGCGGGCGCGGGTGCGCATCGCGATGCGCACGGTCGGGAGGAGGCAGCAGCCTTTACCGACCGGACGATTCCGTGGTAACCAGTGCAGCGGCACAGATTGCCGTCAATGGCGTGCCGAATTTCCGCTTCATTGGGGTCAGGATTTTCATCCAACAACTCTTCGGTGCAGAAGAGCATTCCGGGAAGGCAGTATCCGCACTGGAAGCCGAACTCGTTCCAAAATGCCGTCTGGATGGGCGACAACTCTTCCCCTTCTCCGGCGAAGCCTTCGATTGTACGAATCTCGCAACCGTCGGCACTCACCGCCAAGGAGAGGCAGGACTTGACAACCTCCCCGTCAACGCTCACGGTGCAGGCACCGCAATCGCCGGTGCGGCAGCCCACGTTGGTACCGGTCAACTCCAAGTCTTCACGCAGGAAGTCGACCAACGCCAGACGTGGGTCAACTTGTACCTCGTGCCTGACGCCATTGACAACCACGTTCACGGGAAGGTTCTGCTGTGGGTCGGTCATGAGTTTTCTCCCTTTTTGGCAGCGGCAATTTCAACTACGGCACGTTGCGCCATGACGCACGCGATATGACGGCGGGTCTCGCCGGTTGCAAAGACATCGCTCCAAGGCTGGCGCATGGCATCACGCACCCGTTCGGCAATTTCGTCCCCGCTCTCCTGTCCGTCCAGATCCACCACGAACGGAGTGGCTTCGGCGCCGCCCACTACCAAGCGCCGTGCGGCGCCCTCTTCAGAGGCAATGCAACCGACGGTGACTATGGGCCAGCTTCCTTGCGCGGTTTTGAACTTTTCATAGGAAAACAGGTTTCCAGCTTCTTGGGACGGGATGCTGATTGATTCCAAGATCTCTCCAGGCTCCAGACGCGTTACGTTGGCATCCAAAAAGAAATCCAAAGCGTCGACAGTTCTAGTGGATGCATGGGAGCGAAGATGCAACGCTGCCTTCAGCGTCACCAGCGCGCCGGGGATGTCTGAGGCAGGGTTCGCGTAGCAAGCCGAACCGCCAATCGTGCCACGGTTCCGGATCTGCGAGCCACCGGTAACCCCCGCCACCACCTTTTTCAGAAAATTCGGGGTGTGCTGGGACTGCGCCAGTTGGGAGTACGTCGTAGCCGGGCCGATTACAACGGCACCTGCTTCGGCGCGTACGCCTGCGAGTCCAGCCGACTTCAGGTCTATGACCAGTCCTGGTTTTCGAAGGTGATGGCTCATTTCAGGGACTACCCATGTGCCACCACTGATGATGGCGGTTTCGTGCCCGTCCATCTGCGCCAGTTCAGCGGCAGCCTCCTCTGCGGAGCGAGGACGTGAGTACTTGAATCGGTGTGCAATCATGCTTGCTGCCCCGTTCGCTGAGTGGTGATGGCGTGAAGAACGTTCTGTGGATTGAGTGGCATCTGACGGATCGTGATTCCCAGTGGCGCCAGAGCGTCATGCACGGCGTTGGAGACCGCTGCTTGCGCGCCACCCACACCCGCCTCCCCGGCTCCCTTGGTTCCGAGCGCGGTGTAGGGGCTGGGTGTTACCTGGTGCACCGATTCAAACATGGGAACGTCACTGGCCCGCGGCATGAGGTAAGTCTTGAAGCGGTTGGTGGAAAGGTGGCCCGTTGCTAGGTCGTGAATCGAGTGCTCCATCAAGGCAGCCCCGATTCCCATTGTGGTGGCACCTTCCATCTGTCCTTCCACGAAACGCGGATTGATGATGGTCCCTGCGTCATGGACGGTGCCGAACCGACGGACCTTGACGTGGCCTGTTTCGGCGTCCACCTCGACCACTGCAACGTGCACGGCATTGGAATAGGTCGGATAGATGTTGATTTTCCCTTCCGCGTCGGGGGTGTGTTGAATGTTGTCAGGCTGGTAAACGCGCGTGGACTCCAGTGGTGGTTCCACTCCGGTGGCTGTCGCAAATGCCAGTGTGTAGACCGTGTAGGCGATTTCTGAGATCTTGATTGCCTTGGTCGGATTGCTGAGACTTCTGGCCCAGCCACCACGCAAATCGATGTCGCTCTCATCGACTTCGAGCAGTCGGGACGCTATTGTCAGAAGCTTCGCTCGGATGTCCTTTGCGGCCAGGTAGGCTGCGTTTCCTCCGGTCACCATGCTTCGCCCGCTGTAGTTGCCGAATCCGTACGGTGTCAGCAGAGTGTCGCCCTGAATGATCCTCGCGTCGGACATCTCGATGCCGACCTGGTCCGCAACAATCTGTAAAATCGAGGTGTCGTTTCCTCCACCCGGTGTAGTCACGCCGGTCAGCACGGTCACTTTGCCGGAGGGGTCCATCTTTACGGTGGAGGTGTCGAATCCGCCGACCAACGTTCCAGGAATGTCACCTGATTCCGGTGTGAGCTCGAAGGCAAACCCGATGCCGAGATAGCGGTTCTCCTTGCGCAGCTCTTCCTGTTCTGCCCGGAGCGCCGGCAGCCCGATCATGGTGACTGCCTTGTCCAGGGCGCCGTGGTAGTCACCGGAATCGATGTTGAGGCCGCCGGCGGTCTTGTAGGGAAATTCATGGGCCTCGATGAGGTTGGCGCGGCGGACTTCCAGCGGGTCCATCTGCAGTTCGCGAGCCACGAGGTCGATGATGCGCTCCATGACTAGGGCTGTGGCTTCCTTGCCATAGCCACGGGCGGCGTTCCATGGACTCTTGTTGGTGGCAACGACCGTGGCCAGCACATCGGTGGCGCCGATTTTGTAGCCGGTGGGAAAGGCCAGGCCACTCAGGAAGACCATGCCCCAGCCCGGAGGGGCTCCCAAGGCGCCCACGTTGGCAATGAAGTGGTCCTTCAGCGCCGTGATTTTGCCGTCAGAGGTGAAGGAGACCTTGAAGCGGTGCATCTGTTCGCGGGCACCGACCAACATCGTCTCGGTCCTGTCCTCGATCCATTTTACCGGCTTGCCACTGAGCTTGCTGAGAATGCAAGTCAAAGGTTCTTCAGGGTGCCCATGCATCTTTAAACCGAAGGCGCCCCCCACTGTTGGCGCAATCACCCGCACGTCGCTCTCCGAAACACGCAGCGTGTGTGAGAGCACCCAGCGGAGAGGATGGGGGTTCTGGCAGGCACCATGGAAGGTGTAGCTCCCTTCCCGTGCGTCATAAACCGCGACGTATCCGCGCGGTTCAATGGGTTGGGTGGAGTACCGCTGGATTTTGAGTTCGTCCTCCAGAATGTGCTCGGCTTCGGCGAATACGGCCTCGGTATCTCCGCTAATGAACGGAATGCTGATGACCTTGTTGTCGTCCCAATGCTCGTAGATCCGTGGAGCTTCCGGTTTCAGGGACTCTTCACCATCAATCACAAAGGGGAGGATCTCATACTCAACCTCTACCAACTCCACGGCAGCTTCGGCGTCCTGGCGTGTCTTCGCAACAACGGCGGCCACCGGCTCTCCCACGTACACAACTTTATCAACGGCTAGGCAACGCACTTCCGTGGTCTTGCCCCCAAAGGCTTCCGGACTGATGAAATGGGGGATCGGATCAGTGTATTTCGCCGCTTCTTCGCCGGACAGAACAAAGACGACTCCTTCGGCACTGCTCGCCTTGCTCAGGTCCACCGACTTGATCCGGGCATGCGGATGCGGGCTGCGGACGATCCCTGCAAAGTGCATTCCAGGGATCCGGATGTCGTCGATGTACATCATCTCACCACGGAGAAACTTCTCTCCGTTGTGTTTGCGCTGGGACGTTCCAACAAAGTTGGCGGACTGGGTGGGGGCTATGGTCTGGGTCACATATTGTATGCAACCAGAAGCTCTGGCAGTCTGTCAATAGCCCACAGACCCGCATTATGGTAGACACTGCATACAATCCCCCTGCCTTCGAGACAAGGACCCTCACCATGGCCGATACCAATCCAACCCCTGCCAGTGCTCTCATCAGATACGGGAACTACGCCGCCGTTGCTCTCATCGAGCTCAATCGCCCAAAGGAGTCCAATGCGATCGACCAGTCGACGGCGCGAGCGCTGGAGTTGGCCATCGAAAGGGCTGCCGCCGACGAAACCGTTCGCGCCGTCTTGGTCACCGGCGCGGGGACGCGCTTCTGTGCCGGCGGGGACCTGCGTGCAATGCTCGCTGCGGACGACCATGCGCGCTACCTGGAAGAGCTCGCAGAAACACTCGACAGGGCGCTAAGAAAACTGGCACAGCTGGACAAGCCCGTGATCGCGGCTGTTCAGGGCGCTGTGGCAGGTGCCGGCATAGCACTGATTCTCAGCTGCGATCTGGTGATTGCAGATCCGTCAACCAAGTTTGTGCTGGCCTACTCCGGGGTCGGACTGACACCCGACTGCGGCACGTCGTACCTGCTGCCGCGAGCCATCGGACAGCAGAGGGCCTTGGCGATGGCCCTCACCAATCGAGCCGTGACTGCAGACGAGGCCCTCGCATGGGGTTTGATCGCCGAGGTTGCCCCCGATGGCTCGCCGACGAAACGTGCTTTGGACTTGGCCGAGAGTCTTGCATCTGGACCACAGTTCGCACTTGGACAGACTCGTCGACTGATACGTGGCGGATGGGAATCCACTCGAGCTGAGGTGGGCGCCGATGAAGCCCGGACGATCTCCCGAGCCGTTACTACCCCTGAGGCTCAGAATCTGCTGGATAAGTTCATCACCCGCTGAAGCAGCTACGAAATAAAGTAGAATTGTATGCAATCTTGTTGACCCGACGGAAAGTAATCGATAGATTCACTACAGAAGCAAACCAATGAAGCATGAATAACAGCGCTATTGTCCATATATTCACGGTCGCAGGCTGACCAAGTGTCGCCTCTAGCGCAGTCGATAGTATACAATCAGCACAAATTAATCCTTGGCGAAAGGGACCCCCAGATGACGGATGTACTAGGTTGGCGCGGAGTGTTTGGGGTTCTCGCTCCTTCAACAAACACGGTCGTTGAGCCGGACTATTACCGGATGGCAGTTCCCGGAGTGACCGCTCATGTTGGTCGGATCCACATCAGGGACCAAGAAATTACCAGTGATTCAGCCTTCGAGGCGCTGCTGGGGCAGATTCGTGGCGAGATTGACCACGCCTGCTCTCGCGTGCTGACCGCGGAACCCGACTACTTGGTAATGGGGATGAGCGCAGAAACTTTCTGGGGCGGGCTGGAGGGCAACATAAAGTTCACTCAAGACATCGAGTCTTTTTCTGGTCTTCGCGTTGCCACAGGTGCCGATGCGTGCCGGCGCGCGCTTGAACTGTTCGGCGCCAAAAAGATCGGTGTGGTCACCCCCTACCAAGAGGTGGGGGACAAGAACGTGGTGCGCTTCTTCGAGGAGATTGGACACCCCGTCTCCAACATCAAAGGGCTGCGCTGTCCGACAGCTGTCTCGATTGCGCGGGTACCTAAAGAAACCCTGCGAGAAGCCATCTACGAGGTAGATGACGACGGGGTGGATGCCATCGTCCAGGTCGGAACAAACCTCTCGGCGATCGGACTGGCCGACGAAATGGAACAGACCTTGGGCAAACCGGTGATTGCGATCAATGCTGCAACATGGTGGCTGGCGCTACGGGAAAATGGGATCACGGACCAGCTTTCCGGACACGGCGCGCTCCTTCGTGAACACTGAGCCGGGGACACCATGAAGCTCGCCCCGCTGTCATATCAACGGCCAGCAAACCTGCTGGAGGCCTCGCTGATGCTCAGTTCAGAGCCGCCGCCAGCGGTGCTCGCCGGTGGGCAGAGCTTACTTCCCGCACTTCGCTTGGGCGACCGGTCCGAGAGCAGTCTCGTCGACATTTCCAAGCTGGCAGAGCTTCAAGGAATCACTCAAGACGGTGGGTTTCTGACGATCGGGGCCGGCGTATCCATGTGGGACATCTGCGATTCACCTGAGGTGGCTACCACGGCACCCCTCCTAGTAAGAGTTTTAGGTTCAGTGGGAGCGGTCGGCATCCGAAGCCGCGCCACGTTGGGTGGCAGCCTTGCCTGGGCGGACTGCACATCTCAACTGCCCAGCACCCTGATCGTGTTAAACGCCCGAGTGGACACGACCGAACGCACCCTTGATGCCGCGGACCTCCAAGTCGGCCAGCACCGAACTGTCCTGAGCCCAAACGAGCTGATCGTGCGAATCCGTATTCCTAATAATGAGCTCTCAGGATCGGGATTTCATTTGGTCCGGCGAACGCATATTACCTGGCCAGTGGTGGGGGCGGTCGCAACGCGAGAGTCATCCGGAGAATTGCGGCTAGTCGTCTTCGGAGCAGCACCGACGCCAATCCTGCTGGTGGGCGCCAATCGAGCCAGGCTTCTCACGGACCTATCCATTCGCTTGTTGCCGTTCGATGACGAACGCGCTCGGGCTGGCTACCGCCGCCAGGTCGCGCCGATCCTTGCTGGCAGAGCCTTAGACGAAGCAGTTGGGAGTGACACATGAAACCGGTGAATCTGGAAGTCAACGGAATTGTTCACGAAGTCTTTGTTGAGGACCGGACTTCTCTCGCCGATGCTCTGCGCGAAGAATGCGGACTAACCGGAACCCGCCTTGGCTGTGAGCACGGAGTGTGCGGGGCATGCACGGTATTGGTCAACAACCGCCCAGAGCGTAGTTGTCTCGTGCTCGCAACCCAGGCCGAGGGAGATGCCATCGGCACCATTGAAGGTCTGGCTGAGTCACCAACGGTGCTGGCTTCCGTACAACGAGCTTTCCGAGAAGCGCACGGACTTCAGTGCGGGTTTTGCACCTCGGGTATGCTTCTCACCGCCCAATCCCTGCTCGATCATGACCCAGACCCAAGTCCCAAGACCATACGTGACTGGATGCACGGCAACCTGTGCCGGTGCACCGGATACGATCAAATAGTCGAGTCCGTGCAGCTTGCCGCATCGCTGCTAAAACAAGATCAAGAGCGAGAGGAATAACCGCCATGAGCTCACCGGTCCCGACCGCACCTGCTTCAAATCCATCTCACGCGTTTGGCCAACCGCGGGAGACCATCGAGTCGGCACGCCACGTGCGCGGCGGCGGAAACTTCGTGGCCGACCAACAACTACCTGGCATGCTGCACGTAGCGTTGCTGCGAAGCCCCACAGCTCACGCCCGAATCCTCGACATCGATGTGGCACAAGCGCGGGCCCTTCCGGGTGTGCACGCGATTCTCACCGGCGCAGACGTGCAGGAATCCAGCTCAAACATCTACACGATGGCCCAGATGCACAAGCCGCCACTGGACATCCCTCTCCACGCCCTGGCCACCGACAAGGTCCGCCACGTGGGAGAGCCGGTCGTCGCTGTTGCCGCCAGAACCCGAGCGATAGCAGAAGACGCAGTCAGGCTCATACGGGTGAGCTATGAGGAGCTGTCGCCGATAGCCGACGCAGATGCAGCGCTGGCCCCCGGTGCGCCGCTCGTTCACGAGAACGTTGCTGGCAACCTGATCATGCATCGGCAACATGATTTCGGAGACGCAGCTGGTGTCTTCGAAAGAGCGGCCCACGTCGTCCGTCGCAAACTGAAATGGCCCCGGCAGACGGGCGCTTCGTTGGATACGTTCGGCTGTGTCGCACAATGGGCGCCGGGCGTTGACGAACTGACCTTCTGGAGCAATCACCAGAGCAATATTCTGCTGTGGACACTGGGCCCGACACTGGGTTTGCCTCCGCATCGTATTAAAGGCATTGCCTGCGACATCGGCGGTGCTTTCGGCGCCAAGTTCTGGCAACCCCGCGCAATGGTAATCTGTGCGCTGCTCTCACGCTTGACCAGCAGACCTGTGCGCTATGTCGAGGGCCGCGACGAGAACCTCGTGGGCGGTGACAACCACGGTGAAGATCGTTCCTACGACGCCGAACTCGCCTTGGACAGTTCCGGCAAGATGTTGGGGCTCCGGTTCTCAGTCGTAGAAGACTACGGCTCGGCGTTCATCTTGGGCCCGATCAACAATGCTGAGCCGTTAGCCCAAGCAACTGGTCCATACGACATCCCTGCCTTCGCTTTCGATTTCACCGCGGTACTGAGCAACAAGGTGCCCCAGGCGGCCTATCGAGGGTTCGGCGGCGCGGCCCAAAACTTCATGCTGGAGCGTCTGGTGGACGCGGCTGCCATTGAGTTGGGCCTGTCTCGGGTGGCAATCCGGGAACTGAATCTGCTGCAACCAGATCAGTTCCCGTATCGCACTGCTACGGGAAACCTATACGACTCTGGTGACTACCCAACTGCTCTCCGCCGGGCCCTGGATGAGTCTCTGTATGACTTGTGGCGCGAACGTCAGGACGAGGCGCGCGAGGCCAAAGATGCCACCCATGCCATAGGCATTGGTTTGGTTTCCTGCCAGGAGCGAAGCGTGCAGAGCGGCACAGCCCTCTGGTTGATGTTCGATCAGGAACCCGGCCGTAATACGACTGCCGCTGAGTCAGCATCCGTTCGTGTCGACGCGCAGGGGTCGGTGCGCGTGGCGCTGCATTCTCCATCCTTGGGGACGCCAACGGAAACAATCGCTGCTACTGTCGTGGCCGAAGAACTCGGAATACCGGTCGACTCTGTGTCGGTCTCACGACTTGACACCTCGATGGCGGGGCCTGCCATGGGGCCGTCGGCCAGCCGGATGACCGTCATGCTGTCAGGAGCAGTTGCTGGTGCCGTCCGCGAGATCATCGAAAAAATGCGGCCGTTGGCGGCGAATCTATTGGAAGCCAACCCGGAGGATCTGGTGTGGGATCCGTCGCGCAGCTGTTTTGCAGTCCTAGGCGCTCCCGACAGCACCGCAACACTGGCCGCCATCGCCCAGTTGGCCAACGGACAAGCGCTCAGGCTGCCAGATGGCTCCCGAAGTGGATTGGAAAGCACGTACACCTACGACCATCCAATGTCGAGTATGCCGAATGCTGACGGCTCGGACTGGGGAAATTACGCGCCGATCGTTGGCCACACCGTTCATGTTCCGGTGGTCGAAGTGGACCTTCAGACAGGCGTCGTCGAGTTCCTGGACTACTTTGTTATGCATGACTGCGGAACTGTTGTCAATCCGGACGCGGTGCGCGGGCAGGTGGTGGGTGCCACGGTCCAGGGCATCGCCACGGCCCTGACCGAGGAGTTGACATTCGATGAACAGGCTCAGCCACTGAACACTGATTTCCGAAGCTACTTTCTCCCCACTTTCCTCGACGTGCCAGCTATTCGGCTGGGCCATATGGAAACGCCGTCTCCGTTCACGTACCGAGGCGTCAAAGGGATTGGTGAAGGTGGCCGAATGGCAGCCCCAGCGGCGGTGGTTTCTGCAATTGAAGATGCGCTAGCTCCATACGGTGTGCGCATTGACGAGGTGCCCGTAACCCCGGAGAAGATCCTCAACTGGTTAGCTTCCACCGGCACTCCGCAACGTCTGCCACACCCCACAGCTTCACTTGAAGAATTCGATAAGCACACAAACCAAGGAGAACAATGATTCACCACAATGTCATGCTGACCCTCACCAACGAAGCGACTGTTGAGCAGCAAAATGCCATCGTCAACGGCTTGCTCGGCTTGTCCGGCGTCATTGAAGGGCTCCAGGAAATTGACGTACACGCGGATCTGGGTCTGGCTGAAGGAAACGCGTCAGTCTTCTTTAGGATGTCGTTCAAGGACGAGTCTTCTTGGCGCGCGTACTCAGCACACCCTGCGCATGTGGCCTTGGCGAACGAACACATCAAGCCGTTTCTGGCGAGCAAGTCGGCGCTACAGTTCGAGGGCTAATCTGGAGCACGTGGTGGACGAGAAGGCAGACATAGTCAGGATTTATCTCCCGCCGTCTGCTAATTCTCTGCGCACTGTAACCGAGCACTGTCTGCGCAGCCGCCACTACGTCAACGCCACTGTAGCCAGTAAGCGTGACATGCAACAGTGGCTTTCCGTGGCCGACGCCCAGATCCCCTGCCCGAAAGGAATCGGCATCCGGGAGTAGTCCAGCAACGCTCGTGGCGCCGGGCCCGACGCCGCCCTTGCCTGCTGCGGTGACACCCCAGCATTCGAGGCACTAGCCGCAGTGTCGATCTTGCGTGAGCACCTGCCAGAACTGAAAATTCGCGTAGGCAAAGTTGTGGAGCTAAGGAAGCTGCAGGCGGCAATCGAGCATCCTTTTGGCCTCTCCGATCAGGACTGTGTCTCATTGATCGCCAAGAACAAACAAGTTGCGTTGGCCTTCCACGGATATCCAACCTTGATCCACCGTCTGACCTACCGGCGGATGAACCGAAACCTGCACGTTCGTGGCTACATGGAAGGAGGAATTATCACCACCGCCGTCGACATGCGTGGTCAGAACCGGCAGGACCGTTTCCACTTTGTTCAGGAGGTCATCGACAGAGGTCAACGCAAAAGCAACCGAACTGGCTCGACATACCCATGATCACAGGCGGCCGCGCGGTCGTGACACGGAATCAAGCAAAGCCCAAGGACCTGGATCTACATGCGTTAGGACGCGGTGTCGCGTTTCGGGCTGACTCTGGTGTTCAGATATTGGCGGATCCTTTCCGGCATCGCTCGCACTGAGAGGATGGTTCGGCGGTGCGGTGAAGCTACGCGATGTTTCTGCTTTACTCCGTTGGAATCGCCTTGCAGGCGGCGCATCGCTGACACTGCACCAAGTCATCGACGACGCTGGTTTCTCCGTACTCTTACGCAAGGTCATAGAAAAGATCTTCTCCGGTGTGGTGTCAGACCGGGAGCTAAAAACCGTGGCTTCCTCAGCTCGAACACTGGCCTGGTATTTCGCCAAGGGAATCCCGTCGTTGCCGGCGCAAGGAATGTCGGCCGTGGCACACCAGTTAGCCGAACCGGTTTTGGAACACATCCGATTCTCAACGCCCGTAAAATCCGTCATCAGCCGGAATGACCAAGTGAGAGTAGTCTGTTCCTCCGGCGAAGAGTTGATGGCGGACCGGGTGGTGGTGGCCGCCGGTCCCCGCGCTAGTGCCCGGCTCACTGGACAGTCAGAACCGCCCATGAAGTCCCTGACGACCTGGTGGTTCGATGCTCCTCATCGCCCCCGCAAGTTGCCTTTCCTCAACCTAGATGTACGAGGAGGGTCCCGGCTGACCACGCCTCGGTGATCTCCAACGCGTACCCGTCGTACGCCCCTGCCGGACGCCATCTGGTGCAGGCAACCATCGTCGGCACGCATGATCTAAATGACGGCGAAGCTATCGCCCAAGCCGCCAGCATGATGGGTGTTCATGACCCCGATTGGAGATTGCTGGTACGCCACGACATCCCCGATGCATTGCCCTCCATGGAGCCCGGGCATCGTCCTCTCGCTAGTGGGATGGCTGGAGTGACAATGGCCGGCGACACTTCGGAATCCTCCATACAGGGCGCATTGGCCAGTGGAGCTGCAGCCGCACATGCACTTGGTAATGCACGAGGAGTAGTCAAGGCGCGTGAGTCTTTCGACGATACGTTCACCCTTCGGATTCGGTGTATCGGCGACGCCAAGGACATATGGGACAAGCTGACCGATCTGGAAGGCCATTCCAGAGCCATTCCCCTCACCATAGTGACGCCAGCACACGGCCGGATGTGCGATGGCCTGGAATTTGTCGGACTCACCTCCGTTGGGCCAGTGAAAATGGCGGACCGCATGCTGGTATGCCGAGCCGAAGCACCTAGTGAGGGAAATCCGGGACGTCTACAAGTGTCGAAATTTGGTCCGGTAGCGGGCGAAGTAGAGGCCAGCATCCAACAACACGACTCCGAGGTCATTGTCTTCTGGCGTCAGAGCCTCCGGTCGGCGTGGCTGCCACGCTGGCTCAGCCCCCTTGGCAGGGTTGTTGCACGAGCAGGCTACGGCACTGGACTGCGTAAACTGCTGACTTGAAAATCCCCCGAGTTGGGGTGGTTCGCGAGGCAGCCGCTGGCAATACAGATGACCGTGGCGCAGCTTTTGAATTCTTGGCTTGGACAGTCTTTGTTCATACGATGACCGGTCGGCGGCACAACTAGAGTCGCCATGGGGCCGCTTTAGGCGACTCTCCCAGCGGTGCTCGGTGCCAGTTCAGTTGCTCGAACGAGAAAACTACAAAATGTCCACCAACATTACGCCGCTTCAGCTCGGAATTGAACCACAAACAGTATCTCAAGTCCCTGTACGCGGCCCCATTCAACTAGACCGTAAGTTTTCCCATCACTTTCAGAATTGCGTCGGAGAACTCGTCCTCGACCATCTCGAGGGAAACTAGGTGCTACACCACAAATACCCCGCACCCGGCACCTATCGAGTGGGAGTAACGACACGGCCAAGTCGTTCGCCCCTATCGTCGTGATCTGCCTTAAGCACTTGTAAACTGGGAGCGTGGTCAATAAGGTTGCACTCTCCCCCGCTCTCGCACGCAGTATGCTTTACGTACCTGGCGACCATCGAGATCGCCTAGACAAGGCGTTAGCGCGCGGCGCTGATGCTCTCATCGTCGACCTTGAGGATGCGGTCGCTCCCAAGAGAAAGGCGATGGCGCGTGACATTGTTGCCGACTGGACCGTCGCAAACGCTGGCCATTCGAAGGCCATTTGGGTGCGGATCAACGCTGAATCCCCTGCCGAGGACATCGCTACGATCACCACTCCCATCGCGGGAGTCATGGTTCCGCGCGCAGAGGCGGCGCTACTCGCTCAGGTAGACGAGCAGCTGAGTGCGCGCGAGAAAGAGATGGAGGCACCTGCTCGATCAATCGCGATCATTCCGCTCATCGAAACCGCTCGTGGGTTGCTCCGGGCACTCGATCTTGCTGAGTCCCCGCGCGTGCACCGATTGGCGATCGGACGGGCCGACCTCGCGGGCGAACTGGGGCTCCGTCTCGATCCTGAGGGGCTTGAGTTTGCCACAATCTTGTTACACCTTGTCATCGCAAGCTCCGCCGCGGGGATCGCCGCCCCATTGGCCCCCACCTCCACCGATTTTCGCGATCTGGAGGCACTACGGCGAAGCACCGAGCAGCTGATGACGCTCGGCTTTCGTGGACGCAGCGCGGTACATCCGGCTCAGATTGCAGTGATCAATGAAGTCTTCACCCCCACCCCAGGCGAGGTAGCGGCGGCTCTTCGCCTCGTTTCGGCATTTGAGGAGGCGGACCGAAGTGGCTCGGGCGTGATCCTTGGCGAGGACGGACGCATGGTCGATGCCGCGGTCGTGCGGTCGGCCCGTGAGGTGCTCGCGCGAGCGAACACCTCATTTCCCTTGAAATAAGAGACTGTCCCATGGGGCGCGCGGTAATTAAGTCGCCGGTGGTGTGACGCTCTTGCGAGCGGCACGCCACCGGCCAATCTCTTGTTGCCCGTTACCTCCGCGGTCCGCGGTAGATGTATTGACCCGGTTTTTCGGCCGAAACGAGACCATCCGAGAGAACGTGGTGTCCGCGCACAAAAGTATCGGTCACCACCGCATCGAGGGTAAAGCCCTCGAAGGGTGTGTACTCCTGAGTGGAGGCTGAGTCGATTGCGTGGATGACTTGGGTGCGCTCCGGGTCCACGAGCGCGATATCCGCGTCCAGCCCGACAGCCAGGTCGCCCTTGCTCTTCAGTCCGTAGCGCTGCGCCGGATTCCACGACACCAACTGCGCTATACGCTGCAAGCTGAGACCTCGCTTGAGGCCTGCGCCCACGAGCCCGGGAAGCAAGTATTCCGCACCCCCGAAACCGGATTTGGCAGCGAACACGTCGTCCGCCTCCTCGCCCTCACCAAACTTCATCTCCTCCTTGCAGCAGGCATGATCGCTAGCAACCCAGTCGATATTGCCGGCGAGCAGATGCTCCCATAGCGCGTCTACATCCTCGGCCGAACGTAATGGAGGGTTGACCTTACCGCCGAGGTTTGCTGCAGTGTCGTAACCCGCGAGCAGGTGTCCGATGGTGACTTCACGGCGGAAATTGATGTGGGGGAAAGCCTTAGCCATAATCATGGCCGCCTCCAGAGCCTTCGCACCCGAGAGGTGCAGCAGGTTGATGGTGGGCAGCTCAGTCTCGTGAGCCAGGTAGGAGGCAATCGAAATGGCGAGACCCTCTGAGTGCGGGGGTCGGGCAGCACTGTAGGCCTCGAGGCCAGACAGTGTTCCTTCATTCTGCACCAACTCGGTGTATGCACGCATGATCTCCGCCGTCTCGCAGTGGAGCGAGAGTGAAATCTCATCCGCGAACTCCGGCAGTTCCTGTCGCAGTTTCTGCACACCACGCATGACGAACTCGAAGTGCGCGATGTCGTAAGACTCGTTCTCGGGAATCATCAAGAACTCGCGCTGACTGGACGAGGCGCCGTGCAAACCGAAGCCGCCGTAGAACATGAAGATCTTGAACGAGGTGATGCCAAACTCCTTCGCGATAAGAGGGAGCTCGTCAATGTGCTCCTTCATCATGGGAGCTATGTGGAAGGCATAATCAATAGAGGACTTGTTCTCGCACGCCTTGAGAACCTTCGGCAGAAATTCGGTGTAGGGGCCACCCTGGTTGAGGTAGTACTGGCCGGTGCGCATGTAGGTAATACCCGAGGTGACACCACCCTGGACGGAGGCCCGCGATTCGGTGTCGGCGTCTTCGCCAAGCGGGTTGTAGATGCCCCAGTGCTGGTGGGCGTCGACGGCGCCAGGGAAGGCAAGCTTGCCGCCACCGTCGACGACCCGCTCGGCCCGGCTGACATCGATGCCGGCCGAGATCTCCTCAATCTTGCCGTTCTTCACTGCAATGTCCGCGTCGTGGGTATCGCTGCTGTTGGGGCTAACCACACGAACGTTCGTGATCAGCAGATCGAAATCAGACATGGGATATCTCCTCAGATTGTTGGTGGGAATCATTCGTGCGTAGATGCGAGATCAGCCTGCTGCTCAGCAGCGGGCCAAGGTCGGTGAGATCGTCCATGCGTGCGACGGTGCTTCGGATGCGCTCCACTTCGGCCTCATCCAAGACACGTGACGCGTTGTCATGGAACTTCAGGGCAAGTTCGTCGAAGCTGAGCGGGCGCTGAGGCCCACCGCGGTTGGTAAGCACCTTCTTGACGATCTCGCGACCATCAACGGTGCGTACCGTTACCACGGCTGGAAATTGGTGCGGAAAGATCGCGTCGCACTCGCTTTCGGCTACCACTGTAACCTTCGCCATCAGTGCACGCAGTTCTGGGTCTTGTGCACGCTCATCGGTGAAGTCGTCGAGCCCGAGCCCAAGCCCGCCACCACCCGTGAGCGCAGCCGCTACGGTGAAAGGCGCGCTGAACTGGGCCATATACCCAGTGTCTGGGGCCTGCTTCACTGCCAGAGGTTCACCGATCGTACGGACGGTTGGGCTTGCGACCCCAACTTGAATGGACTTGACGTCACTGGGAAGAAGTCCTTCTTCTCGCAGCTGCAGCCCCGCATCGATGGTGGCGTGGGTGAAGTGATTTGCCGGATATGGCTTGAAGAATATGCTGGGAACAGACCACTCAGTACCGAGTGCGTTCGTGATTTCGTCGGCGTTGAAGACGCCGTGCAGCCAGGATTGAAAGAAGCCGAAACGACCCTCAAACACCGTCGGTGGCCCCGTGATCCCGAGGGCGACGAGTTGCGCAGCGGTGACGCCAGAGTGAGCCGCCCACCCACAGTGAATCCGCTTGACCGTTCCACCGGTGCGGTTTGACTCGATAATTCCGGACGCCATGGATGCAGAGACACCGAGCACATCGACGAGTTGTTTCTGGCTGAGGCCGATCAGCATTCCCGCGGCTACGGCAGATCCAAGCGCACCACATATCGACGTAGCGTGTTGCCCATGCTCAAAGAAGGTGGAGTTACCTGACTCGCGATCGAAGCCTGCCATTCCGACACGAACGCAGACCTCGATGCCGACCGCGATGGCCGCGATGGTCTCGCGACCGCTTGCTCCCACCGATTGGGCAGCTGCAAGTGCCGCCGGAATGACCGAGGCGCTCGGGTGCAGTACCGAGGGTAAGTGCGTGTCGTCATAGTCCAGGGAGTGAGCAAGCACGCCGTTTATAAAGGCAGCCTGCGCAGCGGGCAGCTTCTCTACGATGCCGATACCATTTGCGTGTGGGACCCCACCTTGCGAGGTCACCCATTTGCTGGCGGCCTCACTTGTCTCAAGCTCGGTCGCCGCAAAGCAGATACCCAAGATATCGAGTACACGTCCGCGCACACTGTCGATGACATCCTGCGGCAACGAGTCATAGTCGCTCGTCGCCGCGAAAGCCGCCAGTTGCTGGGCCAGAGTCTGCTCAGACACTGGACACCACCGCCAACGGTCGAACCGGAGATCCGGTAGCCCCGACGAACTTCATCGGAATTAGAATGAACGTGAACTCGCTCACACCGGCGTCCGCGAGCTCTTCAAGATTCATCGCTTCAATGATGTAGATACCGCTGTCAACGAGGAGAACCCGGTGGGCGGGAAGCAGCGAGTGCCCTGCGCCCGCAACGAGTCGCTCGAACGCGATCGTGTCTGCTCCTGCCGCGGTGACCTTCCGATCCGCAAGCCAGCGTGCACCAGCTTCTGCAACACCCGGAACACCAGTGGACGAACCCAAATACGACTCGGTGCCGTCGTCGAATCGCCGCCCCCAGCCGGAGCGAATCAAAACCACGTCGCCAGCGTCGATCGACATCTGTTGAAGCGCGAGGGCCGCATCCAGGTTCTCAGGGGTAATTTCGTACCCCGGTTCACACACCTCGAGCCCGAGGGCGCGCGGGATGTCGAGAAGAACCCCACGGCGGACGATCGGTTCAATAGTGTGATCACCGTGCGTTTGATATCCGCCACTGATGCAGGAGTCGGTCGCGTCATCGCCACCGTGCAGCAGGCCATCCTGAGACACGTGAGCGAGCGCATCGATGTGCGTGCCAACGTGAGTTCCCATGACAATGAGGTCGTTGGCGGCAGATCCACCGTCTGGGCGCACCATGTCGCCGTGGCGCCGCGGGAGCGTGTGCGAGTATTTGGGGTGGTTTGGCGACTGTGGCACACCGGTAAACAACGGTCTGCCGAGGTCGTAGGTGCGCACACCCTGTTGGACAATAGTTAATAGCGCGTCGGTCATGCGACGACTCCTTTATCACGTAGCGCAGCTACCTCAGTTGAGGAATAGCCCATCTCGGCGGTAAGAATATGATCGGTGTCGGCACCCAACGGGCGCCCCGTGAACCGGATGCTGCCGGGCGTTTCCGACATCCTCCACATCACGTTGTGCATGAGGACGGAGCCGAGCTCGGGGTCATCAACTTCCACCAGCATCTTTGTTTCACGAATATGCTCGTCTTCGACTACGTCCTTTGCGCTGTATACAGGCGCTACGGCACCCCCGACACGTTCAAATTCAGCGAGAACTTCGGTGCGATCGCGCTCAGCAACCCAAGCGGCGACGTAGCCGTCGATAAGGTCTGCGTTGTCTGCACGTCCACGACCGCTGGAGAACCACTCTTCGTCGAGAATTTCGGAATGCCCGACGAGCGTCATAATGCGCTCCGCGATTCGCTGAGCACTGCTTGAGACGGCCACCCAGTGTCCATCCTTGGTGCGGTAGGTATTGCGGGGTGCGTTGTTGGTGGAGCGGTTGCCATGTCGTTCCTCGATGATTCCGAGTTGGTCGTACATGGTGGGGCTCGGTCCAACGGCGGTCATGATTGGCTCAAGAATGCTCATGTCGATGATCTGCCCTTCGCCGGCGTTCATGTCCCGATGGCGGAGCGCCATCATGACGGCCGAGGACGCGGCGATTCCACAGATGCTATCTGCGAGGCCAAAAGCGGGCAGGGTGGGCGGTCCGTCCGGGTCTCCGGTCAGGTAAGCAAAGCCGCTCATCGCTTCAGCGAGCGTGCCAAAACCGGGGCGGGATGAGTACGGGCCCGTCTGCCCAAATCCCGTGAGTCGAAGAAGAACGATGTTTGGGTTGGCCGCCCGCAGTTCGTCAGGGCCAATGCCCCAACGCTCGAGCGTGCCAGGACGAAAGTTCTCTACGACAACGTCGGCAGTGGCGATCATCTTGAGAAACACCGCGGCCCCGTCTGGGTGGCCGAGGTTGAGGCCCATCGTGCGCTTATTGCGACTGATCTCTTTCCACCACAGCGAGATTCCGTCTTTCTGGCCGCCGTGACCGCGCATGCTGTCCCCGTATACGGGGTGCTCGATTTTGATGACATCCGCGCCGAAATCTCCAAGGATCTGGCAGCAGAGCGGGCCAGCGAGAATCGTGGACGCGTCGATGACGGTGAGGCCTTCCAGTGGCGCGGAGCTCATGGATTACCCTTTCATTGTTTCACTAGACGAAACAGCATTTCATTTTACGATAAGTGTAGCTCATTGTTACATACCTGCCGCACGTTTTGCATCATCCCCGCACTTTTCATCCTCAAGCACGTGAAGCCTGGGTTCAGGAAGTGACCAGTACACCCTGTCGGGGTGTCCGTGGGTGCTGGCGTCGAGATCGAAGAAACGCGATTGCGCAGCGAACTCAACACCACCAGCGGGATCAGAAGCAGTTTTCGTCGGCGTGCCTGTATCCGGGGGCCATCAGTGTAGATCCGGCGCCAGTCACTGCGGCTAGACAGGCCAGAAGACCGATGGTGGGAGATGCAGAATGAGATGGAGGGTGCCTATTGGTTTGGGGAAGCTGGCCCGTGCGGCGAGCATTGAGCTCCGCGCATGGGCGATACGCCCCACTCAATTCTTCGCCCGAAGCCCACAGCTTCGTTTAGGAACCCTCTGATCGGCAGCCCAATAGCGCACCCCAATGGTAAGTCATCGCGACCATGTCACGCCGCGCCCCGAGAACGCAAGTTCGGTGGCAAGCATACGAGAACTTGGGTGACAGCGTGTAGGCACAGAAAGGAGAGAGAGATTGAAAGCCGTCGAAGACAACGAGAGTTCGGTTCCCGCGCCCACTGGGACATCCAGGAGTATCGGGCTTGGAAGAACGGCTTCACTATGGTCTTCCATCGCGGCCGCTCAGGCGCGCCAACATAGCGGTTCGCCGGCGAATCCCTCCTTCGGCACGGATCACCCTAGGGTGGTTTTCGCGAAAACGCGACGATTTTTCACCGCACAGAATGAGTGAAATGCCCTTGGGTTTGGGCGAAGCCCCGGGTGGCTAAGGGGAGGTGAGCCCGGTCAGTTCCTTGGGAGCACCCATGAGTCGTGAGAGCTCGCGGGTTTGTGTGAGCAGCAACGAGGATGCGTTGTGCATCTCGTCCCGGAAGCGCTCGATGGGACCGCAGATGGAGATAACCCCGACGGGCTCGCCCTCGAAGTTGAACACGGGTGCGGCAATTGAGGCAGATCCCGGTTGACGCTCTCCGAGTGATTCGGCGTAGCCCAACTCCCGAATCTGTCGAAGCTCGGTGCGTAGCTCGTCGACGGTGGTGATGGTGATGTCTGTCATCGCCTGTAATTGATGATCACGCAGGTAGACCTCTTGATCCTGGATGGGCAGGAATGCAAGAAACGCCTTCGATGAGCTGCCAGCGTGGAGCGGATAGGACTCGCCAATCGCAACGGTCATTTTCACCTCGCGTGCTGGGGTGATCTGATCTAGGTACACCCGAACATCCGCACGCCGGATCGACAGAGTGGCTGTCTCATTGGTTTGGTTCGAGAGTAGGCGAAGAAACGGCCTCGCGCGCTCCCGGATGTCTTGACGAGAGAGATACGCGACGCCGAGCGCCAACGCTGTCGGGCCGAGCATGTACCTGCGCGAGTCAGGATCCACATTGATTAGGCCCGGCTCGCGAAGCGAGGTCAATGCGCGATGAACCACGGCCTTGGAAAGTCCTAATTCATTGGCAATCTCCGTCACTCCGAGCGATGCTTCGTGGGTGTCTATGAAGAGTTGCAAGATCGTGGTCGCACGTTTGACGGCGCTGCCGGCCTGCGACTCCTTGGCTTCAGTAGTCATACATTTTCGCCTTCGTAGTTTTTCGTTCAGAGAGGTCGTGGCGAGCCCGATGCGCAGGTGCGTGTTGATCACGCCGCCGTGAGCTTGTTTGGCGCTTAGCGTATGTGCGCAGACTGTACCAGAAAACGGCACAATGAATCCAGCGATCGCAGTCGCGCGGTACTGGGCTATCTCGTTTTGCGCAGGTCAATTAGCGCAAAGACGAGGGTTAGGAGGAGCATCCCAAATGCGACGAGTAGACCGCGGTGGTAGGCATTGGTGTAATCGGCAATGGTGATGGACGATGCCGGTGTTTGCGCGATGGTTGCAAAATAGATGGCTGCGGCCACCGCGGCACCAATGGCTGTTCCAGCGCGTTGCCCAACCTGCATCACTGATCCCGCCACCCCTCCATCGACCACGGGCACGTCTTGAAGCGTCAAGGTCTGGTTTCCAGACATTACAAGGCCACTGCCGACACCGGCTGTGATCATGAACAACGAGATAAGCCAGGGTATGTGCTCAGGAGGTGCGAAGGCAGAGATTGGAAGAACTGGTAAGAACCCGATGAAGCTGAGACATACCCCGACGGCAACAACCCTGGCCCCCCATCGATTAATGATTCGACCCGTGAACCACGAGGCATACGCGGACGCGAGGGCGAGGGGAACACTGATCATACCGGCAAAAACTGCGGGCAGGCCGAGACCTTGCTGCATATACAACGTCGTGAGCAGGAAAATTGCGGGAGTTGCCGCAAAGAAGCCGGTCGAGATCAGAACTCCATTTCTGTAGGACGGTGTTCTAAGTAGCGCAAACTTGATGAGGGGTGATCGTTCTGGATGCTGAAGACGACGCTCCCACAGGACGAAGCCCGCTGCTGCGATCGCGAAGCTTAGGAGCCACCACCATCGGAGCGGGTTGTCTGACGGGCTTCCAGTCGTAAGAACAAACGGCAACATCAAGCTGAAGACGGCGAGGCCTAGGAGGAGGATTCCGAGAAGATCGAGTTCGCCCTTCTTCATTGGGCGCCGTCGCTGGCTTGGCAAAACACGATAAGCAAAAATCAGCGCCACCATGCCTAACGGAACATTCATCCAGAACGTGAGTCGCCAACCATCTGCTTCGCCGCCTAGCGCAATGAGAAGCCCGCCCAGCGTTGGTCCAAACGCGGTTGAGGCGCCGATGATTCCTCCGAATAAGCCAAATGCTTTGCCTCGTTCGTTGCCGAGAAAGAGGGTTTGAATCATCGCGAGCACTTGGGGCATCTGAACACCAGCTGCAACACCCTGGAGTACCCGTCCAATGATCAGAATTTCTATCGACGGCGCGAGGGCGCAAATCAGACTGGCGATCGTGAACGAAGAAAGTCCCACCATAAACATCCTCTTACGGGAGGCGAGGTCTCCGAGCCGACCAGCAGGGACGAGCGCCAAGCCGTAGGCGAGGGCGTAACCGGCAACGATCAGTTGCAACGCCGTTGGGCCGCCGCCTAAAGAAGCTTCAATGGTTGGGAGCCCGACGTTGATCTTGGCGAGGTCGAGAATCGTGAACGACGCAACAGATGTGCAGACGGCGAACGCTTCCCAACGCGCTCGGTCTTCGGAGCGGCGTCCTTCGCGGCCTGAGCTCACAGCTTGCACTGTTTCTGTACTCGGCTCATCCAGTTTAAGGGCATTAGGTTTCCTCGGGATCTTAGCTTTCCCCGTACTTACGGGCTATTTGACAAACTAGTTCATTTAGAGGAACATCGTTCCACATAGCCAAACAATACTGTACTGCGCCTCAAAGGGGAGAGCCATGCACGCCCAGCTAATTCGTGAACGACGACTTGTTTTCCACGCCGCCGAACTTCCCGGTGGGACTGGCTGTGCGCGTCAGCGTAACCTCCAGGTGGATGAGTACACCGGCAAAGCTCTCACAATCGTTCAGTTCGATACAGAGTGGAAACGCCTCGCCGGATTCAACCACCGTGACTTCGAGTGGTTGGTTATCGAAGGAAAAATCACTGTCGGCGACACCGAGTGTGGCCCACTGGACTACATCTTCATGCCCGGTGGCGCTCGTCTTCCGATCATGGTTGCAGCGGCCGGAACGCGTGCGGTGGTGAGACGCCGAAGCTCTTGGTTCTTTGAGGAATCCGATTGGCAGCAGCCATGGGCTAAGGACTCCCTCACTATTCGCGCACACTCTGGGCTGAGCTGGGACGCCCACTCAAACGTTGCTGTGCTTCGCGAATCCAGCGGTGACCAAACTCTCCTGATGAAGGCGGACTCCTCCGTGGAGAAGGAATGGCCTAAGGGCACTGAGTCGGCGATACTGCTCGATGGCCGTGTGCATGTGGGGGAAGAAAGCTTTCCTGCGCCGATTGCTTTAATCGGCACGAGTCTGGACGATCCTGTTCCACCCGTTTCATCCGGCACTAAGCCCACATGGCTGATCTTCACGTCGCCTTCCCCTGACTCACCGTAAAACCAAAGCGCGGACTGGCAACGATGTCGGCCTAGTGTCCACGCACCACGAAATCATTTCACCCATCAAGGAGAGCTCTTCATGAAGTTGAAACAATCGCTGATAGCCTTCGCAGCCGCAAGCGCACTGGTACTCACAGGTTGCTCAGCCTTAGGGGGTGAAGCAGGCGGATCCACCGACACCAAGGCACTGACGGTGGGAGTCGTGGACCTTGCGCAGTCCATCGAGCCATGGTCTCAAGCCGGACACCCAGGTCAGTACATGTGGAGCGCAATGTACGACGCACTGACAGTGATCGACCGTGAGGGTAAGGCAACTCCCGCACTAGCCGAGTCGTGGAAGCGAACCGATGACACCACGTGGGAGTTCACTCTTAAGAGTGGTGTTAAATTCCAGGATGGGACGCCGGTAAATTCCGAGTCAGTTGTCTCAACATTTGGGTTCCTCTTATCAGAGAAGGGCCGCGCAGAGTACGCGACACATGTCTCGAACTACGGTTACATCACCGACGTGGCGGCGATCGATGACGACACCGTTCAGATCTCCACAGAGGGAGCTCGTCCGCTGTTGGCGAGCGATATCTCGAGCGTGTTCATTGTCCCCGCAGCGCTGCTCGATCAGGGAATTGATGCCCTCCGTGCAAACCCAGTGGGAAGTGGACCGTTCAAGGCGATCAAGTGGACTACAAATAAGATCGAGCTCGCCCCGTGGGCGGAGGGGTGGCGCAAACCACCGAACGTGAAGGAGCTCGATTTCGTATCTATTCCCGATTCTGCCGCGCGCTTTCAGGCACTCCAGTCCGGCGACATTGACGTCATGATCGGGCTAACACCCGACCAAGAGACCCGTATGCCAGACACCTTCGGCGCCTTCCAGGAGATCGTGGGCCGCATGGTCTCCATCAAGTTCATCGCCAATGAGGGCGGCCCGCTTGCTGACCCCCGTGTACGGCAAGCACTGAACTTTGCCGTCGATAAGGACAACATCAACAAAAACCTCGAGAACAGTCGAGGAACGGTCTCCGCTTGGCCACCGCCCGGTGTCACCGGCAACGACCCGAAGCGCCCCGCCTTTGACTACGACCTCACAAAGGCCAAGAAGCTTATGGCCGAGGCCGGTTACGCGGACGGGTTTACCTTCAACGCCGAAGTCACCATCAACTCCTACGACAACGACACACAAGTGTACGAAGTGATTCAGTCCGATCTTAAAAAGATCGGCGTGAACTTGGTCATGACCGAGATCGACTTTGCATCCGGCTGGTTGCCCAAGCACACGGGTGCCCAGAAGTGGGCCGGCGAAGGATACGCAGCGCCCTGGGTGTCAGCTCCTCAGTACGACGGTCTGCGACCAGTGATGTGGTACGGATCGTGCAAATGGGTGTCGCCCACCTACTGCAACCCCGAAATGCAGAAGAACATCGACGCTGCTGTGACCGAGCTGGACACCGCCAAGCGAGACGCGCTGCTCGGCTCCGTGTTCGATGCCATGGTTGAAGACCCGCCCGCACTGCTGCTCTTTGACCTCCCCCAGGTCTGGGCATACAACGCAAAAGTCAAGAACTTCGAGTCATACTCGGTCAATATCGACTGGAGTGCGCTGGAAATGAACTAGTAGCAGAGGGCCCGCCAGTCGAGTGCGGGCCCTCCACTACTAATCACACGCACATGCACGCACAACGCTGAGGGAGAAAAGTTTTGCAAACTGCGAATGTGACGCGAAAGCGCACAGCCCCACGAGTGGGAAGGCCGCGGGCGGCATCTATTGCCGCGGTGTCACTTCTCATAGGCCGGCGCGCGCTTCAGCTCGCTCTTCTGCTCTTCTTAATTTCCACCGGGCTGTTCTTCGCCCTTCAACTGGCCGGAGACCCGGCCTTGGTGATTCTTGGCGAGTCGGCGACGCCGGAACAACTAGCTCTCGTTCGCGAGTACTACGGCTTCGACCAACCGCTCATCGTGCAGTACTTCACCTTCCTGCAACACATCGCGATGCTTGAATTCGGTGACTCATACCGGCTCGGAGCGGGGGCGATGTCAGTTGTTCTAACCGCTCTGCCGGCCACTATCGATCTCACCCTCACAGCCATGTCGATCAACGTCATCGGAGCCATCCTGATCGGCAGCTACCTTGGAACGCGCAGCAAAACCGCGCTCGGCAGGACCACCCTTGGTGGTGTTCTCATACTGCAGGGAATCCCCTCATTCGTCGTCGGCCTGATCCTCATACAGCTGGTAAGTGTGAATCTTGGTTGGCTTCCGAGCTTCGGCCGCGGTGGCATCGATCACCTCATCCTCCCGGCGATTACTCTGGCCACCCTTTTGCTCCCCAGCACGGTCCGAGTGATCGCGTCCGCCGTCGAGGACTGTTGGGAGCAACCTTATGTGCGTACTGCTCTTTCATTCGGACTCTCGCGCCGTAGGATCATGCTTGCGCACGTACTGCCTAACGGTTTACTTGGCGCGATCGGTCTGCTTGGCGTCCAATTTGGCCTCCTAATGGGTGGCTCGCTGGTCATCGAAGTGATCTTCTCCTGGCCTGGGCTCGGCATGCAAATGGTTGACGCCGCACGCCTGTTTGACTTCCCTGTGCTGCAGGCTGGCACTTTCGTCATCGCTATCGCGGTGTTTATTGGAACTACACTCGCGGACTTGCTTGTACCGATTCTCGATCCCAGAGTAGGCAAATTTCAATGAAAGCCAACGTACCACCCCCAACTGATTCACTCTCGACAGCTACCGACTCCGCGCGAGCAAAGAAGGCGGTCCTGTCGATTCCCACAACGCTGATCATCGGCATTGCACTGGCCGCTATCGCGATCTTGATAGGCCTTTTAGGTGGTGTGCTCTCGGGCGCTGATCCCGAAGAGCAGTCATTGGCCAATAAGCTCACCCCTCCTGGAGTAGACGGCTACATTCTTGGTACCGATCTCCTTGGCCGAGACCTGCTTGCCCGTGTTGCCCAAGGCCTCTGGTGGTCTTTGCCTGTCGGAATTGTGTCGACCACCATTGCCGTTGCGGTCGGTGTGCTGCTCGGTCTTCTCGCGGGCTGGTCAACCGGGATCATTCGACGAGTGATTAACCAGGTTGTGGACGTCAGTATCGCATTCCCCTATATGGTGCTGGCTATCCTGCTGATTGCGATCCTGGGCCGCGGCTTCTGGCCGATGGTACTCTCATTGGGACTGATCGCCTGGGTGTCCGTCACCAAGATTGTTTACACAGAGGTGCTGTCGCTGGGAACACGACAATACATTCTCACCGCACGGCTTCAGGGGATACCTGTCCCCTGGATTCTAGCCACTTACGTTTTCCGAGCAGTTCGGTCCCGTATCATCGTGGCCTACGCGTTCATGTTCGCTAACTTGCTCGTCGCCGAGGCCTCATTATCGTTCCTCGGTTTGGGCGCGCCAGTCGGCTTCCCCTCATGGGGTTCCATGCTCCGCGATTCGCGTGAATACCTGGGAGCCGCACCCTGGCTCATGTTGGTTCCTGGTGGGATGGTCGTGCTTGTTGTTCTTGCCGCCAACCTCATCGGCGATGGATTGATCAAACAATTCCGCATCTCCGGAGATGGGCAGGTAAGTAATGGTTAACATTGTTCTCGACGAGATGTCGGTCAGCTACGGAGCTACAGCAAAGGCCTCCGTCGCGGGGGTATCACTCACGCTCGCTCAAGGCTCACGGATTGGACTGGTAGGCGAAACCGGTTCCGGCAAGTCGACCACCGCGCTCGCAATTGCCGGGCTGCTACCTGAATACGCCGTGCTTAGGGGCGGTGTCACCGTGGGCGATTGCGATCTCACCACTGCCAGTCCCGAAGAACTACGCAAATATCGGGTGTCCACGGTGGGGTACGTACCACAGAACGCACAAAGTGCACTCAATCCGGTTCGCAGGGTCTCATTCAGCTTCAGGGAGCGCGCTCGCGGACTTGATGAACGGAACAAATCGGAAGTTTTGACGCAGGCGCGGAGCTTACTCCAATCAGTCGGATTCGCAGACACCGAGCGAATTCTTCGGGCTTACCCACACCAGCTCTCCGGAGGTATGCGCCAACGCGTCCTGATCGCCATCGCATTATTCGGCACCCCGCCCATCCTCGTAGCGGACGAGCCTACTTCAGGTCTTGACGTCAGCATCCAGGCCGGGATCATCAAGCTGATTAGTGAGCTCGATCGGAGCCAATCCCTCGTGATCATCACGCACGACTTGGGCGTGGCTGGTCTTCTGTGTGACGAGATCTGCGTAATGTATCGCGGAAAGGTCGTCGAGGTGGGGCCGACGGAACAGATTTTGTCTAGTCCCGGCCACGAATATACCCGTCAACTCGTCACAGCCGCAGCAATGTAGCGGGATGAGTACGTCCAAAAAACTTCTTGTGAGGTCAACATGCTGAAATTAACCAGTGCAACAAAAACATTCATGACCGGTCGGAATACGGCCGTGCGTGCCGTGCGGGGTGTTGATCTGACACTTGAACCGGGAAAAATTCTCGGTGTTTTAGGTGAGAGCGGATCGGGCAAATCTACGCTCGCACGTCTCATGGTTCGTGCAGACACCTTGACCTCCGGCACCGTGACCTTTGACGGTCACGATGTCACCCGTGCCTCCGAAGCCAAACTGCGCAAACTCAATATGCGCCGTCGCGTGCAGATCGTATTCCAAGACCCATATGCAAGTTTTGACCCAACTATCTCGGTGAGACGGTCCATGGAAGACGCTGGACGGTGGCTGCTTGGGCGACGATCCGATATCTCGGATCGAGTAGATGAGCTCGCCGTCGCGGTAGGAATCGAGCCGGGAATACTCGGGCGTAGCCCGGAGAAGTTTTCCGGGGGCCAGCTTCAGCGCATGGCCATTGCCCGAGCGCTGCTCGGCGAGCCAGAGTTTCTCATTGCGGACGAGTCAGTCTCGGCGCTTGACGCTTCGGTTCGGGCATCGATCGTCGACCTGATCTGCGAATTACGCGACACGCGAGGGCTCGGCATCCTCTTCGTTTCACATGATGTGTCGCTCGTGTGCTCCATCTCCGATCGGGTTGCCGTCATGTACGCGGGACGCAAGGTCGAGGAACTCGACGCGGCAGACGTGCAATTCGGAAGCGCCCATCCATATACGCAAGGGCTCCTGAACGCGGTACCCAAGCCCGGCGGAGCACCCCCCGTCGGAATCCCGGGCGAGCCTGCGTCACCGTCAGCGTTGCCCGTCGGTTGCGCATTCGCTCCCCGTTGTTTCGCAGCAACGGATATCTGCCGCGAGAAGGACCCCGCTCTGCTTCCCCTCGCCGAAAAACACTACGCGGCCTGCTTCCATCCTGGTACGCGGGAAGAAACCTCGTACAACGGCGACAACCGGTTGAGTGGGGCTGAGTAGACGTGATCTCAGAAGTAGGAATCCTCACCACAGATCTTGCCCGATCGATCGCTTTCTGGGAGGTTTGTCTGGCGATTCCGAGAACGACGCACGCCAACCCCGAACCGCTTCCTAGTGAAGTCAGCGAGGCGTGTGCAGTGCACTCTGTCCGGGTGAGCGAGTCCGTTGTCCTCCCGTCCGCCACCGCAATTGGCAGAGTAAGACTCATCGAAACGGCTGCCGCTGATCTTCGCCAGCGCAGCACTGAACGCCGCCCATGGGGATGGCGGGCCATCGAGGTGATGGTTCACGACTTGGACAGTACCTTCGAAGCGGCGCGCAAGCTGGCGCGCGAGGTGCTTGGTCAACCGCGATGGTTGGGTGGCGACCCCGGTGTGGGTATTCGCGCCGGCCAGCTGGTGGGCCCTGCTGGAGAAATTGTGTATCTCACCGAACTCCACCGAGACGTACTCACGTTGGAGATTGCTCAGCAGCGAGAGCATGGTTCGGTGTTCATCATGGTCATGGGGGTGAAGGATATCGATGCCACAGTCGATCAATACACCCGGCAGGGCCACACTTTGGTCAGTAGATCCAGCCCACTCATATCCAGTCTCAACTTACTCCAGAACACCCCAAATAGGCTCACACCGTCTGCATTAATTTCGGCGGGGTCGGGCTGTTACTTCGAAGTCAACGAGTACGCGGGAGAAGAATCCGGCGGGAGCTTAGAGGCTTCATCTCAGGGGCCGATCGCTTATGTCCGCATCACCGAGACTCGCGCACCATCAAATCGCCAAGATGAAGACGCTCAGCCATCCATGACACCGGTCCGACGGGTTGGCCGCAACTCAGAGGTTCTGCTGGTCGATAGCCCCACCACTCCTAGCATCTGCGCCACCTCACATTCACAGTAAGGAAACAAAAAATGGTTTGGAATCGCGCCCATGTGGAAGCATTATCTCCCCACGACACTCCCTGGGAGTCCGTCACAGTCGACGGCGTTCCTGAGGGACTTACCGCGAGAGTCCTGAGCATCGATAGGGGTGATGGTGCACTTACCGCTGAGCTGCGTATCCCCGCCGGGTGGACTTTGGACCAGCATTGGTCGCTGGGAACTGACCTCGATTTCTATGTATTACAGGGAGAACTACGGGTTGGGGACACCGAACTGGTGCGCCACGATTTTAGTTCTCGACCTGCTGGTTACATCAACGGTAAAATCATCGCTTCCAGCGATTCGATGGTCTTAGTATTCGCCCAGGGAACCCCCACTGTGACCATGCACAAGGGTTCACAGAACCAGATGCTGGACCGTGCCCATCGAGACGTGGTGCTCAAGCTTTCAGCAATGTCGGTGCCGGCAAAACCACCACTTACAGATCGCGAAGAGAAGCCCAACATCTTCAGCAGAACGTTAAAACTTAACCCCCACACCGGGGAACGGTTCTTTATCACAGGAGATAGCCCGCAAAGTAGTGAAGCTCAGCGTGGAGACCCCCGTATCGAGTGGCACGAGTGTGTTGAGGAGATCTATGCACTCGACAACTGGGTGTCGATGGATGCCCCTAACGACACCCTCCGCCTCGATCCGGGCTGGTACTGCTTTCGACCACCGGGAATCCCGCACGGACCGTTCCGAGCGGGCGAAGCCACCGAGCTTGCAACCCTTTTCCGGGTAAGTTCCACCCTGACCAACAACTATGTCGACCAGGATGAGGCCAAACAGTTGTGGACCGACTACCCCGCAGAGTCGCTCTTTCCCGGCGTTCGCGCCCGGATCGACGCCGATAGCGACAGCGGTACCCCTAGCCTCGGTTGTGGCGGATGACCGTCGCGATCGTAACTAAGAAAGGAAGGCTCCGATGAGGCCTCAAATCGAGTATCTCCACCAGAATCGTTTGGAATGGCGGGATGGTTTTCTCGCCCTAACCAGAGAACGAATGCTCAGTCGAGATGAGCAGAGTGGCGCCGATTCCACTGTGGTGAGTTACCCCGCTGGATGGGATCAGGGTGACGCTCGCATTCTCGGAGCGGCCGAAGAGATCTTTGTTCTTGCGGGCAGCCTCGTGGTCGATGGTGTGGTGTTCGGGCCATATTCCTACGCCCGCTGGCCAGAAGGCACTCTCATCGAAACGTCTTCGAC
>JBBPYK010000007.1:0-3932 GCA_038199985.1 Actinomycetales bacterium | reverse complement strand
TGTACCGAGGGCGAAACGGACTGGTCCGAGATGCCAGCTGAAGGCCAAGATCCACACGAGTTGGAGGCTCCTGCCCCCTCTTTCACCCTGACCGAAGCATCCGAGGAAGACCATCACGATGCAGCGGACACTGAAACGGACACGGAGGCCACCGGCGACAGTACCGAGGACGACTCCGACGACGAGGCCTCACAGGTTCCCGGCTATCTTGGCTTGGGTGCAGGGGTTCTTGGGTTGATCGTGGGAGGTCTTGCGCTGGCCCGCACGCGCACGTCTGCCAAGTAAAGTCTCTGCAACACGGGCCCGTCACAGTTGACTCGGCCATGTCGTTGCGGTGAGGTGTTGCTATGAATATTGTGCGTAGAAAGTCCCCCACCCTTGTCGTTGCCGCGGCGCTCAGTTCGCTGCTGTTCCTCGGGGGCTGTGGCTCTTCAACGCCAGAAGCTTCAGGCGACACCTCACCAGCGACGAGTGCCGCGACGCCGTCCACTAAACCGGTAATTGCTACGCCGTCGTCGGATTTCACTGCCACCACCACCGCGACGCCGAGTGAAACCGCTACGCCTTCGCCCACCCCGACCGACTCCATCCAGAACCGCTGCACAGCGGGGATGCTCAGCGGAGAAATTGTCACCAATCCCGGGGCCGGCGCGGCAAGCGGTGTATTGCGCCAGTTGGTCCTGACGAATACGGGCAGCAAAAACTGCGTCCTGCACGGCTGGGCCGGCGTCTCCTTTGTTGCCAATGGCGACCAGGTGGGCGCTGCGGCGGAACGTGCGTCGGAGAAGGCCCCGGTTGCTAACGAACTTAAGCCGGGTGCATCGGCCGCGGCAGGGCTGATGGAGAAACGCGCCGGTAAATATACAGAGTGCGAGCAGGTTAAGACCACCGCAATCCGCGTCTATCCGCCGGAGGACACCAGCTCCCTACTGGTTCCGTTCAAAAGCACCGGCTGCTCCAACGACGACATCAAGCTGCTGACCATAGGCACCTTCCAGCCCTATACTCCCGCTAAATAGTCACTTGCCAGCGATGGCGGCTGCGTCGCCAATGACGGCGTCGATCATAGGAACGGTCAACTTGCCCGTGAACGTATTGCGTTGGCTGGGATGGAAACAACCCAGCACGACGACGGCGCGTCCGGCGTTCCCCTCCGGTGGTTGGACTTCCACGCGGGCTGCATGCCCGAATTTTGGCAGCGGCCGGGGAACGGTGTAGCCGCAGCGTCTCAGGGCGCGGAACGCAGCTGACCACCCGTAGGAGCCCAGACAGATAATCACCTTCACACTGGGTAGGACGAGGTTCAGCTCAGCGTCGAGCCAGGGGGCGCACGTGTCTCGTTCGGCGATCGTCGGCTTGTTATCCGGTGGCGCGCAGCGCACGGTCGACACCATCCGGGTGTCGATGAGCTCCTGCCCATCCCCCGCCGACACACTAGTTTCTTGAGTCGCAAGACCCGCTCGGAACAGTGCGCCGAACAACCAGACGCCCGCCATGTCACCGGTGAAGGCACGCCCGGTTCGATTACTGCCCGTTGCCGCAGGTGCCAGCCCCACAATGAGGACGCTCGGGTGGGAACTGCCATACCCTGGGATCGGCCGACCCCAGTAAGGCTCAGCAGCGGAAGCCTTACGTTTATCGCGAGCAATCTGCTCCCGCCAGTCCACCAGCCTCGGGCATGCTTTACACACGGAAACCTGCGCATCCAACAGCGCAAGATCTTGAGTGCTCGCGGCCTGAGAGACAACCTCGTCCGCATTTCCAGCCACCGGGGTGCTGGCCACAGCAGGGTCCCCTGGCCACCCTGATCCGGCCGGAACAGGGCTGGGGAACAACTGTCGCGTGATCGGATGCGGCAGATCAACGGGTCCGGTGCTCATGCCCGGAAGCTTATCGCCAGACCGTTAGTGCTCGAAGACATCCGGTGTTCCATCGTGATCGGCGTCGACCTTTTCCTTCAGTTCCAGCCGCTTGTAGTGTCGATTTCGCATCCGCAGGACAACGGTGGCCAGCAGTGCTGCCAGGAGCGAGCCAAGGAGAATCGCGACCTTGCCATGATCGTCGTGGATGGTGCCAGCGCCGAACGCGAGCTCACTGATCAACAGAGACACTGTGAATCCGACGCCCGCCAGTATCGCCACACCCAAAAGATCTGTCCACGACAGGTCCGGGTCCAGCTCTGCCCGGGTGGCCTTCGTGACGCCCCAAGCGGCCAGCAGGATACCCACGGGCTTACCCACTACCAGTGCGACGACGATCCCCACTGCGAGTGGGTCGGAGACGGCGGTGACAAAACCGTCCCAACCCCCGATGGCGACGCCGGCCGAGAAGAACGCGAAGATCGGCACCGCGACTCCGGCCGATAGAGGCCGCAGTCGATGCTCAAGGATGGCAGCCAACCCATCGTGGGCGCCGTCGTCGGGCCGTGGTTCTCCCTTAGCCCGGGAAGCCAACACCGGAACCGCAAAGCCAAGCAGGACACCGGCCACCGTCGCGTGGACCCCTGAGGCGTGCACCAGAGCCCACACCAGAAGCCCGATCGGCAGAAGGAAGAGCCAAGCGGGCGAAGATTTACGGCCGAAGAAATCCGAGTAACGGTGCGTTAGGAAAGCGTAGAGAGCCAGTGGGAGAAGCGCCAGTAATAGTGGCAGCACCTGAATTTCACCGGAATAGAAGAACGCGATGATCGCTATGGCAAGGAGATCATCAACGACGGCGAGCGTCAGGAGGAAAATGCGCAGTGCGCTGGGTAGGTGAGTACCGACGACGGCGAGCACAGCGACGGCGAACGCAATGTCAGTTGCCGTCGGGATGGCCCAGCCTCGGAGAACTTCCGGGCCCGCGGTAAACGCAATGGCAACGAAAACCAGCGCTGGTACGACGACGCCGCCCACCGCCGCAGCGACGGGGACTATGGCCCGGCTGGGGGTACGAAGGTCTCCGGCAATGAACTCGCGTTTGAGTTCGAGGCCAGCAAGGAAGAAGAAAATCGCGAGCAACCCATCAGCAGCCCACGCTCCCAGGCTCAACTTCAGATGCCACGGTTCGTAGCCGATCTTGAACTCACGCAAGGAGAAATAGGCATCTGCTGCGGGGCCGTTGGCAAGGATGAGGGCAAGGATGGTCGCTGCGAGGAGGAGCACTCCGCCCACTGTTTCCTTGCGGAGAATCGCGGTAATGCGCAGGTGCTCGGGATAACTTCCCCGGCTTAAGATGCTGCTTTTCTGGGCGGGATTCCTATGTTCTGTCATAAAGTCCTTGGGTTGAGAGCGCGCAAAAATATACGCCGACCAGACTTCCCGGCTCACCTGGCCCTATTCTACCGGTGTTGGGGCGGCGGTTCTTCAACCTATTTCGAAAAATGTCCGTTCAGTGTTGGATGATAAAGCCATGACGCAGGTGCTGGAGAAGTTCACCCCGGCCACCAGAGAGTGGTTCGCAGGTGCCTTCACCGAGCCCACGCCGGCTCAGGTGGGTGCTTGGGAGGCCGTATCCCGCGGGGCCAACGCGCTCGTTGTTGCGCCCACGGGTTCTGGTAAAACGCTCGCTGCGTTCCTCTGGGCGTTGGACCGATTGTTGGTGACGCCACCATCGGCGGAGAAGAAGCGGCGTTCAACCCGTGTGCTGTACATATCGCCGCTGAAGGCTCTCGGCGTAGATGTGGAACGCAACCTTCGGGCGCCGCTCATCGGCATCACCCAGACCGCCCGCAGGTTGGACCTGCCCACACCGGAGATCACTGTTGGCGTCCGAAGTGGAGACACACCGCAGTCGGAACGACGTCAACTACTCAGCAGACCGCCGGACATCTTGATCACCACCCCAGAGTCCCTCTTTCTGATGCTCACCTCAAAGGCGAGAGAAACCCTCTCAGAGGTGGACACCGTCATCATCGACGAGGTCCACGCCGTTGCCGGCACCAAAAGGGGTGC
>JBBPYK010000006.1:0-5850 GCA_038199985.1 Actinomycetales bacterium | reverse complement strand
CGAAAGGAACGGTGGCAAGGATGACAAACAGGAGGACACAACAATGGCTCTCATATCACCTAAGTGTGTGGAACGTAAGTACGGTGTCAGCACCGCTGGCCTGGGCCGGTGGCGGCAGACAGGAGAAGGCCCGGAGTATTACCGGATCTCGTCGCGTGTAGTTCGGTACGGGACCGACGATCTAGACAAGTGGTTCCATGATCCACAGAACGCACACCTACACGACTTCCCGGTGAAAGAGTCAACCTATTTGTGTTCCGTATAGTGCCAGCGCGGACGCATCAAAGCTAGGGTAGAAGCATGGCAACCATCAGCATTGAACAGACACAGACCCAAGCTCGCGCCCTCTTGGATACGCGCATCGAATCCGTGACCGCATTGATCAAGACTCGACAGCGAGTCGCTGACCTCAAAGAGCAACTAGCCCAAGCAGAGAAGGACGACAAGCGCGCTTACGTCCGCGCCGCTAAAGACGGTTGGGGTGCTGACGAACTAAAGAAGCTGGGACTAGAGAGCCGTGCAGTGAGTCGACGGCGCTCAACGGCTCGCAAGGCAACAGACCAAATCGCCGAACCGCAGCAGACGGACAACACAGAAGATCGCCAGGACTGACGCCCAGCAATCGGGAATAAGGGAATGGTGTGCCACTATTCACGTCCTATCCCTTTGTCTGGTTCCACCTCTCGCCGTTTCAGAGACGGAGCTGTTTGTATGACCGTCGGATCACTGGACGGTGTAGTTACTCGGGTTCCGGCAGGTACGGGAAAGCTAGCCCGTTGAAGCTTGCGAAGCTGCTCCAACTCTGCACCAAAAGTTGGCTGCGGAGCTTCCTCCCCCCGCATTTCCCGGCCTAGTCGTTCGACCTCCCACCGAGCAGTCTCTAGCGCCTCCGCGTGCTTGAACGGCTGGCCCAGCGCAGTCGCTGCATCCCGATATTCCTGCCGAGCCTCGTTGATTTTCTGTTCGAGTTTCACGACCTCCTCGGGCAGACGCTTCACCTGGTTCTCCAGACGCTGGATGACTCCGACGGTAGGGAACAGTGAGTCGGTACGTTTGAGTTCCACGGCGATACCGGGGGCACGGTCGATCTGCAACTCCACCCGAGAGGCTCCCATATCGACCATGTTCGCTTGTCCCTGGACAAACCGGACGTCGTGGCCACCAATGGAAGCCATCACGCCGAGGTCCTTGGACCCAGTAATCGGTGGCCGCCCGTCGGCGTGCGTGCTCGACCATGCGCGCAGCGCGTCCACCGCATCTGTGCGCTTATCGACAGTGCGGCCATTGACGGTCATGCGGAACGAATCCCCACCGACATCCGCTGTGGTGCGTGCAGCTGCTTCCTTCAGTGCCGGCAGTTCAGCTACCAGTGCGCGGCCGCGAGTCAGGGAGCTGTCCTTGCGGCGCGTAAGCGCTGCCTGGTTGCGATGCCATCCTGTTTCCAACCGGGTCAACCGGGACAGTTCCTGATCCGCTTTCGACTTCTCCAAGATCAGCGGATTGCCGCTGGAAATGGCTTTGACCTCCGCGAAGGACAGAGTGTTGTCCCCGACGTCCTCGATCTCCCGGACGTCGAGTCGACCGCGCATGATCTGGTCAATGAACTTGCTCTTGCGCTCCAACGTCTGCCACATGAACGTGTCGAACGATCCCTTGGTCACGACCTGTGAGATCGCAACCTCCGGGTTCTGGTTGCCCTGCCGGACGATGCGGCCATGACGCTGGGACACATCAGCGGGCCGCCAGGGTGCGTCAAGGTCGACTAGGTGCACGGCGCGGTCCTGGATGTTCGTGCCGACACCCATCTTCTGGGTAGAGCCAACGAGCACAGCCACGTCACCAGTACGGCAGGCCGCGAACAGCCGGCCTTTCTCCGCATCGTTCTTCGCCTCGTGCATAAACCGCACCTTGTTTTCGGGTATGCCTCGTTGTACGAGGTCATCACGTAGCTGCCCGTACACGTTCCACTTATCCGAAGGCGTACCGAGATCGCAGAACACAATCTGGAGCGCGCCCGGCGTCGGGTGCGGATCCCCCGTCTCCGGGTCGTTATAGATCCGGTCCTTATTCTCCTCATACACCGTGGCCAGCAGATCCGCAGTGGCACTGATCTTCGTCTCACCGATGAGGGCGTCAAGCTCCTGATCGACAAGCCGCATGTCCAGGGCCGCCTTCCGGCCATCGCTGGAAATCTTCAACATGTTGTCCTCGGTCGGATCGACCAGGCGAGCCTGGATCTTCTCCGCCCTCACCGCGATGTCCGCGATGTACTCCTCCAGCTCGATCGAAGGCTCCACGACCACCATGCGGGGCAGGCGCTTGCCATCCTCACGCACCTCAATGTCAGGAACCGGCAGCTGCAATTCTTCGGCGGTCTTCACATCCGCGAACGTGTGAAACATCTTCAACAACTCAGGCACGTTCTGGAATTTCGAGAAGCGCTCCTTCATCTTGAAGCTGTCCCCGCCGGCTACAGTCATTTCCATCTCGGTCACCACCTGGCCGAAGGTCGCCGCCCACGTGTCGAAGTCGTGGATCCCAGCCTGCTCCAGCAGGTCAGGGCGCAGGTAACGCTGCATCACGTACATCTCCGTGACACTGTTGGCGATCGGCGTCGCCGTGGCACCGGTCATCACCCGGTCACCGTGGACACTGCGCAGATACTCAACCTTCGCGTGAAGATCCGAGGCACGCTTCGACCCGTCAATGGCCGCGTCCCGGATGTTCGACGACGTTTCGAGGTTCTTGAAGTCGTGCAGCTCATCCACAATCAGGTAATCGATGCCGGTCTGCTCGAACGTGATACCCGGGTCCTCTGTGTGCTCAAGGAGACGTTTCACCATCTCCTCATCGGACTGCAACCGACTTTCCAGCTTCTTCACGCTAAGCCGGTTACCACCCTCCTCAGCGCGTTGTTGAGCAGCAATCAACTCGGCGCGCTTCCGCTCGGCCTCCTTCGAGAGATACGCCGCTTTCGACTCTCCTGACAAAGAAATGCGCTCGAACGCAGTTCGGGTCATGATCACCGCATCCCAATCGTTCGCAGCCGCCCGGGCAACAAACTGTCGGCGCTTATCGCCCGCCAGGTCCGCTGACGACGCCGCGAGGATCTGCGCCTGAGGATAGATCTGCAACCACTCACGGGCGAACTGATCAAGCATGTGATTCGGCACGACGACGGCTGGCTTTCGGGCCATCCCAAGGCGGCGCAACTCCATGGAACCCATCACCATCTCAGCGGTCTTGCCCGCACCGACCTCATGGAAAAGACCCACGGACGGCTCAGAAATCATGCGGGCCACCGCAGCACGCTGGTGCGGGCGCGGCGTGAAAGTCTTCACCAACCCGGGCAGGGTGAGACGTTCGCCTTCAACGGTGTAATTACGCAGCACAAGGGAATTGAACCGGCGGTTGTACTCATCCGTCAGGGCGACGGCACGGTCCGGGTCCTCCCACACCCACTCGCTAAACCGGTCCTGCATCAACTGGGCTTTCTCCTGCGCCGCTGTCGTCTCGGTGGGGTTGATGATGCGTCGCGTCTCGGGATGATCCGGGTCGGGATCGGTGACCTGGACACGCTTCTGCTCAAGCATGTTCTTGAAAATATCGCCAGCCGGCATGCGCTCAGTACCCCACTCATTACGAGCCGTGAGCAGTTGCCTATTAGCCTGCACATCCCAGTTCGCGCCGGTCACCCGGTCCACACGTGCACGGGGGTCTTTGATGATTTGCTGGAGGAACTCCTGGTGAATCGCAGGGTCGATCCATACCGAACCGACGCGCGCCTCAATCTCATGAGCGCCCAGTGCAAGCGGGAGCACAGACTGCAGGTCGGTGACGTTCCGTAGGAACCTCGGGTCTTCAGCGGCGGCTTCCTGAGCCGTGTCAAGCTTCTCGCGGATGTTTCCACTGAGGTACTCAGCCCGTGTCTCCAAGGCTGCTGCCTCGCCCGGCACGTCGTACACCAGATCACCAAGTGCCTCCCGCGCCGCGTCCTGGTCAATACCCAAGAGCTGAGAGACCTCGGACAGGTCGACCTCGCCCACGGTATCGAGAGTGACAGCCAGGGCCTCGGCAGGCGTATCCACGCCGCGAATAGGCTGGCGGGGCTGCACCTGACGTTCACGCTGCAACGCTGCCGGTGCGGCGGTCTGGCTCGCTTCATCGAAGTTTTCCAGCGCCGGCACCAAAGGCCCGAAGGGATCGTTGCGGAGCATCGCCACAGGCCTCGGCGTGATCCTGGACATGATGTCCTCGCCTGCATCGGTAAACTTCCCGGTGCGACGCTCAGTGAAACGGTTGATCGGCCCATAAGTGTCCACGTAGGTGCGGTACGCATCGCGCAGCCTCTGGCGCTCCTCCCCCAGTTCGGCGGTGTCCTCGACGTTGCTTGCCTCAAGCGACAGAACCGAGCGGGCGGCGTCGCGGAGACCCAGCAGTGAGCGCAGTTCGCCCGCCTGGCTCCTCGGCACTTTCATGGGTGCGATAGCGCCGTCGAGACCAACCTGAGTGAATGTGCCGTCCTGTGCAGCGGTGATATGTCCAACCTGCAGGTCGCTGCCCGCGGGCACAATGGCGGCAGACTCGATGACCTGCCCTTCCTGACGCTCCGCCATTCCCCTGCCGGCGTCGATGGCTACCTGGGCGATGTCCTGCAACTGGTTGTGCAGCTGCTCCGGCACGGAGCGCAGATCCTCACTGCGGACGGTGAGAGTCGCTGACCCGTACATGCCGTTACCGACGACAGGCTCACCGAGGACACGCTGCGGGTTCTCGATGAAGTAGGCGTTCATGCGCGCGACGTCCTGCTCGGCGTCCTCGCCTATGGAGATGGCGCGGGATTCCAGCCATTGCTGGTCCAGTGGCTCCTCGCCCGGGAGCCGCTTACGGAAGATCAGGACGTCGGTGAGTGCATCAGTGCCAGCCGCACGGCGGTGCGCCCCGGTTGGCAACCGGACAGCACCGAGCAGGTCTGCTGTCTTGTAGATTTCGCGGCGTGCTGCCGGGTTTTGCGCGTCCAGCGTGAACGCCGAGGAAATGACCCCGACGACGCCACCGGGCCGAGTGAGGTCCAGGGATTTGATGATGAAGTGGTTGTGCATCGAGTGGTTACCGGCGTTGTGTCGCGGGTCATGCAGCCTGGTCCTAGCGAACGGGACGTTGCCCACCATAGCGTCGAAGTAACCAGCGGGAAGCCGGGTGTCAGCGAAGGACTCGGCGCGAATGTCAGCGTCCGGGTAAAGCGCCTGGGAGATGCCGGCGGTGATCGGGTCAAGCTCCACGCCGGTCATGGCCGCGCTCTCGGGTGCGAGGCCGATGAACGTGCCCGCGCCAGAACCTGGTTCGAGGACTCGGCCGCCGTCGAAACCGAGCGTGTTCAGGGTCTGCCAGATTTCCGTAGCCAGCGCGGGTTCGGTGTAATGGGCGTTGATGACGGTCCGGTTCGCGGCCCGGTACTCTTCCTCGCTCAGCAGCTCACGCAGTTCAGCACGATCGGCCTCGTACTCGGGGCGGAGTTCATCGAAGACCTCGGCTACACCGGTCGCTCCCCAGCTTCCCCACCGTGCCATCACATCGCGTTCCGCTGTGGTGGCCGCGCGGTTCTGGTCCTGCAGCTCGCGCAGGACGCGCAACGCAGCGATGTTCGCCTGGAAGCGCGCACGAGCACCGGACGGGGCCAGATCATCCTGCCGCGCTGGAATGAAGCGGGAATCCGCTCCAGCGGCAGGGCTTACATCCTCTGGTTGTACTGATCCATCTCTTGCTCCCTGTACAGGTCGATCAGGTCCTGTCGCTGACGGTTGATCGATCGCTGCAGCTCCCAGATTTCTGTCTGCCGTCGATCCTCCT
>JBBPYK010000005.1:0-14010 GCA_038199985.1 Actinomycetales bacterium | reverse complement strand
TCGGCTTGCTCGCTGAATGCGTCCAGCGCTTCGCCGCCCCGGCCGAACGCTTTGAGGACACGGATGCCGTGCACCGACTCCTCGACCGTCGTGGCGAGGTCACCCGTCTGGTCCTGACTCTTGCGAGACACGCGACCATAGACCGTGCGGAAGCGGAATCCGTAAAGGACTATGGGCACCGCTGCCACCAGGAAAATCAGGGCGAGCGGCCAGCTTGTGAAGAACATGATGGTGATACCGATAACCGCTGTCAGCGTTGTCACCACGAGCATGATGACACCAAATGCCATCCAACGCCGCATCAAATTGAGGTCGCTCATTGCCCGGGAGAGCAGTTGGCCGCTGCCCCAGCGGTCGTGGAAGGCGACGGCGAGATCCTGCAGATGTCGGTAGAAGGACGTCCGCATGTTCGTCTCGACGGTCGTCGCTGGGTTGATCACGAAGAACCGGCGCAGTGCTACGAACGCTGCCTCGAGAACGCCCAGCACCAGGACGACGCCGGACGCGATCCACGCGGTCTGCGCTGACGCACCTTCGCGAAGAGCCGAGTCCACGAGAACCCCGAAAACCTGCGGAATGGCAAGGGCCATGAGACTGGCACCGAGCGCAGCCAAAAGCCCAAGGACCAGCCGAGGCACGATCGGTTTCACATGGGGGTACAGACGACTGAGTGACTGGATAAGTGAAGTCTGGTGCGGCATGCCGGCTCTCGCGTAAAGGGTTGGTTGTGGCCTCCAGCAACCATCCTAGTTCACAGCGGTTGGTAAGTCCCGATCAACGACTGCTACGAAGAGGATTTTGCCGTCAGCGTCACCAGGACAGCTTCTGGGCGGCACGCAATACGGACCGGAGCGAAACGCGAAGCCCCAATTCCAGCTGAAACGTTCAGCGGCACTGACTTCCCGTTGTTCTCCCATACAGTGAGTCCACTGGCTCGCCACGTCGGCAGATCGCAGTTGGTCACAAGGGCGCCGTACCCGGGGATGCAGATCTGTCCGCCGTGAGTGTGGCCCGCAAAAATAATATCCGCGTCCCCATCCGTGAAGGAGTCCAAGACACGCTGATACGGTGCATGCGCGACGCCGATACGCACGTTCGGTGCGCCAGGCCCGGTTGAACTGCCAAGGGGGAAGCCCGCAAAGACGTCCCGGCCAAGATGCGGATCGTCGACGCCGCTAAAGTCCAGCCGCAGCCGACCATACACTTGCGATTGGTTGCGGTTTGTCAGATCAACCCAACCGGCCTTGCCGAACGCGTTGAACATCTCAGGCCACGGCAACGCTTTGGGCTCATGTTTCACCTTCGACGGCGACGTGAAGTAGCTGAATGGGTTGCGCATGGAAGGCGCGTAGTAGTCGTTGGAGCCCGGAACAAAGACACCCGGAAATCGCATCAAGGGTGCCAAGGCTTCCAACAAAGGGCCAACGGCCTTGGGGTGGCTCAGATTGTCGCCGGTGTTGATCACCAGATCCGGTTCCAGAGCCACCAAACTCTTCAGCCAGTCGATCTTGGCATGCTGGCCCGGAACGAGATGAATGTCCGAGACGTGAAGTGCCCGCAGCGACTTCGAGCCTGGCGGCAACACCGCAACGGTCTCCTCACGTACCGTGAACCGCCTTGGCTCGATAAGGCTCCCATAGGCGAAAGCAGCGGCACCGGCAACCGTGATGACAGCCGCTGCGCCCGTTATCTTTTTCATATCGTCCACAGTAGCCCCCTTGTTATCCGCGATTAGTCGTCTTTGTCGTCGTTGTCCTTGGGCGGTCCCGGTTTGTCGGCCGGTGGACCAATCCTCCACTCACCGTCGTTGTTTCCACCACCATTATTGCCACCGTCACGGTTACCCGGGGGAGTGATGACCGGAGGGTTACGCTGGGTCGGCGCTGGGCTATAGAGCATGTCCGACGGCGGATTCTGGAACTCCTTCGCCGGTACGAGACCCGAGACCTTTTGCATCATGTTCGCAAGCGACGGACCAGCGATGAATGAACCATCAATTTCCGGGTACACCTGCCCGCCAATGCTCAGGTTTGCGAGGGACTTGTTTTCCTTCCAATTGCCTAGCCAGCTCGCCGTGGACATCGACGAGGTGTATGTCATGAACCAGGTTTGCGACCGTTCGTTGTTCGTTCCCGACTTACCGGCAGCTGGTACCCCCCCTACATCCAGGAGTGCGCCTGAGCCGGTCTTCATGACCTCTTGCGTTGCATAGTTGACGCCTCGCGCCACGTCCTTGGGGAGGGCCTGCTCACAGGACTTGCCCGGGACCTCGAACTCCCGCCCATCAACAGCCGTAACCGAGGTAATCCCACGTGGCTCGCACCGCAGACCCTCGGCGGAAAAAGTCGCAAAGGCCGTTGCCATGGAGAGTGGGGAAACATTCTCGGCTCCAAGCAGCCCTGCTGGCATGACCTTGAACTTTTCCAACTTGCCTTCCGCGCCTCGTCCATTGTGGGCGCCCGCGGCGTACGCGATATCAAAGATGCGGCACAGGTCCAGCTGCTTTGCAGTCGCCATAGTGATCGTGTTGTAGGACTGGGCAAGGCCCTTCAGCACGGTGTAATTTTCGTAGTGCTCATCGTTGTAGTTTTGCGGGGTGTAGTCTTCTGGCCCGACAACGTGTTCGCCACCTTGAAGACAACTCGCCTCCCACGTATCACCTACAGGGTAGGTGGTTTTGCTGCCATCAACGACGTCATTGAGAGCGTTACCGGCATCCAGCCAAGCCGCCACGGTGAACGGCTTGAAAGTGGAGCCGGGCTGGAATCCGCCAGAACCATCCAACGGCTTCGTGGGATCACCGCCATCGTATTTATCAACGTTGAAGTTAAAAACGCTGTTCTTCTTGTCCGGCGCTGGGTTCAGCTTGGTGTTCTGCGCCATGGCCAAGACATTGCCCGTACCTGGCTCAACGGTCACCATCGAGTGGCCAACACCCTCTGAGCTCTTGGCGGCAGCGGCTGTCTCCATGACGGAACTCTTAGCGGCATCCTGGATCTTGGCATTCAACGTGGTCTTGATGGTCAGACCGCCACGAAACAACGTTGCCTGACGAATTTCGCGCGTCTCACCGAACGTGGAATCGTTCAGGATTTTATTGGCCACGTATTGGCAGAAATAGTCCGCTTGAACGGCGCCGTAGCAACCCGCTGGAAGGGGAGTGATGTTGAGGCCAAGATCAGTTTTGACGGCGGCGTCGTACTCTTCCTGCGTGATCTTCTCGTACTTGAGCATGCTGCGCAGCACCAGATTTCGTCTTTCCAGAGAGCGCTCAGGATTGGCCTCCGGGCTGTAGTACGAAGGCCCGTTGACTACACCAGCCAGCATTGCCGACTGAGGGACAGACAAGTCCTTGGCATCAACATTGAAGAAGTACTGGGCGGCAGCCTCAACGCCGAAAACGGAGCCAGTGAATGGCACAAGGTTCAAGTAGCCAGCAAGGATTTCGTCCTTGGACATCTTCTTCTCGACGGCAATGGCCAGCTTGGCCTCGCGCAGCTTGTCGCCGATGGTTTTGCTGCCACTCATCTGGCCGGAGCCCGCATTGAGCAAAACGTTGGTGACGTACTGCTGAGTCAGCGTGGATGCGCCGCGGGTTGTATCACTGCTGAGGTTGCTGGCAGCCGCAGCAAAAATGCCCTCCATGTCCACGCCACCGTGCTCATAAAAGCGGTTGTCCTCAATGGCAATAATGGCGTCGGTCATGTTTTCGTTGATCGCATCCAACTTTACGGGTTGCCGGTTCTCCTCATAGAGAGTGGCGATCAGCGATCCGTCCGAAGCGAGCATCTTCGTTGGTTGAGCCAACGGAGCCCGTTCAAGTTCAGCCGGAAGCTGTTCAAAGAAGTCGACGGAGGCGGACGCGCCAGTGCCCGCGGCCGCAGCCACCGGGACCAGAAGTCCAGCCGCCAACACACCGCTGAGAGCACTCACGCCCAAGAAGGCCATGATTTTTCCCAGGGTGGTAGCCGTGTCAAAAATAGGGGAATTACGAGCTGCCATGAAACCTACTTTACAAGCACCAGCTAGTCTGTGAAGCATGACCAAATGGGAGTACACCACAATTCCGCTCATCATCCACGCAACCAAGCAGATTCTCGACCAATGGGGAGAAGACGGCTGGGAGCTCGTTCAGGTCATTCCAGGACCGGACAACAACGGGCTCGTTGCTTACCTGAAGAGAGAGAAGGCATAGCCTTGAACGCTGACAACTCGGCCCCAACGGCCGAATCCGCCGTCGAAAAGCGGCTCACCGAACTCGGCATTACACTTCCCGAAGTAGCGCCTCCAGTGGCAGCATACGTTCCCGCTGTCATCAGTGGCTCCTATGTTTACACCTCCGGACAGTTGCCCTTTATTAAGGGTGAACTCACAGGCGAAGGCAAGGTAGGCGCAGGGGTCACGCCCGAGGAAGCGAAGAAGCTGGCCGCCACCTGTGCGGTCAATGCACTCGCTGCCATCAAAGAACGACTGGGCAACCTTGACCGCATTACCAGGGTGGTCAAGGTTGTGGGATTCGTCGCATCGGATCCCACGTTCACCGGACAGCCTGGCGTTATCAACGGAGCTTCTGAACTCCTCGGTGAAGTATTTGGCGACGCCGGAGTGCACGCCAGGTCCGCCGTCGGGGTTGCCGTGCTGCCGCTCGACGCGCCGGTCGAGGTGGAAGTCATCGTAGAGTTCGCCTAGCCTGTTCCAGTGCCTGAGCAGAGAACCCGGCTATTCCGCATCCCGCCGCACCAGCTCGGGGCGGCGCAGAGCTGGATAGAACACGGTGAACGAACACCCGTCAAACCACGCCGCGCGGCATCGGTGGTGCTGGTCCGCGACACCGCGGCGGGCACGGAGACGTACCTCACCTATCGCGGAGGAGAATCGCCGCTGGGTGCGGTGGCGTTTCCCGGTGGAAGCCTGTTGCCCAGCGATGAGGAACCGGTGAACTGGTACGGGCCCACCCCCCTTCAGTGGTCCGTCTACCTCGGTATCAATGATCATCAGATTGCCCGGCAATACGTCCTCGCGGCCATCAGGGAATTATTTGAGGAAACAGGAATCCTTCTGGCAGGCCCCGATGACTCATCGGTACTCGAAAACAATCGAGGTCCCGAGTGGATGGTGGCGCGAGAGGCCGTTGCTGCCGAAGACGAAAGTTTTGCTTCACTGCTGAAGAGGCGGGCATTGGGCGTACGAACCGACCTGCTCAAACCGCTCTCGCGCTGGCTTTCCCCGGACTTTGCTCACCGCCGATTCAACACTCAGTACTTCGGTGCGGCCCAACCCGTGAATCAGCAAGCCTCACTCCTCGCCAGTAAAGGTATCTGGGGGGCTTGGAAGTGCGCCACCCACATCGTCCAAAATCAAGAAAGCACAGCACTGGGCGACGAAACAGGCCAAGAACTCGCAGGCGGCCTCATCCTGAGCGAAATCACTGTTCCAGCTGTGTCGGTGATGCTGGAGAAGATCGCATCTTCCAAAGGCTGCATTGCTTATCTTGCACACAAACGCCCGCTAAGAACGTTCCAGCCGGAACTCATTGAGCAGGATGGCGAATACATGCTGCAGGTTCAAACCAACGTCGCAACTGAGGGCGGGTCCGCGCAGCGCGGCCGCTGAGCCAGCCACTGCGTGGATCCTACCCCCGAGATGAAGTACGTACTAGCGGCTACGCTGCCGTAGCCGCTGAATGTCGAGGATCACGACGGCGCGGGCTTCGAGTCGCAGCCAGCCGCGCTGAACGAACTCGGCCAGAGCCTTATTGACCGTCTCGCGGGAAGCGCCTACCAGCTGTGCGAGCTCTTCCTGAGTGAGCTCGTGAGCGACAAGGACGCCGTCCGTGGCTGGACGACCAAAGCGGTCTGCCAGGTCCAGGAGCGCCTTTGCAACACGGCCGGGAACATCGGAGAACACCAGATCAGCCAAGGACTCGTTGGTGCGGCGGAGCCTACGTGCCAAGGCCTGGAGCAGCTGTACAGAGACTTCGGGACGACTCTGCAGAAGCATGCGCAAGTTATCGTGGCGAAGGCCAGCCAATCTTGTCTCGGAGACTGCGGTTGCCGTAGCGGTTCGGGGACTCGGGTCAAATAGCGCCATTTCGCCGAACAGCTCGCCCGGGCCGAGGATAGCAAGGAGGTTCTCGCGTCCGTCCTGGGCCGTGCGGCCGAGCTTGATTTTTCCGGACACGATGAAATACAGCTGGTCGCCTTGATCGCCCTCGCGGAATACTGACGCACCACGAGAGAGATCTACTTCGGTGAGCTCTTCAGTGAGAGCCGCAAAGACGTCATCGCCTAGAGACGCGAACAGTGGCGCACGGCGCAGAACCTCGATATCCATGAAAACTCCTGTTTAGTTTGTGACGCTTGCTCTCATTTTGCCTGACGTCATCCGCAAGTAATACCTAATCACACGCACATGGCCCCGCAGTGCGTAAGTCAATACTCACCTTACAGTGATCGATGTCACAACATGTTCCACGCGAGTGGAATGACGGTCCTCGCGTTCACACCACAGGGCGCGTAGCGTGTGTTCATGACTCCCTCCGAACTCCTGGACACCCGCAACCGCCCACTCCGGGACCTGCGCATTTCGGTAACCGACCGCTGCAACTTCCGCTGCGTGTACTGCATGCCGCGGGAAGTGTTTGGCCGCGACTACACTTTCCTGCCTCGCGAAGAGCTGCTGACCTTCGAGGAGATCACGCGCTTAGCCCGGATATCTGTGGCGCACGGCGTCGAAAAGCTCCGACTCACCGGCGGTGAACCACTGCTTCGGAAAGGACTGGAGGAACTCATCGGCATGCTGGCGGAGCTCCGCACTCCGGAAGGCAAACAGGTGGACGTTGCCTTGACCACCAACGCATCGGCCCTTGCCGTTAAAGCAGAGTCGTTGAAGGCCGCGGGGCTGGACCGCATCACAGTTTCCCTTGATTCGCTGGACGATGCGACATTCCGCTCCATGAACGACGTGGACTTTCCGGTCGCGAAAGTCCTGAAGGGGATTGACGCCGCCCATGATGCGGGGCTTGGCCCCATCAAAATCAATATGGTGGTCAAACGGGGTCACAATGATCACGACATTGTGCCGATGGCCCGGCATTTCAGGGACACTCCGTACATCCTGCGCTTCATCGAATACATGGACGTGGGCAGCAGCAACGGCTGGGAACTGGGGGAAGTTGTGCCGTCGTCGGAGGTTGTGAGCAGGATCAATGAGGCGTTCCCTCTAGAAGCTATCGAGCCTAACTATGCTGGCGAAACTGCTGCACGTTGGCGCTATAAGGACACCGGGGGTGAAATTGGCGTAATTTCCAGCGTCACCCAGTCTTTCTGCAGCACCTGCACCCGAACTCGCATTTCCACGGAGGGTAAGTTATTCACGTGTCTGTTCGCCACAGAAGGACATGACCTTCGAGCGCTGCTTCGCGCTGGGGCAACAGATGAAGAACTCTCTGAGGTCATGGCTGGTATCTGGCGCAGCCGAACTGACCGATACTCGGAGCTGCGAAGCTCCCGGACGGGTGGACTTGCGCCAGCCGGAAGAAAGAAAATCGAGATGTCATACATCGGAGGCTGAACGGGAGTGACCGGCGGACACGCTAGAGTGAAACTCGGCCTTTCAGCAACCTTTTGTGAGGGTTGGGCGCGGCACAGGGACCTTGGAGGATAGATGGCAGCCTTGCGGCAGGAGCTACTCGGGTACCGAGTACAGGAACAGCTGGCGACCATCACATTGTCGTCCCTCGCTAACCGCAATGCGTTGTCCAAAGGGCTACTCCGAGAGCTACTGGACGCGTTGCACACGGCCCGGGAGGACGACGGCGTCCGCGCCATTGTCATCGGCCATGATGGTCCCGCATTCTCCTCGGGTGGGGACCTCAGCGAACTCCGGCAGGACAATAACGACGACGGCCTGAGCCTTCTCCTGGAGGCGCTGCGAATGATCTGGAACCTGCCAAAGCCTGTCATCGCAAAGATCGACGGTGCTGCGAGGGCCGGTGGCATAGGAATCATCGCCACGTGTGACATCGCTGTGGCCTCGACCACCGCCTCGTTCGCCTTCACGGAAACGCGCATTGGAAGTGTTCCAGCGCTGATCTCCGCACCGGTCATGAGGCGGATGAATCCGCGTGAAGCACAACGACTCATGCTTACCGGCGAACTGTTTGACGCGCGCATGGCTGAGCAGTCAGGTCTACTCACCAACTGTGTGGAGCCCGATGAACTGGACTCAACCGTGGACCAGCTCGTGAAATACTTGACTCTGGGCGCGCCAGCCGCCGTCGCCGGGGCCAAAAAACTGCTGCACATGAACCGGGACACCGATTTCGGTGCGGACCTGGACAAAATGCTTCCTATTTCACAGAAGTTCTTCGGTGCGCCAGAAGCACGGGCTGGAATGGATGCCTTCCTGAACAAACGGAAGCCGTACTGGCAGGTCAACAATGGGGCCAACCAGTGAGCTCATCACGTATCCCTGGGTTCTATCGACTCAGTCTGCAGGAGCGGGTTGGGTTGCTCGCAGAGGAATTTGGTCTGACTGCGGAAGAACGCGAGCTGCTGCTGCGTGACCCCTCCCAAGTCCACGCCAACGAAATGGTGGAGAACGCCGTCGGGCACTACGAATTGCCGTTGGGCGTGGGGCTGAATTTTCAGATCAATGGACGCGATTACGTGGTCCCCATGGCGATCGAAGAGCCGTCCGTCATCGCATCGGCGAGCTACATGGCGAAGTTGATCCGCGAGGCCGGCGGTTTCACCGCTGAGTCCACTGGTCGCACCATGATCGGTCAGATCCAGGTACTGGGGTGTACAGATCCACTCCAAGCGCGCACGCGCCTGATGGATAACGCGGAAGAGCTGATCGCCGAGGCAAACGGAATCATGCCTGGCATGCAGCGCCGCGGCGGGGGAGCCACCGGCCTTGAGGTCCGTGATCTGCCGGCTGAAGACGACGGCGACGCGATGCTGGTGGTGCACCTGATCGTGGATACCCGTGACGCTATGGGCGCGAACACCATCAACACTATGGTTGAGGGTATTGCCGGCTCGGTGGAACGGATTTCTGGCGGGCGGGTGCATCTTAGAATCCTTTCCAACTTCACGGATCACTGTTTGGCGCGCGCGCGGTGTTCAATCCCGGCAGACCAGCTGGCGACGTCGGGCATGAGCGGCGAAGAGGTAAGAGACGGCATCATTGCTGCCTACCAGTTTGCCGCCCGCGATGTTTACCGGGCCGTGACGCACAACAAGGGTGTGATGAACGGGGTAGACGCCGTGGTCATCGCGACCGGCAATGACTGGCGTGCGATCGAGGCAGGATCCCACGCCTACGCGTCACGGAACGGAAGATACACATCGATGACGCAGTGGTCCAGAGGCCCACACGGCGAGCTGGTCGGTGTCTTGGAACTGCCCATGCCCGTGGGCATTGTGGGCGGCTCCATTGGGATCCAGCGCATGGCTCAAGTCTCGCTGCGGATGCTTGGAGTTGAAAGCGCCGAAGAGCTGGCCCAGGTCATCGTGTCCGTTGGCCTGGCACAAAACCTTGGTGCTCTGCGTGCTCTCGCCACGGAAGGCATTCAGAAGGGACACATGGCACTGCACGCCCGTTCCGTGGCGATGACGGCGGGAGCCAGCGGCGACGACGTCGCCGAGGTGGCCCGCCAGCTGGCCGAAGTGCACGATTACCGTGTGGACACCGCCAGAGAAATTCTGGGGAGACTCCATTAACCCGTCAAACCCCGCCTCAACGGTTTCTCCGCGACCTGCGCTGGGACTCGCCAGCGGAAAGCTGATATTGGCAGGTGAGCACTCGGTTGTCTATGACCGTCCCGCTATTGCCCTCCCATTCACCCGGTTGAACGCCAGAGCCCGGATTTCGTCCATCGACGGCCCGTCCCGGGTATCCAGCGGGTACTACGAGGGAACGCTCGACGACGCCCCGGACATTCTCAGCGGAATGGTCGACTGCATCCGGGCAACAGTGGCGGCCGTGGGGCACCCCGGTGAGCACCTGATGATCCAAGTTGATTCAACCATCCCCACGGGCCGGGGGCTGGGCTCAAGTGCTGCGGTGGCAGCGGCGGCTGTTCGTGGCATTGCCGCTTACTACGGAGCAGTCCTCTCACATGAGGAGGAGATGGATCTGGTTCGTATTGCGGAGGTCCATGCTCACGGCACGCCCAGCGGAATCGATGCCGAGGCCGTGGTCGCCACGGGGCCCTTTCGATTTGTCAGGGACAAGCCTGTTACCGCTTTACCGGTGGGACGCGCGATGCATCTGGTAGTTGCTGATTCTGGGCTGAGAGGCAACACCCGGGCAGCCGTTGAGGGTGTTCGTTGCCGCTTCGAGAAAGAACGTGCAGTTACGGAGAAGCATCTGGATCAGCTGGCCTCGGTGGTCGATGATGTTCAGCACGCGCTGCGCGAGGGTGACGCAGACCTGCTGGGTTTGTCCATGAATGTAGCGCAGCGTGAGCTCTCTTCGATTGGTGTGAGTGACCCCGCATTGGACTCATTGATCGTGGAGGCTCAGAGCGCAGGAGCTCTTGGCGCCAAGATCACCGGTAGTGGGTTGGGCGGCTGCATTGTGGCGCTGGCACCCGACGCCGAATCAGTAGCGCCACTGGCCAGTGCGTTGCGATTAGCGGGAGCGCAGGAAACGTGGCCCGTCATCGTGCACGAACGAAATGTGGAGGAAACCCAGTGACAGGTATTGTGCAGCGCAAATCCGATCACATCGACATCGTTCTCAATGAAGATGTGAGCATGTCCACGCCCACCGGGTTTGGCGACTACCGCTTTGTGCATCAGGCCCTGCCCGAAATAGCCTTCGACGACATCACCACAGATACCGAGTTTCTGGGCCATGCACTCGGGGCGCCGCTGTTGATTTCCAGCATGACCGGGGGAAACGAGGAAGCCGGCAAGATCAACCGCAATCTTGCCGAGGCCGCCGCAGAGCTACGCATACCGATGGCAGTGGGTAGTCAACGAGTCCTGATTGAGCGCCCAGAAGCACTGGAAAGTTTCCGGGCCGCACGGGAAGCCGCTTCCGGGGTGCCGCTCTTTGGAAACATTGGCGCAGTCCAGCTGAACAAGGGCGTCACCGCCGACGACATTCAACGAACCATTGATCTCCTGGGTGCAGACGGGATCTTCCTTCACCTGAACCCGCTGCAGGAGATAGTGCAGGCAGGGGGAGACACAGACTTCAGCGACCTCCTCCACAAGATCGAGTTGCTGGTGGACCGGCTGAGTTGCCCGGTGCTCATCAAGGAAGTGGGTTGCGGTGTGGACCCGGCTCTGGCGGTACGGCTAGCGGAGGTAGGCGTCGCCGCTGTGGACGTCAGCGGAGCCGGAGGAACGTCATGGGCCAGTATCGAAGCTCGCCGCGCAACGGATGAACGCCAGCGCCGCCTGGGTGAGGTCTTCAACGACTGGGGAATCCCCACCGTCGAATGTCTGACCGGTGCTCGTGTGGCTGCGCCGGAGCTACCGTTGATCGCTTCGGGCGGAGTCAAAACCGGGCTGGACGTTGCCAAGGCAGTCACTTTGGGAGCGGACCTCACAGGATTTGCTATGCCATTGCTGAAACCAGCCAGCATCTCTGCGGACGCCGTTGTAGAACATCTCGAACAGATTCTTTACGAGCTGCGAGCGACCATGTTCCTCACGGGAGCGGACTCCCTGGCATCGTTGAAGGCAAACCGCCACCGACTGCTGCCCTGAACCTGCCGCTGACATACGCGTGAACGAAACGAGACGAGAGCCAGATGGAAGCGAAAGCAACGGCCTACAGCAATATCGCCCTGGTGAAGTATTGGGGCAAACGGGACGAAGAACTCATCCTGCCCACCAACCCGAGTCTGTCCATGACGGTCGACGCGATTTACACCACCACCAGCGTGCGCTTCGATGAAACGCGCAGCTCGGACGCATTTCGGCTCGACGGCGAACCCGCTGGCCAAGACGCTACCCGCCGGGTAACAGAAGCACTGGACCACGTCCGGGCGTTAGCAGGCACACGTGTCTGCGCCGCCGTCGAGTCTGTGAACAGCGGCCCCACCGCGGCTGGCCTGGCGTCTTCAGCGTCTGGGTTTGCGGCGTTGGCAACTGCGGCGGCTTCAGCCCTCGAACTTGAGTTGGACGATACACAGCTGTCCATTCTGGCGCGGCGAGGCTCGGGCTCCGCCAGCCGATCCATCCACGGTGGATTTGTCCAGTGGAACATGGGAGTGGCCCAGAACGGTTTGGATTCACACGGGGTGCAGGTGGCGGACGAAAAGCACTGGGACGTTGTGATGATCGCTGCGTGCGTCAACGCCGGTGCTAAAGATGTCTCCAGTCGAGATGGGATGCGCCGAACCGTGGACACGTCACCGTTTTACCGTGGATGGTTGGACACGGTGGATCGCGATCTGGAGAGCGTTCGCCGCGGCATTCTGGAACGGGATTTCGAATTACTCGGCACCGCGGCGGAATCCAATGCGCTGAAGATGCACGCCACCACGCTTGCTGCCCAACCGCCCTTCACCTATTGGCTTCCAGCGTCTCTGGAAATCATGCAGACCGTGCGTGAGCTGCGAGCATCCGGTATCCCTGCCTACTTCACCATGGACGCAGGACCCCACGTGGTGGTGCTCTGTCAGCCAGATGACGCCGCCGTTGTCGATGCACGGCTCAAGGAACTTCCGGGTGTAACGCAGACCTTTGTCTCCCACCCTGGTCCGCGGGCTCACGCCACGCGCGTCGGCGAATGAACGAAAAGACTGGCCCGGTCCTCCGGGTTGCTGTACCCGGGAAGCTGATGGTTGGTGGCGAGTATGCCGTCCTGGAAACTGGACAGCCGAGTATTGTCACGGCTGTCAACCGCTTTGTCTTTGTCACCATTCGGCCCAGCGACACCAACAGGCTGGACCTTCCCGATCTGAGATTGTTCGGCGTTACCTGGGAGCTCCAAGACGGTCGGGCATTGTTCGACGTCGAGGATCCCAGGCTGGCATTCATCGGCGAGGCGATCGCCGCCGTCGCCGAATACCAGCAGAGCCGTAGCGCCGGCGGAAGCGTGGAAGTCCGGAGCGAACTCGACGACTCCTCCGGCCGAAAGTACGGTCTTGGTTCCAGCGCCGCCGTCGTCGTTGGTTTGGTTGCCGCACTGCTACAGCTGAACTCCAGGACTGCGGTAGCGCCGGAGTTGATCTTCCGGCTCGCAGCCGTGGCGCACTTCCGTGGTCAAGGGTCCGGGTCAGGGGCCGACGTCGCCGCCTCAACTTTCGGAGGTTGGCTCCGGTACGAGTCCTTTTCTCCCGCATGGTTGAAGAAGGAACTGGCCTCGGACCGGCCGCTGAAGACGCTGATCGATGGTCCGTGGCCGCATCTTGTGGTCCAACCGCTGACACTCCCGGATGGACTTGAACTGTGTGTGGGGTGGACCGGGACGCCTGCTTCCACCGGGCCCATGCTGGAGCGAATTCACCAATTCCGGACGGATGAAGGCCCTGAATATCAGCGCTTCCTTGATGCCAGTAACGCTGCCGTAGGGCTGACGCTGCAAGGATTTGCGGCTAGTGACGCGTCTATTGTGTTGCGCGGTCTGACCGAGAATCACGAAGCGCTGCAGTGGCTCGGTTGTGCGGCTCGAGCCCCCATTGAAACGGAATTGCTGGCCCGGTTGGCCACGCTTGCAAATGACGCCGGCGGTGCCGGTAAATCCTCCGGTTCAGGGGCTGGCGACTGCGGGATAGCGCTCATTGCGCCGAGTCTTGCGGATGAACTGCGCAGCGCCTGGCGCGAGGCTGGAATTGACCCGTTGGAGCTTACCGCGGCGCCTAACGGCGTCGTTGTCGACCCCAGCTCCGAGCTTTTCTCCAGCTGATTGTCAGTACCCGGGACTAGACTGTACCCACTGACAGCATGTAGGCGTGCCACAGAATAGTATTTGTCGTCGACCCGCCCGTTTGGAGTAAATAGTGCTCGGGTTAACCATGCTGGACATCATTTTGATTCTGGC
>JBBPYK010000004.1:0-40958 GCA_038199985.1 Actinomycetales bacterium | reverse complement strand
CCGGGCAATCCGATCTTGGCCAGTTCGTCGTCGCCGGACCACTCGCCAGGACAACTGCCGACGCAGCACTTCTGCTGGATGCCATGGTCGACGCACCGAACTTTCACGCCACCAGCGCAGCCCACGAGGGGCATGGCACTTTCCTTGACGCTCTCCTCCAATCAAGGAACACTGCCGGGACAAAACTTCGCGTAGGTATCAGCACCACATCCCCCTTCGACAGTGCCATGGACATCACGCTCGACGAAGCGGCCAGAACCGCGCTGGACATCGGCGCGAAGGCCCTCAGCGCCGTCGGGCATGACGTCGGCGAGGCGGATCTGCGCTACGACAATCGGTACCATCAAGCTTTTCAGACGGTGTGGACAGCAGGGCTCACGCAGGCACCAATTGACGCCGACCGGGAAGCCGCACTCACCCCGATCACGCGGACTCTCCGCCGTCGGGCGCTCACCCGAAGCGCTGCAGACCTTGCCGAGGCCATCGGAATCCTGCGCCGCTTCGAAGAGGACACTATTGCCCAGTACGCCCAATACGATCTGATCCTCACCCCGGCGATGGCCATGACCCCACGACCCATCGGCTGGTACACCACCGACGACGGCGACTCCGACTACGTGCGTCAATGTCAGTACACGCCCTACACATCCATGGTCAACGTGTGTGGTCTCCCAGCCCTGACCATTCCCACTCACGCAACGGCGGAGGGGCTTTCCATGGGCATTCAACTCATTGGATGGCCCAGCTCAGAGGCAGCTCTGCTGATTGTTGCTTCACAGCTTGAACGTCACTTGATTGATAAAATAACGTCTGTGCAAACCGTTAAATAGTAACGCCTTTTCTCGAAAAGGGATATGACAGTCCACAATGCGGGTGGCAACATAGTACGAATGAGCACATCAACTCCAAACACCTCTGCCGAACCGGCTGAGAAGACATTCCTGGGCCACCCCCGAATGTTGGCAAACCTCTTCAGCGTAGAACTCTGGGAGCGCTTCTCCTTCTACGGCATGCAGGGGATCCTGCTGTACTACATGTACTACTCCACAACCAACGGTGGACTGGGAATCGATGAAGCAATCGCAACCGGTCTTGTGGGCGCGTACGGTGGTGGCGTTTATCTCTCGACCATTCTTGGAGCGTGGCTCGCGGACCGTGTCCTCGGTTCGGAGCGGGTGCTTTTCTACTCGGCGTCCATGATCATGCTTGGCCACATTTCGTTGGCAGTCCTGCCCGGTGGCGTGGGACTCGCCATCGGCCTCATTCTTGTGGGCGTGGGTTCCGGTGGCCTGAAAGCGAACGCAACATCGCTCGTTGGGACACTCTATAAAGAAGGTGACGAGCGCCGCGACGCCGGCTTCTCACTCTTTTACATGGGCATCAACGTTGGTGCGCTCATTGGCCCACTCATCACCGGCGCACTCCAGAGCTCATTTGGCTTCCACGTCGGTTTCGGTGCCGCCGCCGTTGGTATGGCTATTGGCCTCACCCAATATGCGCTGACGCGCAAGAAGCTTCCAGGTGAAGCCCACCACGTCACCAACCCCTTGCCGCGCTCGAAATACGCCATGTGGGCGGGAATAGCAGTTGCTGGTGTCGTCGTCATCATTCTGGCGTTTATCGCAGGATGGGTTACGCCCTCCAACCTCGCGTTCGTCATGGCGATCCTTGCTGTCATCGCTTCTGTCGCCTACTTTGCTGTGATTCTTTCCAGCAAGAAGCTGGACAGCACTGGACGCCGACGCGTTCTAGCGTTCATCCCGCTGTATCTTGCTTCGGCCGCTTTCTGGGGACTCTTCCAGCAGCAATTCACCGTCGTCGCCATCTACTCCGACAAAAGTCTGGACCGCACCTTCTTCGGTTGGGAAATGCCGCCGAGCTGGGTTCAGTCCATCAACCCCGTATTCATCATTATCTTCGCTGCCGTCTTCGCAGCAGTGTGGACCAAACTCGGTTCGCGTCAGCCGAGCTCCCCCTTGAAATTCGCGTTTGGGCTGGTATTCATGGGTATTGCGTTCCTCATGTTTATCCCCTTCTCCGGCGGGGGCGCGAACAGTACGCCACTGCTAGCTCTGGCAATGATCCTGTTGTTCTTTACCTTGGCTGAGCTGTTCCTCTCTCCCATTGGACTGTCGATTGCGACCAAACTAGCCCCGGATGCATTCCGAACTCAGATGGTTGCACTCTTCTTCCTCTCGGTTTCATTGGGAACAACCATTGCTGGAATTCTGGCAGGCTTTTATGACCAATCCAATGAGGTGCCGTACTTCTCGTTCAGCGGTATAACCGCGATAGTCCTGGGACTCGGACTGGCAGTCGCCACCCCGTCCATCAAGAAGCTCATGGGCGGAATTCGCTAGCTGGCGCCTTTCGGTTACTGAGGCCCGCTCCACTCGTTGAGGTCACCCCCTATGGTTGGGGGGTGATCTCAACGCTTGCGAGAATGTGAGTCATGACACAGAATGTTACTCACCAGTAGGATGCATCCACGCTCAGGAGACCCACATGCCAAACCTCGCCAACAACCTTGTTTCTACCGCATCGAAATATCCAGAGACCGTCGCGATCAAGCTGGACGACGTCCAACTGACCTATGCGGCGATGGAGCAGATGAGCCAGCGGGTTTCCAAGGTACTGGAGCAAAAGGGCGTCAAAGCAGGCGACCGGGTCGCCCTGATCATGCCGAATATCCCGCAGATGGCGTTTATCTATTACGGGGTGTTGCGATACGGGGCCGTGGTTGTCCCCATGAACCCCCTGCTCAAGTCCCGGGAAGTCGCCTATCACCTCACTGATTCAGGCGCACGGCTGGTTTTCGCCTGGGATGGCATTGTCGCGGAAGCACTCAGCGGCGCCGAGACGTCATCTTCTGACCAGGGCGGCCCGATCGAAGTCATCACGGTCGACGGCGGAACATTTATGCAGCAACTCATGCAGGCTGAACCACGGCCAGCGGTAGCAGAAGCAGCGGACGACGACGTCGCCGTGTTGCTCTACACGTCCGGCACCACGGGGCGCCCCAAGGGTGCTGCACTGACCCACGCAAACCTCACATCCAACGCCAGAGTCTCCGGTGACCTCATTGGTATTAGCGCGGGCGAAACGATCTTCGGAGGTCTTCCGTTCTTCCACGTTTTCGGCCAGACGTGCGCCCTCAACGCTGCCGTGGCCACGGGTGCAACAGTGACGCTGCTGCCGCGATTCGACCCCGCCAAGGCGCTCGAGGTCATTGAACGAGACACGGTAACCATTTTCGCTGGCGTTCCCACCATGTACATTGCAATGTTGCGACACCCGTCCATGAAGGACGCCAACGTTACATCGCTGAAAACGGCCGTTTCCGGAGGATCTGCGTTGCCGGTGGAAATCCTGCGCGAATTCGAGGAAGTTTTCGGCGCGGACCTGCTCGAGGGCTACGGGCTTTCCGAGACATCACCGGTGGTCAGCTTCAACCGCAAGGACCGTGAGCGTCAGGCTGGTTCCATCGGCACCCCAGTCCAGGGCGTGGAGGTTCGCATGCTCGACGCCGACGGCAACGATGCGCCGATCGGCGACGTGGGCGAACTCTCCGTTCGCGGAGAGTGCGTCATGAAGGGGTACTGGAACAACGACGACGCCACAGCAGCCGCGATACCGGACGGCTGGTTCCGCACGGGTGACCTTGCCCGCTTCGATGAGTCCGGGAACATCTTCATCGTCGATCGCAAGAAAGACATGATCCTCCGCGGCGGATACAACGTTTATCCGCGCGAAGTTGAGGAAGTCCTTTACAGTCATCCAGCCGTAGCTGAAGCTGCCGTCATTGGCGTGCCCGATGACGTGCACGGCGAGGAGATTGTGGCCGTCGTCGGGCTGAAACCGGAATCCCGGCCGGACGACGATTCTGCGACCGAGACTCTGCTGCAAGAAATTCAGGACTTCGCCAAGGAACGGCTAGCTGCCTACAAGTATCCGCGGCGCGTTGTGCTGACTGACGAGCTACCCAAGGGCCCAACCGGCAAAATCCTCAAGCGCGAGATCACGCTCTAGCTCCGTCCACCCTCTGTCGACGAGGTCACCCCTGAGCCGCGAGGACACCCCGCGCTGGGGGTGACCTCGTCGACAGAGGGTGACTTCGGCAGGCGGGGTTCTACGTGTTGTACGAGTCGCTGATTTCCGACGTGTTCAGTGCCATACCGATAATCATCGCGTATACGGCCACGACGGCGAGCCAACCGGCGATGCAGATATACCCCATGACGAGACCGCCAATAGCCATACCCCTTCCTTGAGGCTCGCGCTTCAAAGCAAGGTGCCCGAATATAACGGCCAGCACCTGCGGAACCAGAAAGAATGAGAACCCAATAATGGAAGCAGCGCCGAGGACCAGCGATGTGATGCTCAGATTCCTCGGCGCAGACGGCGGGATCATGTACACAGGCTGACCGTACGCCGGCGGGTAATAGCCCGGCTGCGGCCAGTACTGCTGCGGATGCTGCTGGTACTGGTTCTCACCGGGAGGTGGGCCCTGATACGACTGGTTCTGGTAAGACTGGCCTTGATACCCCTGCTCTGCATAAGGGTTGGAATGTGGATGCGGAGGCGCAGAGGCCTCCTCGTGCCCGCCCCCGCCACTCGGCTCGTTAGTGCTGCTGCTCATGATGTCCCTCCACTGATACAAATCCTCTTCAGTCTATCCGCAGCATCTGGAGCATTTCTTTGGCATGCTGATCACATGGATAAACGTGCAGGCACCGTAGCCCGGCCCAGCGACCTCGTTGATATCTCCGCTCTCCTGGACGCGTATTTCGACGACACCCCGGACGCGTCCAACCCGGACGAGCGCGTGACGTTTGGGACCTCAGGACATCGCGGTTCATCGCTCAAACGGTCCTTCAACGAGGCTCATATCGCTGCGACCACGCAGGCGATCATTGAGTACCGACAGAGGCAAGGCACAACTGGACCCCTATTCATGGGCAAGGATACGCATGCGCTGAGCGAGCCAGCAGAGAACACTGCCCTCGAGGTTCTTGCGGCCAACCATGTCCATGTCCTCGTGGATGCCCGCAACGGCTTCACGCCCACGCCTGCCGTTTCCCACGCCATCCTCCAACACAACGCGTCGCAGCGGGAACAGGCAGACGGAATCGTGGTGACGCCGTCGCACAACCCCCCTGGTGATGGCGGCTTCAAATACAACCCCCCGCATGGCGGACCTGCAGATTCGGACGCCACCTCGTGGATAGCCGCCAGAGCCAATGAACACCTGGAATCCGGTCTTAATCACGTGCTGCGGGTACCCCTGGCCGAGGCGCGGAAATCCGACCATGTCGGTGCCTATGATTTCCTCCAAAACTACGTGGAGGACCTCCCCTCAGTCCTGAACTTGGACGCGATAAGGAGCGCCGGAATCCGTGTTGGAGCAGACCCCTTGGGCGGGGCCTCCGTTGACTACTGGGGTGCTATCGGCGAGCGCCACAACCTTGACTTGACGGTCGTGAACTCGAAAGTTGATCCGCAGTGGGGCTTCATGACGCTGGATTGGGATGGGAAGATCCGGATGGATTGCTCGTCGCCATCGGCCATGGCCTCGCTTATCCAGACAATGTCCGACGGCGCTGGTTACGACGTTGCCACGGGAAACGACGCCGACGCTGACCGGCATGGGATCGTGACCCCGGATGCGGGCCTGATGAATCCGAATCACTATCTGGCTGTAGCCATTGATTACCTGTACCGGAACCGAGAAGGCTGGCGCGCGGACGCGTCGGTGGGCAAGACCCTGGTGTCTTCGTCGATGATTGATCGTGTTGCCGCGAAGCTCGGACGAAGGTTGGTGGAGGTTCCGGTGGGCTTCAAGTGGTTTGTTCCCGGGTTGCTGTCCGGAGAGGGCGCTTTCGGTGGCGAGGAGTCTGCGGGGGCATCGTTCCTGAGGCTCAATGGGACCCCGTGGACCACGGACAAAGACGGAATTCTGCTGGCTTTGCTCGCCGCCGAAATGACAGCGGTCACGGGCCAAACTCCGTCACAGCGGTATTCGGAGTTGACGGCGGAGTTCGGGTCGCCGTCGTACGCGCGCATTGATGCTGCCGCCACCCGCGAGCAGAAGGCGGTCTTGGGTCGGTTGTCACCGTCGGATGTTTCCGTGTCCAAGCTCGCGGGCGAAGAGATCACCGCGCGGCTGACGGAAGCTCCGGGGAATGGGGCTCCGATCGGCGGGTTGAAGGTGACCACAGAGAACGCCTGGTTTGCTGCGCGGCCCTCGGGCACGGAGGACGTCTACAAAATCTACGCTGAGTCTTTCCGAGGCGACGAGCACTTGGCCCAAGTGCAGGCTGAGGCGAAGGCTCTGGTGGACGACGTCATCGGCTAGTAGTTAGACTGTCATAGAACAAGGGGAGTACTCCCGTCCGCGGTAGGTCCGCCATTACGAATGCACCATTGCATTCCGGGCCACCGGTTCTGAACTGGACTCATGTGATCCAGTCTGAACGGAAGAGACCTTGGCGCCATATCCACGCCAATCCCTTTGGAGCACCCCATGCAGGTCACACTCTTGGTCTGGGTCATCACTATTGCTGTGACGATCGCGTTCTTCGTCTACGAGTTCTTCGTCCACGTTCGTAAACCGCACGAGCCGACTATCGGTGAGTCAGCGCGCTGGTCGGCGTTCTATATTGGGCTTGCACTGCTATTCGGCGTAGGCATCGGCGTGGTCTCTGGTTGGACATTCGGCGGCGAGTACTTTGCCGGGTACCTCACGGAGAAGGCCCTCTCGATAGACAACCTCTTCGTGTTCTTGCTGGTCATGGGCGCGTTCGCCGTACCAAAGATTTATCAGCAGAAAGTGCTGATGATCGGTATCGTCATCGCTCTTATCCTCCGCGGTGGTTTCATCGCTGTCGGCGCCACATTGATCGACAACCTATCGTGGATTTTCTACATCTTCGGGGCACTGTTGCTTTTTCTGGCCTACCGGCAGGCATTCTCCAGCCACGAAACAGACCCGGCTAATAACAGTTTCATGCGCTTCGTGCGCCGCCACCTCGCGGTGACCGACGAGTATCACGAAGACAAACTCACCGTGAAGAAGGACGGTAAGCGGTTTGTCACCCCGATGCTGCTCACCATTGTCGCTATCGGTTTCGTCGACCTCATTTTCGCGGTCGATTCCATCCCAGCGATTTACGGGCTCACCAGCGAGGCGTACATCGTTTTCACCGCTAACGTATTCGCTCTGATGGGGCTTCGACAGCTGTTCTTCCTCATCGGTGGACTGCTCCAGCGTTTGGTCTACCTAGCGCAGGGTCTCGCGGTCATCCTGGCGTTCATCGGCGTGAAGCTAGTCTTCCACGCCCTGCACATCAACGAGTTGTCTTTCGTCAACGACGGGCAGCCCCTGCTGTGGGCTCCAGAGATACCGATCACGTTTTCACTACTTTTCATTGGGGCAACGATCGTCATAGCCACTGTGGCCAGCCTGCTCAAGACGCGAGGGACTCAACGCGGCCGGGGCACTAGGTGAGCCGATTCATACCCTTGGACAGGAATCAGGCCCTGCTCATGGACGCTGCCAGAAGAGAGAGGATTTTCACTAGTGAAAGGCAGCACCATGAGCGTCGATGCGATTGCGGACGAGTTCATTCTTCAAGACCAGCTGGTCCTGGACAGTCATGCAGTGGATACCCTGTTTATGGAAGCACGCACCGCCAACACCTTCACCCCTGAACCGGTGACGGAGGAGCAGATGCGCGCCATCTATGAGCTCACCAAGATGGGTCCCACCGCCATGAATATCCAGCCGATGCGCATTACCTGGGTGAAGTCCGAGACGGCACGTGCAACTTTGGTTTCGCACATGGCTGGCGGTAACGCTGCGAAAACTGCCGCTGCTCCCCTAGCGGCGATTCTGAGCTTCGACACCGAATGGCATGAGCATCTTCCTGCATTGTTCCCGCACGCAGCGGAGCGCAAGGCAGCGTTCGACGACAACGAGGCTGCCCGCCTATCCATGGGCAACGACAACGCTCACCTACAGGCCGCCTACTTCATCATGGCCGCCCGCACGGCAGGTCTCGCCGCTGGTCCCATGGCGGGCTTCGACGCTGTTGGGGTCGACGCCGATTTCCACGGCGGAACGACCAACAAGACCTTCATGGTGATCAACCTCGGCAAGCCAGGCGAAAGTGCCTGGCACGACCGGCTGCCTCGGCTTGACTACGAGGTAGCAACAACAACGGTCTAGCCGTTAAGGCACGGTAGGATTTTCGACGGCGCCCACTGGCGGCGCTGCGGAAACCTACCGAAGGGCATCACATGCTGGGTACAAACTGGACTCTCCACGGCGACGGGAAGACAGTTCGCCCGGATAGTTACGTTGCACCGGATGAGCGGTTGAGCTGGCCGCGGACCATCGGCATCGGCGCCCAACATGTTGTGGCCATGTTTGGTGCCACTTTCCTGGTTCCCCTGATCACGGGTTTCCCGCCGTCGACCACCCTCTTTTTCTCTGGAATAGGCACCATCCTCTTCTTGGTGATTACTGCAGGCAGGGTTCCGAGCTACCTCGGCTCGAGTTTTGCGTTTATCGCACCTATCGCGGCAGCGCAGTCGGACTACGGCATGGCCGGCGCCCTGGGTGGGATCATCATGGCCGGGGCTGTCCTAGCGCTGATCGGACTTATCGTTCACAAAGCCGGACCACACTGGATTCAGCTGGTCATGCCGCCAGTAGTCACGGGATCCATCGTTGCCCTGATCGGCCTGAACCTGGCGCCCACTGCCAAAGACAGCTTCGACAAGGCGCCGGTGACAGCGCTGGCCACCATAATCGCTATCCTTCTGACCACCGTGCTGTTCCGTGGCATCCTGGGCCGGTTGTCGATTCTGGTCGGCGTTCTCGTGGGATACCTTGTGGCCATACTGCGCGGAGAAGTTAACTTTGCTGCCATCAATGAGGCCGCGTGGGTGGGTTTGCCGGAGTTTCACACACCGGAGTTTCACCTGTCCGTCGTCGGACTTTTCATCCCCGTGGTGTTGGTTCTGGTTGCCGAGAATATTGGCCACGTGAAGTCCGTAGCGTCTATGACCGGGCGCGATCTGGACCCGGTCACCGGTCGTGCGTTGATGGCCGATGGGCTCGCGACGATGCTCGCCGGTGCCGGTGGCGGCTCCGGAACCACCACGTACGCCGAAAATATTGGTGTCATGGCGGCGTCGCGCGTGTACTCTACAGCGGCTTATTGGGTGGCTGGATTTGTCGCTATCCTCCTCAGTCTTTTCCCCAAGTTCGGTGCACTGATCGCTACCGTGCCAGCTGGCGTACTCGGTGGTGCAGGCGTAGTGCTGTACGGAATGATCGGCATCCTCGGAGTGCGGATCTGGGTTCAGAACCGAGTCAATTTCTCTAATCCCATCAACCTTTCGGTGGCCGGTGTCTCACTGATCATCGGCATCGCCAACTTCACCTGGACGGTGGGAGATCTACGCTTTGAAGGCATTGCGCTCGGTACGGCTGCAGCCCTGCTGATCTTCCATGGCATGACAGCAATCGCTCGCTGGCGTGGCACCGAACCCGTGGAATCGACCGATGACACCGGCGGAGTACCAAGCAAGCTCGGCTAGAGCAATAGACTCAATCCTGTGACGGAATTAGTTGATCGGTGGGCAGGCGCTGAGTGGCGCGCGGAAGCACAGGCGTGGATCGGCGTCGTGCTGGATAGTTATGGTCTGAAGCAGACCGAGGCTACCGAACAACCGCCGTTCAAATTCTGGTCCACGATGCTGGTTATACCCACCGATCATGGCAAATTGTGGTTCAAGGAAAATAATCCGGGTCAGTTCTCAGAGGCCCTTGTGGTTTCCGCCATGGCTGAACTCGTTCCTGAACATGTGGTGATGCCGCTGGCCATAGAGCCCGAGCGCGGCTGGATGCTTTCGCCAGATCACGGCGCCACTCTGGCCACGCTGAAAAGCACGGACGATAATCTCTGGTCCCGCGTGGTGTCAGACTTCGCTGACCTACAATTGCAGCTGATCCCTCATGAAGAAAAACTGTTCCAGTCGGGTCTGTTCACCCTGGACCCGGCGTCGGCCGCCAACCGAGTAGAAAACCAGCTCCGCATGCACGCCATGATGCCAGCGGATCACCCCATTCATCTGGGGGCAGATGAGATCGCGTCCATCACTGCGGAGCTACCTGAGATTTCGGCTGCGGCGGATGCCCTGGCCTCTGTGGGGATTCCGCTGACCCTCGAACACAACGACCTCCACCACAACAACGCTTTCATCCCGGGCAGTTCCACTGAGCCGCTGAAGTACTTTGACTTTGCCGATTCATTCCGCGCGCACCCGCTGTCTTCAATGCTGGTTCCTCTCAACGTGATGATGGAGGAATGGCGTGCACCGGCCAACGATCCTCGGATTCGCCGGGTTATGAACGCTTATCTGGAGTGCTGGACCCAGTACGCGCCCATCACCGAGCTGCGATACATGCTGGAACCTGCTATGTGTTTTGCGCGCTTGAACCGGTACGCGTCTTGGATGCGGTTATTGCAGCAGGCGGACGAGCGGAACCTGCGCCGCTATGGTCCAAAAATGCTCGACAATCTGCGGAACCTGCTGAAGCCGCTAGGAGTTTTCTAGGACGTTTGAGGCCAGTTCCCGCGCTCACGCATCACACCGGTCAAAATGTCTGCCCGGTCCGTGAGAACGCCGTCGACGCCGATGTCCAAAATCTCATTCATGACGGAGGGATCATCAATGGTCCACACGTGTACCTGCAGTCCAGCCCGGTGGCAGCGGCGCACAAAACCCTCCGTGACCACTCGCATCCCCTTGTAGGTCAGCGGAACCTGGACACACTGAATCCGTGCCATCCGGGCGATCATCCGGGCCAGTCCCAGCTTGCCCAAGAGTACGACGGCGGCCATCACCCAATACCCTGGTGAACTCGCCACGGTTCCCTGCGAGTTCAAGCCGCCTTCCTTGCACAGGCGTCGCAGCGTGCGGAGAGTTTTCAGTCTCCGCCGATCAGAGAACGAGGCAACGAGGACGCGCTCGGACGCTTGGTGCCGATGCATGAGTTCGGCCAGTAGTACGGCGGCTGCTTCGTCTTTGACGTCTACGTTCAGTCGAAGCTCCGGCCAGCGGACGAGGATTTCCTCGAGCGTGGGGATCGGCTCCACTCCCCCTATCCGAACGGATCTGAGTTCTTCTCGTGTGTAGTCTGCTATCCGGCCCGTACCGTCGGTGGCGCGGTCCAAAACATCGTCGTGGAAGGCCATCAGAACGCCGTCGGCCGTAGTGTTCACGTCCGTTTCCACGAATCCGTAACCGAGCTCGACGGCGGCGGCGAAGGCGGCCATCGAGTTCTCGTGTCCAGCCGGGGAGAACCCCCGGTGCGCCAGTGCGAGTTGGCGTTGCACGCCGGTTTTGGCGTCGAGGAGCTGTAAGTAAGGGGCTGTCTGGCTCACGATCTGAACCTTACCCGGTGGTGGGGCTGTCTTAGCTCCTCCATACTATTGCCGCTAGCCGGTAAGGCGCAGTGCCGCGATGCGTTGCTCCAGGATTTGTGCGACGCCGTCGTCCTCAAATGCCGGGGCCAACAGATCTGTTGCCGCCTTCGCGTCCGCATGGCCCGACTCCATCGCGTACCCGTGGCCTGCCCAGGTAAGCATCTGAATATCATTGGGCATATCGCCAAATGCGACGACGTCGCCGGCGTCAATGTTCAGCTGCCGAGCGTAGTCGGCCAGGGCCACGCCTTTATCCATGCCGCTGAGTGACATCTCCAACAGCGCAACGCCGGGTGACGAGTGCGTGGTCGCCGCGAAATCGCTGATCGCGGGACGAACCGTGGCCAAGAATTCGTCCGGTGAAACAGTTGGCTCACGGGCTAGAAACTTGATGACGCCCTCCACCCCCACGAGAGATTGCTTCAACGGAGCCGGTTCGATGGTACCCAGCAGTTCCGGAGAATGTTCTTCCATAAACCCGTGCTCCATGCGGAATCCGGTCTCAATTTCCGCGCTGAAGGTAGCCGCGGGATATAACCTCTTGATGATCCGCCGAGCCTCCAGCACGTTCTCAGTAGAGAGGAGATGGGTGGTGAGGACGCGTTCATCCTGGAGATCGTAGAGCGCCGCCCCGTTCGAGCAGATCACTCTGCCCGTGTGGCCCATTTGCTCACGCAACGGGTCCAGCCAGCGCGGTGGACGTCCAGTCACGAAGACTATCTCGACGCCAGCATTCTGACACGAGTGAAATGCCCGTACGGTGCGGTCGCTGATCTTCCCATCATGGCCGATGATCGTTCCATCGAGGTCGCTGGCCACCAGCCGCATACGTTGCTCCTGTTTTTCTGACGCTGCCTCGTTTGGGCAGGCTACTCCAGCTCGTAAGTACCGATGACCTGCGCGCGACCCAAAGTGTGACTAAACAGGTTGAAGCCCAACTTTGCGCAGGGGGTGTCTGCATCGACGTCCAGCTGTTCGACGTCGACGGCATGAACCACCACAAAGTAGCGGTGCGGGCCGTGCCCCGGGGGCGGTGCAGCACCCACAAAACCTTTGAAGCCGGCGTCGTTCCTGAGCTCTACGGCGCCCTCGGGCAAGGCTGTGCTGCTCTCAGACCCAGCTCCTGCCGGTAGTTCCGTGATACTCACCGGAATGTTTGCAACTGCCCAGTGCCAGAAACCGCTGGCCGTGGGTGCGTCGGGATCGTAAACGGTAACGGCGAAACTCTTGGTGCCCTCGGGGAATCCGCCCCACGAGAGCTGCGGGGACTGGTCCTCGCCACCGGAACCCATCACCCCGGACGCTTGCGCCGCATCAAGAGGCGCTCCATTGTGAATATCCTCGCTGGTCAGAGCGAATTCGGGGACCTGTGGAAGGTCCGCATACGGATCGCGTGAACTCATGTGTTCTCTCCTAACTGTGCCTTCAACTCTGCTCGGTTGGGCGGGTTGGCGCCAGCTCGCGAAACGGTGATAGCCGCTGCCGCAGATGCGAACGTCAGTACCTGTTCCAACTGTTCCACCGTAATGCTGCGCAACTGCTCGCGTCGATGACCGCCATCAAGCTCTTGACGTACCGTGGCCGCGAGCAGAGCCGCCATGAAGGAGTCGCCAGCACCAACAGTGTCTACAACATCCACCACTGGAGTTCTGACCGTGGCTTCACCGGACGCCGCGATTGCCCACGGGCTTTTAGAGCCTCGCGTCACGATGACGGCACACGTCCCCATGGCTAGCCATGCGCGGGCTGTTTCCTGAGCGTCTCGCTCTGGGTAAAGCCACTGAAGATCTTCGTCTGATGCCTTGACGATGTCCGCGAGCGCAACGAATTTCTCAGCTTGGCCGCGGGCGTAGTCACGGTCAGTGATGATTGTGGGACGGCAGTTGGGGTCATAGGAGATGGTGGCGGATGGGCGCGCATGTTCAACGGCGGTGAGGACTTCGCGTGCGCCGGGGGTGAGCATCGACGCGATGGAGCCGGTGTGCAGCAGCGTTGTACCATCCAGCAACTCCGGCAGGCGGGCAACGAGTGTAGGCAGATCCCAGTCGAGATCGAAGGCGTAAGCGGCGCTGCCCACTGGGTCCAGCGTGGCAACGGCTACCGACGTTCTGTGGTCATCCGGACCCAAGGCATCGATAACGCTGTTGGCGCGTAGATGTTCGGCGATGAGACGACCGTCGTCATCGTTCCCGTAGCGGCCGACGAACTGGGCTGGAAGGCCAAGGCGGGCGACGCCCACCGCTACGTTCATGGGACTGCCGCCTACGTGAGACCGCATGGGCGCAGTGTCGCTCACCACACGGTCTACAAGGGCTTCCCCAATAACTGTTAGCACGGCTCCAGCGTACTTCAGTGTTCCCGCATATTCTCCAGGACATGGGCTGTGACAGCACCATAAGCAACATGAGGCACGACGTCGCTGATCCAGTCCTGGGTTTGCCACTTTCGTGGATCCGTCACCCCGAGCTGCGTCATGGGGAGAATGGATCCAGCCATTGCCCCAGCGCTTGCAAGCAGGATGGTTACAACCGCGGGAGGCTTAGCCCCTGCCCCTTGGATTGCACCCAAGATAGCCCCGACGCCCATGCCCGTCGCGATCCCGAACAGCGGGCCCAGTCCGGAAATTCGGTTCTCGCGTTCTTCGCCCGATCCTGGAATTGAGACATCCGCCCTCTCGCTCAGCTTCTTGACGGTTGTCTCGGGAGTACTGCTAGCCGGGCGGGCGCGCAGCACCATGTCCAGATAGGTGACGGCGTTCAGGGCCGTTGTTCCGGCCGCCCCCGCCAAAGCGCCATTCATGAATCCGCGAATCATTCCCATTTTGGTCCTTCTCTCCTGTTGCAGGCCTTCGCTTCAGCGTATTCGTTGTCGCCGACATTTATCAGGCCGGCGCTCTCGAATCGACACAACAGGTGTTATAAAAGCAGTCCACCTTGTGGACATTTCGTACTTTCAGTCCAACTTTTTCTCAGCCAAAAATGCCGAGAATCAGGCGCCTACGAAGTGACGTTACTAAATCGTTGCCTTCGGCAACGTGACAACGGTCACTTCGTCTTGGCAAAGTGACGTCAGTTGTTCTCGACTACCACTTGCTGAAATTTATAGGCCACTCCGGCTGGCTAGTTGAAGAGCCAGAGAATATTGGCTGGATGAAGTAAACACTTCGATCCAGGAGAAGCTGGAGCGGTCGGTCCTGTTGGGGGGACCGGCCGTTCCCTCTTTTAATCGTTTATCGGGTCCGTCTCCTGCGCTAGGTCCCCAATTGCGGTCACCACATGATCCCAGGCAGCCGTTCCCGGGGTGATCATGCCAAAGTGGTCTCCCGGAATCATTCGAAGCTCGACGTCGGCCCCGGCGGCAACCGCCGCGTCGACGTAGGTGGTTGATTCACTCAACGGGACCGTGACGTCATCCTCCCCGTGCAGAGCAACGACCGGAATATTCAACGGGATGGCGCTCATGGGGTCCGCGAGCGTCCACCGCTGAGGATCCTCCCTTGGGGCCGCGCCCATAAGGTTCTGCGCGGCGCCCTCGCTGAGCCCTAGGGAGTGGGCCAGGTGCAGGTTGAGCAGCCCGGACTGACTGACGACTCCTGCCATCTGCACCCGAGGACCGCCTGATTCAAGAGCGCCAGGGCCGCAGTCAGGCATAGTGTTGCGTCCGGCCGCCCACATGGCCAGATGTCCGCCCGCCGAATGGCCCAGGGCAATAACATTGCCCAGCTCCAATCCATGCTCAGTAGCGGCAGTCGTCAGGGCATCGATGCCGGAGCCGACGTCGTCGAACGTTTCCGGCCACCCTCCCCCGTTGCCCGCCCTGCGGTACTCCAGATTCCAGCAGGCGTAGCCGCGCACGGAAAGGTCCTCGGCCAAGGGAGCGCCCAGCCCGGCGTCGTACTGGGATCGCCAGTAACCGCCATGGATGATGACGACGACGGCTCGGTGACGTCGTTCGGCGGGCAGAAACAGGTCCGCGTACTGACTTGGATCATCCCCGTAGGAGTAGCGCTGCGGCATGGCGTTCCTTTCGGTTGGCTAGATTCTGCTGTTGATGACGTATCCGGCGAAAGTCCAAGAGAGCCCGACGACGACGGTGAACAACAGCAACCAGACAGCAGAAGGTATGCGGGTCTGGCGGAAAAGGAGATAGGCATCCGACTGCTCAACGCTGCGGCGACGCGACGTGTGCACGGTGATGACATTGACCAAGTCGCGGACTGACCCAACCAGCAGCGCCAGTCCCAGGGCCACGACAACGTGACCAATGAATGAGCCTGGCACCGCGAGGATCATGACGGCGGAGATAACGACGGCTGCCATCATAATGAGCAGTCCCATCCAGTTGCGGATGAACAAGATGGTGGCCAAGAGCACCAGCGCGCCAACCGACGTCGCGGCCGGACCCCAACCGGAAAGCCCCGCCCACACCAGGGCAGCTCCAACGACGGCAGGAACCGGATATCCCCAGAATCCTGACCACACGGTCCGCCACCCTCCGCGCCCATAGGAGGTAGTCATGCCCGAGTGGTCGCGGTTAAGCGTGATTCCAGTGAGGAGGCGTCCCGTCATCAGGGCAGTGAACGCGTGGCCGAGCTCGTGCACCACCGTGGTGAATAGCCCAAAGTACCGCCAGGTCGCGGAAGGAATGGACAGCGCGGCCGCAGCGAACGCTATGACGAGAAGTTCAGTGACGGTAACCATAGGCGTCTGGGCTTGCGCGAAGCCGGCGAGGAGTTGCTGCCACCACTGATTGATGAGCTCCACGGCTGTCCCTTCGCTGCTGCGTTCGGCACTCGTTTCGGTGCCGGACCGAGCTTACCTGCCCATTGTCTGTGCTGGCGGGTAGGCTGACGATGGTCAAGAAAGGGAGTGGATATGAGCAGTAACTGGGAACAGCTGGATGACAGTCTGCGGCCTCTGGTTCAAGCGAGCGTTGACGAGTTTGAGCGCATTCGCGGCAGCATGGAGTTCGTGACGCAGGAAGTCCGCGCGGAGATTCAAGATATATTCGCCGGCTCCGCGGTCCATCCACTATTCGTTACTGCCCGCACCAAGTCATTGGATTCATTTCGTGAAAAGGCGTCCCGCATGTTGGAGCCTGTTTTGGATGAGGACCCCCCGTCCCTGGTCTTCCCGGACCCGCTACGAAATCTGACAGATGTAGTGGGAGTCCGAGTCATCACGGCCCTTCCCCACGAGGTGGCTCTTGCTGCGAACCTCATCAAACGCCACCGCTCTGACTTCGATTGCCGTGGGGACCGCGAGAAGGACATAGGTTCCATCGAGTCCGGGACTTACGGCTACTCGAGCCGACACCTGATTCTTCGCACGATCAAGAACGACGTCGTCAAACGCTTCCAGCAGACCATAGAGCCGGACGGTAACGCCTCAGGAAGTTACATGTTTGAGGTGCAAATCCGCACCATTCTCGCGCACGCGTGGAGCGAGATTGAACATGATATCCGTTTCAAGGCGTCGGATCCGCGCGCCTGGAGCCCATATTTTGACCGGCAGTTCACGGCAACGGCTGCCATGTTGGAGACCGTTGAGTCAGCTTTCGCCGAGCTGTATGACCGGTACGAGACAGTGAAGGGCTTCTGGGATGAAGACGGTGAGGGTGTGGAACCTCTAACCCCCAACCGGATTCGGCACGTTTGGGAAACACTGCTTCCACACGTGGACCGAAAATCGGACGACGACTGGGGCTGGGCCGCAGAGCTACTCGCAGCGCATGGGCTGAATACTACGATTCAGTTGGCAGACCTGCTGCAGGCTGAGACCATCACCAAGGTCCGGAGGGCCCTGGAACACCGTTACTCCCCCGGCCCGGACCGGCTCCTGGATGATTTGTTGTTGTGGCGATTCGGTAAAGATCACATTGAGCTGACAGCCGAGTCGACGTCGTCGGACATTCACCCTCGCAGGGACAGTCTGTTGCGCAGACACCGTCAGATTAAAGCGTTCAAGAGCGCCGACGCGCTGCGCCACCCCTAATCTCTCTCACCTTAAACGGGCGAAGTCACCCCTTGTCTGCGAGATCACCCCTCACAAGGGGAGATTCGTCGACAAGGGGTGACTTCGCGCTAGGGACTCTAGCCGTAGAAGGACCAGTTCGGGGGGCACCAAGATGCGGGCACCACGTGGGCACTAAAACGGCCGCACTCAGAACAGGAATATGCTGCGCTGGCTGGCTCCGCGTCACTTCCGTGGATAGCCAGACGAGCGGGAACGTAATCCTCGTAGATGAGATGCTCATCCGTACCGCAGGTGCCGCACGTAGGTACTTGTGCCGGTGCTGCAACGGTGCCGGACCTGTGAAGCACTCCCATTGACGGTGACCGTGCTGATTCGTGAACAATAGACATTGGACCTCCTGAAACGCATTCCACAACACGCTACGAGGAGCTTGGGGGATGTAATCAAGGCTCCTTTGCCGAGCACAATCCTTCGCTCTCCGTGCACAGGCGGCTGCTTCACCCGTTTAGTAAGGCTACTTTGTACCCCGCCATAGGTCAATGAAGCGTGTCGAATCAGGACTCCGACGAAGTGGAAGCTGCACATGATGTTCCGCGACTTATCAATGTCAGGTAGTGCAATCCATATACTTGCGACTATGAGTAATTGTGAGAACAAACTGGAGCAGCAAGCCGGAGACCTCAGCAGGATGGTTCTGCCCGGCAGAACACATTCCTGGGCCTCTGTTAGTCCGGTCGACCAGCAGAACGCTTCCTGATCCACGCGTGGAATGGATTGTACTGGTCCTGGCCGGAGTCCTCGAAGCCGTTTGGGCAACCGCGCTTTCTGCCTCCAACAACTTTCGGCGACTGAAGCCGACGCTACTGTTCGCCGTATCCCTAGCGCTCAGCATGGCTGGGCTGGCCTACGCCATGACGGGCATTCCAGTTGGCACTGCGTACGCCGTCTGGGTAGGAATCGGGGCAGTTTTAACCGTCGCTTACGCCATGGCTTTTGGTACGGAGAAAGCAACGCTGATCAAAGTCTTACTGCTGATGGGCATCATTGGCTGCGTTATTGGATTGAAAGTAGTGGGGTAGCCAATGCATTGGATTGTTCTCCTGGCCAGCGCGCTCATGGAAGCCGTCTGGGCCACAGCCCTCGGTGAGTCGAAAGGGTTGACGCAGCCGACGCCGTCGTTCATCTTCTTTGTAGCCCTCGCCTTGAGCATGGCGGGCCTGGCCTACGCCATGAAAAGCATCCCCGTGGGAACCGCCTACGCCGTGTGGACCGGGTTGGGCGCTGTTCTCACCGTGACATACTCCGTGGCGTTCGGCGGGGAAGCGGCTGGGATCCTGAAAGTGCTGTTTCTTGCCGGGATTATCGGGTGCGTCATTGGCTTGAAGCTTGTGGACTCCCGCGAGGCCCGGAGAGCCGAGCCTCGCGGGAGTGCAGCTGCGAACTAGGCTTCAGATACTGCGGCAGCAAGATTGCCGAGTGAGTTTTCCAGCTCCTCCTTGGACACTGCTGGGAACGAAACTTTCTTCAGCACCTCTTTGTCGGTGACGTCGCTCCAGTCATAGGTGATGGAGACTTTCGTTGAATCCGGTCCCTCCGACTGGAGCTCCCAGACCCATTCCCAGCCGGGAGGCTGGGTCCCTGCCGTTGCCGTCTTCCATGCGAGCAGCTTGTTCTCGTCATAGCCGGTGACATGGTTCTCGGTCTTGTAGTCGCCACCCAACTTGTCCCAGTTCTGGTTCATGGTAAACATCTGACCACTGCCAGTGATGCGATCCGAAACGTCATCCGACTGGACCATACCTGAGCCATCGATCTGCGCGTGCCGCTCGGGATTCGAGAGCACCTTGAAGATGTCCGCTGCGGCGGCGTCGATAGTGCGTGTTGCCGATATGCGTGTTTCCGTCATTATTCGCTCCTTCTGTTGAGGGGTCCCTCTATAAGCCTACTGTGCATTGTCGAGGGCCAGTTCGTCCAATGTCCACCCGGTGATGGCCTCCGGATCCTTGCCTTCATCGCGCGTGTACTGCCAAGCACGTTGACGTTCATCCTGCAGCCACTGACGGAAGACAGCCTGCGATGCCCCAAGGGACGGCACCCGATCAACAACGTCCATTGCCAGCTGGTACCGGTCAATCTGGTTCATCATCGCCATATCAAACGGAGTAGTGGTGGTGCCCTCCTCCTTGTACCCCCGAACATGAATATTTTCATGATTCGTCCGGCGATAAGTAAGGCGGTGAATCATCCAGGGATACCCGTGGTAGGCGAAGATCACCGGTTTGTCCGCGGTGAACAGGGTGTCGAAGTCTCGGTGCTGGAGCCCGTGCGGGTGTTCCTTCGAGTCCTGCAGACGCATCAGATCCACCACGTTAACCACACGAAGCTTCAGCTGCGGCAAGTGCTCACGCAACAGTGCAGCAGCGGCCACCACCTCCACGGTTGGCACATCTCCGGCACAACCCAGTACGACGTCGGGCTCCTCACCGTCGGCTTCATTGCCCGCAAAGTCCCACATTCCGATTCCTCGAGCAAAGTGCAATCGGGCGTCCTCTGGCCCCAGCCACGTCACCGTCGGCTGCTTACCAGTGACGATCACGTTGACAGTGTCCCGGGTTTGAAGGCAATGTTCCGTGACGGCCACCATGGTGTTGGCATCCGGCGGAAGATAGACCCGGATGACGTCCGCTTTCTTGTTGGCAACGTGGTCAATGAACCCGGGATCCTGATGGCTAAAACCGTTGTGATCCTGCTGCCACACGTGGCTCGACAACATGTAGTTCAGCGACGCTACGGGCTGGCGCCACGATAGGTCCTGGGAGACCTTGAGCCACTTGGCGTGCTGGTTGAACATCGAGTCGACAATATGAACGAAGGCTTCGTAGCAGTTGAAGACGCCGTGTCTGCCGGTCAGCAGATACCCTTCGAGCCATCCCTGACACAGGTGTTCGCTGAGAACCTCCATGACCCGACCTGACCGCGCCAGATGCTCATCGACGTCGTGTAGGTCCTGGGCCCACACCTTGTCCGTCACCTCGTAGACAGCCTGCAACCTATTGGACGCGGTCTCATCTGGACCCATGATGCGGAAATTGTCAGGGTTGAGCTCAATGACCTCGCGCAAATATTTCCCGATATTGATCATGGGACTAACTTTTTCCGTGCCCGGACGGTTCACCGCAACCGCATGATCCTCATAGCTCGGCAGACGCAGATCCTTCAATAGCCGGCCACCATTGGCGTACGGTGTTGCGCTCATGCGGAGGTCGCCGTCGGGCGCTTGTGCTTGAATCTCCGGTCGGAATACGCCGTCGTCCGTGAAGAGCTCCCCCGGCTCGTAGGACCGCATCCAGTCCTCCAACATCTGCAGGTGCTCATCGTTGGTGGAAACGCCGGAAAGGGGCACCTGGTGCGAACGCCACGTGCCCTCGACCTGCTTACCATCAACGACGTCGGGCCCGGTCCACCCCTTGGGCGAACGCAGAACAATCATGGGCCAGCGCGGAGGATGCTTCGCGTCGTTTTTCTCGCCCAGGCTCTCATCGCTGCGGTACTCAGCCTGAATGTCATCGATCTCCTGCAAGCAGGCATCCAATGTCTCGGCGAACTCACGGTGTGCTTGCTCAAACGCCTTGGGATCGTCCACGGTGACAAAGTGTGGGGTGTACCCGTACCCGGTCATGAGGGCTTTCAGCTGTTCCTCAGGCATCCGCGCGAGGACGGTGGGGTTCGCAATCTTGTAGCCGTTGAGATGAAGAATCGGCAGAACCGCACCGTCGACCGTCGGGTCCAGAAAACTGTTGGAATGCCAACTCGCAGCGAGCGGCCCAGTCTCTGCCTCGCCGTCGCCAATCACCGTCGCAGCGATGAGCCCGGGATTGTCGAAAACAGCGCCATAAGCGTGCGCAAGCGAGTAACCCAACTCACCGCCCTCGTGAATGGACCCCGGGGTTTCCGGCGCCGCGTGCGAAGGAATCCCGCCGGGGTAGCTGAACTGCTTGAACAACTCCCGCAACCCCTCCTTGTCCTGCCGGATGTGGGTGTAGATCTCCGAATACGTACCCTCGAGGTAGGCGTTCGCCACATTTGCCGGACCACCATGCCCCGGACCAGTGACAAAGAGCATGCTGCGCTTGTCGCGCGCGATCACACGATTCAGGTGCGCATAGATGAAATTGAGTCCCGGGGTAGTGCCCCAATGACCCATCAGCCGCGCCTTGATGTGCTCGGGCCTCAGCGCCTCCAGTAAGAGGGGATTATCGCGAAGGTAGATCTGCCCAACCGAAAGGTAATTCGCTGCCCGCCACCACTGATGGACCTTGTCAACATTCAGATTGCTCATGCCGTCCTCCTATGTTCACCTGCGAAAAGATAATCACGCTTCTGGTACCTGCTCGACGACGACGTCGGACGGTTTTTTATCCGGCCGCCACCCGCGCCACACCGGATGGCGGAGCCGGCCGCCGCCCGTCCGCTCCGAATACTGCACTTCACCGACGAGCGCCGGCCGCACCCACTGCGCGTCCTTGGCGTCGGCGGTGGGGACGTCGTCGAGCGGAGCGGTTTTCCTCGACATCTTCTTTAACCGTGCACCCACTTCGGCAAGTTCCTTTTCCGAAAGCCCCGAACCGACGCGACCAACATACCGAAGTTCGACACCGTCAGGAATCGCAACCAGCAACGAGCCGACCTTTCGTTCCCGTGCCCCTTTGCCTGGCCTCCAGCCGACGACCACTACCTCTTGCGTGAGCTGATTCTTGATCTTCACCCAACTCCTCGATCGTCGTCCCTCGCTATACGTGCTGTCGATCCGTTTGGCCACAATGCCCTCCAGTTCCAGATCCTTACTGGACTGGATCGCGTCGACGAGCGCAACCTCCACATCCGGGGGGACCTGCACGTGAGAGTCATCTGTGGATTCGACCGCTTGTTCCAGTATTTCGCGGCGCTGGCAATACTCAAGGCCAACGGTCGACTGCCCATCTAGGTGCAGCAGATCAAAAACCATGAAATGGACAGGAGTTTTGCGGGCCGCCGCTTCGATCTCAGCCTTTTTGGTGAGCTTCATCCGTGCTTGTAAAAGGCCAAAATCGGGCCGCCCCGCCTTATTGAGGGCAACAATTTCGCCGTCGAGCACCGCTTGCTCTGCACTGACGTACTGGCCGAGGTCCGCGAGTTCCGGGTAGGTAGCGCGCATGTCGTTGCCGTTGCGGCTGATGAGTTTCACGCCGTTGGGGGTGATGTTCGCGATTGCACGGATACCGTCCCACTTCATCTCAAACGCCCAGTCATCCTCGTCGATGATGTCAACCGCGGAACCGAGGCTGGCCAACATGGGCTTGACTGTGGGCAACTGCGTTTCCGGAGAGTCGGCTGTGTTCTTGTCCACCGTGGTGCGCGGGCGCGACGCCCCCTTTCGGGTTTTCCCCTGCTGGTCTTTCATCAGATGAATAAGCCAGTTACGCTCGCCCCCGTTTTGCGACGATCCGCTGCCGGTGTGGATCAGCGCGTATCTGCGCACCGCTGACCCAGCTCTCGCCAAACCGCCGTCGGGCTGTCCATGAAGCGTGCAGATGACTTCCTTGCCCTCGCGCCACTTTTCTTTCTCATAAGTTCCGTGATCCCAGATATGCACTTCGCCCGCCCCATATTCCCCTTTGGGAATACTTCCTTCGAAGGCCCCGTATTCAAGCGGATGGTCCTCGGTTTGTACTGCCAGATGATTCTTGCCCGACGTCGAAGGTGGCCCCTTCGGCACCGCCCAAGACACCAGAACGCCGTCGTGCTCCAGCCGGAAGTCGTAGTGCAGACGCGAGGCGTGATGCTCCTGCACCACGAACGTGGGCAGCGACTCGTCGTCGGGCTGCTTCACGGTTTCCGGAACCGGCTCCGGTGTTTTCACGGCGTTGCGCATGGACCGATATTTGCTTAACCGGTCGGTGGGCAGCGCCTCCTGCACCGCGTCGTCGAGGGAATCCTTATCCATGGTTCCGGCAGCCATGTCCTCCAAGAGGTCGCCGTCTTTCTCCACCCGTTCAAGTACTTCCTCGTAGTCGAGCTGATCTAGATTCGGATCGTCGAGTTCACCCCACGTCCGCGGCGCGGCAACCATCGGTCGAAACCGGCCGCGCAGCGAATACGGAGTCACGGTAGTTTTGTTGGGGTTATTCTGCGACCAATCCACCAGGACCTTGCCCTTGCGCAGGGTCTTCTTCATATCGCTGACTACCAGTTCTGGATGGTCAGCCTCCAGTGCGCGAGCGAGTTCGTGCGCGACGGCGGACACCTGATTGGCGGTCTGGTTGCGGTCCAATGCGGCATAGAGATGGATTCCTCTGGAGCCGGACGTAACGGGGCGTGGATCGAGTCCCATCTCGAGCAAGATCCCGCGCGCATGCCGCGCCACTTCGCCGCACTCCACCAGTCCCGCACCCTCCCCCGGATCGAGGTCAAGCACCAGGCGGTCCGGATTATTGATCTTGCCGCGTGGTCCAAACTGCCACTGCGGCACGTGGATTTCAAGAGCAGCGATCTGCCCCAGCCAGGTGAGCGTCGCGAGGTCGTTGAGGACCGGATAGTCGTTGGTGTGGTCCTTATGTTCGATGGGGAAGCTTTTCACCCACTTCGGTGCCGATTCGTCCAGATTTTTCTGGAAGAACACTTGTCCCGCTTTATCGGGGGTACCAACCCCGTTGACCCAGCGCTTGCGCGTCACCGGGCGGTTCCGCGCATGACGGATCAGATGCTCGGCGATGCCGGCGAAGTAGGAAAGCACGTCAGCTTTGGTATCGCCCGTTTCCGGGTACAACACTTTGTCCAGACTGGTCAGCCTGATTTTGTGACCGTTCACGGTCACGGCCTGCTGTCTTCGGTCCGACGTCGCCATAAGCCCAGTTTTACCGGGAAAGCTCGACGACGCCACCCCTGCGCCGTTTCACCCGTGTGCCCCAGCGCAAAAACGTGGCGGAGGTGCAGGAACGTGGTTGCTCAACCACGCGTCTGCACCTCCGCCGCGTTTCTATGCGAGCGGGCTAGGACAATTCGTCGCGGGTGAAGTCCTCAGTCACTCGTCCAGCAAACTTGGAGAACAGGTATCCAACCAGCAACACAATGAACGGCAGCGCGATCAGGAACCAACCAAGCGGGCTCAATCCCCACGAGGTCACCGAAGGATCGACACCCTCAGCGGTGGTTCCAGCGAGCAGACCGAACCTGGACATCAGTAGGTACTCACCGATGGCCAACCCGATGAACGCCAGCACAGGTGCAATCACGGTCGTGAAGATGCCCTCTTCGCCCTTATTCCTGCGGAAGAAGACGACGACGGCGACACACACCAGCGCTTCGATCAGCACAATGGCAACAACAGCCAAACCGCTGAACCAGTAGAACATGTTCAGGATTGGTTCCAGCTGGAACAGTGTGAAGATGAGGATCACGGCGCCAGTGATGATCGACGTCGTCAATGACGCTCGCTGCGGCGCTCCCTGGGAATTCACCGCACCGAGCCCCCTCGGCAATACGCCTCCGCGACCGAGGGCAAACACGTACCGACCAGCGGCATTCTGAAACGCCAATAGTCCGGCGAAGAGGCTCGACAGCACCAGAACGCTCATGACAGTTGCCATCCAACCGCCAACGTAGTCAGTAGCCAACGTGAACAGTACGGCCGCAGGATCGGCCAGCGGAACGCCCTCTACCGTTGAATATTCCACGGTCGCTTCCACCACCGTTGATGCGCCCATGCCCGTTACCAATGCGAAAGCAGTCATGGCGAACAGTGCGGTAATCAACCCAACGGCAAGATAGGTGGCACGGGGAACGACACGCTTGGGATTCTTCGATTCTTCTCCATAAATGGCCGTCGCTTCGAACCCGATGAAGGAAGCGAAGGCGAAGGCGAAGGCGATACCGGCCGAGCCAGCGAGCCCACCCGCCAGAATGGCCGATGGTGAGAAGGAGGCGGCGAAGTTGTAGCCTTCTGGGCCGCCGTCGATCAGAATCGCAACGGCGGTAATTACCAGCGACAACACCTCGAGCAGCATCAGTATGCCCAGTACTTTCGCACCGACATCCACACTGGCCAGGGACAGGACTGTGACGATAGCCCATGCGATCAAGGACCACAGCCACCATGGCAGCTCCAGGCCAAGTGCCCCCATCTGACCAGCCATCAGACCACCAAAGAAGCCAAAGATGGCCAATTGAATGGAGATGTAGGCGATGAGTGACACGAACGCCGAGCCTAGACTGAGGTTTTTACCCAATCCTCTGCCGATGTAGGCGAAGAATGCCCCCGCATTAGTCACCCGTTGGCTCATCGCCGCGTAGCCAACGCTGAAGAGCAACAGCGTTAGCCCGACGGCGAGGTAAGCGCCTGGCGCTGCCGCCCCATTACCCAGAACGATGGCGATTGGCACGGCCCCCGTCATGCCAACCAGTGGTGCGGCGGCGGCCACGACGAAGAAGACGACGCCGATAACGCCGAGCCTGCCGCGGCGCAGCCCTGTCTTGGATTCCTCGGAAGGATCCATTACTTTCTCCATATTGCTACTCCCTCATTGAGCTAAATGCGGCAAAAGGCGCGAGTGCCTGTGGTGAATTGCCGTAGTGCGTCCAGACGCCCGTGGTCTGGGTTTATGCCTCGATGGCGCATGGGTCCGATTAGTGGCAACCGCCCCCGTCATCTTCGGTGTGGCACTCGCCACTGGACGACGGCGGAACATCGAGTGTGGGATTGCGGTCGAAGAAGCCGGACGGTTTGAGCTTGAAACCGACTGTATCTACGGGCATGATCGGCCAGTCCTCGGTCCGCGGGTAGTGAGTGAGCCCGAAGCTGTGCCACAGGACGATGTCCTGGCCATCGACATCGCGATCCTGCTGCACGTATTCAGGAAGGCCGGACCCTCCACTGTGCTGATTCACAAAGTCGCCTGCCGGGTAGCGTTCCGTTTCGGCGTAGCGGGTCACCCAGAGATCCTTGGTGGCAAACGCCGCGCGTCGAGCGATCGACGACTCGTCGTCGGCCAGTAGCGCTGGCAGCCCGGCTGGATAAAGATTGTAGGCCACTGATTCGCCCAGCCGATTGTTCACGTCCGGGTTGGAAACACGCCAGATACGGCCCTTCGACTGATCAGCCGTCCGCAGACCCTCGGATTCGGTGCTCACGACGGTGCGTTTGCGGGAGAAAGCGTTTCCGCGCGGATTCGATTCCGAGATCGGCACTCGGAGAACTTCCTCCTCCTCGACCCGGTTCGCCAGGCCGTCGACCGCCATATCAAGCCGTGCGCAGAAGAGGTGCTGGTGGTACGGGGCGCCGAGGCCGGGCGCCATTTCGGAGGCATAGTCGTCGTTGCCGGTATACGCGCTGGTGAAAACGACGCCGGTGGCTTTGGCCTCGAACTCGATGGTCCCGTCGAGATATAGGTACCAGTAGAAGCCGTAGTCATAGTTGCCAACAGTTGTGAAGAAGGAGATGACCAGCCGGCGGTTGCGGCGGGTGTAGTCCACTCCGGACCAGAGGTCGCTGTGCTTGGCGAGGATGCCTGCATCTTCCTCATGAATGCAGATGCCGTTGCGGATCTCCTGTGGGTTGCCGAGCTCATCGGCTATGACGGGGCTGAGGTAGGTGATCTCACCGAGGCAATCGCAGCCGAGCTCAAGTGAATTGGCATAGCGGCCCACCAGGTATTCCCCGGTGTCGAAGTAATTCTGCCAGGATCGCACCGGTGAGGGGTCGCCGTAGGGGACAACCATTTCGGCAATCGATGCCCTGTTGATGATGGAACGGTTTTTCTCACCGTCGCGGAAGGCAATGTTGTGCAGGATGAGACCTTCTCGCGCGTCGAAGCCGACGTCGAAGTTCCATTTCTCCCATTCAAGATGGTTGCCTTCAACCGTGAAGCTGACGCCCTCCGGCTGGGTGATGCTGATGGGTTTCTGGCTGGTCCGCAGAGGCCCGGTGACGTCGGGATCAGTGAAGTTGCCACTCTCCTCCGGGATCGGCACTGATCCAAAGTCGAGCACCTTGTCGACCGACCGATTGACGGTATCGACATAAGCGACGAGGCCATCCACCGGGTGAGCCCACGCACTGTCCTCTTCGAATTCCTGCACGAAGGCAAGCCCTCGCAGGATCCGCCGACCCTTCTCCTCTGGATACTCGAAAACGCCCGCTGACAGTGGTGCAACGCGCACCTTTGCTACGTCAAGGTCTCGCCGTGCCAGGGCAGCAAGCCATTCCTCATTCGTGGAAAGAATTTGTTCCACGGCCTCAAAGTCTTCATCAAGGACGGGTAGTTCGCCGGTGTCTTTCGTATCCAACTCGACCACGGACTCCACCGCGCCCTTAGTCAATGACACGATGACATCCCGGGGGTGTCCGCCACCAATGTCGTGAAGGAGAGCACGGACTCTGCGCTCCTCCTGGTGAGTCTCGGCGTCGTCGCTACCAGAGCTTTTTCGGCTGGTGCTGCCGCGTTGCTGCTCGAGAAGTCCGAAGTAAGCGAAGCGAGTGTCAGCTTCAACGTATCCGGCCTCGTGCAGAAGTTGCCGTGCCGCGATGAGTTCGTCTCGGCTGAGCATCGCTTGCGTTGACTGGCTGGTGTCAGGAATAACTGACATCACTGCCTCCCTAGGGTTGAGTCTTGCATCACAACACTGTGTAATTCTTCTCACAGTTATTTTCTACGCTCGGAGAATCATAACCACAAGTAGGCTGGTCTGGCTAGGAAAATCGAAAAAAGATCTGAAAGTCGAGGTACGGTGCCGAAAGTAGTCGACCATAACGCGCGGCGTCTTGAACTCGTCGAAGTCACATGGCGGGTCATCGCTCAAAGTGGTATCGATGGGGCCACCATGCGAGAAATAGCTAGCCACGCAGGATTCTCCAATGGCGCCTTGAAGCCCTACTTCGCATCCAAGGACGAACTTTTGGCGGCGTCATTCCAACATGTCTTCAACTTGACCAATGAGAGGACGGAGAGAAGCACCAAAGACCTGTCGGGTCTGGCGGCACTGCGTGCTTTCTGCCACGAGGTGCTTCCCCTGGATGAGGACCGCATCCTTGAAGCGAGAATCGTGGTCCCGTTCTGGCAGAAGGCTCTGACTGACCAGGGAAAGGCCGAACAGCACGCGCAGGACATGAATCAGTGGCGGACGCGAATGCTGGGTTATCTACAACAGGCCCGCGACGAGGGAATCATCACCAAGCCGATCGTGGACATTCAGGTTGTCCGTCATCTTCTTTCGACCACCATGGGAGCCCAAGTTATGGCGGTTCTCTATCCGGCAGAATTCTCTCCCGCACAACAGATTGAGGCGCTTGACGCCTATCTGGCGATGCTTTAGCCGACCACAGACCTACACAGAAACGTGGCAGAGCCGCAGAGACGTGGTGGCGCAACCACGCATCTGCACCTCCGCCACGTTTCTGTGGGCGGCAGGTGGCCCGGATAGTACTTGTCCGCATGGGTTGTCGGTGTGAGGATCAAACATATGAGCCGCGAATTCCAAGTCACGTTCGACTGCCACGACCCTCTGACACTTTCGATTTTCTGGCGAGATACGCTGGGCTACGTCCACCCGTTTCCACCCGGAGCGGACCTACCCGAAGGCACGGATCCACTTGCCGCGTGGGCGGCCTTCCTTGAACAAGCTGGTGTCCCAAAACACCTCCGCAACTCAAGTTCAGCACTCGAAGACCCGGAGACGCGCGGCCCTCGGCTGTTCTTCCAACAAGTACCTGAAGACAAGGTGGCCAAAAGTCGCCTTCACCTCGATATTCGGGCAGCTCCCGGCCTTCAGGGACATGAGCGGATGGCAGCATTTGAAGCAGAGTGTGAACGGTTGGTCGCGCTGGGAGCGACGAGGTTGCAACGGCACGAGCCTGACCTTCCCCTGAACAACGGTTTCATCGTCATGGCCGATCCGGAGGGCAACGAGTTCTGCTTGGACTGACATACCGCCGAGCACCACCTATCTGCGCGCTCTCCTACACAGACCCAAGCAGAAACGTGGCCCAGCCGCAGGAACGTGGTGGCGCAACCACGCGTCTGCAGCTCCGCCACGTTTCTGCGCTAGAAAGTGACGGACGTGAAGGCGTAGGCACACCTGCGGAGTTGGGACTAGAGTCGGCACATGGGAATCACGCATTCCAGTACCGTCAACTCCCCTATCGAGGACGTTTTCGCCTGGCACACCCGGCCCGGAGCATTCACGCGACTGTCACCGCCCTGGCAGCCGGTCAGCCCACGTGCTGAGAGTGACTCACTAAAAGACGGCCAAGCCATACTTTCTCTACCTGGCGGCCTCACTTGGGTGTCCCAGCATGACCCGGAGGGGTACCGGCCACCTCATCAGTTCGTCGACACCATCTCATCGAACGGAATCACCTCGCGGCCTGTCAAGGCTCTGCTGCGGTGGCGCCATACGCACGAATTTGCGGAATGCGACGGCGGCGCTGGGACCCGCATTATCGACCGGGTAGAAACACCTGTCGGATCGAAGTTGTTACGCCCGATGTTCGTGTACCGGCATCGCCAACTAGCCGATGATCTTTCAGCACACCGTTGGGCGAAAGAAAACGGTGCACAGCCAATGACTATCGCCGTGACAGGATCCTCTGGCCTGGTTGGTACAGCGCTCTGTGCGTTTCTCACGTCAGGCGGGCACCGGGTGATTCGTCTCGTTCGGCAGCAAACTCAGAATCCCGACGAGCGTCATTGGGATCCTAAACGGCCGGACCCTGCCCTGCTGGAGAATATTGACGCCCTCGTGCACCTTGCCGGCGCATCCATCGCTGGGCGTTTTACTACTGAGCACAAGCAGAAGGTCCGTGATAGCCGGGTTGAACCGACCCGGCTCCTCTCTGAGCTGGCAGCTAAAACACCCTCGGGTCCGCGTATTCTGGTGGCCGCCTCCGCCATTGGCTATTACGGGCCGCAACGCGGAGATGAGGTTCTCACCGAAAACAGCTCAGTCGGCGACGGATTTCTCGCAGGCGTCGTGTCCGACTGGGAAGATGCCACTCGCCCGGCTACAGAGGCTGGTATCCGCGTCACGAATGTTCGCACCGGCATTGTGCAATCAGCACGCGGTGGCACGCTGCGACTTTTCCGGCCCCTCTTCTCCCTGGGCCTCGGAGGGCGCACCGCTACCGGCAAACAGTGGCTGTCCTGGATCGATCTTGACGATCTCATCGACATCTACAACCGAGCACTCTTTGACCCTGCACTCTCAGGCCCAGTCAATGCCGTGGCCCCCACTCCGGTGCGTAACTCGGAATACGCGAAAACCTTGGCCCATGTACTGAAAAGGCCAGCCCTGCTCCCTGTGCCGAGTGCAGGACCCACGTTGATACTCGGGGAGGAAGGCTCAAAGGAACTTGCGGAAGCAAGCCAAAATGTTTTGCCGACCAAACTCGACCATGCTGGCCATCGCTTCCGGCAGGCCACCCTTGAAGGCTCGCTTCGTCACCAGTTGGGACAGGACAAAGGCTGAGCAGGGTTTGAGTCGGCACTCAGCCGTGCTGGGCGACGTCAAACTCGTTACCCTGGGGGTCCGTAAACGTGACCCATCGAAAGCTCTCGTCGCCCCGCCGCTCGATAAGCGTCGCCCCGGCTTCGACCAACCGATCAACTTCGGCGTCGAGGTCGGAGGCCTCGAGATCAAGGTGGACTTTATTCTTTCCAGCGGTAGGTTCGTCAACCTTTTGGAAAGCTAGTGTCAAGGGCAGCCCGCCGCCCACTAGCAACACAAACCACCCTTCGTTGGTCTCCGTGATTTTCGCGCCAGTCTGCGCAGCCCACCACTCCGCGAGCGGCATGGGATCCTCAGTATCGACGGTGACCATGTCCAATTTTAGTGTCATGGGTCCATCCTAACGGCGGCGAAACGGGCGTGACGAGGTCCCTACAGCATTTGTGCTCCCGAACAGACTTACATGGGCATAACCGACAACGGGTCTGCGTTAGCTTCAGCTATGACCACTTTGCTCTTCGAACCGCTGACCATTGGCACCTTCACTTTCCGCAATCGTGTGTGGTTGGCGCCCATGTGCCAGTACTCCGCTGTGGACGGCGTCCCGAATGAGTGGCACCTTGTGCATCTGGGCGCTCGGGCCTCGGGTGGTTTTGGGCTGGTACTCACGGAGGCGACGGCGGTTGTTCCCGAAGGACGCATCTCACCGGACGATACTGGTATCTGGAATGACGAACAGACCCGCGAGTGGACAAGAATCGTTGGTTTCATCCACGCACGCGGGGCGGCTGCCGGGGTCCAGTTGGCCCATGCCGGCCGTAAGGCGTCTGTGAATGCGCCGTGGGATGGGCTTGAAAGCATCGCGAACGACGACGGCGGCTGGACTACCGTTGGGCCGAGCGCCGTCGCCTTCCCCGGCTATAAGGCACCCCGCGAACTCCGCCTCGATGAGATCAAGGCTCTGCCCAGTCTCTTCGCGGACGCTGCTCGACGGTCGTTGAAAGCCGGGTTCGACGTCGTCGAGCTTCACGCAGCCCATGGCTATCTGCTCCACGAATTCCTGTCCCCGTTGAGCAATGAGCGCACAGACGTGTACGGCGGGAGCCACGAAAACCGTGCGAGACTTCTGATTGAAACCACTCGCGCTGTGCGGGAGGTCTGGCCCAGGGACAAGCCGCTCTTTGTGCGGATCTCCGCTACCGACTGGACCGACGGCGGGGTCACCGTTGAGGAATCGGTTCTGACGACAGCACTGCTGAAGGACGCCGGAGCGGATTTAATCGATGTTTCCACCGGCGGCAACGTCAAAGCTAGGATCCCGGTGAGCCCCGGTTATCAGGTGGAGGCCGCTGCTATTGTTCGTTCGGGCGGCCTGCCGGTTAGCGCCGTCGGGCTCATCACCACGCCACGGCAGGCGGAGCAGATCTTGCAAGATAAAAAGGCGGACGCCGTGATGCTGGGCCGAGAAGCACTTCGCGACCCACACTGGCCGCTGCGCGCGCAGCATGAACTTGGAGTCGATCCGGTCAGCACTCCGTGGCCGGTTCAGTACGAACGTGCCGCCTGGCACTAATTAACTCAATTGCTGAAGTCTTGTTGGGTTAAGAATTGCGAATGCTAGGCGGGGTTTGCGAATTGTTTCCTGTACCGCCGCACAAAACCTTCCCAGATCGCAGGGTCCTGTCCGAGCTCGCGTTCGTGGAGGAGGTCATCAAGGCCAAGGAATGTCAGGTGCCAACCAGCCGCAACATTGGCTGCGGTGCCAGGTTTAGCCAAAACATCAGTTAAAACTAGACGGCAACCGTCGTCGACCGCTTTCAGGGTCCAGCGAAGCATCTCCTCACCCCAGGTGTAGGCCAGCAACCGATTCTCATCCACCGCCACCACCGAACCGGTCTCGGGGCGGTCATCCGGGAACGTGAAAATGACGGACCCCTTCTCGCGGAGCTGAATGGTCATCTCACACGGGAACCAGAAGCGCAGCTTCTTGGGGTCAGTGAGAAACTCCCACATCTTCGCTGGCGGCGCATCAAAACGGTACTCAATTTTGACAGCAGTTTCTTCACCGTTCTTGAGCAGGGTCACTAAGGGTTCATTGGCGTCAGGGATCACTCATCCAGCGTAGTCGCCATTCGTGGAAGGACAAGCAGCGAAGGGGCAGCGGCCGATCTGCCGTCGAACAGTGGATAGGCCAGCATCCTTGGTGTTCACTAAGTAGATGAGATCAATTTGGAAGGGTTCAATCGCCTTTGGCCTGGTAAACGTACCGGTCAAGGTATATAGCGCGACGGAAAGCCACGACATCAGTCTGCACCAGGTACACGAGAAAGACGGCGGGCGAATTCGGTATCAGCGGCGCTGCGAAATCTGTGGCGAAGTGGTGGACTACGACAACATTGACAAGTCTTACGATGACGGCGAACAGACCGTTGTGCTCACCGACGAGGACATGGATTCACTGCCGGTTGAGAAGAACCGCGAGATCGACGTCGTGGAATTCGTGCCCACCGAGCAAGTAGACCCAATCATGTTTGAACGTGCCTACTATCTGGAGCCTGACTCGAAGTCGACGAAGTCATATGTCCTCCTGCGTAAAACGCTCGAGAAGACAGAGCGCACTGCAATTGTGCATTTCACCCTGCGACAGAAAAGCCGGCTCGCTGCACTGCGGGTTCGTGGGGACGCCTTGATGCTGCAGACGCTCCTGTGGGATGACGAGGTGCGTGAGGCTGACTTCCCGTTGCTGGAGCAGAGCGTCAAGATTTCGGGTAAAGAGCTCGATATGGCGGCTTCGCTGGTTGAGTCGTTCAGTTCCGACTTTGATCCGTCCCAGTTCACGGACAACTACCAAGAGCAGCTGAGGCAGTTGGTGGAGGCAAAACTCGAGAAGGGTGAAGGCTTCAGCACGGAGGGCACCTTTGGAGAAACCGACGACGACGATGAAAGCGGCAACGTCATTGATCTCATGGACGCACTGCGTCGCTCCGTCGAGAAGAATCGGGGCAAGAAGGCGTCAACCAAACCAGCCAAGAAGAAGGCCACCAAGAAGAAGGGTGCTTAACGCCTTCCACTGCGCCGCAACCTACTGCAGATAACCTTCCACTTCGTTTACCGGCCGTGGTTCTGCGTCCGAAGGGTTCTCGCCGGCGTCCTGCTCGGCACGACGTTCACGTTTCCTCCTGTGTGGTGACATCAAATGCGAAGGGCAGGAGCCGCGGCCCCTGCCCTTCCCCCTACACGCACCGATCGGAGCCTATGGGCGCCGCGCGGAAGCCGTAGTGGCGTCGTGGCGTGCTGTTCCCTTGAGGCCAAGGGCGGCAGCAACCATGGCGATGGTGAGAACGATGTGCAGCCAGTTGTCGGCCGCGTTCAACGGAACAAAGTTGGCATCCGAATCGAGTGGAACCACGAGGCCGTAAATGAACAGCACCAGGTAGATCAGTCCACCCCAGAGTAGGTAGTTGAAAGCGCCGGCATGCGTGCGTGCCATGGCCAGCCCTGCAACACCGAACAGTAGGTGAACAATGTTGTGCAATATCGAAACCTGGAAGATGCCCAGCAACTGCGCCTCAGAATTAGGACCAGCGAAGGTCAGCTGATCGTAGTTGGTGGTAATGCCTGGGATAAAGCCGAGTATCCCTACCAGCAGAAAGACAGCGCCGAAGAGCATTGCGACCTTCTGAAGTGCGGTTTTCCCTCCGGTGCGTACTCCGTCGCGTCCAGCAGAATTTGTCGTTGCCATTATTCTTCCTCCCCTTTTTGAGCGGTGCGAGCTCTACTTTCGTGCGGATCCACCGCATATATTCCAATCGTGGCACTAAGTACTCGAAATGGAAAGGGAGCGTAGCTAATTGGTGTTTCTTCGTTGCTTTGCACGTCCGTAGGGCATGTTGTGCTGTCTACTCGGAGGTCCGTCGGGCGTAAACTGAGCGAAAGGCTAGGCAGAAAGCCGAATATCTGATGGAAATGGTGCCGTGGACTCTCAAACTTCAGACTTGCCTCTTGTCGAGTTGTTGCAGGACCTTATCCTCGAAACTGATGACGTAGACGAGTTCTTGAATGAACTGGCACGTCACGCGGCTTCGTCACTGGCCTCGATTGGCGGAGAGGTACTCTGCGGCATCACACTCAGACGCCACAAACGGGCAGCAACCGTGGCGAGCAACAACGAACGGGCCCGCACCATGGACGAAATCCAGTACCAATTCGAGGAAGGGCCGTGTCTGGAAGCCTCGGATCGGCAGTCTAGAGTCCTTGTCCTGGACACCCACAAGGAAAGACGATGGCCCGAGTACATGGTCGCTGTGGCACAACACGGAATGCGCTCTATATTGGCAGTTCCATTCGAGCTGGAAGGTCCCGCAAAGGCAGCACTGAACCTGTATTCTTCTGAGCCCAACGCCTTTGATGAATCCGCAATTCACACGGCTGAGCTCTATGCCCGCCAAACATCTAAGGCCCTCTTACTAGCCCTGCGCCTGGCCCAACGTAACGAAACCGCACTGGACCTGAAGGCGGCCATGAGTTCACGAACTAGTATTGACCTTGCCATTGGCATTGTCATGGGACAGAACCAATGCAGTCAAGAAGTTGCTGCCACCATCTTGAAATCAGCCTCGAGCACCAGGAACATGAAGCTTCGTGACCTCGCAGAGCGCATCGTTGCTACGACGGGCAACACGCAAGTTCAAACGCATTTTGATAACTAGTTAGTTTATTACCGAACAGTAGGGTTGCGCTTTCTCCGTTATTCAGTTGTTATTGGTTCAGGCTAAGCAGTTGGCCCCCAGCGCAAACACGTATGGAGTGAACGCCCATGGAACACCAACTGCGCGTCATTGTCCCCTTGGACACCGACCAAAATTCAGCCCTCGTTGACGTCACCGGTAGCCTCACCGATGCATACGTCACAAACCTTTCTGCGATTCCCACGGACGAGTTGTACTTGCTGATCGATCAACTGTTCAGCGAGCTGGATTCTCCGACGCCCAGCACAGCCACACTCATGCAGTACAACGACCTAACCGCAGAATTGGAACTACGCCAGACGTTGAACCTGCCGGAGGTAGCACTAAGCGGTGAAGGGCGATGACCGTATCGAGCGTCAGCAATAACCTGACCGCCTCACGCTTCGACATCTACGTGGACGGGTTGGTGGCCGCTTCGGCGCACTATCGCATGGAAGCCGGGCACATGTCCTTCATCTACACAGAGGTGAACCGCCGACTAGAAATTCCCAACGTTGTGCCGCAGCTGCTCCGCGGCTGCTTGGAAGATGCGCACCGGCGTCGGCTGGCCGTTTTGCCGTACTGCCCCGTGGTCTGGGAATACCTCAGGCATCACGCCGAGTTCGTAGAGTTGATTCCCCTATCGGAGCGCAGACGTTTCCGCCTGGTACGTGGTGGTGAAACACCTACGCCCATTCCTCGAAACGGCGGAGGTTACTCCCGATCGGCGCTGTGAGAGTCCTGCTGGTCTCGGTCGTCGCGAGAGTTTGAAGCCTCACTGATGCTCGATCCCGGCTCGACCCTCGGGTCGCCGTCGTCCTCCGCCGTGTCCCTGGGGCTGCTCTTGAGTCCGTCCACTACCTGATCCGCCATATTTTCTGCCCAGCGTTCTGCGGCGTTCTCAATGGGGTTGTTGTGGTCTTGGTTCTGACTCATGGTGTCCTCCTGTGTGACGTGTCTCTGTTCTCCAGACTCGCACATCTGCCAGCCCCGGGGAAGCGCGCCTATTGCATTTCCTCGGCAACGGCGCTCACGATAGAGCCATGGAATTCCCGCGCCCGCAAATGGTTCTGAACGTCGCCAAGCTCGAGAACAACATTAGTGTGATGGCCGATTGGGCTGCCTCTCGCAGCCTGTATTTGGCTCCGCACATCAAGACCACGATGACTCGGCAGATTGTTGAGCGCCAGGTCGACGCCGGAGCTTGGGCAGTCACAGTGGTGAACCCCCAACAGGCACGCATCGCGTTCTCTTGGGGGCTGCGCCGTCTGATCATCGCCAATGAGATCGTCGATCCTTTGGGATTGGCGGCCATGCGTTCCTTGTTGGAAGAGGATGATGAGACGGTCATGTACGTGCTGGCCGATTCGCGTGCCGGAGTGGAGCGCATGAGCACGGCTTTCGCTTCGCTACCCGGACGGCTTCGTGTGCTGCTCGACGTCGGTGCCATGGGCGGAAGAACCGGCGTGCGGACGCTCGATGACGCCCTAAATGTTGCGCGGGCAATTCGTGATGCCCCCGCTTTACTCTTCGCGGGCGTGAGCGCCTATGAGGGCGTGGCCCCCGAGATTCGACGGCCCGACGTCGTCGAACAGGTGGACCATCACTTGTCCCTGGCCGTCGACGCGTACGACGCCCTGCATGACCTGATGAGCCCAGACCCGATATTTACCGCGGGCGGCTCGGCGTTCCCCGACCGCGCCGCAGTGCATCTTCCGTCCAAGCCACACACTCCCGTGCTGCGATCGGGTTCCTACGTCACGCACGACCACGGCGTGTACGCGGGGGTCTGCCCGGTAGAAGGATTACAACCGGCCGTCACTGTTCATACAGTGGTAGCTTCGGTCCCGGAGCCCGGGCTTGCCGTTCTCAACGCGGGTAAGCGGGATCTACCCTACGACGCGGGCCTGCCCGTCGTCGTGCGCGTGACAGCCGACGGCGGCGAGAAGCCGGTCGCCGGCACGGTCGAACGGCTCTTTGATCACCATGCCGTTGTGCACGGTGCCGATCTCGCGGTCGGCGACACTGTTGCTCTGGGTATCTCGCATCCGTGTGGGGTGTTCGACCGGTGGCGTGTCATCGAAGCCGACCTCGGCGGAACCTCGGAAGCGTGGAACACCGAGTTTTGATACTCCACCTCACGGAAATTGGACATCGCCTTAGCTGTGGGACGCGTCCCGACGCCGGGCTGTCCCGGTACGCTTGAAGAGTGCGTTTCTTGTCAGCTCCCCGCCCCCAGCTACCGCCTCGTGGTTTGCCGTCCCCTGATTCGGCCAGAGCAACCCGCTGGGCGCGAAGTGGTGCGGTACTCGCCGTCGGGCTTCTGGCCCTGACAGGCTGTGGGTCCGACTATCCGCTGGGCGAGGAGCAGAGAGAGGCAGCCGAAAATGCGGACTCGAATCTGCGCGGTGCTATCACTGGTGCGGGGTCCTCAGCGCAGCGCGCGGCGATGGAGGCCTGGACGGCATCGTTTGCCGCTATTCACCCGAAGGCTCAGGTCCAATACTCTCCGGACGGTTCTGGCGCGGGACGCGTTGCTTTGCTCGCCGACGCGGTCGATTTTGCCGGGTCGGACGCGTATTTGGAAGCCGAAGAGTTCGAGGAGTCGAAGCAAGCGTGCGGTCCGGATGGCGCGTTCAACATTCCCGCCTACGTGTCCCCGATCAGCGTCGCCTTCAATGTCCCAGGAATCGACAGCGTCAACATGGACGCAGCCACCATTGCCGCGATATTCAAAGGTGAGATTTCCAATTGGAATGACCCGGCCATCGCTGAACAGAACCCCGAGCTCGAGCTACCGGACCTGCGGATCGCACCGATCAACCGCTCTGATGACTCTGGAACCACTGAGAACTTCACCGATTACCTGCACGAGGTGACTCCAGATGCCTGGCCCTACGAAGCAGACGGAACGTGGCCCGGAAACCTGAGCGGTGAAAACGCAAAGGGCAACGCTGGCGTCGTCAGCACCATGTCCAAAACCACAGGCGCCATCACCTACGCGGATGACTCCGCTGTCGGCAAGGAGCTCGGTACCGTGGCACTAAAAGTCGGTGACGATTACGTGCCTGTAAGTGCTGAGGGCGCAGCTAAAGCGGTGGATGAGGCAGAGCAGGTCGAAGGCCGTGCCGAATACGATCTAGCACTGAATCTGGACCGCCAGACCACTGCGGCCGGCGCTTATCCGATGGTGCTCGTCAGTTACCACATCTACTGCACAACTTATAAGAATGCTGAAACCGCCGAGCTCGTGCGCACTTTTGGTACGTATGTGGTCAGCGACGAAGGCCAGCAAGCGGCTGCGAAAGCGGCGAAGAGTGCTCCGATTTCAGACAGTCTCTCCAGGCGGGCCACGGAGGCGATCTCTCGGATCTCAGTTCGCTGAGTCTGAGCCGTCTTAACAAGAGGAGGTGGCCCGCCCGCTTGGGGCGAACCACCTCCTTTTAACTACGGTTCTAGTTGCCCGAGTCAGGCGCCGCGACGTCGCCGCGCCAGGCACCGCTTTCGGAACCCTTGCTTTCGATGAACGTTTTGAAGCGCTTGAGGTCAGCCTTGACCTGATGGTCATCGGCGCCGACGACGGCGCCAGCCTTCTCAGCAAAACCCTCTGGGTTCCAGTCCAGCTGGACACTCACACGGCTCATGCCGTCGTCGATCCGGTGGAAAGTCACCACGCCGGCGTGCGATGTGCCATCAACACTCTTCCAGGCAACGCGCTCATCCGCATGCTGCTCGGTGATCTCTGTGTCGAACTCCCGCTCAACGCCACCAATCTTGGTTTTCCAATGATTAGTCGTATCCGTGAGCTGCGTGATCGACTCAACGCCGCTCATGAAGTGGGGAAAGGACTCGAACTGTGTCCACTGGTCATAGGCGGTAGTAACGGGAACTGCTACGTCGATGGACTCTTGAACATTTGCCATGTTTCACTCCTCGCAGTTTTCGCGGCCTCTTGCCTGCATCCCTACCCTAAGCAGACTTCGTACCTCAGAGCAATCAACCGTCCTCCGCTCTCAGAACAATTGCCTCGCTGGCTTAGTATCCGACCTAGGGCTAGATTTAAGGGGTTCGCACAATTTCCAGACATGGAGGATTCATGAAGGCGTCAAAGACTCTTACTGACAACTTGCAACTTGTGCTCGTGGACCTGATCGAACTGCACCTTCAGGGCAAGCAGGCACACTGGAACCTCGTGGGCAAGAACTTCCGGGACCTACATCTTCAACTGGACGAGATCGTCGCCGACGCTCGCGAATTCACCGATGTCACCGCTGAACGCATGCGCGCGCTTCACGCAGTACCGGATGGTCGCGGTGAAGCGGTAGCTAAGAACACCTCGCTTCCACCGTTCCCTGAAGGCCTCATCGACACCAAGGACGCCGTGACGTTGGTCGTTGACATGCTCGAAAGCGCCGTGGAGCGGATGCGGGAGGTCCACGATGAGGTGGACGCGGAGGACCCCACCACAGCCGACTTGCTGCACGGCTTCATCGCGAAGCTGGAGCAGTACGCGTGGATGGTCAATGCAGAGAACCTCAAGCCCACTGCCACCGTGGTCAAGCCGAGCAAGGCATACGGCGAGGGCGCTACGCAGTAGGCGCTTACCTCTAGAGACCTTTCCCTGAGTGACCAATGGTCACTTGTGGTTGCAACGACTCCGATTGCACCAACCACAAGTGACCATTGGTCACTCTGATTTAAGGTGGTCCATCGAATCGTTGTACCTTTTGGCCCGCGAATTTCCGCGAATGCCCGCAACAACAATGAGCCCCAGGATTGACAGGAAACCGGTCACGGTAGCGATATCCAGTACGCCAGCCGGATATTTGAGGATCGACAGCACAATGAGTAGAACCAAGAAGGCCCCCGCCAAATAAGCCGCTGCCAGAAGGTAGGGGAACGCCGCCTTGTGGCCAACCTTCCACGCTGTTTCGTTTTTCAACGTGTTTTTCGTGCGAACTCCGATGGTGTGGTTAAGGTTCAACCACCCAGCGTGGATTGCCTGTGCCATCACGCCGCACGTGGTTGCCAGGATCAGATATCCGGCCATTGGTGCCAAGTGCGTCATGCTAGCTCCAGATCTAGTTGTCCAATCTCACCATTGGTCATTCACCTCGGAGACGTCGGAACACTACCGACCCCATCAAGAGCCACTCGGTTAGTTACCCGGGAACGACGGCGTCTCCTTGGCTAGGAACGCCCGCACCCCTTCCCGCATGTCTTCAGTGCCGAAGGCCTGACGGAATGACTCATTCTCAAACTCGAGCCCCTCGGCAGTGGTG
>JBBPYK010000003.1:0-10665 GCA_038199985.1 Actinomycetales bacterium | reverse complement strand
CGGGCCCCCTTCCGCAGTGGAAGGGGGCCCGACGCGTTGGTGCGCGATGTCGCTACTAGAGCTAGGGCAATACTAGCCCTTGCGACGACGGTTCAGGAAGAGCACTACAGCACCTGCAGCGAGAAGGAGGAGCGAGCCTCCTACCAGGCCAACAGTCTGTGCTCCGGTCCTTGCCAGCTCAGCTTCGCCGCCGGTCACCGGAGGTGTTGCTGGAGCGGACGTGGTCGGTGCCGGTGTTTCCGTCGGCGCAGGTGCAGCCGGAGCCGGCGTTTCCGTCGGGGCAGGTGTCGCAGACGTGGTCGGCGCTGGGACCGGGGCTGCCTCGATCGGCGTTTCCGTCGGGGTAGGCGTCGGTGTCGGTGTCGCCGTTTCCGTCGGCGTCGGGGTAGGCGTCGGTGTCGCCGTTTCCGTCGGCGTCGGGGTAGGCGTCGGGGTAGGCGTCGGCGTCGGCGTCGGCGTCGGGACCGGCGTTACCACCAATTCTTCGACCGTTACGCTCTGTTCGACCGAGTTGATATCGACGTGCTCTGCCACCAAGTCGCCATTGGCCAGGTACAGACGCTCGAAAACCACCAGGCTCTTACCGGCTGTTTCCTCGGTGAGCTTGAACTCCAAGGAGATGATGCCATCAGTCGCTTCCGCTGTGAACGTTGCCTCGCTCGTGATCCCTGTGGTCAGGTTCGTTGCCTTGTCCATGAGTTCACCCTTGACCGTGTAGCTCTGGCCAACAGTGAGTCCACTGTATCTGACCTCGTCAACAACCACGCCGTCCGAGGACACGACCTTATCGCCATCAGCCTTGTCGGTTGCCGTGGTGCCCAGCTCCGGTGCAACGACCGTAGGTGTGGTCCACGAGAGGCTAATCCTGTCCTGCATGGCAACGTAACTATCGGTCTGCGCCATCACCATGGACTGAGTACGAACCTGGTCACCAACGAACAACCGGCCAGCAACAGGTGCAGCGTTGATCTCTGCAGAGATGTTGATTTCCCCGGCATCGGTACCGGCAGGAACCTGAGCGAAGATCGGCTGGCCCAGAGGAGGAACGTCCGGGTCAATCGGCGTACCGGTTGCGTCAACCAGTGGAATATCGTTGCGGTCCATGCTCAGCGCTGCAACATCCCGAGTTGCTTCGATCTGGAATGGGCCTACCAATTCGCCTGCTTTACCCTCGGCGTTCTCCACCGTCAGGTTGATAGCAGCAGCTTCAGGCTCATCGGCCAGACCCACGTTGACAGCATCATCCGTGAGGTAGTTGTACAACCGGCGCACGTCTGAATCCGCATGCTGCGACTGTACGCCCGCAACCCCATCGAACTTCATGCCATCTGAATAATGCCAGATCGCCGCTTGCGTGGCTGTCACAGCTTCCGCTTTAGTCAGACCGTCGTGGAAGTGTCCATCTTCGCCGACCGAATCAACTGCACCTGCCACAGCAGCTGTATCAATTGCTGGGTAAGAGTTGTTCAGGATCCAGTTGACGTACTGTGCGTTTTCCGCGAACTGATTGTTGCCAGGCATCTGAGCCCAGCCTATTTCGCGCATCGACGCCTTATTAAGGCCCGGGATTTGATACTCGACGCAGTACGCTTGGTACCGGTCTCCGGAGTCCGTCTGGATGCTGAAGGTATTCGTGGGCACTGAAGGGCCTAGGTTGTGCACAATGGAGTAGCCCTGGACAGCTGGACCCTCCAGGAACGCTTCTCCTGCGGCAGAAGCCGCCGGCGCAGTCAACGCAGCACCCGAAACAGCTAGTGCAACCGCTGCTATGAGCGCCCCCGCACGGCGCCCTCCCCCACGGACGACTCTCCGTCGTCCAATTGCCCGCACTTCTACATGACTCATCGATGTTTCCTCAAGTTGTTGAATGGCACCTGATAGTGCGCCCCGCCAACATCGAGAATAACAACGGTTATTCTTTTGTCCTGAATGTATACCGAATCGTTACCTAAAGTGGCTAATCTTGTGCTAGTGGTTGTCCGTCTGCCGGGAAATCCTCACAAGGTCCGCTCTCGGGACCACTTTCACGCGTTCGCGTTTTATCTGAGCTGTGCCATCTTCGGCCTCACCACCGCGACCCCCTCGGCGATAGCTCTCCCCCAATGACTGCTCATAGGCGTCCAACTTCCGCCAGCCTTCCCAAGTGGTGTACTCGACACCCCTCCTCTCGAGAAGGGTGGTCACCGCATCCTCCGATGGATCCGCGGGTACCGGCAAATTGAGACGATCTTCCAACAGACAACCAATGGTCTCTAGCGCATCACCTTTGGTATGACCAATGAGACCCACGGGCCCGCGCTTGATCCACCCCGTTGTATATACGCCTGGAATTGGCTGCCCCTGAGCATCAATAACGCGGCCAGCCTCATTGGGGACCACGCCGCGGGCCGCATCAAATGTTAGACCGGGAACCTGAGAACCAAAGTAACCGACGGCCCGATAAACAGCTTGTACCGAGTAATCGAGGAACTCCCCCGTTCCTCGAACACCGCCTCGTCCGTCAAGTTCGTTCCGCTCAAATCGAATGCCAGCAACGTTGTTTGGGTCCGTTCCGACGCCAGGCAAGATCTCGACCGGTGAGTGCAGGAAATGTAGATGCAATCTGCGGGGAGCCCCGGAATCCTGCTCCTCGACCAACCAATTGGTCAATGTATTGACCATGGTCCGGGTTTGGTTGTTGGTACGGATTTGCTCATCAGATCCTTCGTCGAACTCAAAGTCCTCCGGGTAGAGCACGATGTCAACGCCACGCGAATGGCTGAGTTCGCGCAACTCTAACGGCGTGAACTTCACCTGGGCCGGCCCGCGGCGACCAAAAATGTGAACATCGGTTACCGGCGACGACTTCAGTCCCTCATACACGTTGTCCGGGATCTCCGTTGCTAGGAGGTCATCCGCGTCCTTGGTCAACACTCTTGCCACATCCAGCGCCACATTGCCGTTTCCAATAATCGCAACCTCGCGGGCGTTGAGTGGCCACTCCCTTGAGACATCCGGGTGTCCGTCATACCAGGAAACAAAATCGGCAGCCCCGAAAGAACCCTCGAGCTCAACGCCTGGAATGTCCAGGTCAGCATCCCGCACGGCACCCGTGGCAAAGATGACAGCGTCATACAAGCCGCGAAGTTCCTCGAAATGGATATCGGAGCCAAAATTCACGTTTCCCAAGAAACGAATATCGCCGCGATCCAATACCCGGTGTAGGGCGTTGACGATCCCCTTGATGCGCGGGTGATCTGGAGCAACACCATAGCGGATCAACCCATACGGTGATGGGTAGCGGTCAAAGATGTCGATACTCACCCCGACATCGCCGTCGCGCACCTCTCTGGATTTGGTGAGAAGATCCGCTGCGTAAATACCCGCAGGGCCAGCCCCCACCACGGCAACGCGCAGCGGACGTGGGGTGGACTGGTCAGACAGCGTCATGCAGGGCACGAACAGTTCCTTCCGAAATGGGGAACACTAATATGGGCACAGATTCCTAGTCTAATCACTGTCCGCCGACCATATTTCTCCGCCGGTAGACCCACGATCCTTCTAGGAATAGAGGAAGCACCGGCGGGGTTGTCAATTACGTGTCTACTGTTGACGGCGAGCCTCAGCCAGCCGATCCCCCTGTATCTCGCGCCGTTCCTGCTACGGGAGCACCCGAACAATCAGCTCAAAGGGGGAAGCAGGGTAAACAACCGCGCAGCGAGAGTTCTAAGGGACTACTCTATGGCCTGAGCGCTTACGGCATCTGGGGCATCCTCCCCCTCTACTTCATCATGCTTATGCCGGCTGGGCCCTTCGAGATAGTAGCGAACCGAATCGTGTGGTCGCTGCTTTTCTGTATCATCCTGCTTTCGGTCATGCGCGCCTGGAAACCCGCGCTTGTTGCCATCCGCAACCCGCGAATACTTGGCGCTTTGACCGCCGCGGCCGTCCTGATCGCAGGCAACTGGCTGATCTACGTGTACGGCGTGACCAGTGGGCAGGCCATCGAGGCGGCTCTTGGATACTTCTTCAACCCCTTGGTATCAGTCCTCATGGGTGTCATCATCCTCAAGGAGCGGCTTCGCCGACTTCAGTGGGTAGCAATGGCAGTCGGCTTCGTCGCAGTCGTCGTACTTGTTGTGGTCTATGGAAGCGTCCCCTGGATTGCATTGGGCCTCGCCTTCAGCTTTGGTTCATACGGTTTCGTGAAGAAGCGGGTTGGGCATCGGGTGGATGCCATTTCCAGCTTGAGCATCGAAACAGCTGTCTTGGCCCCGCTAGCTGGTGGCTTTATGATCTGGCTAGCAACAACAGGTCAGGGAACGCTCTTCAACGAAGGAGCGGACCATTTCTGGTGGATGGCCTCTTCTGGCATCATCACCGCTGTGCCGCTGATTTTCTTCGGCGCCGCGGCTGGCCGGCTGCCACTGAGTTCCATGGGCATGTTGCAATACATGACACCAACCCTGCAGTTCGTCATTGCCCTGGTGTTCCTGAACGAGGACATGCCCCTAGAGCGCTGGCTCGGTTTTGGCCTCGTCTGGGTTGCACTCGTCATTCTGACAGTGGACATGCTTCGTGTTACCCGCACCAATAGGCACCTACGACGTATGGCCTAACCACCCAGCGACGTCACGTCCTGTGGTGGCTGCGAATACTCAACGATCGATACGCTTCCAGTCTCTGGGGACCACAACCATGGGCACAGGCAATCCGCGAAGCATTTTGTTCGCCGTTGACCCGATGAACAACTGTCGGCGCTGCGCGAGGCGGCTGGATCCAACAATCACGAGCTCGCCCGGGTCCCAATCGACGTCGTCCATGGCTTGTTCGATACTGCGGCCGTGAGCGACAGTCACGGTGGAGTCATGGTCCCTTGGAAGTTGATCCTGCGCTTTACTCAACAAAGTGCGGGCGTGTTCGTGTGCTGTTTTGACCGTATCGATGGGGTGGGTGGTCCCGTGGGCGTCCAACGCGATGAGCGAGATCAGGCGCAGCGGTAAGCCTCGACGAGCTGCTGCCTCCACGGCGACGTCCAACACCGCGTCAGCGCCAGTGCGTCCGCCTACCGCACACGTGAGCCGACTCAGCTTGTCGCGGTGACGGTAGCCACGCGGAGCAAGTGCCACAGGTACCGGAGAAGCATGCAGCAGCGCGGTGGCTACCGTGCCAACGGTGAAGCGGCGCAGCAAGCCGGAATTAGTGGGCCCAATAACTATCAAACCGGCATTTAGATCCTGGGCTATATCCAGCAGTCCCTCAGCGAATGAGTCGGCGACACGAACATGGGTTTCAGAATCAATTCCGGCTGGCAGCTCATCCTGCGCGCGCTTGAGCCCTTCTTCAGCGGCTTTGGCCCCCTTGGCAACGCTGCCGTCCTGGGGCGGATTGAGGACGGTAACCAAGTCGATTTTTGCGCCTTGCGTCATTGCAAGCGATGTGGCGAGGGCAACTGCGTCCCGCGCTCGCTCGGTTCCCGTGAAGCCAACTACATATCGCATCGAACAACCCTTCTGACGATTCCGCGAGCCATGACTCTCGTGCGTCATTGCACCTTTGTAACAACTCTAGACGTCAGAGTCGCTTCTCAACACTTTCACGGATTGAATTGAGAGTAGGAGCGCCTCAACGCCGCTGCTTTGCAGGACTGGCTGTTAAACGTCGCAGCGGCTCACCGAAGATCCGGTGCGCCGCTGCTCACGCCACTATCGCTGGGCTTCAACTAGCGTTGGACTTTCAGCACTGCGATCGAATGGCCTCTTCGAGAACGTCCAATCCGTCTTCCAAAACGTCGTCGCTGATGACTAGCGGAGGTAGAAGCCGAACCACGTTCCCGTAGGTACCGCAGGTGAGGATGATGACACCCTCCCTGAGGCAATACTCAGAGATGGCCTTGGTGGCAACGGCGTTGGGCGCCTTACCGCCCGGCATCACCAATTCAATGGCCAACATGGCTCCTCGGCCGCGCACCTCACCGATAATGCTCCTATCGCCAAGATCAGCGGCGACCGCATGCAATCGCTTCGTCGCCACGGAACCAATGTTCCTGGCCCTCGCATTCAAGTCCAGATCCTTCATGCTGCCGATAGCTGCGACCGCTGCCGCACAAGCGACAGGGTTACCACCGTAGGTACCGCCTAGGCCGCCGGGATGGACCGCATCCATCAATTCGGCGCGACCAGTAACCGCAGAGAGAGGCATGCCGCCAGCGATTCCTTTGGCCATGGTGACAAGGTCTGGGACAACGCCCTCATGGTTGGCTGCGAACCAGTCACCGGTGCGGCAGAAACCCGACTGAACCTCGTCGGCGATAAAAACGATGCCCTTCTCCTGTGCCCATTCAGCAATCCGAGGAAGGAACCCGTCAGCCGGAACAATGAATCCACCTTCGCCCTGGATGGGTTCGATCAGCAGCGCTGCGACGGATTCCGAGCCGATCTGCTTCTCGATAGCAAGGATCGCGCGTTCAGCTGCTTCCTTGCCATTGATATTTTCGTTCTCCTCGCGGAAGGGGTAGCTCATCGGCGCACGGTATACCTCCGGAGCGAAGGGACCGAACGTTCCAGCCGGGCTCGACTTGTACGGCATGGCTTTCGCCGTTAGCGCCATGGTGAGGTTGGTACGGCCGTGATAGGCATGGTCGAAGGCGACGACGGCGGGCCGTCCAGTTGCCAGGCGTGCGATCTTGACAGCGTTCTCCACCGCTTCAGCACCCGAGTTGAAGAGTACGCTTCGCTTCTCGTGATCACCGGGAGTCAACTCGGCGAGTAGCTCGGCAACCTCGATGTAGCCCTCATAGGGGGCAACCATGAAACATGTGTGGGTGAAGTGATCAACCTGTTCACGAACGGCAGCAGCGACGGCGGCGTTGGAAGCCCCCACGCTGGTGACGGCGATGCCGGAACCCAAGTCGATGAAGGAGTTCCCGTCGACGTCGGTGACGATAGCGCCGTCGGCGTCAGCCACGTAGATGGGTACGCCGGAGGCCACGCCCGCGGCAACAGTTTTTGCCCGGCGGGCAGCAAGCTCCTGCGAGCGCGGCCCGGGGAAGGCTCCGTTGATGCGGCGTTTCTGTTCAATCCGGTACTGCGGATCAATGGCTTGTGTAGTCATGGTGAAGAAACCTTTCTAGACGTCGAGCGCGCTCATGACGTGCTTGACCCGGGTGTAGTCCTCGACGCTGTACATCGACAGGTCCTTGCCGTAGCCGGAGCTCTTGAATCCGCCATGCGGCATTTCGGCGGTGAGGAGGATGTGAGTGTTGATCCAGACTGCACCGAAATCCAGGTCCCGGCTCAAGCGCATGGCCGTGCCGTGGTTGGTGGTCCAGATACTCGATGCCAGAGCATATTCGACGTCGTTGGCCATCTCCACGGCCTCAGCTTCGGAGGCGAACTTCTGAACAGTGATGACCGGCCCAAAAGTTTCCTTCTGGATGATGTCGTCGGTCTGGCGGGCGCCAGAGATGATCGTGGGCTCGTAGAAGAAGCCTGTCTCCCCGGCGCGCTTTCCGCCCGTTTCTACGTGGCAGTGTGCGGGCAGCGCGTCCATGACGGCGCTGACCGAATTGAAGTGGTTGATGTTGTTCAGCGGGCCAAAGTAGTTCTGGCTATCATCGGCGTGCCCGGTTTCCAGGGTCTTGGTGTGTTCGACCATTGCTGCAGTGAATTCGTCGTGGATGGAATCTTCAACGAGGACACGGGTGATGGCTGTGCAGTCCTGACCGGCGTTGAAGAACGAGAATTCGGCGATCGCAGCTGCGCTCTTCTTGATGTCGGCGTCAGCAAAGACAACGGCTGGGGCCTTGCCTCCGAGCTCCAGGTGAGCGCGCTTGAGCGTCTTTGCCGCACCGGTTGCCACGGCGATACCTGCCCGGACGGATCCGGTGATGGAAACGAGCCCGGGCACTTTGTGGTCCACGAGCATGCTTCCGGTCTCTCCTGTACCGAGGACTATGTTGAGAACACCGGCTGGCAGTATGTCTTTGGCGATGTCCGCCAAGACAAGCGTTGATTCCGGGGTGGTGTCCGAGGGCTTGAGAACCACGGTGTTACCGGCAGCCAACGCTGGGCCTATCTTCCAGATGCCCATGAGAAGGGGGTAGTTCCACGGTGTCACCTGCGCCACGACGCCGATCGGCTCACGGCGAACGTAGGAGGTATGACCCTCAAAGTACTCACCGGCGGACTTGCCCTCCATGAGACGGGCTGCTCCGGCGAAGAACCGTAACTGATCCGCTCCAACGGCAACTTCTTCCTCCGCGATGAGCTGGCGTACCTGTCCGGTGTTGCGGTGTTGCGCTTCGACTAGTTCGTCGCTGCGAGCCTCCATGGCGTCGGCGAGCTTGAGGAGCATCAGCTGTCGCTGGCCGGGGGTCACACGCTTCCACGTTGTGAAGGCTGTTGCCGCTGCGCTCATGGCGGCGTCGACGTCGGACTGGTTGGAGACGGGCGCTTTGGCGACTACCTCTCCGTTGACTGGGTTAACGATGTCCAGCATTTCGGTACCAGCAGGGGTGACGAATTCGCCGTTGATGAAGTTCTGAAGATTTTGGACCACAGTGCTTTGTCCCTTTCGGTGAAGTTGAGTGAGCCGTTTCACGTTTGAGCCTACGTGCAATATGCGTCCGCCCTCCACGGCAGAGCGCACAACTCCTTGCTTCAACGACAGTGCACTTGACCAATATTTCTGTCAATAACCGCTAGGCTTCCTGCATGGCCATCACCCTGCGCACTCTGCTGGCGTCCCGTTCGCTCAACCTCAAGCCAGCCGGCCCGGCCCCAGCAACCGAGAACACGCCCATCGCTTGGGTAGCCATGACCGAGCTCGAAGATCCACGTCCGTTCCTCACCGGTGGTGAAGTGGTCCTGACCACCGGGATCCGGCTGAAGACGACTACGGCCCAACGTGCCTTTGCCCATCACGTGCACGCCGCAGGTTCGCTCGCGCTGGGATTCGGAGTGGGGTTGGGGCACCGGAAGGCCCCTGCCGCCGTCATTGAAGCGGCGTCAGCTCTGGGTCTGCCTGTTTTCGAAGTTCCTTATGAGACGCCGTTCATGGCCATTGGCAAGCTCGTGGCAGACGCGCAGTCTGCGGAGCATTATCAACATCTCGAAAACCTACTGACCAGGCACCAGGTCCTGGCGGCTAGCCTGCTGGGCGGCAAAGGCCTGCCCGCACTGCTGCGGGAGCTGGCAGCCATGCTGCAGACCGACGTTGCGCTCTGGCAGTACGGCACGGAGCTACTATCCACTGGTTTCCACGAGCAGGACCGCCAATGGCATCGGGTGTCGATCGCCACGGGTTTGAAGGACCGCTGCACGCTGGCTATCGCAGAACCGTACAGCCGCAATCCCATTGTGGATTACGCGCAGAGCCTCATCAGTCTGGAGCTGAGCAACCAAGCGACGCTGCGGTCCCGTTCCCGGGCCGCAAACGGGCAACTACTGGCCGACGTCGTGGCCGGGTTCCTTTCCGGCCCGGACGCGGAACTGCGGTTGGCCGCGGCTGGAATCGATGTAGGCGCCAAATGGTCCGTCCTGCTCGTCGAAACCGCTTCCGGGCAGCGCCGCGCCCTTCGAACCCTGCCGTTACCATCCATCTTTGACCAGTCAGCAACCGCCCTCGTCGATGAGCGGTTGGTGATCATGACGACGGCAACACCCTCCCAGGTAAACGGCCTTGCCGAGTATCTCTATAGCGCGGGCTTGACAGCTCGTATCGGCACGGGCGGAACGTACAGCAAGGCGAGCGGCCTGAGGTGGAGCTACTTCGAGGCCAGAGAATCGCTCACGCGAGGCCGATCCGTCAATCTGCCGGACAAGCTCAGCCTGACGTCGCTGTTGCTCGCAAGCACCGATGTCCCGCTGGGCGATCTGGCAGCAGAGTCGCTTAACCCAGTGGCGGCCTTCGACAAGAAGCACGACGCCGAACTGCTCAGGACTTTGGAAACATACCTCGAGCTCGATGGCTCGGTGGCCGCCGTCGCGGACTCCATGGATTTACACCGCAACACGGTCCGCTACCGGCTTCAGCAGGTGGCGAAGTTATCCGGCCACGACCCGGCGACGACGGCGGGACGGGTCCACCTTTACCTCGCTGTGCACTGGTTGCGGCTCGGGTAGCAGCTCGGAAGTCTGATGCGGCCATCAATCATGGCGCACGCCATCGCCAGCAAGAATCGCGTCGTAGCCCTCACGGTACGTCGGGTAGGTGAACTCGAATCCAGAAGCCCGCAGAAGTGCGTTGCTGCACCGTTTATTTCCACCGCGGGACCGCTCAGAAGGCACCCCCTCGGACAGCTCCTGTCCAAGGCGGGAAGCAAGGAACTCCAGCACCTCGCGTAGATCTACCGGCTCGTTATCTACGCCAACGTAGATCGGCTCCGGAGCCGCGGACATTGTCATCAAATGCACGATGGTGGCTGCGGCGTCGTCGCGGTGGATGCGGTTGGTCATGCGCGGATTGGCAGGGAGCTCCGCCGACCCGCTACGCACCTGATCTATCAGCCGGGTCCGTCCGGGGCCGTAAATACCCGCCAGTCGAAGTACTACAGATCCCGGAAGCCGGGCATGCAGGAGCTGTTCAGCTGCACGCACCACACGGCCAGTTTCCGACCCGGGGACAGCCGGTGTGCTCTCGTCCACCACACTGCCGTCGTCGTCGGAATACACAGTCGTCGATGAT
>JBBPYK010000002.1:0-14607 GCA_038199985.1 Actinomycetales bacterium | reverse complement strand
GAGCACACCGCCCTCACCAGCGCCTAACGACGGGCGGAGAGAGCCAGTGGCTCCGAGTCACACCACCACTGGCTCTCTCTGGCACAATCACTGGCTCTGAATCGCACCACCGGGCGGCTCTCAAAGCATCAAATACTCATCGAGAATACGGCGGACTTGGCGGCGCGGATCGACGGTCCGTCGCTGGAGGTGACCGCCGGTTCGGTGTTGGTGCCGAAAAACATTGGACCTGCGGGTGCCCCCGGCATGCCTGAGGCCGGGTAGCTTCCGATTCCGAAGAAGCTCGCAGCCCAGGGTGTTCGCGATATGATTCGGATCTCGGATGTCCGGATGTCCGGTACTGCGGCTGGCGCCGTGGTGCTGCACGTGACGCCGGAGTCTGCTGTGGGCGGCCCGTTGCTTCTGGTGCAGTCTGGGGACACGGTCACGCTGAGTGTCAGCCGACGGTTGATCCAGCTGGAGGTGTCGAATTCTGAACTGGCCCGGCGTGAAGAAGCTATGGGTCCGGCAGGTCCCGTGGTGCCGGAGCGTGGCTACCGGAAACTCTTCGTCACCGAAGTCACCCAAGACGACGAGGGCTGCGACTTCCGGTTCCTGCAAAGCGCAAAGTTGGGAGCCGACGGCTGAAGCACACATAGCGTCAGGATCCGTCCACAAGTGCACTCGATTGACGTACTTTGTCGTTAGCGGCTTATTGCATCCATCCGCGAAGCTCGTCCTTCCAGGTCAGGATTCAACCAAACGTTCAGCAGTCCCCGTCTGGATCTAATAAGACCAATAGCGCCAATAGACGCAGACATCGTAGTACCGCAAAAGCAGGCCCAGGGTCTTTGTGGGTCATCCATATATGGGCGGGTGGAGCCCAAAGGACAGAGCTCTACTACCACTACAGTTTCCAAACCCACAAGGCCGCCAGAACGGATGTCATGCGCTATATCGAGGTGTTCTACAACCGGTGGAGACCCCACACCATAAACGTCGGAGTACCGCCGGCAACGGCACCGGGCACCGGGCACCTTCCCGGGGACCCAATCATCTGCTCAATTTTGGGTTACCGCGCAGAAGTGGATAAGCCCCCACCCTGGACGAGAGTAATTCAGAAGGATATGGTGGAACCGGAACAGCGGCGCCACCCGATGAGAGCTATCCGTAGCCATGGAGCAAACTCAACCACACATTTTTGTAATCCCCACTGCCCGTAGTCCCGAATTCTCAGCGAGTTGTACGGTAGGCCATCAAGACCTGCTGACCTGATGCCTTATAAAGGGATATCAGATCAACAAGAACGAAATCGCAGTTTGCCGAGCTGACACGACCGTGTTTCCGTGTTCACACCGTATCGACTGAAGGCTTACGCTGATCTTTGTTTTACCGGGCGGCAACCGCGTCGACGACGGCACCAGAAGAAACCAATTCTACTACAGCGTCGATCAGCGGCTTCAGCACCACGTCCTCGGTCAGGAACGGCACGGTTTCGCCCGTTGACATAGTGGTTGAACGAACCAGATCAAGAACGGCGAGTGAAGCAGACGAAACATCTGCCCGCTCAATTCCTTCGCGACGCATGCGTAGTTCCAAAGCCTGGCAAGACATCAACAGTTCAATGGCAATTACGTCGCCAACGTTCCGAACTACCGCTCGTGCGTGCAGACCGGCATTGTTGGCCATTGATACGTGATCTTCTTGGTTCGCTGATGATGGAATTGAATCGACAGAGTCTGGGTGGGCTAGTGTTTTGCATTCGGAAACCAATGCTGCCGCTAAATATTGCGGCAGCATGTAGCCACAATCCATGCCTACCTTCTCGGAATCGATAAGGTAGTCCGGAAGCCCGCGGTTAAGCGTCGAGTCCGTCAATCGGAAAATCCGACGTTCAGCGATGTTGCCAACCTCAGTAACGGTGATGGCCAGTAGATCCGAAGCCATGGCCAAATACTCGGCGTGGAAGTTGCCTCCGGATACGGCTTTGAGGTCCCTGGACAATTCTGTCACGATTAGTGGATTGTCTGTTGCCGCGTTTATTTCGGTTTCCACGATCCCACGCACAAATTCCAGTGCTTCCTTGACCGCCCCGAGGACCTGCGGGGTGCAACGGAGTGAATAAGCGTCTTGAGGCGGATTCCGTATCGGGTCGTTTTCGGCATCCCCGTCGATCAGGGCGCTGCCCGCCAACAGTTCACGAAGTCGTGCAGCTACCTCGATCTGTCCTCGGTGGCCGCGAGCCTCGTGAATCTGGGGAATGAAAGCGTCACCGAACCCCCTCAAAGCTTCGATGGAAACAGCTGCAGTAATCTGTGCAGTTTCGAGAATGCGCTCCGCGTCCGCCAATGAGAGGGCAGCATGGGCACAAGAGAAAGACGTGCCGTTCGTAGATGCAAGTCCCTCCTTTGCCCCCAACACAATTCTCTCGAGTTTCGCATCACGCATCGCTTTGACGCCTGAGACGCGGGCTCCGGGACGGAAGACCTCACCGCTGTCATTCTCTTTATCTTCATTTCCGGCGGGTTTCGTCATGATCAGGGCCAAATGCGCCAACTGGATCAGATCACCGGATGCACCTAGTGAACCGTAGCGGGGGATGACGGGATAGATGTCTTCCTCGAGCATGTCGACGAGGAGTTTGGGGAGGTCCGGTCGAACTCCTGAATATCCTCTGGCAAGGGACGATGCACGAATAACCATCGCGGCGCGGACAGTATCTTCTGGCAACGGGTCGCCCGTTCCACAGGCGTTGGAAATGATGAGTCGCCGCGAGAGCTCCTCAGCGTCTTCGACCCGCTCAAAGGCCTGTTTGCCAGCCAACGAACCGAATCCGGTGTTGACGCTGTAGACGGCTGGCACCGATTCTCCATTGCGCATCCTGTCCGTCAGACCCTTCACCCATTCAGCGCTGGGTGCCATTGTGGGGGCAGCCTGCTCGGAAAGTTCGATCCCGCGTTGCCCTCGGGCGACTTCAACGACATCTTCGAGGGTGAGGCGCCCTGCGCCTAGAGTTACGTTATCCATTTCATTCCTTTTTTTGACGACTACTCGGTCGATTGGGTTGTGTGTTGCTGGCTTCGGCTTCGTCGTCCGCTGCAACTAGGCGTTCCGACAGTTTCTTGGCATTGGCTTGAAGGACGCGAAGCGCTCTCTCTATCCATTCGGGATGGTCGCATTGGGGTTGATGCCCAGCCACAGTCAGTGAGCAAACAATTTCTCCCCGCAGGAAAACAGGAACTGCCAATGCAAGTGCATCCTCCTGTAGTTCCGCTCGAGAAATCTGATAACCATGTTTTCGCGCCCACGCGATTTCTTTCCATAATCTTTCCTCATCCGCTCCTGAATCTGGACTCTCAGCAAAATTGCGTGTGAGTATCGCAGACGCGAGTGCTCGGGGTACGTGCGCCAAAAGTAGACGTTGGCCTGCTCCGGCGTATAGCGGTAGGAGTTGGTTGATGCGGAAAGTCAGTCGGTCTTGTCGTGGTCCACGAATTTGGCGCAGACAGACGGCATGCGTTCCGGCGCGCACCGTGACGACTGCGGTTTCTTGGAGCGCCTCCGACACGTTCGACAAAATCTCCACTGCAAGGCCAGACAGCAAACTATTCGTCAGGTTTCGGCCGGACATTCCAATTGCTTTCCAACCTGGCGTGTAGAGTCCGCCATCTTCCTCGATGAGGTTGAAACCACAGAGCACCTGCAAATGCCGGTAGACAGTCGATCGGGGAAGGCGAAGTTGCTGAGCCAGCGCGGCGGCTGACATCTCCCCGTTGTCTGTGATGGTCGTCAGGATGGCTAGCCCACGTTGAAGTGATGACATCGACGAACCGCAAACAGAAGTTTGGGCGGCGACCATATCGATTGCACTCTCCTCTGTGAGCTGCAAGAGATCCTCTTCTGTCTCTATTGGAACTGCATCGCGGGGAGGCCGCAACCAGTTTTCCCACTCTATGAGACATTCACGTCTTTTGTGCCGCCGCTTGCCGCGGGGACTCGCTTGTGTTCGCTCGGGGCGTGGAGTGGTGCAACGAGCATGTTTCAGCGATCTCTGGCCAAACCCTTACATGTCAGCCTGATTTGAGGGGAAGCCTGCTACTTATGCCGGCACCCCTGGTTGACACGTACCAATCTATGAATCGAGTTATCCGAGCCGAAGACGGCTTTCGATTGGACAGTGACTCAAAACACTGAAGAATTCTCATTCTGTGGGAACGTCCGTTGTTTCTACCCGACGGAGCCCGTTGAATGACTTAGGACTACGAAGAGGCCGTCGGCCGACTAAATCGAACAGGAGTCTGAAATGACCGAAAAAACTCAGCCGCGTTACGCACATATGGCGACCTCGTTCCCTGCACCGCCGGAGCCAAAACCCGAAATCCTCCGTAACATCACCGCCCAGCGCGGAGACGCCATGCGATGCAAGGGCCCTAAACAGGAAACCATTCTCCGAATGCTGGAGAACAACATGGAACTGGCTGAGCACCCCGAAAAGCTGGTGGTGTATGGGGGTATCGGCAAGGCTGCCCGCAACTGGGAGTCATACCATGCGATCGTTGATTCCCTGAAGAATCTCGGAAACGACGAAACCCTCGTGGTCCAGTCCGGAATGCCTGTCGCTGTGTTCGAAACACATGAACTGGCTCCACGCGTGGTCATGGCCACCACCAACTTCGTCCGGCCCAGCTGGAAGCAATTCTACGAGCTCGAAGACAAGAACCTGACGATCTTCGCCCAGTACACTGCCTCCCCTTGGGAGTACATCGGAACCCAAGGTGTCATCCAGGGGACTTTCGAGACCCTGCGCTCGGTCGCGGACATCCACCTCGACGGAACATGGGAGGGCAAGGTCCTGCTCTGTGCAGGCATGGGTGGCATGGGTGGCAACCAGCCACGCGCCATGACGATGCTCGGTGGCGTAGCAGTATGCGCGGATGTGGACGAACGCATCATCAACAACCGCATCAAGGCCGGTTACTGTGATGTCCTGGCTGAGTCGATTCCCCACGCACTGGAACTGGCGCGCGAAGCCGCCAACGATAAGAAGCCCCTGGGAATCTCAGTGGTCGCCAATGCCACAGAACTCTTCGAATATGCACTCGAGAACGACTTCCGTCCCGACGTCGTCACCGAAATGACACCAGCCCACGACCCCGTGGCCTACGTCCCCGTTGGCTACAGCGTCTATGAAGCGGAGGACTTCCGGAAACGCGACCGGGACGCATACTTCGACATCAGCCGACAGGCCATGGTCCGCCAACTCAAGGCAATGAATGAGTTCTTCGACATGGGGGTGCCCACTTTCGAGTACGGCAACCAGATCCGGCGCGAAAGCCAGCTCGCCGGCTTCGAAGATGCCATGAAAATCCCCGGATTCGTGTCGGCGTACCTTCGGCCACTCTTCTTGGAAGGCCGCGGCCCGTTCCGCTGGACCTGCACATCTGGAGATGCTGCCGACCTTGCCCGTCTGGATGACCTGGCAATGGAGCTCTTCGGTGACGACGAACTGGTCACACGATGGATTTCACTGGCACGGAAGCACGTCCCGATTGAAGCGCTGCCCGCACGTGTCTGCTACCTCGGCTTTGGCCAGCGCAAGAAATTCGGACTGGCAGTAAATGAGCTCATCAAAAACGGTGAGGTCAAGGGGCCAGTAGCTTTCTCCCGGGATAACTTGGACAGCGGGTCAATCATCAACCCGACCTTCGAATCCGAAAACATGCCCGACGGCTCCGACGTCATTTCCGACTGGCCATACCTCAACGGGCTGCTCAACGCATCGAGCATGTGTGATTTGATCGCCATCCAGGCCAACTACGCCATGGGCGACTCAGTCCACACCGGAGTAACGATGATCGCCGACGGTACAGAGATTGCTGCCTACCGACTGAAGGCCGCGTTGACGGTGGACTCCGGTATCGGAGTCGTTCGCCACGCACAGTCCGGCTACGACCGAGCACGCGAAGTCGCCAACACCGTCGGGCCGGATGAGGGCTTGTCCATCCCGCTCTGGTGGACCCCGACCGCAACGTTCGGCCCCGAAGAGCAGGCCTGACCAAATGATGGAGCAGGATTCGAATCCGACAGTTGATCTCGTCATTTCGAACGCTTCCGAACTCCTGACCTGTGCCCCGGATCCAGCCGATGACGTCGGCTGCATCCGGGGCGGGGGGCTCGCCATCAATAATGGGCTCATTGTCGGGGTTGGGGACGTATCTGGCTACAGCGCACGAAGGCATATCGACGCTTCGGGCAAGGTAGTGCTGCCAGGTTTCGTGGATAGCCATACCCACGTCCTTTTTGGGGGAGACCGGGCGGCAGAATACGCGGCCAAGGTCGGATCCACCACAGTGCCTAAGGACGCCAGTGTCGGTATCACCGGGACGATGTCCGACACCCGGAGCCTCTCCGTCGAAGAATTAGTGGCACAGGCATTGCCCCGGGTTAGGCAAATGATCGCAACGGGCACGACCACTTTCGAATCAAAGACAGGCTACGGCCTAAGCACAGATGCTGAATGGCGCCTACTGCAGGCAAACAAACTCTTGTCAGACGCTTCTGAGGCTCGACTCGTGTCCACCTACCTTGCTGCGCATGCCATTGAGCCAGGCCGAGACGCAAACGACTGGACAGCCGAAATCGTCGCCCAGTTGCCGGAGGTTGCAGCGGCCGGTCTGGCCCAGTTCAACGATGTGTACTGCGATGCGGGCTACTTCAGCCTGGAGCAATCCGAGCTAATACTGGAAACGGGTTTGGAACACGGCCTGGCAGCCAAGATCCATCTCGATGCATACAGCCACACAGGTGCTGCGAAACTGGCCGCGCGCCTAGGGGCGGTGAGCGTGGACCATTTGAACCACACGACGGATGCCGAGCTGGAACTACTCGCCACAGCTGGAGTGACAGGCGTGTATATGCCGTGCCTGGAGTATGCAGTGAACCACGACCACCCGTTGGATCCACTGCGCCTCCAACGAGCAGGAATGGAAATAGCCCTGGCAACCGACATCTGCCCGGGTTGCTGGACAACGAGCATGCACACCGCCATCGCAATGGCCTGCCGAACGGGCGGCATGGCTGTCACTGCCGCCATTCGGGCCGCCACTCGTGGTGGAGCAATGGCCCTGGGGCTTGGAGAGCACATCGGTTCGCTGACAGTGGGGCGGCAGGCCGACGTGCTTGTACTCGATATCCCCAGTCACCAACACCTCGCCTATCGCCTCTCCGGCAGCCCCATCAGCGCGGTACTTATCAACGGAAACGTAGTCGGCGGAACCGAGCCACTAGCGCAAGATCACACAAGAGCAGTCTAGATAGCTTAGAAAGAGAACCCACATGGTACAACGGCGCCAATTGTTTGCTGAATACGCCTGGATCGGCGGCGACACCCCGGCCCAAAATGTGCTGGTTAATGTGGTGGGCGATCGCATTGGTTCTGTGACCCCGGACGCATCCAAGCCCTCGGGAGCCACTTGGCTTCCCGGGCTGACCCTACCCGGTTTCGTCAACGGACACTCACACGTCTTTCATCGGGCGATTCGCGGACATGGACAACGTGGGGTTGGCAGCTTCTGGGGATGGCGGGACTTGATGTACCAAGTCGCTGGCAAGCTCAACCCGGACACACTATACGAGCTGGCTCGGGCAACTTATGCAGAGATGTCCCTGGCAGGCATAACCAGTGTCGGCGAGTTCTTCTACCTCCATCACGACCCACAAGGGCGGCCGTACAGCAATCCCAACGAGATGGGACACGCAGTAGTGCGCGCCGCCGAGGACGCCGGTCTACGGATCACCCTCCTGGATACTTGCTACCTCCAAGGCGGTGTCAACGGCCGCCAACTCGAAGGGGTGCAGAAGCGGTTCAGCGACGGATCGTGGGAGTCATGGGCAGAACGCGTAGCCGAGCTACCCACCACCGCCACTGCCCGACCTGGCACAGCCATCCACAGCGTCCGTGCTGTTCCGCGTAGCTCCTTCAAGCCTATTGCAGAGTTCGCTCGCTCTCGATCAATGCCGATACACGCACATGTTTCTGAGCAGCCAGCCGAGAATAGGGAAACTCTGGATGTGTACGGAATGACGCCAACCGCGATTCTTGAGGAGGCGGGGGTGCTCGGCGCGGATATGACAGCTGTGCATGCTACCCATCTGAAGTCGGCGGACATCGAAGCCTATGGCAGGACCCGGTCGACGATCTGCATGTGCTGCACCACCGAACGTGATCTTGCCGATGGAGTCGGCCCTGCCGGTGAGCTCCGGAAGGCAGGTGCGAGTCTCAGCGTCGGCTCCGATGCCCACATGATGATCGACCTGTTGGAAGAAGCGCGGGCCATTGAGCTGGATCTGCGTCTCACTACTGGTTCAAGGGGCCACCTCGGTATTGGCGAGCTCACGGAAGCATTGACTTCAGGAGGCAGCGATTCCCTGGGCTGGGATGCCGGCCGGATCGAGCCGGGGTGCCTGGCCGATTTCGCGGTCGTTGACCTGACTGCGCCACGGACGGCCGGCGCCCGCTCGGGAGATGTGTTGGCACATGTCCTCTTCTCCGCGCAAGCGTCCGACGTGCGAACAGTCATCCGCGGCGGCGAGACTGTCGTCGAGGACTTCCGCAGCCTCCGCGTCCCGGAGACAGGCGTTGAACTCGACCGCGTGATCGGATCCCTTATGACCTGACCATCGAAAAAAGCAAGATAAATCCGTATTGGCCAACTATGGCAAGGGGCGTTATTCACCGGGCGCCCCTGGAAACGAGACAACCATGTCCGACTCAACGCCACAACTGAAGCGGGGCCTCACCCGCCGCCACATTCGCTTCATTGCCTATGGTTCGGCGATCGGTACCGGTCTGTTCTATGGATCGGCAAGTGCCATCGAGGCAGCAGGACCCTCAGTCCTGCTCGCCTACCTCATCGGTGGAGCCGCGATCTTCATCGTGATGCGCGCCTTGGGTGAGATGGCCGTTGCCCTTCCCCACGCCGGATCGTTCGGCGCCTACGCGAACCGGTTCCTGGGGCCAGCGGCCGGATTCCTCACGGGGTGGATGTACGTCATCGACATGATTGTTGTCGTTTTGGCCGACCTCACCGCACTCGGAATTTACATGGGATTCTGGTTTCCAGACGTGCCCCGTTGGATCTGGATTGTCTTGGTGATCCTGGCGATCGGCATCGTCAACTTGCTCACCGTCAAGGTGTTCGGTGAACTGGAGTTCTGGTTCTCCCTCCTCAAAATTACCGCTATCGTCGCGATGATCGGGGCGGGCGCACTCCTACTCGTCTTCGGTTTCAACCACGACGGTGGAGAGACTAGCTCGGTGTCCATGCTCTGGTCCGAAGGCGGATTCTTCCCCAACGGGATTGAGGGATTCCTAGCTAGTTTTGCGGTCGTCCTCTTCGGCTTCGGGGGGATCGAGATCATCGGCATCACTGCAGCCGAGGCAGAAAATCCACGCCGCAACATCCCGATGGCAATCAACTCCGTTCCGGTCAGGATTCTGCTCTTCTACGTGCTGTCCTTAGCGGTCATCATGTCTCTCTACCCGTGGAACGAGATCGGTGTCAGCGGGTCGCCGTTCGTGTTGATCTTCGAAGACCTGGGAATCGGCATCGCCGCTACTATCTTGAACATCGTCATCATTACGGCAGCCTTCTCCGCAATCAACGCAGATATATTCGCAGCAGGGCGAATGATTTTCGGGCTTGCGGAGAACGGACACGCCCCTCGTGTCTTTCAAAAGGTGACGCGTCACGGGGTTCCAATAATGACTTCCCTGGTCATGATCGGGGCCATGGCGCTGGGTGCGGTGCTCAATGTACTAATGCCCGAGGAGATATTCCTCATCATCGCCTCCTTGGTCACCTTTGTGACTATTTGGGTTTGGGTTGTCATCCTCCTGTCCAACTGGTCCATGCGCCGAGAACGGGCCCGCCGCGGCGAAGGACCGGGAGAATTCCCACAACCTTGGCTTCCTGTATCCACCGTTGTGGTGTTGTGCTTCTTTGCTATCGTCGTCGTCGTCTTGGCACTGACACCATCCAGCCAGGTGGCGTTCCTGACAGGTCTTGCTGTCGTCCTCGTGCTCTCAATCATCTACTGGTTCGCGGTTCGCCCCCGGGATCTGGCGCGATCGAAGCAGGCTGGCAGAGGCGCCGACAACGATTTCCTGAGAGTTGACGGGGGTGAAGAATCCTGATCGGACTCGGTACAGTCGACGACCCGCAAGGAACCCAGTGCACCTAGACATTGGTTCGGGACCTGCAAATAGTCAGTAGCTCCCGAACCGCAGGGGCCGGTCGGCTAGCTTCCCAGCAACCGCTACACCGGTCTAGCGACCTGGCTACCGCCATCCTAAGGAGCAGAACATGACCTTCAAACAGACATTCGACAGCATGGGGCGCAGTTTGTCCACCGTGGGGCGCCATGCCGGAACCGGCGGCTACCGCCGCTATGCATGGACATCCACCGACGCGGACTTGAGGGAGTGGTTCGTCGCCGAGACCAAGGCAAGGGGGCTGGACCTGATGACCGACCGCACCGGAAACCACTGGGCTTGGTGGGGTGGCCCCGATAGTTTAGCCATGCCCAGACTGGCCACGGGATCCCAGCTGGACTCCGTTCCGGACGGCGGCGCCTATGACGGCCCGTTAGGCGTCATTTCCGCCTTGTCCGCCCAAACATCCGACGCGCGAACAGTCATCCGCGGCGGCGAGACCGTCGTCGACGACTTCCGTAGCTTCCGTGGCCCGGAGACATGCGCTGAGTCGGACCGCGTAACCAGTTCATTGGTGGGCTCAATGCAGGCTCCAGTCGTGTGCCTCCCGGAGCCTAGGGTCAACACGAAGCACATCGGGCAATATGGCAAAGCGTCGGCTTGCAGGCACTGCACGAGGAGTCTTCACCGATCTAGCAATAGGGGCATGAAGTCATGTTGAATCAGATGTTCGTGGTTTTGGTTTTACTCGCGCTCATTGCCATCGGCGATGTTGTATCGCGGCTGAGTCGTGCCCGAGTTCCCTCCTTGCTTGTGAGTATGCTGCTGTTCCTGCTCGCGATATGGACGGGCCTTCTGGATACGGAGGCCGTCGAAACGTCAGCCCTCGTTACCTTTGGGACCATTTTCACTGCGATACTTCTCGTTCACCTTGGAACAATGATCCCGTTCGATCAGCTGCGGAAGCAGTGGCGTTTCGTTCTCATAGCCCTAGGGGGGATGCTTGCTGGAGTCCTAGCTGTACTCGGCATCGTCACCCCAATCTTCGGATACGAAAGTGCTGTTGTTGGTGCGGGACCGCTCTCTGGTGGCTTCATAGCGACGCTTATTACGACGACACGATTGGAAGAGCTCGGCCGTGACGAACTGATTGCCATCCCGGTCCTAGTTTTGGGTGTTCAGCAGCTCGTCGGGATGCCGCTTGCGTCATTTTTCTTACGGCGATACGCAGCACGCTTCGTGCGGACGCTTCGCACCGTGCAGCCAAACGCTGAAGAGAGTGGGGCAGCAACGGGTGGAGGTGGGAAGGCCGCCACATCACAAACCGAAGTAGCCACTACGGCGCAAACTAAGCGCCAGACGCGCCTGCCAGCAGTCCTCGAAGAGCCTTCTGCACTTCTTGCGCTCCTAGCCGTGGCAGCACTTGCGGCGACTTGGATCAGCGGCTTCACCCAGATTTCAGCGACTCTATGGGCACTACTCATCGGAATTGCCCTATGCTACATGCGAATATTGCCCGGGTATGTCCTTGAAAAGGCCGGCTCATTCAACATTGTCCTTATTGCAGTGACTTTGGTCATCATTGCTTCGCTATCCGACATCACACCGCAGCTACTCGTCGAGTCAATCGCTCCGGTCGCCGTCATCCTGGGAGTCGGGGCCGCTGGCATCTTTGCCGGAGGATACCTCATGTCCCGTCTCCTGCGAGTAGATGTATCCAAAGGAATACCGGTGGCTCTGACCGCGATGTTCGGTTTTCCCGGTGATTACCTCATCAGTCAAGAGGTGGCCACGTCGTTGACTGATAATGATGACGAACGCGAGACCGTTCTGGAGGAGATCTTCCCGCCCTTGCTCATTGGTGGGTTCACGTCGGTGACCGTCGCATCAGTCGTCATTGCTTCCATTCTGGTAACTACCCTCTAAGGAGCACACATGCATGCTGGCACCGAGAAGACAGCAATGACTCCATCTACTGAGCTCAACAACGAGATGCTCTCGATTCGGCACGACCTGCACCGCCACCCAGAGCTTGGTACCCACCTGCCCCGCACCCAAGCTGTCATCCTCGATCGCCTTTGGGACTTGCCTGGGATTGAGATCGAAACAGGTGGGCGACAGTCCTCGATCACCGTTGTCATGCGCTCCGGCGGCCCGCCGTCCAACGATCGAGAGCTGGTGCTATTGCGAGCTGACATGGATGCGCTGCCTGTCACGGAGGCCACCGGGCTGCCCTATGCTTCCGAAACCCCAGAAAGGATGCACGCCTGCGGCCATGACGTCCACACGGCCGCACTTTACGGAGCGCTCAGAATGCTCCACACCCGCCGTGATGAGCTTGCCTGCGACGTCCTATTCATGTTCCAGCCAGCTGAAGAAGCGTCGGTTGGAGCGAAATGGATGGTCGAGGACGGCCTCTTCAAGGTTGCAGGCCGCCCTCCCGACGCAGCATTCGCGCTACATGTCTTCTCGGGGATGATTCCGAACAGTCAGTTTGCCACGCGGTCGGGTGTCTTCATGGCTGGCTGCGAGGACCTGCATGTGACAATTTCCGGCCAAGGGGGGCACGGGTCTTTACCCCACCTGGCCAAAGACCCGGTTCCGGTGGCATGCGAGATAGTTCTTGCCCTGCAGACCCATGTGAACCGTCGATACTCTGCCTTTGAGCCGATAGTCCTTACGGTGGGTCGAATTGCAGCAGGTACAGATTCAGTTGTTATCCCTGCAACCGCAGATATGGAGTTGTCGGTCCGGATATTCTCCGAAACAGCGAAAGCGCGCTTTCACGAGGAGGTGCCGCGGCTCATCGAGGGAATCGCGGCGGCGCACGGGCTCTCTGCGCAACTAACCTTCCGCCCGGACTACCCAGTGACATTTAACGACCCAGCTGAGACGGCCTACCTCCAGAAAACAATCGCTGCTCGCTTCGGCGCGGATTCAATTGTAGAACTGGACGAGCCGCTCACCGGGTCGGAGGACTTCGCATGGGTACTCCGCGAGGTGCCCGGATCCTACGTAATGCTCGGAGCGGGCATCGAAGGCTATCGAGAGGAAACAAATCACTCTCCCCACGCCACCTTTGACGACGCGATTCTCGCACGCGCTGCCGAAACTATGGCGCTGCTGGCTTGGCGTCGTGGTCGAGCGTCGTCGTAGTTCTTAGCCCCGGAGGCAGCAACGATCCCGCGTGGCGCACGATTCGCACTATATGCGGCGCCTCAGACGAGCAACCCACAAACAGTAATTCGTCGCGGCCGTTCAGGACCAATTCCGCCGGTCACGTCAGCACAACCGTTGCTCGGAACGAAGTCAGGATTAGGGCGTGGAAACTCGTGCGGCACGACAGCCACCGGTGGCTACGGCTCCCCCAGTTATCTTTTGTTGCCACAACCCCCGCGCGTAGGTGCGCACTCGCCAACGTCCCATTGCAAGTTAAGGAGTAGACCATAATTTCTTGCCAAAGGTTCGATAGCATGTGGCGTCGCCGGGAAGCATCCGGCGTGGGGCTGGCGCAAGGCACGGTGGCACCTGCTCGAGCAACCAGCGTGGGACGGGGTGGCGCTGAACAAGAAGCGCGTACGCCGGCTCTGGCGCCTTGAGGGGTTGACCTGCGCAAGCCCAAGGCGCGCAAGAAGCGCCTCACCGGCGCCGGCTCTGGGGAGCAGAAGCGCCTGCGGGCCGAGTACCCCGATGCACGTGGTCAGCTTCGACTTCCAATCCGACGTGACTTCCTGCGGTCGGCACATCCGGTTCTTCTTTCGTCTCGATGCATACACTCGCACCGCGCTGGCCATCATCCCCGCGGCGGTCTTTCACCTCCAACGATGTGGTCGCGGCTCTGGAGGACATCATCGCCGAAACCGGCATCACTCCGACTCACGTCCGGTCCGACAACGGCCCGGAATTCACCGCTGCCGCGCTGATCAACTGGTGCAACACCACAGGAGTCGAGACCGCCTTCATCGACCCGGGATCGCCTTGGCAGAACGGGTTCGCCGAATCATTCAACACCCAATTCAGAAGGGAACAACTCACCGGAGAAATCATGGACACGATGGCCGAGGCGAAATGCTTGGCCGACGAATGGAAAGAGATCTACAATCATGAACGTCCCCACGGCTCCCTCGACGGAATGACACCGTCCAAACACTGGGAACGCTGGACCGCAGAAAACCAATTAGCTATCGCATAGCCACTGGACTGCTAACAGGGACCCAACCAATGGCTCCCCACCGAATGCAACTTGGACGACCAAACCTCTGAAGCAGGGGACTGCTGAACGCCCAACACCGGAAGAGTGTCCCGGCAGCGGATGGTTACGGACGCCTATCCCGTTATTAGGTAAGCGCTTCTTCGTCGGTTAGCTGATCGTTTTCTACGTTTGCGGTTCGGAACTTTGAGAATAGCAGCGCCAG
>JBBPYK010000001.1:0-32406 GCA_038199985.1 Actinomycetales bacterium | reverse complement strand
GCTCTCATCTCATGATTGCGAATCCGTTTCGCCGCGGTCCCGGGTTGCGCCGGCTGTTCGCCTCCCATCCACCCATGGATGAACGTATCAGCCGGCTGGAGGGCATGGCCGGAAGGCAGCTGGGCTGATGGAGGACGTTAGAATAACTCGAACGGACGAGCAAGAGCGGGTCTCGGGATAAATAGCGAACACTCGTCTTGTGTAATTGGCTATGGGCATCGTATTGTCATGTAAGCAGAGGCTGTCCTAACCTGGCACCTCGCCCGCCCATCGACCGTCAAAAGGTGCCCATGACTGCCAATTTCCTCATCGGACTGCGCGAAGGACTCGAAGCTGTCCTCGTCGTCGTCCTGTTGATGGCCTACCTGATCAAAATTGACCGTCGTGACCTGCTGAACCGCATCTGGTTCGGCGTCGGGGTATCCGTGCTCGTGTCCATTGGCTTTGGTGCGGTGCTGACCTTCGGGCCGCGCGGCCTTACCTTTGAGGCTCAGGAGATGATTGGCGGCACACTGTCCATTGTTGCGGTGGGATTCGTGACCTGGATGGTCTTCTGGATGGCACGCAGCGCCCGCACTCTCGGTCAGGATCTTCGCAATAGCGTGGACCGCTCGACTAACGGCAAGGGTTGGGGGCTTGCCGTCGTTGCAGCGCTGGCCGTAGGCAGGGAAGGGCTGGAGACGGCTTTGTTTCTCTGGGCAGGGGCTCAAGCCACTGGGGCCACCGCCATTCCACTGCTCGGAGGCTTTCTCGGAATCCTTACCGCAGCCTTTCTTGGCTACCTCCTTCACAAGGGGGTGCTGCGGGTTAATCTCTCAAAGTTCTTCCTGTGGACGGGCGCTGCATTGATTGTCATCGCAGGCGGTGTCTTGTCCTACGGCGTCCATGACCTACAGGAAGCAGGAGTACTGCCGGGCCTTCACAGTCTCGCCTTCAACGTCTCCGGTGCCATTCCGCCATCCAGCTGGTACGGCACCATCCTCAAGGGCACGCTGAACTTTTCGCCGGCAACCACCTGGTTTGAGGCAATCGCTTGGAGCGTGTACGTAGTGCCCACGACGTATTTGTATTTCTCCCTCCATCGTCGTCGTCAGGGAACGACCCAATCTGCGCGTACCCCGCGCGTACTTCAGGAAAGCAGAGCATGAACCGCCAACGCCTGTACGGAACAGTTGTCCTCGGAACAGTAAGCGTTCTGCTTGCTTCAGGATGCACCAGCAATGTCGACGCCACTTCTGGCGCTATCCAAGTCTCCAGCAGTGAAAACGAATGCACGCTATCTGGAGACTCAGGCCAGAGCGGGCACCTCACATTCTCCGTAGCGAATGACGGAAACGAGGTGACGGAGTTCTACTTGCTCGCCGAAGACGGGCTGCGAATCATCGGCGAGGTAGAGAACATAGGTCCAGGCTTATCCCGTGATCTTGTGGTCACTGCACCGGCCGGTGAATATCTCACAGCGTGTAAACCCGGAATGGTGGGCGACGGCATTCAAGCGCCTTTCACCGTTGAGGAATCCGGCAAGGCGTTAGCGGTCGATGAAGACCGGCAACAGCTTCTGGATACCGGCACGGAGCAGTACGCAGCGTATGTCAAAGATCAGACCGAACAGCTGCTCACCAAAACCCGAGGGTTTGCTGAAGCCTTTGCTGCCGGTGACGAGAAAGTTGCACGGGGTATGTATGCACCCACGCGTATGCACTGGGAGCGGATCGAGCCTGTTGCGGAGTCCTTCGGTGACCTTGATCCCAAGCTGGATCTGCGGGAGGCAGATCTGGAACCGGGAACGGCTTGGACGGGGTGGCACCGGGCAGAAAAAGATCTGTTCCCACCCAAGCAGGGCTACACGGCAATGACTGCGGCTGAACGTCAAAAGATTGCGAATCAAATGGTGACTGACACGGAGGACCTCTACAACCGCACCCGCGACATCACCTTCACGGCGGACAAACTGGGCAACGGTGCCAAGGAATTGCTGGACGAGGTAGCAACCGGAAAAGTCACTGGTGAAGAAGAAATCTGGTCCCACACGGACCTCTGGGATTTTCAAGCCAACGTTGACGGCGCCCGGATTGCCTTCGAGGATCTGCGTCCGGCCCTCGAAGATGGGGATCCAGAGCTCGCAAAGGAACTCCATAGTCGCTTCAACGAACTACAGGATGAACTGGACAAGCACCGGAAAGGCGACGGCTTTGCGCTCTATACCGATCTGTCCAACGCAGAGATCCGAGCATTGTCCGGAAAGGTAGACGCGTTGGGTGAGCCGTTGTCGCGGCTGACTGCCGCCGTCGTTCTATGAACCCCGTATCTCGCCGCGCACTCCTGTCCAGCGTTGGATTGGGTGGGGCCGGCTTAGCAGCAGGGGCTGCGGCGGGGTACCTGGGACACGACCCAGTGGTAGATGCTTTCCTGCCGCAGCAAACCGTTGTTCCGTTCCGAGCAGAGCACCAAGCCGGAATAACGACGCCAGCTCAGGACCGGCTACATATGGCGGCCTTCGACGTTGTGACCACATCCCGGGAAGACCTTATTGCGCTGTTGAAGGAGTGGACCCTGGCCGCGGAAGCGATGACGGCCGGGGAGCCAGTGGGGGAGGGTGCTGTGGGTGGGTCCTACGAAGCGCCGCCAGATGACACGGGCGAGGCCCTGGGATCACCAGCCTCCAACCTCACCATTACTGTCGGCTTTGGCGGCAGTCTCTTCGAGCGGGTGGGTCTGAGGCTGCGCGCCCTTCGCCCAGAGGCGCTCGCCGATTTACCGCATTTCCCGGGAGACCAATTGGAGGACGCTCGCAGTGATGGAGATCTAGTGATTCAGGCGTGCGCGGATGATCCTCAAATCGCCGTACACGCCATCCGCAATCTTGCCCGCATCGGGTTTGGACGCGTCAGGATGCGCTGGTCTCAACTGGGGTTTGGGCGGACATCGTCCACTTCCACCCAACAAGTTACGCCGCGCAACCTTTTCGGATTCAAGGACGGTACGGCCAATCTGAAGGTCGAGGAGAAGCAGTCTGTGAACCAGCACCTATGGGTGGCTGGAGAAACGGGTGGGGCCGCGTGGATGAACAGTGGAACCTATCTGGTGGCAAGGCGCATCCGGATGCACATAGAGGTCTGGGACAGGACCTCACTACGCGAGCAGGAAGCGGTGGTTGGCCGCACCAAAAGGAAAGGGGCGCCCCTCTCAGGAGGTGGGGAGTTCAGTGAACCGAACTTCACCGCGGAAGGCAGTAGCGGACCACTTATTGCTATGGACTCGCATGTCCGTATTGCGCACCCGCATCAGAATAATGGTGTGCGGATGTTGCGTAGGGGCTACAACTACACGGACGGCACCGACGGGTTGGGTAGGCTCGACGCCGGTCTGTTCTTCATTGCCTTCATCAAGGATCCGCGTACCCACTTTGTTCCCATGCAAATGGCTATGGCCAAACGTGATGCCCTGTCCGTGGAGTATCTGAAACACACAGGCTCTGGGCTCTTTGCTGTGCCGCCCGGTGTACGAAGCGGCGAATACCTCGGGCAGCGGTTGTTCGACTCCTGACGTCAGGGAGTACGAGAGCCAACGGTAGTATCGAAACCATGCGCCTTATCTTGATTCGACACGGTCAAACGCCCAACAATGTGCTCCAGCTTCTGGATACCGCTGTGCCAGGCCCGGGCCTGACCGAAATTGGGCTTGAACAAGCGGCAGCCATCCCAGAAGCGTTGGCCGACGAACGCATCGATGCACTCTTTGCCTCCAACCAGACGCGGGCCCAGCTGACCGCGGGACCGTTGGCGGAGGCTCGCGGACTGGAACTCCAGATTCGCGATGGGCTCCGAGAAATTGGCGGCGGCGACCTTGAAATGGCCGGAGACTCTGATTCTCACCGTAGGTACCTTGAACCGGTGTTCGGGTGGGCTACAGGCGAGCTGGACCGCCGAGTTCCTGGCGGCCCGGACGGCCACGAAACGCTAGGAAGGTTCGACGCCGTCGTGCAGGAGGCGCTCGACGGCGGCCACCATTCAGTGGCCATGGTAAGCCACGGGGCCATGATCCGCGCGTGGGCTGCTGCTCGAGCTATCAACATACAGGCGGAGTTCGCGGCGCAGAGCTGGCTGGGAAATACCGGCGTCATCATCCTTGAACACGTCATGGACCAGTGGGTCGTAGCCTCGTGGATGGGCGAAATCATGAGCGATCCACGCCTTGAAACCGAGGACACCGATGGACCTGCCGGTGATCCCGTACCGCAGAGTTAGCGCATATTGACGAACTGTAGATCTGTTTCGTCGAACGTACGCAGCAGCGCCATGGTCTCTTGGAGGTCATCACGGGATTTGGATGAAACGCGTAGCTCGTCACCCTGAATCTGAGACTTAACGCCCTTTGGGCCTTCGTCTCTGATGAGCTTGTTGATCTTCTTGGCTACATCCTGTTCGATGCCCTCTTTGATGGTGGCTTCCATTCGGTACTCTTTGCCAGAGGCGTACGGCTCTCCAACGTCGAGGGACTTCAGCGAGATGCCACGCTTGACCAGCTTGGACTGCAGAACGTCCAAGACTGCCTTGACGCGCTCCTCCGAGTTGGCCTTCAGGAGGAGGTTGTCACCGCTGAAGTCCACTTCAGCTCCAATGCCCTTGAAATCGTAGCGTTGCGCAATTTCTTTCTGAGCTTGGTTGAGGGCGTTTGCCACTTCCTGCTTGTCTACTTTGCTGACGACGTCGAACGTGGATTCGCTGGCCATGGTTTCTCCTTGGTTGAAGTTGATTCTCTGGTACCAAGCCTAGCCTGTGGGTTCGTGCCCAACAGGCTTCTCCACAGGTGACGTTCAGCTTCCGTGAAGCTGAATGTCACCTCGGCATGCAAGAGTCTGGGACATGGATAACGACCCACATCTCGATGGACACCGAAACCGTTTTAGCGTCCGCCTTGCGCGGCTCGCGGCGGGTTCAGCGTTGACGGCAGCTTCCGTTGTATCCCTGACCGGTTTCACGACCGCGGGTGCAGCGGCTCCAGTGACGACTGTCCAGCCCGACCGCGTTGCTCCGGACACCGCAGCAGTAGCCGACGAACGCATCAATGGGGTGCGGGCGGAGTTGGACCACGCCGTTTCTTTGGGCATGGTGACTGACGGTCAGGCAGACCACTTCGTGGCGCAACTTGAGGGGCGTATCGCACGCGGTTTGTAGCAGATTCAGGGTAGTGGAGAGCCGGATTCGTTTCTTCGCACCATTTTCTGTAAAGTTGTCTTGCCCGCACTTTGGCGTGGGTTTCTTCTTCTAGAAGAAGTTCGGCAGATTACCCGAGTGGCCAAAGGGGGCTGACTGTAAATCAGCTGGCATCGCCTTCACTGGTTCGAATCCAGTATCTGCCACAGAACATTGAATGAGCCGTCCTGGTCCTAGACCGGGGCGGCTTTTTCGCGTCTGCCCACCCATCCAATCCGACCGAAGTCACCCCTAGCCCGCGCGAGTAGGGGTCGTGCGGGGTGATCTCGCAGAGAGACCCCGATCTCGCGCCAGTACGCAGCGCAGGGAATCGTGCGGATCAGAATGTCACCGTGGAATGGCATGGTGTCTCGCATGACAACTTCACTGGTGGATTCACCCCATATCAGCCGAGCGGCCTACCGCCGGGAACCTTACGTGCACGTCAGCGGTGACGGCATGGACCTCGACGCGAAAGCAGTCGCTTGGACGCGGAAAAGCGTTCTCGTGCACTGGGTGGATGATGAGCTCGCGGCGCACAACGTGTGGGTTGATGCTCAACGAGTAAAACGAATCAAGCGTTGTGAGTCAGCTTGGGGCGATCCCTACGATGATTTCGCGTTCTATTTAGCACAGGGCCAGCTTGAACTTTCTGCCAGCAAAGTAGCACCAGAGGACTAGCCAATATTCATCCGGAGCGAACAGGGGAAGACACCGAGTGCCTCGGACGTTAGCGTGAAGTATGGCAACTATTGATATTACTGAAGCAACTTTCCCCGACACAGTGGAAAACAACGACATTGTGTTCGTCGATTTCTGGGCCGAGTGGTGTGGGCCGTGCAAGCAGTTCGCGCCTGTCTACGACGCCGTCTCTGAGAAGCACGATGACATCGCCTTCGCGAAGGTGGACACGGAAGCAGAGCAGTCACTGGCCGCCGCGGCGGGTATCACCTCCATCCCCACACTGATGGCATTCCGCGAGAAAGTTCTTGTGTTCTCCCAGCCAGGCGCATTGAACGCTACCCAGTTCACGGAACTCGTGGACGCGGTCAAGGGTTTGGACATGAAGGCCGTGCATGAGCAGGTCGCAGAGCAGCAGGCTGAGGCCGAGAATGCTCCGAAGGAGCCCGCTGAGACGGTAGACGCTGAGCAGCCCGAGGGAACTCAGACACAGTAGCTCGACAACGAAATACTTTCCTGGATCCTCCGTACCGGTTCGCCGGTGCGGAGGATTTCGGTTTAAAGATGCTTTCGGCGGTTGAACCGACCATTCTTCTTTTTCCGATCCGCACTGGGTAGCGTGCAGAGTAGCGCTAGTGCATCCAACGAAGGAGTTCACTGATGCAGTCCTACACTTCTGAACCATCCAGCCAACCGTTGTTGGACGAGACCATTGGTCACAATTTGGAGCGGATGGTCAGGCTGCACGCAGAGCGTGACGCCGTGATAGAGGTCGCCACAGGACGGCGCTGGACGTACGCGGAGTTAAACGCCGACGTCGATAAGCTTGCCCGCGGGCTTCTGGCGATGGGTCTGGCTGGCGGGGACAGAGTGGGTATCTGGTCTCCAAACTGTGCGGCGTGGACCATTCTGCAGTACGCGACCGCAAAAATTGGTGTGGTTCTGGTGAACGTGAATCCGGCCTATCGTACTCATGAGCTGGAGTTCGTCATGCAGCAGTGTGGGATGAGGATGCTCGTTTTGGCGCCAGCGGACAAGGCGAGCGACTACCCGGCCATGGCGGGGCAAGCGCGGCAGAACTGCCCCGAGCTGACTGACTTGGTGCTCATCAATGGAGACGGCGATCATGCTGAGGTGGTGGGGGAGCCCAGTTTTGATTCGGTGCTGGCACGGGCGTCCGACGTCGAACCTTCCGTTTTGGTGCAACGGATGGATACGCTGAGTGCCGATGACGCCATCAACCTGCAGTACACATCGGGGACAACAGGTTTCCCCAAGGGTGCGACGCTGACACACCGAAATATTCTCAACAATGGCTTCTTCATTGGCGAGCTCATGAACTATACGGAACGAGATCGCGTGGTTCTGCCCGTTCCCTTCTACCACTGTTTTGGCATGGTGATCGGGAATCTGAATGCGCTCTCACACGGTGCGGCAACCATCATTCCGGGTCGCTCATTCAAGCCCGATGAGGCGCTGCAGGCGGTGCAGGATCACCGCGGTACGTCACTTTACGGGGTGCCCACCATGTTTATTGCCGAACTGGCGCTGCCACACTTCAAGGATTATGACCTGTCAACGCTACGTACTGGCGTGATGGCTGGCTCGCCGTGCCCGGCATCGGTTATGCGTCAAGTCATCGATGAGATGAACATGCTGGAGGTGGCCATCTGTTACGGAATGACCGAAACATCGCCGGTTTCCACCATGACCCGTTCGGATGATTCCATTGCTCGGCGGACAGAGACGGTTGGCCGAACTATGCCGCACCTCGAGTCGCAGATCGTCGATCCTGGGACGGGCGAACAAGTGGAACGCGGCGAGATTGGTGAGCTGTGCACGCACGGCTACAGCGTCATGCTGGGGTACTGGAACCAGCCCGAGAAGACGGCTGAAGCCATCGATGCGGACGGCTGGATGCACACCGGAGATCTTGGCCGGATGGACGAGGACGGGTACGTCAGCATTGAGGGCAGAATCAAGGACATGGTGATCCGCGGCGGTGAGAACATTTATCCACGCGAGATCGAGGAGTTTCTGTACCGGCACCCTGCAATTCAAGATGTGCAGGTGATCGGGGTGCCGGACGAGAGATACGGCGAGGAATTGATGGCCTGCATTATTCTCAAGCCCGACGTCGGCCCACTGGTGACCGAGGACGTCGTTGCCTTCTGTAGCGGCAAACTTGCCTGGTTCAAGATTCCCCGCTACATCGATATCCGGGAGAGCTTTCCCATGACCGTCTCTGGAAAGATCCGCAAGGTGGAGATGCGGCAGGAAGCTGTAAAACGTCTGGGCTTACCTACATGATGGCGAGAGGACCGATAGGGCGGGCCGGCGTTGCGCTGTTGGCCGTTGCCGCGTTGACGTCCTGCACCACTTCGCCGGACGCCGGCCCTTCGCAGTCCTCATCCCAGGCTGAGGAGACTTCCCTGCTTGGGGAGCCTGAAACGATTGCGGACGGCCTGGACGTACCGTGGTCGATCGCGTTCCACGATGGCATCACCCTCATGAGCGAACGGGATTCCGCGCGGATCGTCGAACTCGATCGGGAGGGAAATACCCGAGAGGTTGGAACGATTGGCGGGGTCGAAGAGGGTGGCGAGGGCGGTCTGCTCGGCATCGCAGTCAAGGACGGATATCTTTTCGCTTACAGTACGGGTGCCTCTGAGAACCGGATTGGACGTTACGAACTGATCGGGAGCGCGGGGTCCCTGGAGCTGGGCGCGCGTGAGCAGGTCCTCGACGGCATCCCATCTGCGAGCATCCACAACGGCGGTCGGATCGCGATTGGCCCTGACGGAATGCTCTACGCGACGGCAGGCGACGCAGGGAACACTGACAACGCTCAGGACCTGGACTCTCTTGGCGGGAAGATCCTCCGAATGACGATCGAGGGCGATGTACCGGAGGACAACCCGTTTCCTGATTCTTTTGTCTTCAGCTACGGCCACCGAAACCCTCAGGGTATTGGCTGGGCAAGCGACGGCCGGATGTTTGCCTCCGAGTTTGGGCAGAGCACGTGGGATGAGTTGAATATCATCGAGGCAGGCAGCAATTATGGTTGGCCTGAGGTGGAGGGTATCGCGGAGCAGGAAGAATATGTTGACCCGGTGCAGCAGTGGAAGCCATCCGAGGCGAGCCCCAGCGGTATCACTATCACCGACGACGCGATCTTCATCGCGAACCTACGCGGCGAAAGGCTCCGCGAGGTTCCACTGTCAGATCCGACTACGTCTACGGAGCACTTCGTCGGCGAATATGGCCGACTCAGAGACGTCACCGTTGCTCCGAGTGGTGCGCTGTGGATGCTCACCAACAACACGGACGGACGCGGAGATCCTGCACCGGATGATGACCGTCTGCTCAGTATCAATCTCGACTGAACACGGCAAAGACTGGCGTGCGATCTTCGAGATATGACAGTCAGGATCTGTGAAGCTGGCGGTCCTGATTCCCCACGGCCTGTTTCTGTCCTTTAGCGGTGCCGATGGTCCGAGGGTGCCAGTCGTGGACCGAAGGTCGGCTTTCGGAAGCCGCTGGCATAAAGCATCCGCACCACGCGCTGTCGCTGTCCTGCCCAGGGTTCCAGTAGTGCCAGCATGCCGGCGTCGTCCGTTCGACGCCCGGTAAGGGCCGCGCCGACGTAAGCGGCCAAATGATAGTCGGCTACGGAAATCGAGTCAGGGCAGCCATGCGTGCGTTGAACGGTCTCAGCGACGGTCCAGGGGCCGATGCCGGGGACAGCTTGGAGTTTTCGACTCAACTCGGCATCCGACGGCGCCCCGGCCAGTCGCTCCAGTGCGGGAGCTCGTCGTGCGGCTTCGAGGATGGTGGCGGAACGCTTGCTGTCGACGCCAGCCTTGTGCCACTCCCATGACGGAATGGTGCGCCATTGCTGCGCGGTTGGTGGAAGTCGAAGGTGCGACGGCGCCGCCTGGCCTGCGTCAGGGGCTGGATCGCCGTGCCGATGGAGCAGATAGCGCCACGCTCGTTTCGCTTCGATGCCAGTGACCTTCTGCTCCAGCGTGACTCGGGCCAGCGTTTCCAGTACGCGTCCAGTGGAGGGTAGTCGAAGCCCAGGGTTTAGGTAGCGACCCTTGACGGCTAGATCGGGGAGCGTCGAATGGAATTTGTCGTCGTCGAATGAGTCCCAGTTGTCGTCGAAACCCAACAGTGCGGGTACTGATTCAAGCGCGACGGCGGCTCCTGGCCCCCACGCACGTGCACGCACAGTCCCGCCGCTGAGACCACCGATTTGTTGCAGCCTTACCGTCGCAGCTCCATCTGCTGTCCGGAAGGCGAGCCACGCGGCGTCATCCTGCCATTGAAACGAGGGGTCGTGGATGCCGCACTGAAGTACGCTGATGGAAGAGCGAAGACTGTAGGGGCCATCTGGGGTGAATTCCGCGGAAAGCGACTGCTCCGAGACCCATGTTAGGGGCGCGGAAGAGATCGAAGCGGACATGGCTTAATCGTCGCACGCGCAGCACGTGAAAGAGACCCATGAGGCGTGGAAGCCACGGCTCATGATCGGTCAGTCTGCGTTGGTTTAGCGCCGTCTATTCCAACCATGAGTGACCAATGGTCGCGACGCGTCTCCACGAAATGCCTACGCCCGCGCGGCGTCGTCCGTGAGGAGTTGTTCGTCGATATTGGCGTGTCGGACGCGAGAACACAGCAGAAATACGGCGGATCCGGCCATAACGCCGGAGGCAATCCAAAGTGCGGTTCCGGTTCCTGCAGAGGCGGCGATCGCTCCGCCGAGGGGTGCGCCCACGACGATCATGCCTCGGTTGATGGACCGCATGGTGGCGCTCATGCGCGCAATAAGTCTGTCTGGTGTCACCGCCTGGCGATATCCCATTTCCAGTGGACCTTGGGTTCCCAGAGCAAAACCAAAGAGCAGTTGACCGCCAGCAGCCAGAGCGAACGCGCCCCATAGCTGCAGTGGCCACTCGGTGGGAGATCCGGGAGAGCCAGGGACTGAATCAAGGAGCGACGCCAGTGCTATCAGGCCGACGGCGAACGGGTGGATCAGAGACGCAGCAATGATGGTCCACCCGGTTCCAAGGCGCTGGCCAAGTCCCGTCGATATGAAGGTACCGAGGACAGCGCCAACGCCTGCGAAACCGGTTACCAACCCCAGACCAAGTGCACCTACGCCCAGGTCCTTCAGCAACAGCACGGGGACGACAGTGCCCATCATGGCTGAGCCAATAAACCAGAGGTGCGTGGTCCAGGCCATGGGTGCCAGATACTCGTGCCCGTAGACCCAGCGCAGTCCTTCGGCGATCCTGCTACGGACTGTGCCGGCACGAGGGGCGGGCTGCTCCTGGATCGGCCGCGAAGTGACAGCAGCACGGCCGCGGAGAAGAAGTAGGAAACGGAGTCGATCAGAAGCGCAAAGGGAGCGCTGACCAAAGCAACCAGACCACCAGCGATGGCTCCACCACTGGTCTGGGCCACCGTGTCGCTTTGCTGGAGCCTTGCGTTCGCCTTGACCAGAAGCGGCCGGGGTACCAATTGGGGGAGGAAGGACTGGTAAGCGGCATCGCTCATCAACGCGAGGGTGCCGAAGAGGAAGATCAATATCAGCAACGCCGGAATGCTGAGTACGCCCAGAAGCGCCGTCACGCAGAGAACTGACAGGACAAAGCCGCGGCCAAGATCCCCGGCAATGAGCACGGTCCTTTTCCTGGTCTGGTCCACCCATACTCCGGCAACGAGTCCGAACATCAGATAAGGGGCCCAGCGCGCGGCATTGACCAACCCCTGGTCCACGGCTGTCCCGTTCAAAACCACGAGAATCAGTACCGAGAGCGCCACCGTAGTGATGTACGTACCAAAGTCGGAGACGGTGGACGCAACCCAGAACCGGATGAACAACGGATTGCGCCGGAGTAAACCCTTACGAGATGTAGAGTGCTCAGTCATCGAGATCAATGGATCCATCGCGCCGGCCCGATGCCGCGAACTGTTCCAGCAGCAGCGCGCCGAGCACCAGCCACACAAACCCTATGCCGAGGGCAAACAGCAGTCCGGGCCAGGCCACGGCAAAAGCTGCATCCGGTGCGTCCAGGGCAGCCCGGACAGCACCGAGCCCGTGAGTTACCGGAAAAATCTGCGCAAACCCCTGCACCCAGCTGGGCCAGAATTCCACCGGCACGTTGATACCGCAGATCAGCGCCATGATCCCGTGCACCACATTGCTGGCCAGGTTCCGGTATTGCGCGCCGCGCAACACCACAGACGCACACGCCAGCGCGAGCGCATACGTCCCCACCACGGATACCAGAAGCCCCAGTACGACGACGACGGCCTGAGCGGCGTTGTAGCGGACCCCCAGTGCGGGAGCCAGGACGAACAGCGCGATGATCGAGGTGATCAGTGATGACGGAAACCACTGGGTACTTCGGCCGGCAAACACGGGCCATACCCGCCCCGGTGCGCTGACCAGTAACGGCAGCGTCCCGGTATATCGTTCCCAAGCCGTCGACTGGATGACCCACATCATTTCCATGACACCCAGAAATAGCCCCCGCCCCACCACCAGGAACATGGTGACTTCCGGATTCTGCAGGAGGACGCCGATCAGCGCGAAGAAGAGGACTTCCACCATCAGGCGCATCAGCCAGCCGAAGATCCAAGACGTGACCGTGTAGTTGAGTTTGTAATCTTCGATGCCGGCACTGACCGACGTGCGGAAGACCCGCCACGTAGAGGGAACACGGGTGGTGGGGACGAAAGGCAGAATCTCAGAGGACACCGATTTTTCCCTCTCCACGGGCTTTCAGCAGGGTTCGGTGCAGCAGGAAACTTGCCAGTGTGAAAGTCAGCACGCCTAGTAACAGGATCATTCCGGTTCGCTCGGGCCAATTCTCCACGTGGTCAGCGTGGACGGAGTCGCGCAGCAGGTCAGCGGACCAGTACAGGTAGACGCCGTGTGAAATCCATTGCAGCCATACGGGAAACACGGTCACGGGGACCAGGATTCCGCCGAGAAGGTAGAACGGGTAGCTCAACGAGTTCTGGAAGATCCGCGGCGAACGCGAGATGATGAACACCACCGACATCATGATGGCCGTTCCGGCGGTCGCGGCTGCCGTCGTCGCAATGGTCAGCAGCAGCACCCATGGCGAGCCCACGGAAAGGGTGACGCCGAAGAGTAGCCAGCCCGTCAGGATAGATTCCACGAAACCGAGCATGCTGATCATTGTTACCGCCGAGATGCGCCCCAACAACACTAGATTCAGTGGCGCGGGGGAGGCGATCAACGATTCCAGGGATTGGTTTTCGCGCTCGCGGGCAATGACTTCGCCGGAAATCATCAAGGCCATGGACCACAGTGCGATCAGGGCGGGGGCAATGATCGCGTAGATGTCCAAGTCGCCGCGGTCTGCGAAGCGGAAGATCGAGAGAAACGCGGCAGTCTGGAGCGGCAGGGTGAACAGGATGATCATTTCGAACGGTGATTTCCACAGCAGGCGGGCCTGCAGTAGTGCCCCCGCCAGGAAAACCCGCATCAAACTTTCATCCCACGGTCACCGATCAAATTCACGTACACCTCGTTCAGCGACGGAGCGCCCACACGAATGCCGCTGTAACCGCGGTCCAGCAGATCACGGATCAATGCAGGGACGGCCCCATCGGCCTTGGTCTCAATCCGCAGGACCCCGGTGGGAAGTACGACGGCGGTTGCCACTGTTGGGTGCCGTGCGTAGGCCTCCGCGAGCTCGGCGGCGGCGGGTCCGGCATCGTCCACATCAATGCGTTCGAAGGTGCTGATGAGCTTGCCGAGGGCGGCGGGACTTTCGGTGGCGAGGATGACACCGTTGTCGATGAGGGACACGCGGTCGCAGACTGCTTCGGCTTCGGCCATGTCGTGGGTGGTGATCAGTACGGTGGCGCCGTCGTTCTGTACCTCTTTGACCAGGTCCCGGAAGGCAGTTGCGGAGACGGGGTCCATGCCGATGGTTGGCTCGTCGAGAATGAGGACTTCTGGGCTGGCCATCAGCCCGCGTGCCAGGTGGAGGCGTTGTTTCATGCCGCGGCTGAAGCGGTCTACGGGTATCTTGGTCGCTTCGAGGCCAACGCGTTCGAGGATGATAGAGATTCGAGCCCCAGTTTCTCGGGCTGGGATGCCGTACATTGCCGCCCAGAACTCGAGGTTCTTCACTGCGGAGAGTTTCCCGTACAGCCCGCGGTCACCGCCGAGAACCAGACCAATGAGCCTGCGAACAGATTCCGTGTCCTCAACGACGTTGTGCCCCATCACCGCGGCAGTCCCGGTGGTGGGAAGCAGGATCGTGGACAAAATTTTGCAGAGGGTAGTCTTCCCAGCGCCGTTCGGCCCCAGGAGTCCGTGTACCTCGCCGCGCGGCACCTGCAGGTCAACTCCGGCCAGGGCTATTACCTCGTGGGCCTGTCTTCCCTTGCCTACCCGATAGGTACGAGTGATCTTGGAAACGTCAAGGGCGAGTGTGTTGGCGGTCACTGTGCTCATTCTGCCAGAGACACAACAGGACCGGTGCCGCAGACCCAGTAACGTTGAACCCATGAAGTACGCGAATTCCGTAGTGGATCTGATCGGCAACACTCCGCTGGTCAAACTGAACAAGGTGACCGAGGGCATCAGTGCGACGGTCTTGGCTAAGGTCGAGTACCTGAACCCGGGTGGGTCTGTGAAAGACCGCATTGCCGTGAAGATCATCGATGCCGCTGAAAAAGAGGGCAAACTCAAGCCCGGTGGCACCATCGTGGAGCCGACGTCGGGCAATACCGGCGTGGGCCTGGCGATCGTGGCGCAGCAGCGCGGTTACAGATGCATTTTTGTGGTCCCAGACAAGGTCGGGGAAGACAAACGGAACGTCCTTGCTGCCTATGGCGCAGAGGTGGTGGTGACGCCCACGTCGGTTGCGCCAGAGAGCCCTGAGTCCTATTACGGTGTTTCGGATCGTCTGGCCCGCGAGATTCCGGGTGCGTACAAGCCCGATCAGTTCTCCAACCCGAATGGCCCCGCAAGCCACTATGAGACCACTGGTCCGGAAATCTGGACTGATACCGACGAGCGGATCACCCACTTTGTGGCCGGTGTGGGTACCGGGGGCACCATCACGGGAACCGGGCGCTATCTCAAAGACATCTCAGCAAACCGTGCAGCGGGTCCGGTCAGGATCATCGGCGCTGATCCTGAGGGATCGGTGTACTCCGGCGGCTCCGGCCGTCCGTATTTTGTGGAGGGTGTGGGTGAGGACATGTGGCCAGACGCCTACGATCCGTCGGTTCCGGACCAGATCATTGCGGTCCATGACGCGGAGAGTTTCGCCATGACCCGCAGGCTCGCTCGTGAGGAGGGTTTGCTGGTGGGAGGCTCGTGCGGCATGGCTGTTGTGGCGGCACTGCGTGCGGCCAAGGACCTGAGTGAGGACGACGTCGTCGTGGTCCTCCTGCCGGATAGCGGCCGCGGATATCTGGGTAAGGTTTTCAACGACCAGTGGATGAAGTCTTACGGCTTCATGGAGAGCGGCGAAGACGCCACCATAGGCGAGGTTCTGCGGTCCAAGACCGGATCATTGCCGGATCTGGTGCACATTCACCCCCATGAAACTGTTCGGGACGTCATTGCGATCATGACCGAATACGGGGTCAGCCATATTCCCGTCCTGTCCGCGGAGCCGCCGGTCGTTATGGGGGAGGTCCTGGGTTCAGTGGACGAACGTACTCTGACGAGCAAGCTGTTTCAGGGCGAAGCGCACCTGACCGACAAGATCTCTGATCACATGGGGGAGCGTCTCCCCTTGATTGGTTCACTTGAAGGCGTGGCGACGGCTCGGGAGAAGCTCCAGCAAAGCGACACTCTGATGGTGACGTTTATGGGAGCTCCCCTTGGCATTCTGACCCGACACGACCTACTTTCGTACATGAGTATCTGAACAAAGAATGAAGGAGTTCCGATGACTGAAGGCTTCAATACACGCGCAATCCATGCTGGGCAGACGCCGGATAAAACCACGGGGTCCATCATCCCTCCGTTGTATCAGACCACCACATTTGCCCAGGATGGCATCGGCAAACTCCGCAACGGCTATGAGTATGGGCGTGGCACCAACCCCACGCGCGATGCGTTGCAGGAACAGCTGGCGGCGCTGGAGGGAGGCAGCCACGCGTTCTCCTTTGCTTCAGGTCTGGCCGCAGAAGATGCGCTGATCCGTGCGGTGCTGGCACCGGGCGACCACATTGTGATGGGCAACGACGTTTACGGAGGCACCTACCGACTGATCACCCGCGTGCTTTCAGCGTGGGGCATCACCAGCTCTGTCGTCGATTTTTCCGATAACGACGCCGTTGCGGCCGCCATCGCGGAAAACAACACGAAGATGCTGTGGTTGGAGACGCCGTCGAACCCGATGATGAAAATCTCCGACGTCAAGGCCGCGTCGCGCTTGGCCAAAGGAAATGACGTACTGCTCGTCGTCGACAACACCTTTGCCTCCCCGTACCTGCAGCAGCCGATCAGTCTGGGAGCCGACGTCGTCGTCCATTCCACCACCAAATATATTGGTGGTCATTCGGATGCCAGTGGCGGCGCCGTGGTGGTGAACGACGCCGGCCTGGCCGAGAAAGTGGGGTTCGTCCAGTTCGCTGTTGGTGCGGTTTCCGCTCCGATGGAAGCCTGGCTGACCACGCGCGGTCTGAAGACGCTGGGCGTGCGGATGGACCGGCACAGCTCCAACGCGATGGCGATCGCCAAGTGGCTTCAGGAGCAGCCGTCCGTGGAACGGGTCTACTACCCGGGCCTGCCCGAACACCCGGGCCACGAGCTCGCAGCCCAGCAGATGAAGGCCTTCGGGGGTATGGTGTCCGTGACGTTCAAGGGCGGCGAAACCGACGCACGGTCTGTGGCGGAATCGACGCGGGTGTTCACCCTCGCCGAGTCTCTTGGCGGCATCGAATCGTTGATGAACTACCCCTCAGAAATGACGCATGCCTCGGTGAAGGGCACCGAGCTCGAGGTGCCGGCCAACCTCGTCAGGCTGTCGGTGGGCATTGAGGACATCGAAGACCTTCTCGCCGATCTCAAGCAAGCACTGGCGAATCTGGGTTAGGGGCATGAGACTCTTACTCGCGTACCTGCTGCTCGCAGTGTTGCTCGCGGGCTCGTTCTCGGTCTATGCGTTCGTCAGCAAGCAGACACTTTTCAGCGAATTACTTATTCTTGGTTCCATCGTGTTGCTCGTCTGGGTGGTAATCGTAAAAATCTCGATTGCTTCTGCAAAAAAGCGCCGCAATTTTTCGCCCCACTAAACCGCTCTTACCGGTGAACTTTCGAGCCGGGTTTCGGGTCCTGCAGTCTAAAGAACCTGCTGCTGGCGGGAAGCCACAGCAGGACGACGGCGGCAACCATCAGCGCCGCGACAACCCAGATCGAAGAGAGACCTCGAAAAAATAACGGTATGCCGCCAATGAGACCGATTGTGGTCAGCATTTCTCGAGCTACCCGCTTCCCGCGAGGGAGTCGGAGTGCGAAGACCACCTGCAGCACCGCAACAACCACCAGTAACCCTGCGAAGCCAATGGCGCTCGCAGGGTTACTGCGTTGGGTCAGCGCCTGTACGTAGATGGCCGCTGCGGAGAGGGCCAGCAGCCCGGACACTGCGATCCAGAGCCAGAAGCCCCAGCGCAACGATCCGGGCATGACTGGCTTACTCATGAAACGTGATTCTCCTGCTGGTGATCAGCGCTCACGCGAGATGGGCGTTGCGGTCGGCCACAATGCCGGTGCGCGATTCGTCGTCGTAGTGGAAAACTTCACGACCGCCGATCCACACATTCAGTGCTCGCTGCATGACATCCAGCGGGTCGCCACTCCAGAGGACGACGTCGGCATCCTTGCCGACCTCCAGTGAGCCCATTCGATCTGCGAGCCCCAGAACGCGTGCTGGGTTGATGGTGATGGAACGCAGCGCCGTCACCGGGTCAAGGCCCTCCTTGATGGCCAACGTTGCCTGGAGGACCAGGAAGTTGATCGGGATGACGGGGTGGTCTGTGATGATCGAAATTTCCACGCCAGCGGCGGCGAGCTTCCCCGGATTCGCAATGGACCGGCCGCGGAGTTCCACCTTGGACTTCGTGGTGAACAGGGGGCCAATCAGGACCGGGATGTTCTTCTCGGCAATGACGTCCGCCAGCAAGTGTGCCTCCGTGCCGTGGTCCAGGACCAGGTCATAGCCGAACTCTTCGGCAATGCGGATTGCGGTGGCAATGTCATCCGCTCGGTGGGCGTGCTGACGCCACGGGATCTCACGCCGTAGCACCATGGCTAGAGCTTCGAGCTTCGGGTCGCGCCCGTGCTCCTCGTCTTTGCCCATGTAATTCTGCGCGTCCATGAACGCCTTGCGAATCACCATGGCCGTACCGAGCCGGGTTGACGGAGTCTGCTTCTTCTCCCCGTAGACGCGCTTGGGGTTTTCTCCCAGCGCAGACTTCAGACCGCTGGGAAAACGGAGCACCATGTCATCGATGGAGTGGCCAAAGGTATGGATGGCGACGGCGAGCCCGCCAATCGGGTTCCCGGAACCGGGATTGACGTTGACGGTGGTGATGCCGCCAGCCAGAGCTTCGTCGAAGCCGGGGTCATAGGGGTCAACGGCGTCGATGGCGCGTACACCCGCCATGATGGGATCGGTCATCTCATTGACATCGGAGTTGGAGCCGTCTTCACCTTCGGGGTGCATACCCAGGTGCACGTGGGCGTCGATGAAGCCTGGGAGAAGCCACTTTCCTGCGGCGTCCACCACCTTCGCGTCCGAGGGTGTCTGGACGTCGGGGCCAAGCTCGGAAATTTTGCCGTCCCGCAGCAGGACGGTCCCATCGAAGGGCGTACCTTCGATGGGTACAACATGGGCATTGATAATGGCGGTCGTGGACATGCGGTTCCTTTCGTTGCGTCAGGAAACCAATCTACCGGTCGGTTTCTCGGGACAACAGAGCTGCCGGTACCGTGGTCAATGACCTGCACCCGGGAGGTCCACGTTCCAGCTGGGGGATGATCCGTGCGGAAGCCTTTGTTCAAAGAGTATCCGTCCGCGGTGGTTCAGGTGCTCGCGGTCCTCCTTGCCGTTGTCGTTTCCATTGCTCTGGTCGTGTGGTCTCAGCGGCTGTCGCCCATTCACGGGCTGGACTTCAGCGTCTACCGGATGGGCGGCCAGAGCGTCCTTCACGGCGATGACCTCTATACGACGTCGGTGATGTACTCGGGCGGCCCGCTGCTGTTCACCTACCCGCCCTTCGCCGCCCTGCTGTTCACAGTACTTGCGCCCTTCAGTCAAATTGGCGGCGCACGCGTGTTCCTGGGACTGGCCGTCGTCGTCGCCATCATCCTTTCTACTTTCCTGCTCCGACGGCTGTTCCGGTTGAGAAGCATGCGCGAGGTCGTCGTTCATCCCTGGCTGCGGCCGTTGGCGATCGTTGGTGCGGGCCTGATTCTGCTGCTGGGACCGTGGCGGGAAACCAGCGCATTTGGCCAGATCAACATTTTGCTCATGGCCGCCATGCTCGGGGACCTGTTGTTCCGGGGCCGCCGGTGGCCCACTGGCTTCCTGACGGGCGTCGCCGCGGGGATCAAGTTGACCCCGCTGGTGTTCGGCTTTTACTTCGTAGTCCGCCGTGACTGGGCTGGGCTACGAAATATGGTGCTTGGTTTCTTCACGACCGTGGCGCTGGGATTTCTTGTCCTGCCGCGCGCGTCCGTGGAGTACTGGACGGTACTTCTGCCGGACACTTCCCGGATTGGTGGCGGTGGGTACGTAGACAACCTGTCGCTCAAGGGCACCATCCTGCATTTTGCCGGTCCGGACTACGACAGCACGGGTTTATGGCTGCTGCTGAGCGTGGTCACGTTGGCGCTTGCCGGCATCGTCATCAAGTTGGCGGACGACGACGGCGCACGGTTGGTTGCCATTTCCACGACGGCTCTGCTGATGCTGCTGGTTTCGCCAGTTTCGTGGTCCCACCACTGGGTGTGGGTCGCGTTGTTCTTACCGGTACATTTCCTGCTGGTCAGGCGGGTACCGCAAAGGGCGATGGGGCTGAGGGCCGCGGGCTGGGTCCTGCTTGCTACCTCCGCTGCCGTATTTTATGCGTCACCCAAGAGAATCGCCACGCTGTTTGGTTCCGACGACCTGACCTCGCAGATCCCGGAACTGTGGTTGATGGTATCCAGCGCGGGAGTTTTCTGTGCCGTCGGACTGTCGGTCTATTGGCTTCTGGTACTGCGAAGGTTCCGAAGAACAGGGAACTAATATGGACGACATGACTATCGGAGTTGTTCTCGCTCTTTGCCGCGTTCATCAGCTGATCGAGGTGCCCGGCAATGTCGGGGTGAGCGCCATCGACAAACGTCCTGTTGACGGGCCCGTGCAGGTTCGAGCGCTGGGCCTTCACGGCGACATTCAGGCAGATCGTGAGCACCACGGGGGAGTTGATAAGGCGGTTTATGCCTACGCCTCTGAGGAAGCCTCCCTGTGGGAAGCTGAGCTCGGCCATCCGGTGACGCCCGGATTCTTCGGGGAGAACTTGCACCTGGCTGGCGTCGATGTGAGCGGTGCCATGATTGGCGAGCGCTGGCTGGTTGGGTCGGGAGTGGAGCTGGAAGTGACGATGCCACGCATTCCGTGTTCGTCCTTTCAGCATCGAGTAGAGCGGACCCGCTGGATCCGACAGTTCGCCGATCGAGGTTTGCCCGGCGCTTACTTGCGGGTACTCACTACGGGCAGCATCAAAGCGGGCGATCCCGTGACGGTGACCCGTAGGCCAGATCACGGAGTTACCGTATCCTCGTGGATCACGAATGCAAGCGTGGACAGTGCAAAGCTTCTCCTGGCTGAGCACCACGAGGGGCGTGTGAATCTGGGTCCCAAAATGCTCGGGAAAGTCCAGCAGGTATTGGGTGCTGGCCCGACGACGATGGGCGGCTCCAGTGCGCCCTTTCCGGCTGTGCGCAAGGTCACCGTCAATTCCGAACCACATGAGGCGCAGAATCGCGTAGAATAGATCTATCCCCACTCCGGTATGCCTGCATTTACTGCACGCGGTCGCTGACTGTTGTTGATTGATGCACTGTATTTCTGCCCAATGTTTGAGGCAGGAGCAGTTTTTTCGAGGGGCCCGCGATGGACGCGGGCGTTATTTATTTTGGGCGCGCCGGTAAAAAGAAAAGTCTTGCGGACCGTTGTTGAAACGGACTGCTACTGACGGGAAGTCCTGCCACGGGATTGGAACAGTGCCGGACTCACATGTAATGAGGCGTATCGTCCTCACTTCACAACTGTGAAGAGAGATGGTGTGCGCCCTCCGGCCTAAATGAATAATGGAGTTCCCTTTCCCATGTCTGAAAACACTTCCACTCTGGAAAACCCGGACCAGCCGACGGCTACCCCCGAGGATGCTGACCCCAACGAGGTCCTGTTCACCGACTTCAATCTTGACGGTCGCGTCCTGGCAGCGCTCACCGACGTCGGCTACGAAAAGCCCTCTCCCATCCAGGCTGCCACAATTCCGCTGCTCCTTGAGGGCCGCGACGTTGTTGGTCTAGCACAGACAGGAACAGGTAAGACGGCGGCGTTCGCCATCCCTGCACTGTCTCGTATGGCTGAGCTACCAGCTACCAAGTCCACTCAAATCCTTGTTCTGGCACCCACCCGCGAGCTTGCACTGCAGGTAGCGGAAGCGTTCTCGTCCTACGCCGCGCACATGGACAACTTCACAGTTCTGCCCGTCTACGGTGGATCGCCCTACGGCCCCCAGCTGAACGGCCTTCGTCGCGGCGCCCAGGTTGTCGTTGGAACTCCAGGCCGTGTCATCGACCACATCGAGAAGGGGTCACTAGACCTTTCCCAGCTCCAGTACATGGTGCTCGATGAAGCGGATGAGATGCTGCGCATGGGTTTCGCTGACGAGGTGGACCAGATCCTCTCGCGTACCCCGGCTGAGAAGCAGGTGGCACTGTTCTCCGCAACCATGCCGCCGGCCATTCGTAAGATAGCCAAAAAGTACCTCAACAATCCTGCCGAGATTTCGGTGAAATCCAAGACGTCCACCGGAAGCAACATCCGCCAGCGGTACGTCCAGGTCATGGGCGCCCATAAGGTGGACGCATTGACCCGCATCCTCGAAGTGGAACAGTACGAAGGTGTCCTCACCTTTGTGCGCACCAAAATGGCCACCGAAGAGCTCGCTGACAAGCTCAAGGCCCGAGGCTACCGCGCGGCCGCGATCAACGGTGATATCCCTCAGGCCCAACGCGAACGCACCATCGAGGCTCTACGGGATGGCAAAATCGACGTCCTGGTAGCCACCGACGTCGCTGCCCGTGGCCTCGACGTTGAGCGCATCACCCACGTGGTCAACTACGACATCCCTCACGACACCGAGTCCTACGTGCACCGCATTGGCCGCACCGGCCGTGCCGGACGCACCGGAGACGCCATCTTGTTCATGACGCCGCGGGAGAAGTACCTGCTGCGCGCCATTGAGAAGGCAACTCGACAGAATGTTGAGTTGATGAACCTTCCGTCCGTGGACGTGGTCAACAACAACCGGTTGCAGAAGTTCTCGGAGCGCATCACCCAGACTATGGAGTCGGAGGACCTCACCATCTTCCGCGACCTCGTGGAGAAGTACGAGGCCGATCACCCCGTCACAGCCGTGGAAATAGCCGCAGCTCTCGCCGTCATGGCGCAGGGCGGGCAAAAGCTCCTCATGGAGGAACTACCGCAGGCGCCAGCCAAGCAGGCACGGCTGGCCAAGGGTGACCGTGACGGCTTCAGTTCACGGGGTCCCACACGCACGCTGACCGAGGGCAACGCGACGTACCGGATCGCCGTCGGACGTCGGCAGCGGGTCATGCCTGGCTCCATTGTTGGCGCAATTGCCAATGAGGGTGGTCTCACCTCTGCTCAGATCGGCGGAATCGACATCCGCGCCGACCACTCGCTCGTGGAGCTCCCAGCGGACCTCAGTAAAGATCAGTGGCGAGCACTTTCCAAGACCCGCATCGGCGGAGAGCTCATCCAGCTTGAACTCGATAAGGGGCGTAAGCCACGCAGCGAAGGCAGCGGTGGCGGCGGTGGCTTCAAGAAGGACTTCAAGAAGCGCGAAGGGTTCAAGAAGGACTTCAAAAAAGGTGACTCATATGCTGCCCGTAAGCCGCGGCACCAGAGCTGACTAAAGAGCTAATCCAGCCCGTTGTGGAGGGCCTTCATGGTCCTCCACAACGGATTTCCTTGGAAGAAATTTTGCTGGTAAAGTTCTTTGTCGTTGCCCCCCTAGCTCAGTGGTAGAGCGCGTTCTTGGTAAGAACGAGGTCACCGGATCGATTCCGGTGGGGGGCTCTGAATGGAGAAGCCCCGTGTCTGTAAAACAACACAGCGCGGGTCTTGCCATTTATGGCGGTGTAGCTCAGTTGGTTAGAGCGCACGACTCATAATCGTGAGGTCGGGAGATCGAGCCTCCCCACCGCTACACACAAAAGCCCCCGGACCGCTACGCGGCCGGGGGTTTTGCATGCGCCGTGTTACGTTGCCAGGGAGCAACTGCAGCTCATGCGTTGGGCCGCACGGGGCCCAGGTATTCCCTAAGTTGTCGAAGGCCGTCACGAATTCGAGACTTTACCGTTGCTACCGGGACTCCGAGCCGCTCAGCGACCTCTGGGTAGGTGAGGCAACCGTAGAATGCAAGGCGGATCGATTCACGCTGAAGTGACGTGAGTTGGGCTAGGCTTTCCGTGACCAACTTGGCCTCTACCGGATCCGAAAATCCTTCGGTGACCTCGTCAAATGGGTGTTGAAGTGCTTTGCTTCCCCAGATGAGTTCCCGGCGACTCCCGCGCTGCTCTGCTCGAACCCTATCCACTGCTCTGCGGTGCGTGATGACCATCAGCCACGACATGGGGCTACCTTTGGCCGGATTGAACTTTTGGGCATGCTCCCACACGATCAAGAAAACGTCTTGTGTCGTCTCCCTGCTTATTTCTGCATCAATGATGGTGCGCCGTGCCAAGCCGTAGACGCGGCGGCACGTCAGCTGATAGAAGGCAGTGAAAGCTTGATGGTCACCTTCTGCTATTTGGGAAATCAAAGATGCCAGAGGCTCCCTGAGGCAGGAAGCGTTATCGGAAAGTGTGTCATCGATGCGACTCATGAGGCCTCACGTCTTCCGGGAAAGTGGTCTCCGGCGACATTGCGTCATTGATGTAAAGTGTTCCACCGGTTTCGTCCCCCAACTACGACGCTATAGGACGAATTCACTACCCCGCCACTAGTAACTAAAATTTGTACAGGACTGATACCTAACCGTTACTTGCGAATAATTCCGTGCAGCCTTATAGACTTGCCCAAGTTGTGGCATCGACAGGAATGAACAAACATGAGTGAACAGCAGCCGGATGACTTTCCTACTCGCGCGAGCCGTCGTCGTACTGGCCGTTCTGACGATGCGCAGGTTGCGAGCAATTCCATCGCTGGAAGTACTACTCCGCAGGAGGGCGAAGCTGTCGAACCTATCTCAGAGGTCCCAAATTTCGCCGACAGGGTGACCGCTGATGCGTCGCCGGTTCCCCAGACCACGTCTCGAGGAACTGAGCCGGATGCGCTCCCGGCCCCTCCGCGGCAGACGCCAACACGCTCCAGGTCCGCAGCCAACAGTGAACCGGCCGAACGCCGCTCATTTCTAACCCGAGATACCGCTGACGTACCGGCCAGTAGAGGCTTACGTGGATTTCTGAATTGGATGGGTGTGCGCGTTGGCCCTTCACAGAAGGAGCAACTCGAACGCCAGGACATCCGAGCTGTTAGTCAGCATTGGCCAGGCCCGCGGACTATCGCGGTAGTCAATGGCAAGGGTGGGGCCAACAAAACGCCAACCACCGTCATGCTGGCAGCCGTCTTCGCGCGCAACGGGGGCGGGCCGGTTCTTGCCTGGGATAACAACGAGACACGGGGAACGCTCGGATGGCGCACGGAGCAGGGTCCTCACGACTCCACGGTGATGGATCTGCTGGACCACGCCGATGAGTTGCTCTCGCCGTCGGCACAGTCCGCGCTGCTGGCCCGCTACGTCCACCACCAGACTGAAGATCGCTACGACGTCCTTCGTTCCAAGCCGGATGTGTTGGCTTCAGAGCAGAAGATCACCGAAAGCGACTTCGACGGATTGCACGAGGTTGCGTCGAAGTATTTCAGGCTAAACATCATCGACTCCGGCAATGACGAATCTGCTGAGCGGTGGCTGCGCATGATCCATCACACCCATCAGCTCGTTATTGCCACTACAACTCAGGAGGAGCACGCGGAAGCTGGTGCACTCCTGCTAGAGGCACTGCAGAGTAGGGGTGGACGCTACGCTGAGCTTTCCCGCAACGCCGTCGTCATAGTGAGTCAGTCGGACCGGAACGGCACTGCAGCGCAGGCCAACGAAATTGCCGACGGGTTCGGTCATCTGGCCAGAGCATCGGCCATCATTCCGTACGATACCGCGCTGTTGAAGGGACGCATGCGCTACGGCCTCATGCGTCCGGCCACGCAGCGCGCTTGGTTGGCCGCTGCCGCTGCTGTGGCTCAGGAACTCTAGAAGGTAGCGGTGCGCAGCTTGCTTATTACTTTGGCGAGTTTCTAGACTGGGGTTGTCCCCGCCTGTTGCGGGAACATTCGCGTTCCAAGTTTGGAGGAAGCATGCCTGAACATGATATTTCCGGGAAGAACGTTGCGTTTTTGCTAACCGACGGCGTTGAACAGGTGGAACTCACCAGCCCTTGGGAAGCTGTCAAGAAAGCCGGCGGGACGCCATCGCTGGTCTCCCCTAAGAGTGGAAGCATCCAGGGCTTCAACGGTTTGGATAAGGGCGATACTTTTCCCGTGGACGTGGCCGTCAAGGACACTCAAGCGGACGACTACGATGCGCTGGTCCTCCCCGGTGGCGTAGTCAATGCCGACCAGCTGCGCGTTGACAAAGATGCGCAGGCGTTCACGAAGGCCTTCTTTGAGTCCCACAAGCCGGTATCGGTTATTTGCCACGGCTCGTGGATCCTCGTTGAGGCTGATGTTGTCAATGGTCGCGATATGACCAGCTTTCCCACACTCCAGACCGATCTCCGCAACGCCGGGGCAAACTGGACTGATGAAGAAGTAGTGGTGGATCAAGGACTCGTGTCGAGTCGTAATCCGGGTGACCTTCCCGCATTCAACGACAAGATGCTGGAAGAAATTGCAGAAGGCCCCCACGAGGGTCAGACCGCCTAGTCTCCACCACCGGGTAGCGTAGGGAGAATGGACAACCCGAGCGGCATCTTCCTGTGTAGCGGTGTGACGTGGGGCGACGACGGCCCCGAGCTGTCGCTGATAAGCCGGACAGGAACCAGCGGCAGCCTGCCCTTAGAAGCCGACGTCCGGCTGGGGTTTCGGGTCAGCAGTAGCTTGGGCAAGCGATTTTGCCTAGGTCGCTCCAAGGTGTTCGGCCCCAAAGCTCGCGAACATTTCAGCTGCCCGGACCACAACGTCGCTGAGCGGGGATACCAATGCGGACCCTGCTTTGCCCAGGACGATTTCCGGTTCATGCATGATATCCACCGCTCCGGAATCGCCCCAGAGGGACTGAAGAGATATTTGGACCAACGGCACTGGCTGTACGTGGCAACGTTCGGCAATGGTGCAACAAAGGTTGGTACCGCCTCGGATTCGCGCAAATGGTTCCGGTTGGCCGAGCAAGGAGCCGTCGTTGCACGTTACGTTGCGAACGCTAGCGACGGGCGAATAGTTCGGGTCCTTGAAGATGCGGTAACGGCCGACGTCGGGCTCCAGCAGGCGGTACGTTCAACGGCCAAGGTGGCTGGTCTAGCGTCGCCTCGGTCCTTGGAGGACCTTGACGCTGTGAACAGCGAGGCGGCGGCAACAGTCCGAACCATGCTGACCAGCTCAATGGGTTTCGACGGCTTCGAGGTCGTCGATGAGCGGTGGGAGGCGCCTCCCGCCGTCGGCTACATTGTGGATTCTTCTGGGTTGCAGGTGTACCCGCCGGTGGATGCTGGCGATCACGGTTTTATTATTCACGCCATCTTGGGGTCGACGGCGATGGTGCGGCTCGATGATTCCGAAACGGAATTTCTGGTGGACCTGTCGGCGCTGAAGGGGCTCCTTATCGAGCCGGGAGGCTTTCGCTCGACGGTGCCAGATGTCCAGGAGTTGCTGTTTTGATTAGTTGTTGACGAAGCGTGAACAACTCGCTACTTTGGAGAGATGGGATCACAGGAGGTACGGGGCTCGCGCCGCATCTCGAGCCGCGCGGAGGCCGTGTTCGTAGCCTTGTGGGCTCTGGTCTTCGCCGCCTATGTTGTCGTCATGCTTCAGCTAGAGCTGGATCTCTCGCGAACCGGCACGGCCCTTTGGTTTATTGGCGGCCTTGCGGTGCTGGCCATCGCCATCGGTATCGGCGCGACGCGGGTCCGTACTGTCCGGCCGCGCTATTACAAGCTTCTGGAGAGTCTGTCTGCCTTATGGGCCGCGGTCGGTTGTAGCCTCGCGGTTATACATCTCGGAAGTGAGCCCGGACCCACCGGTCTCACGGTTGCACTGGCCGCCCTCGTTGTCGCCGCACCTATGCTGATGTGTGCGGCCTGGCTGTGGGCGCGTGGCCGATGAGCCTCGGCGAAGCGCTCAGACAGCTCGATGACACCATCCACTCGCCCGTTCGGTTCGCCCTGATGTCAGCCCTGGCGAGCATTGACGATGCCAGCTATCAAAGCCTGAAAACTGAACTGAACATCACCTACGGCCTCCTCTCCAAACACGCAGCCATTCTCGAGGATGCTGGCTACGTGGACATCACCAAGTCCTTTCTGGTCAAGAAACCCCAGACCACCTTCCGACTGACGCGGGTGGGACGCAAAGCGTACAAGGAACACGTCCGCGCGCTGGACGAAATCAGGAAGGGGCTTAGATAGCGGTCGTTTAGTAGGCTGGAGCCATGTTGAACACTCCGTGGGAAACGGGCTCCGCGTTGTACCGTAAGCTCCTGCTCTCAGCCCTCATTACTACTGCCATCGGGATCATTGCTGCTGTCGCCGGGGCCATGTTGAGCTCAGATACTTTGCTGTACGTTGCCATGCCGGTCATCATCATCGGTTTGGCCATCCATATCGTTGGACTGGTAGTTCGGGGGCGAGACGCTAAACGTCGACACCAAGGGCACAAAAACCCGTAGTCTTGACCTCTCCCGATCCACTTAAAGGAGTTCCAGTTGACCATTAATCCTGACCTTCAGGGACGCAGCTATCCCAGCACGGAACCCTACGTGGTGGGCCGTGAAAAGATCCGCGAGTTCGCGCGCGCGGTCAAGGCCACTCACAAGGCGCATTACGACGTCGATGCGGCCACCGGAGCTGGCTATCGGGACCTGCTGGCTCCGCCGACGTTTGCCATCATCGTTGCTCAGCGCGCAGACGCCCAGCTGGTGAGGGATGCAGACGCGGGAATCGACTTCTCGCGGGTTGTCCATACAAGCCAGCGTTTTACTCATCATCGGCCAATTGTCGCCGGAGATGAATTGGTGGCGGAACTCTATGTGGATCAGGTCAGGTCCATGGGCGGCGGTGCCATGATCACCACCCGAGCAGAAATCAGCACTGTTGAAGGCGAAAAGACTGCCACAACGACGTCGTCCATCCTCGTCCGTGGAGAGGGGCAGTAAACGTGGGAATTGTACTTTCCGAGGTAGAGACCGGCCAGGTTATCGGGAGCAGAACCATTGAGGTGACGCGCGAGGACCTGGTCCGCTACGCTGGCGCATCCGGCGACTTCAACCCCATTCACTGGAACGAGAATTTCGCGACGTCGGTGGAGCTTCCGGGCGTGATAGCCCATGGCATGTTCACCATGGGTGCAGCGGTACAGCTGGTCACCGATTGGGCTGGCGATCCGGCTGCCATCATCGACTACCAGACTCGCTTCACTAAGCCCGTTCCCGTTAAAGACACCACGGGCACGGCGAAGGCCGGTGCGCACATTGAGGTGACCGGCGTCATCGGTGCTGTTGATCTGGACAACTTTACTGTCCGCGTTGATCTGACGGTGACTGCGGCAGATCAAAAAGTGCTGGGTAAATCTCAGGCGCTTGTCAGGGTTTGGTAGTTAGTCCATGACCGAAAATATTCTGGCTCCCCTGACCACGCTTGGCGTTGGTGGACCCGCACGGCGCGTGATCACTACAAACACGGAGCAGGAGCTTATCGACGCCATCCGCGCCGTTGATGTAGCGGGGGAGAAGCTTCTGCTTATGGGCGGCGGTTCAAACCTTGTCATTTCCGACGCCGGTTTTGACGGAACCGTAGTCCGGATCGCCTCGAGTGGGTTCACAATCGACGAAGGTGTTGTCGGTTGTGGCGTCATCACGGTGACGGCGCAAGCCGGCCAGCCGTGGGATGAACTCGTTCAGGAAACCGTTCGCCGGGAAGCTTCGGGACTGGAAGCATTGTCCGGAATCCCGGGGTTCACGGGCGCCACGCCTGTGCAAAATGTCGGGGCGTATGGGGCAGACGTATCGCAGACCATCTCCATGGTCCGAGTGTGGGACAGGGAGACGTCAGCGGTGAAGAGCTTCGCCAATAGCGAGCTTGAGTTCGCATACCGGGATTCAGTGCTCAAGCGCACAACGGTTGACGGTTCTCCTCGGTACGTTGTCCTGACCGTCGAGTTCCAGCTGCAGCCAGGGCATTTGAGTGCGCCCGTAAAATACGCGGAGCTTGCGAGGGCCGTTGGCGTCGATATTGGTCGGCGCGCACTATCGGTCGATGTCAGGCGTGAGGTCCTTCGGTTGCGTGGCAGCAAGGGCATGGTGTTGGACCCTAAAGATCGGGACACGTTCAGTACGGGTTCCTTTTTCACCAACCCCATCGTCCCTCAGTCCGTCGCTGATCAATTGCCGGGCGACGCCCCTCGCTTCCCGGTGGAGTCGGCCGCGGATATGCCAGTCGGAGAAAATCTGGTCAAGCTCAGTGCAGCATGGTTGATTGACCACGCAGGGTTTAGCAAGGGTTACGGATTGAACCTGACGGATAGTGCTTTTGTGCACGCTGGTGGGCGTGCGTCTCTATCCACGAAACACACGCTCGCAGTAACCAATCGAGGTGGTGCCTCGGCTGCCGACGTTCTGGCTGTGGCATCCGCGGTCGCCGACGGCGTTGAGGCCGCCTACGGTATTGGTCTGCACGCGGAGCCGCTCCTGATTGGCTGCAGCCTGTAATCCGGGGGTAGCTAAAGGTTGCCGGTCGCGATCCGCAGCATGCGGCGCAGCGGCTCAGCAGCACCCCAGAGGAGCTGATCTCCCACGGTGAAGGCGCTGATGTATTCAGGGCCCATCTCCAGTTTCCGGATCCGGCCGACGGGTATCGACAGAGTGCCTGTCACGGAGACAGGGGTGAGACGGGAAACCGACTCTTCCTTGGTGTTCGGGACAACTTCGGCCCATTCATTGTCCTGATCAATCAAACGCTCAATTTCTTCCAGGGAAAGGTCCTCGGTCAGTTTCAATGTCAGGGCTTGTGAGTGAGAGCGCATCGCTCCGACGCGGACACAGAGCCCGTCAAACGGAATCCGCGAGCTATCGGTAGCATCAAGGCCCAGAATCTTGTTGGTCTCGGCACCGGCTTTCCATTCCTCTCGAGACTGCCCGTTGCCTAGGTCGGCGTCGATCCACGGAATAACAGATCCGGCCAAGGGCACACCAAAGTGGGTGGTGTCCAACAGCGGACCTTGCTGGCCAGTGAGGATTCCTCTGTCGATGTCGAGGATGGCCGACGCCGGATCTTCCAGCAATTCGGCCACGGACCCGTGCAGGGAGCCGAACTGGTTGAGGAGCTCGCGCATGTGACGGGCGCCTCCACCAGAGGCAGCCTGATAGGTCATGGAGGATCCCCATTCCACCAGACCATTGCGGAACAGTCCTCCGAGGCCCATGAGCATGCAGGAAACCGTGCAGTTGCCGCCGATGAAGTTCTTTACTCCCCGGGCTAGCCCAGCGTCTATGACGTCCCGGTTCACTGGATCAAGGGCGATGATGGAATCCGGTTCCATTCGACGGGTCGATGCGGCATCGATCCAGAGCCCATCCCAGCCTGCGCTCCGCAAGCGTGGGTAGACGTTTGCGGTGTAGTCACCGCCCTGGGTACTGACGATGATCGGCAGTTTGGAGAGAGTGCCGACGTCGTACGCGTCTTGGAGGGGGCCGGATCCGGCAGCGAACGACGGCGCGTCCCCGCCAGCGTTGGAAGTGGAGAAAAAGACGGGGTTCACGAGGTCGAAGTCCCCTTCCTCCTGCATCCGCTGCATGAGGACGGACCCAACCATGCCGCGCCAACCGACAAAGCCAACGGTGGGGACACTGGTCAGATCTTTGCGGAAATCAGTCATGATTCCACTTTAGGGGATGCTCCCGGGCCCACGGCTATCGGTTACTTCACGTGCAAAAGACGTGCTAGGCGGCGCAAGGCACGGGTAGGCAGCCAGAGGAGTCTGGGCCAAAGGCCGCATAACCAGTCCCCTGATCGTACCGGTAACCAACGTTGAAGGCAGAGTAGAGCAACCCGTTCTCAAAACGGTCGCTCATTTCCTCGGCGAATGAGCCAGCCTCGCCTTGCGTGGTAAATGCTCCAACAACTGTGTTGTCAGGAGAGTCATCGTGCTGAACGATCCATACCTTGGGGGCCATGCGCTCATGCTAACGGTCTAGTTCTTGTTCGGGCCGACCAACACTGTGGCATCCGTAGGCGTTGACAGAGCGTGCTCCTTACGGAGTTTGTGGGCGCGCCACTCAATCTGGAGGTTGCGGGCGAAGTATACGAGAAGCGCGAGAATGGCTACGCCGAAGAGCCAACCTCCCCAAAGTGTAGTCATAGCGCGCCCGGGCCCAGCATGGAGTACGCCGCACTCTTCCATGGCGTAGCTGTAGAGCTCGGCGTCGTTCCCTCGCGCTAGGATTCGCCATTCACCGGTGGCACTGCGCTCGTCATGAAAGTCGCGGGTTGCGAGGTCGCGTTTGTCTCGTTCGGCATTATAAACCATGTGGTTCAGTCCTGGGGTGGAAGTTATGGTTGGACTGCACCCTACTTCTTTTTCGAAGTGTTGCGGGGGCCAAGATTGACGTAGGAGTCAGTGGGCGTTGGTAGTCCGCGCTGCTTACGTAGCTTGTGGGCGTGCCACTCCTTTTTGAGGTTCTTTGAGGCATATACAAGAATCGCGAGGATGGCCACGCCGAGTAGCCACCCGCCCCATGGAGGTGTTGGGATAGGGCGGAAGTATAATTCTGTGTACCCGTAGATGAACACAATGAGGCCTAAAAAAATGAGGCTGGTATAGATCATGTGACCCCATACAGTGGTAAGCCTAGGGCCCTGCCCGGCTCGGCTTACACCATATTCCTCCATGGTGTAACTGTGGACTGCGCCGTCTCTACCCCGGGCGAGGATACGGCGTTCGCCGGCGGC